>CALREW010000001.1:0-350611 GCA_943356415.1 Candidatus Nomurabacteria bacterium
GTGTCCGAGGCGCGCATCATTGGTCGTTAGGGTTTAATTCAAAATACATTCGAACTTCGTTCAATACACACCGCCAATGAGTCCAAAGATGATGGAAGCCGCTTTGCGGCATTTGCGTAAAGACGAAGGCTTAAGGGCGGTTATTTCGCGTCATCCAAAGCCAGACGATATTGGCGCGCGCGATGACACGTATATAGCGCTTACCCGCGCCATTATTTACCAGCAACTTTCCGGCAAAGCGGCCGCGACGATTTATGGACGTTACAGTGCGTTATTCAAAGCAGGGAAGCCTGACTGCAAAGAATTTTCAAAAAAGAAACCGGAAGCGCTACGGGCTGCGGGACTTTCAAGTCAAAAACTAGCGTATCTCACTGACCTCTCTGAGAAGTTTCGCGAGGGTTTCATTAAGCCCGAGAAGTTTCCCACAATGAGCGACGAAGAAGTACGCGAGCATTTGGTAGCAGTCAAAGGTATCGGTGTGTGGACTGCGGATATGTTTTTGATGTTTACGTTGGGTCGCCCTGACGTGCTGCCAACGTTAGACCTCGGCATCAAAAAAGGTTTTCAAAAGCTGTTCAATCTCCGTTCAATGCCAGAGCACGACAAAATGGAGAAGTTGGCGAAGCCGTGGGCACCGTACCGAACTGTGGCTAGTTGGTATCTATGGCGACTCGCCGACGAGGGGAATAGTAATAGACCATAGAGGGAGCGACATCCAACCCCATTTACTGCGTTGCGGGTCCCGCCGACCTCCTTCGCCGTATACGCCATACGTCTCTGTCGCTCGTCTTCCCGCGCCTTGTACCTGGGGTCATCTGCCGCTCCGCTGACGTAGGCTACTCTGCTATTATTCAGGAATGATCTAACGAGATACAGCTTCGGGCTCTTATTCGCTCACGCTGTATTTCCATGGATACTATTTTTCTCGAAGGTTTGGTTTTCTCTGGTCGTCATGGGGTAGGGGCTCCCGAGCGTGCAAAGCATCAGCGTTTTGGTCTTGATATCAAAATCGAACAAAAACCTACCGAATGGCAGGAGGATATACAGCGCACCTATAATTACATGGATGCGCGCGAGATAGCGCAGAAAATTGTTGAAAATAGATCCTTCAAACTGCTTGAAACGCTGGCCGAGACGATTAGCAGGGAAGTAATGAACAATCCTACCGTGCAGTCAGTCAGTGTAACTATCCGCAAGTTAGATTTGATGCCGCCTGCGGTTGCTGGAGTTGCCATTACACGCTCGCGTTAGCGAGCGTGTAAATGCATGTAAATATCCTCCAAAGCTTTGACACCGTCGCCTGCGGCGATGTTGTTTTGATGGTAGAGCTCATCAGTACAATCGCCTGCGGCCCAAATGCCAGGGACGGAGGTCTGCTGGTTTTTTGGATTGGTGACCACGCGGCCAACGGCATCAAGCTCGATTAGACCTTTGGCGTAGTCAGTTGAAGGCAGCATGCCTATTTCAACAAAAATACCCCCCGCTGGTATTTCTACCGGTTCACCACCGTCTTTACTGCGATACACCAACGACGTAACAAATTTCTCACCCTTCACTTCGACTGGCTCCACGTTGATGATCCCTTTCATGTTCGGATGTGCAAGGACTTTCTCGACAGTCACCGGGTCTGCACGATATTCACTGCGAGAGAGGAGCGTGACAGATTTTGCATAGGCGAGGAGCTGTGCTGCAGTCTCAAAGCCTGCATTGCCTCCACCGATAACCACCGTGTCTTGGCCAGCAAAGATAGGTCCATCGCATGAGGCGCAGTAGGTGACTCCTTTGTGTTCGTATTGTGCAGCGCCAGGAACTTCAAGTTTGCGGCGTGAACCACCTGAGGCCATAAGCACGGTTTTAGCTTGGTACGTGCCGTTTGTGGTTTCAACACTAAAATTGCCTTCCGTCCCGCTGACTTTTGTTACGCGGTCACCAGTCTTTAACTCCAGCATCTCGCCTTCGTAGGCTCGCAGATGTTTTTCCATCATGCTCGCCAGAGCCGGTCCTTCTATCTTTTCAACTCCAACCCAGTTCTCAACGCCCATGGAGTCAGTGCTTTGCCCACCGATCATCTCCGCGATAAGAACCGTCTTTAGTTTTTTGCGCGCTGCGTAAATACCCGCAGAAACACCCGCCGGTCCGCCGCCTACGATTGCCAAGTCATATTGCATAGTGAGGAGATTCTACCAGAAACGAAAACGACCGGCGAATTTCCGGTCGTTTTTCCTTTTTACTTGATTTTTGGTCTGCGGAGGAAACTTGGGACCGCCCCCCACTCATCGTCTTCGTCTTCAGCCGGCTTTGGTTTTGCTTCAGGTAGAGGAGGCAACTTCTCTTCAGGGAGCTTTATTGGCTCAGGGGCAGCTGCTGCGGTGTTGAATATCTTGCCGCGGATAGGTGCTTCTTCAACAACGGGCTTGTCTTTCATGGCAGAGAAAAGAGGAGAGCCTTTGGTTGAGGAGCTGTCGCGGCCACCAGGGAAGCCGGTCGCAATAACGGTAACTTTGACTTCGTTTTTCTTGAGTTTTTCGTCTTTGATGGCACCGAAGATGATCTTGGCGTTCGGGTCTACCGACTCGGTGATAATCTTTGCTGCCTCTTGAACCTCGAGCATGCCGAGGTCGTCACCTCCGGCGATGGCGAAGAGTACGCCGCGTGCACCGTTGATGGAGATTTCAAGGAGCGGAGAAGAGATGGCGGCGCGAGCAGCAGCTTGAGCGCGGTTTTCACCTGAGGCGATACCGATACCCATAAGTGCTGAACCAGCGTTTTCCATGACTGCGCGAATGTCCGCGAAGTCGACGTTAACGATGCCGGGATTCGTGATGAGGTCGGAGATACCTTCTACTGCTTGCTTGAGGATGTCATCGCAGAGTGCGAATGCTTGCTTGAGACTGGTTTCTTTTGAGACGGTTGCAAGGAGCCGGTCGTTTGGAACAACGATAAGTGCATCGACTTCTTTGCGGAGTTCTTCGAGGCCTTGCTCGGCGAGGCGAAGGCGCTGCTGACCTTCGAACGAAAATGGCTTTGTCGTGACGGCGACGGTGAGTGCGCCAAGTTCTTTTGCAGTCTTTGCAACTACTGGCGCAGCACCAGTACCAGTACCGCCACCCATACCGCAGGCAACAAAAATCATGTCGGAACCTTTCAGCGCCTGCTGTATTTCTTCTTTCGTTTCTTCAGCTGCACGCTTACCGAGCTCGGGGTTCATTCCCGTGCCGAGTCCTCGCGTGAGGTTCTTGCCGATATGAATCTTTTTCTTGGCGGAGGAGTGATGAAGATCCTGTGCGTCAGTATTGATCGCGATAAAATCAACACCGCGGACTTTGGATTCCACCATGTGGTTGACGGCGTTGTTGCCCGAACCGCCCACGCCCACAACGCGGATACGAGCGAACGCTTCGACTTCTGGCTTTACTTGCGGCATATCATCCACGGTACCCTGTTTATGTAAGGCGACTAATTGCCTGACAACTATAGCACCAGCGTTTTGTTTGCAAAGGAGGCAAAATATTGACAAAAAAGTCAATCGTTTCGTCGTTTTTATCCCATTTTTACAAAATACTTATGGGAGGAACGGCTTCAGCCATTTCTTTGCCATGTCGATAAATCGAAAGCCTGACATACCTCTTGAAGGCGCACCCATATCTGCTTGACTGAGTCCCCAAATGGTAAGACCGTAGGAAACCGCCCACGAACCATCTTTTAATTGCATCTTGGACGCATCTGCACCAAGCGAGCCGACACGTGAGGGAAGTTTCAGCGCCGCTTTTGCCATATCACTTACGGTTGAGAGTCCCGATGAGCCGCCGGTGATGATGATGCCTGCTGGCAGAAGCCCATTTTTGCCGAGTTTGCGAAGATGTCCTTCAACAAGTGCAAACATTTCGGTAAGACGTCTCGAAATAATGTCGTCGAGTTTTTTGCGGGGGTACGTTGCGCCGGTAACGGCACCAAGTTTTATTTGCTCAGCTTCTTCAAGCGGTACACGAAGTCCAAGCGCGATGTCATTGGTGATGTCAGAGCCACCCATGGGGAATACTTTCATCGAAATAGGTTTTCCGTCTTCGAAAAGAATAATGGAGAGTGTTTCTGCACCGATATTTGCCAACACCGAGCCAGCCATTTTTTGAGGTTTGCTCAAGGTTACAAACGACGCGGCAAGCGGGGCAGCGACTACATCTTCAACTTCGATACCTGCTTCTTCAACAGCATCGCGCAACGTTGAGAGATGCTGCGTGAGCGCCGTTATGGAAAGCGCTTCAACAGAAAGTTTCATACCGCTCATGCCGGAAGGAGAGTTTCCTAGTACGCGCGCTCCGTCTACAAAATGACGTAAAGGTATTGAATGGATGATCGTACGGTTTAAGAGTTGAGAAGGGGAGATAGCCGCTTCACTTATTGCCGATGCTTGCGCGATATCTCGTTCCGTCACCACCGAGTCGCCGCGTGTAACCACGGTCTCACCTCGGGAAAATACTTCATCAATAGACATGCCGCCTATGGCAACATAGGCGCGTCGTACTTTTATCTTGGCTGCCTTTTCGGCTTGAGCCACAGCGAGTTCAATGGAGCGAGATACGTCGTCTGGGCTCACGATATAGCCGTGACGCATGCCACGGGTTTCTGCGTAGCCCGTTCCTAAAATACGGGGAAGCGCCCGAGGAGTATCTGGGCGCTCCGCAATCACAACTTTCGTATGATACGTTCCTATGTCTATTCCAGTTGCGACACCATTTTTACTCATGCTCTGTAGTGGGCGCCACTTGGTACGGTTTTATAAACACTAAAAACCGTACTTCCGCATCACGCGGCGCTCCGTACTTTCCATTGTACTCCCGTGAGTGAGGCCCTTCAAATGAAGCGAGCCGTGGATAAAGAGTTTTGCGAGCATGCCGCCGTAGTCAGTATCAAAATCTTTTGCTTGTCGGCGTGCAACTGCGGGTGAAATGACAAGTTCACCTGAGGTCTTCGACAGACGGAAAGACAACACGTTTGGTTCGTAGTCTTTGCCTTTGTAGGTACGCGCGAGACGCGCTGCTTCAGAAGGAGTTACAAACGCGACGGACAACTCATATGAGGCGCCGAGTACATCGCGTGCAATATCTGCAAACGGCAAACGCGGGATCGTCCCCCGCGTTTTGTTCCGTATAGCTATGTTTGCCTGATTGACCATTAGCGACGGCCTCCGCGAGGTGCCTTCTCAATGAGTTTGCCGAGCTTTATCAACTCCTGCACTTCCTCGCGACGGCGAATAGTCTTAAGTGCCTTTTTTTGCTCAACAAATTTAGACTTCTTTCGTGCGTAATAGCGGATGCCGCGAATACGGTTGATGATGCCTGCTCCTTGGACACGCTTGCTGAAGCGCCGGATCATATTGACCGGGCTTTCTCCCTCTTGGCGCTCCACTTCTATATTGACTGCCATGCGCGATACCCTACCACACCAAAATACGGCAGACAAGGTTTTCGCTTACCGGGGTGCGCTTTTAGGGCAAGTCGGAAACCAAAAAGCGGCAACCGTAAACCGATTTCAAACCGCCTTTAAATAGAGTGGCAGGTCTATGAGACGCACCATTTGCTGGGAGCGTGTTTCAACGCGGCGAACGATAACCGCATCTTGCATGGCTTCACGTTGACCCATGATGATGAGGTAGGGGACCTTGAGACGCTCGGCTTCTGAGAGTTGCGGTCCTAGTTTGTCTGCCGAGAATGATTGGTATACCGGGATGCGTGCTTTTCGCAGTGAATCAAGAACGGTCAACGATTTTAGCGAAGCTTCTAATCCAAGTTTTACAAAGTATATTTTTGCGCGCTTCTCACGGTCGTCGTAGGTGAATGCTGAGCGTTCCAGACCTTTCTTTTTAAAGAAGACCGATGCGCGAACTACCGTTGCATCCTTACGGCCGCTTAGTTTCCTCAGGTGGTCGTCGTAGCGGCCACCGCGAGCACCGACGATAAGGTGGTCTTCGTTCTCAATATCGAGTGAAAAGAGTACCCGGGGCATACGCGGGTCGTGCACGAGACGTTCATCAAGCTCGTAGGTCATACCCGCGCGCTCGAGATATTCAAGAACTTCGCGGAAGTGAGAGCGGCTCTTTTCTGAGAGGAAGCCCATCGCGCGCGGACCTTCGTCGATGATTTTGCTACAAACCTCTCCCGGACAGCGCATCATGGAGAGTGGGTCTTGTGCCATTGATTTACTGCAGCAGTCAGGAATGTCAGCGCTACGCTTTTTGAGGTAGGCGCTCAGCTCACGTGAAAAGCGCATTTGTGAATCACGATCACCGCCTGAGCCGATGCGCACGCCACGTACGCGCGCGCCTGAGTCAGCAAGGATAGAGAAGAGCGTTTTAAGCGCGACTATCTCACCGATAGAACCGGATGAACCCACAATGGATACACCAAACTCAGCAACATCTCGTGGATTAATGCCATGAGGCGCTTCAGAAGGCGTAGGGTTGGTGAAATAACAGAGCATGGCATCTTGCGCACGCGTCTGTTGTGGCTTTTCATTTTTCTCTGCGGCTACGGCTGCTGCGGCGGCAGTCGCTTTCTGCGAACGACTCACCATGCACGTCACACACGCCTCTGCGACACGGTCTGCATCGCGCGAGCCGGAGATGGCGAGGCGGCTTTCTTTTGGCAATTCTCTATCGAGTGATTGCGCATGTCGAAATCCATAGAAAGAGGCAATATCAGACGCTTTCTTGATGAACGATGATGGTAGCGGCTGGGTGCTCATTGATAGTCAGCAACTGAACCAGGCGTAACACTCATACGAGAGATAGGGAGAAGTCGCAAATAAGCACGTCCTGCGAGATTTTCACGTGGGAGGAGCCCCCATATACGGGAATCGGAACTTGCAGGGCGGTTGTCACCCATGACGAAGTAGTCGCCATCATCAACGGTCACGTCTTCATCGTCGCCGTTACCGAGATTTACTAAGTAGGGCTCTGAAATAGTGGTCTCAGTGCCGTCTTTGGACGTCACCGTGACTGCGTTTGCGCGAATATGAACGGTCTCACCCGGAAGACCAATAATGCGCTTAATAAAGTACTTCTTTGGGTCCTTGGGATAGTGAAAAACCACCACGTCCCCACGTGCAGGCTCGTGGAAGTAATAGGAAAGCTCATCAACAATGAGGTATTCACCGTTGTGGAAGGTCGGATCCATAGAAGAACCCGATACAACGAATGGCTGTGCGATAAAAAGGCGAATAGGGAGAACAATAGCCAACGCTATTGCACCGAACGTGAGAACTTCTTTCAAAAAATTCTCTTTCTCACCCTCCGGCATGACGCCATTGTATGCCTCTTATTGAACTATGCAAGTTTTTCGCTTTTCTCTGCGCCCGTAAGGCAGTATTGTGTGCGTATGAAAGCGATTATCGTTGGTTTGGGCAACCCAACTGAAGAATATATCGGTACACGACACAATGTTGGACGTGATTTTTTGATCGCACTTGCAAAGAAAGAAGGTATCGATACGTGGAAAAAAGATATGAAGTTGCGCGCACTCACTGCGTCAGGGGATTTCCTCGGAGGAAAAGCGCAGCTGGTGCTCCCTGAAATGTATATGAACCTTTCGGGAGGGTCGCTCAAACCTTTGATAGATAGCAAAAAGAAACTCGAAACGTTGGTGGTCATACACGACGAACTCGATTTGCCGCTTGGCAAAGTAAAACTTTCCTACGGTTCAGGTCACGGGGGACACAAAGGCATCGAGTCCATACAAAAGGCGCTGAAGTCCAAAGACTTCTTGCGTATACGAGTTGGTATCTCCCCTTCGACCGCTTCAGGCAAGTTACGCAAACCGGACAGCGAAAAAATCGTCGACTTTGTCATCGGCGCATTCCGTAAGCCAGAAGAAGAGATACTAAAGAAAGTACGGAAAGTTGTTGCAGCAGCACTTGAGGCGTTTATGGAAGGTGGGCGGGCGCAAGCGACGATGGAAATTAATTCGCGCTAAATATGGATCCGGTAGTTCCTGTAATAAAGAAGATACTTGAATACCGCCAAAGCAGAACCGCAATCGACGTCGGGGCAGGTCTTGGTCACCATGCGGTGTTTCTTGCTGAGCATGGTTTTACGGTTGATGCGCTTGATACCAGCGTAGAGGCGATGAATTCTCTTGCGGAGATTGCGCGTGAACGAAATCTTCCCATCACTTCCTCAGTTGGTGATGTGCGAGAACTTACGCTCGATAAACAGTGGGATGTTGTTGTCTGTACGTTTGTACTACATTTTTTGCAGGACGAAGAAGTAGACAAAGCCATTGTTGACCTGAAAGCTATTACAAAGCCCGGTGGCATTGTCGTGGTCGCTAACCACACGACTGAGAACAATGCCGCTGAGCGTGCGCGCAAGCCGCATCTGTTTGCTCCACAAGAATTAAAAGAACGGTTTGCTGATTGGGAGGTCTTGTACCATTGGCAAGGTCTTGGAAAACCCTTTTTAAGCAAACGTACCGGTGAGACGCTTCAGAAATACCGTGCGGAATTGATTGCTCAGAAGCCGTTATGAATGCGCGCGTATGTCCCGATTGTGACGTCACGCGTGGTGCGCATATCGGCGATTGGATAGATGCGTTTCTCTCCTACGCTACGGCACCTATTGCACTGTTTGCACAGCGGGTAGTGCCACAGATGTCGAGTGTTCTTGAGGTTGCGTTAACTACAACGGGGCTTATGCGCCGTGTGTGGAATACGAACATTCCACTCACTGAGCTTGTTGCGCGCGACCGGCTCGTTGTTGAAGCATGCATGCGTGCCAAACTACCGGTGTATGTCCTCGTTGGTCCCGCTGGAGCAACGTCACATATTGGCGTGCGTGTTGGAGAGAAAACGATTCATTTCGATGGACTGCCATCGTCCGAAGATTTAGGCGGCCCAATGAGTAAGCTTTCAAATAGCAAAACGCATATGAAAGCAGTTCTCGACTCTCTTTCGGTTCCTATTGCTTCGAGCCGAACCTTTTGGTGGTGGCAGCGTCGTCGTGCATCAGAGTATGCTGCCGCGCTTCCGCGTGTGGTGGTTAAACCTGATGCAGGAACTATGGATAGACATGTAACGACAGACGTTACGTCAAAGACGTTTGATTCCGCATTTGCTCGCGCAGGTCGGTTTGGGCCGCGCGTCGTTGTTGAAGAATATGTGCCACATATGGTGGTGCGCGTCACGGTGGTGGGGGAGGATGTGTTTGCTGTCCGCTATGAACCGCCCTGCGTCGTAGGTGATGGCGTCCACACGATTGAAAAACTCGTTGAAATTGAGAATCAAGATCCAAGTCGCAAAGCAATGACCGACCAGACGGGAAGTAAACATCGCATTCTCTTCGGAGTGGAGACAGACAGCCTTTTGGGTGAAATGGGATTCACACGTACCTCAGTGCCACAAAAAGGGGCTCGCGTAGGTATTCGTCGAGATCCGTTCGTGCGCCACGGCAGCACCTTTGTTGATGTGACTACCCAAATAGATGAGAGTGTCCGAGCCATGGCGTTGCGGCTAGCACAAAAACTTAATGCGTTTGTGCTCGGCATCGATTGCATCGCCGAAGACATCTCAAAACCAATTAACGAACAGCGATTTGTGGTACTTGAAGTAAATGCTGTGCCATTTATTGAGCTCCACGCGACGAAGGAGCGTCCGTACGAAATAGGCGACGCAGTCGTAAAAGGTATCGTGAAAGCCGTATCGAAGGAACAAACGTAATATAGGTTGGCGGCAGGTACACGATATTCGGCTTGAACTTTTTTTTAAACGCACCAAATCCTCTCCACGAGCGCGCATCACCTGGACGCCACAGTGCGTTCCAGTCGAGATAGGTTATGCCTTCTTTCAGTGCGTCTTTGTGCCAGCGATCACGCAGCGCGACAGGTGCACTACGCTCGTCTGCTTCGCGGATGCTGTAGGAAGTGCCAGACATTGAGAAATTGTGTTCCGGAAGGTAGAGAACGCCGAGTGCTGCAGCCACGCGGGCTTTCGCGTTGTATGCAAGATACCAGCGCATGTTATCGGCGTACACTTTATGAAAACGTTCCGCCTGCCAGGACATAAAAGAAAAGAGACCGCGAAATTTTCCCTGTCGGGGCATGTGTTCCATAAACACTGCAAAAGGTACTGCTTCAACGCGCACGCCACGTTCTTGTGCGTGGCGTAAGTCGCGCTGCGCGGTCGATGACCAATGTGTCGCGTAGTCATCGCCTACGAGGTGTGTAAATGCGGTCGCACGCTTGAGACTCACTTCAAGCGGAGAGCGGACCCATCCTACGGGGCGTTTGCGGTAACCAATAGGTCTCCACGTAACGATGCGGGAATGTTTCTGTGGAGTTAGCAATGGCTCAAACCGAGATATGTAGATCTCTCGCGCCAACCGCTCGCCGATGCGTAGCCCTAAAAGAGGGGATTCTCCGACTACTTCCACGCCCCGCATCTCGGATGTGGTTTCAAGCATGCCAGGCAGCTGCTCGGGGACTACATAGTCGTCAGGAACCTCGTACATAGGGGCAGTATAGAACGGAATGTGCGGTATGCTTTCTACTATGGATATCGTACCGCGTCCGATTGCCACGGAGGGGGATTATCGGCGGCATGTCGAGGAAATTTCATGGCTCGCCGACGGTTTATTTAAAAAGGCGGAAGCGTATATGAGCGAAGGAAGCCACGCTTCAGTTCAAGATTTTTTGCCGTCGCTTATATCCACCGTTAACGTCATCGCCTATTTACGCGGAGGAAGTACGACGTTCACTGAAATGCGACCAACGTTTGCTGACGTTGGGGAAATGCAGCATGCGTTGTATGCGAACGAGGATGCGTTTGAGCGGAGACTGCGCGTACTTATTGATTTCGTCATGGCGTCTCCATCCGCACGGTATTACGTTTCGAAGCTTGAGATGTATTACGTGAAGAATCGTTCATAACGAAAAAGCCCCGCGTTCTGCGGGGTTTTTTCGTTTCGCTTATTTCTTTTCGCCAGTGAAAGACAGCGCCATTCGCTGATCTTTCGGCTCAAAGAGCGTGATTTTGAACGGATAGGATTTTCCAAGTTCGAGGGTCTGGCGGAGTTTCTCTTCGCTGCCAAACTCTGACACGTGGACGAGGCCTGCAACGCCTTCCTCGATAGAGGCAAGTGCGCCGTGCTTGTTGTACTTGATGATGACGCCAGAGGCAGTATCACCCTTCTTGTACTTCTTGGTGGCTTCGTGCCACGGATTCTCTCGTAGCTGTTTGACCGAGAGGGAAACTTTGCCGTCCTTGATGTCGACAATCTTAACCTTCACGCGATCACCAACTTTAAAGAAGGCGCGTGGGTCTTCAACGAGACCCCAGTCGATTTCGGAGATATGCACGAGTCCTTCGAGGCCTTCTTCAAGCTTCACGAAGACACCAAAGTCCACGATGCCAGTGACGTCGCCTTCGACAGCGTCACCAACCTGGTAGTGCTCGATAAGCTGGCGCTTCTCTTTGTCATCGGTGCCGCGTTCGGAGAAGATAAGTTTTCCTTCCTTCGGAGCTGCGGTAATGATGGAGACCATGATGCGGGTACCGATAAGCTTCTTGAGCTCTTCGAGAATCTTGTCTTTGTCCCCGTCGATAACGCGTGGGTAGTGCTCGGCTTTAAGTTGCGAAGCAGGGAGGAAACCCTGGATGCCTTGCCACTCGAGAATAAGACCACCCTTGTTTGCTTCCTTAACCGTGATTTCAATCGGAAGCTTGGACTTAACTGCTTCTTCTGCCTCACCCCAAATAAGCGCTTGGCGTGCTTCCTTGAGTGAGAGTTCGATGTAGCCGTCTTTGGTTTCAGGCGAGACAACTTTTGCGGCGATCTTGTCACCAACGTTGGTGCGTTTGATAACCTCGCGAGCGTTCATGTACTCGCGACCGTAGATAACACCCGTTCCGAAAGGAGCGAGGTCTATATAGAGGCGCGCACGATCGAGCATGATGACCGGACCCTCGACGATGTCTCCGATCTTCGGAGGCTCAGGGCTCTCGGCCGTGATTTTGGTCATGACCTCGTTTACGGGAGCAAGGGCTGCTTCCTCATCGGTCATAACCGGCTGGATATCTTCTGCCATAGTTTATGTCGGAGGCTCCTCACGCGGCTGCTCTGTTGGGTAGCGCGAGAGAGGTTATCTCCGAGTGAGCTAATAATTGAGAACAACGAGCGCCTTGATGTAAAACACCCCTTTCGGGGCAGGCAGGGGCACTATAGCACAAGGGGTAAAAAATTGAAGCTTTTCAAATGAGAGACCCGGGTCTCTTTCATTTTGGATTTGCAGTATTGAGAGGGGACAGGCATCTGCACACCGAATATATAATGGTAGACAGATACGCTGTGCGATGCGCGAGACGCGCACTCCGCACCCTGGTGCGGAACCCCCTCGGAAAAAAGAACTGCCGCCTACCGTGGGCGGACATCATATGCCCCGTTGTGCGATGTGAGCACATTGGAGCAAGTCAAAATTTTAATCGTGAGTTGTTGTAATCGCAAGGTGTGGACAGCGCTTTGGACGACATCGTTTTCAAAAAGAAGCTCCTTTTTGAGTACGAAAGATATTGGTCTCAAAAAGCCCTACACCGCAACGTTATTTCGCTGGTCTTTCGGCCTTAGTTTTGGTAAAATAGACGTATGGTTATCAGCTACTTAGGCGGGGAGTGCTTCAAAGTTTCCTTTGGAGATACCACGCTTGCATTCAACCCAATCGGCAAAGATTCGCAGCTTAAGGCGGCGAAGTTTGGCTCCGATATCGTGCTCGTTTCTCTTGATAACCAAGATTTCAACGGTGTGGACAATGCCACCTTTGGCGATCGCGAACCATTTGTCGTGCGCGGTCCCGGCGAATATGAAGTGCGTGAGATAACGATCAAAGGATTCGGTTCGTCTTCAAAATATGGCGGCAAAGAGGGTCTCAACAGCATTTACTTTGTAACGCTCGAAGGCATGAACCTTTGTTTCCTTGGCGCGCTTGGTACGCCGGACTTGCCGCAAGAAGCAAAACAAGAACTTGAAGATGTGGATATTCTTTTTGTACCGATAGGCGGTGACGGTGTGCTTGACCATGCCGCAGCGTACAAACTGGCAGTAAAACTAGAACCGCACGTGATTATCCCGATGCACTATGGGGATATTGGTGGCAAGGACTCTCTCAAACAATTCCTTAAAGAGGCGGGCGCCGAAGGGGTAAAGGCAGAGGATAAACTCACTATTAAAAAGAAAGACCTCGAAGGCAAAGAGGCTGACGTTGTCGTGTTGTCCCATTAACAGGTAACCTATCGAATATGCGTAAGCACATAGAAAATCTCCAGGCGCAGCATCCGCAGGTAAAGACGCGCTTTGCAGTCACCGCAGCATTTGGACTCACTGCGCTCATTGCGCTTGTGTGGGTCACCACGCTCCCGATCCGTTTCGGAGAAATTTCTGGTGGCGGTCTCGACACCGCAGCGGCAATACAAGCCGCAGGTGAAGCGGTCGCTCCGCAGACCCAGGCGGTGCAGACTTCATTTGAAGCATTCCAAGGTTTACAGCTCGCACCAAATCCGCAGAGCAACGTTCCTTCGGAGACCGCGCCCGCAGATGAATACCCGGCCGCTGTGTACGACGGACAATAATCATCTGATATCGCGGCAGGCATTTGTATATGGCAGAGAACGAAGAGATTAAAAAGGCACAGGACAGCACCGTCGCGCGCAACATAAGCACCGAGATGCGCGAGGCGTATCTCGACTACGCGATGTCGGTTATTACTGCGCGCGCGCTGCCTGATGTGCGAGACGGCCTAAAGCCAGTACATCGCCGCATTCTTTATTCGATGTACAAAAATGGTCTTACGGCCACCGCGCGCTTCCGTAAGTCAGCAACCGTTGTCGGAGATGTTATCGGTTCCTACCACCCGCATGGTGACGTTGCGGTATACGACGCTATGGTGAAGCTTGCGCAAGATTTTGCGACACGCTACCCGCTTATCATCGGCCAGGGAAACTTCGGCTCGATAGACGGCGACTCGGCCGCGGCATACCGCTATACCGAAGCAAAGATGTCTCGCATCGCCGAGCAGCTATTGACCGACCTTGAGAAAGAGACGGTAGACTGGCGTCCCAACTTCGATGGTTCAAAGAAAGAACCATCGGTACTTCCTGCGGCAGTTCCAAACTTGCTTCTTAACGGCACGCTCGGTATCGCCGTTGGTATGGCGACGAACATTCCGCCGCACAATCTCGGTGAGCTCACTGCCGCGATAGATCACCTTATTGAAAACCCTGATGCGACGGTTGAAGATTTGATGCAGTTCGTCCAGGGTCCAGACTTCCCGACAGGAGCTGTTTCGTTCAACAAAAAAGATATTCTCCACGCGTATACCACTGGTCGCGGTGGCGTTGTGACTCGCGGTGTTGCAGAAATAGTTGAAGGAAAGAAAGGAGACTTCCAGATTGTCATTACGTCTATTCCGTACCGCGTAAACAAAGCAGACCTCATTGTGCGCATCGCAGACTTGGTGCGCGATAAGAAAATAGAAGGCATCAAGGGTCTCCGCGACGAGTCCACCAAAGATATTCGCGTTGTGGTGGACCTTAAACAGGGCGCCCAGCCGCAAAAAGTCCTCAACTATCTCTACAAACACACCTCGCTTGAAGATACGTTCCATTTCAACATGGTCGTGCTTGTCGATGGTGTGCCGCAGACGATGTCTCTTAAGGGCATCCTCGAGGAATTCATCAAACACCGTGCAGAAGTGGTCCGCCGTCGCACTGAGTTTGATCTACGCAAAGCAGAAGAGCGCGAGCACATCTTGCTTGGTCTCAAAAAAGCACTCGATCATATCGACGAAGTCATCAAGACGATCCGCGCATCAAAGGACGTCGACGATGCTCGTGCCAATTTGATAAAGAAATTCAAGTTCTCGGAGCTCCAGGCCAATGCGATCCTTGAGATGCGCCTGCAGAAGCTCGCCAACCTTGAACGCAAGAAAGTAGAAGACGAACTCAAAGAAGTACAGCTCTTTATAGAAGACTGCAAAGAGCTTCTTGCCAGCAAGAAAAAGATGATGACGGTGGTACGCAGCGAACTTGCTGAGGCAACCAAAAAGTATGGTGACGACCGTCGCACCAAGGTAGTGAAAGGTGCCGCCGGTGTTATTTCAGACGAAGATATGGTGGCAGATGAAGAGCAAGTGCTCGTCATCACGGCAGGTGGCTACGTAAAGCGCACGCGTCCAGAAGAGTATCGCAAGCAAAAGCGCGGTGGCGTGGGCGTCATTGACCTCAATACAAAAGAAGAAGACTTTGTAACCAAGTTCCTTACTACTTCAACGCACAGCGACCTCCTTTTCTTCTCTGACCTCGGTAAGGCATACCAGATAAAGATGTACGAGCTGCCTGAGGGTAAGCGCTCGACGAAGGGTAAGGCTATCGTGAACTTCCTCTCTATTACTGATGCAGAGAAGGTGACGTCAGTGTTGCCGATGCGTAAGGCGCAAAAAGAAGGGGAGCGCGCGTTGATGCTTATAACTTCGAAAGGAACGGCCAAGAAGATGGATGCAACGAGCTTCCGCGATGTACGCCGTTCGGGACTTATCGCCATCAAGCTTGAGAAAGGAGACGAGCTCATGTCCGCACTCTTTGTTGAAAAGGGAGACGAAGTCATGCTCGTCTCCGCGAAGGGCCAGTCCATACGCTTTAAAGAAGGCGACATCCGCGCCATGGGCCGTACCGCTGGCGGCGTGCGCGGTATGAAGTTGGGTAGCGGAGACTCTATTGTTGCTGCTGACGTATTGCCGAAGGGTGCCAAGAAGCTTGAGGTGCTCGTAGTCTCAAAGAATGGCTACGGCAAGACGACTCCGGCGGAAGAGTATAAAACCCAATCTCGCTCCGGCTCAGGCATCAAGACTATGAATGTAACGACAAAGACCGGCCCTGTTATCGCTGCACAGGTGATAGACCGTGACGACGAAACTATTGAAATGGTGGTTGTCTCTCAAAAGGGCCAAGTGATACGCACTGATCTTCAAGAAGTGCCGTCATTGTCCCGCTCGACGCAGGGAGTACGCATTATGAAGTTGAGGGATGGGGATTCTATCGCAAGTTTTGTGTGCCTGTAATCAATGGAGCTCGATCCAAAAGCATCACAGCAGTCGCCAGATTTTCCGGATTGTTTTTATCGTGTGACCGTGAAAGGACTGATTGTTCGTGATGGAAAGCTTTTGATGGCGCACGACTTTGCTGGTAGTGCAGCAAAAGCAAAAGGAGGAGAATGGGAGCTTCCAGGTGGAGGACTCGACTTTGGTGAAGAACCGCGCACGGCACTTGCCCGCGAGATACGAGAGGAAATGGGTCTTGAAGTCACATCCACAAGCGACAAGCCAATCTATCTGTGGACGTGCAAACGTGAAATGAGGCGCGGTATGCAATGGCACTACATCCTTGGCGTTGCATATGAAATAGAGGTAGATAGCCTTAATTTTATTCCTAGCGAAGAGTGTCAAGCTATTAAATTTTTTACCAAAGAGGAATTGCTTGCACTACGTGCAGAGAATAAGTTGGGTGACCAGATGTGCCCATTTGTGGACATGTTTAATCCTGAGGACTTCAAATAATCTTTGAGTTTCGGGTTACACTATATCCGTGGCAACAGAGCTCTCTGATTTCCTAGATCCAGGACGTGCGGTTAAGGCCGCCAAGATACATGACCATATGAAGGTTGCCGACTTTGGCGTTGGCGCCGGCTTTTTTACGACCGCGCTCGCACGCGCTGTCGGCCCTCAAGGTCGCGTTTTTGCGATAGACATTAACCGCGACCTCCTCACGCGGCTCGCCCCTTTTGCCGAGCTTGAGGACCTTATGAATATTGATTATGTGCAGGGTGACTTAGACGAGCCTCACGGTAGCTCTCTGCCAGAGGGGTGTGTGGATGTGGTTATGATGGCAAATATCCTCTTTCAGGTAGAGAAAAAGGACATGATTATTGAGGAGGCGTACCGCGTGTTACGCAAAGGTGGACGTCTTGTACTTATAGACTGGAAAGATTCCTTTAATGGTATGGGGCCGCATAAGTCGGCAGTTGTAAGTAGGGAAGAGGCACTAGCCCTTACGACAAAAGGCGGAGGCTTCTCACACATGGAAGACATCCCGGCGGGTACCTTCCACTATGGTTTAATTTTAAAAAAGAAGGGATGAATCCCGTTAGAAATACCAAAAGTTGGTATGTCTATGTTTTGCAGAGTAATCACACAGGTCGGTTTTATACTGGAATGACACATGATTTACGGAAACGTTTAAGTCAGCATCGTCAGGGTAATACCCAGTCAACACGTCATTCCGGTCCTTGGAACTTGGTATACTACGAGATGTCACTTGCCGAAGACGATGCTCGTGCGAGAGAAAAGTATCTAAAGTCTGGCATGGGTAAACGCTATGTTAAAAATCGACTTAAACGTTTCCTATTTCTAACGGGATGAAAGACTGGAATTGGTTTCAACTTGGCGTTGTCGCGTTCTTCCTCTTCCTGCTTATGGCAGGCATTGCCGTGTTTGCTACTTACGGCGGTAAGAGTTCGCAAGAAGTAGGCCCGGTAAGTATCTGGGGAACCTTTGACCGCAGCGCGATGGAAACGGTAATTGTCGAACTCGCTGGTACTGATGACGCATTTCAAAACGTCTCCTACGTACAGAAGTCGCCAGATACGTACCGCCAGGAACTCACTGAAGCGATAGCGCGCGGCGCGGCGCCTGATATCGCAATGCTCGACGATAGTGATGTGGTGAGCTTTGTCGCGAAAATTGACCAGATTCCATACAGCACGATGAGTCAGCGTGCGTTTAATGATGCGTTTATTGATGAAGCGGGTATCTTTGCTGGCACGCAAGGCATCATTGGGCTGCCGCTGTTTATTGACCCGTTGGTGATGTATTGGAACCGCGACCTATTCGCAGGTGCCGGCCTTGCCACCTATCCAAAGACCTGGACGGAGTTGCAGTCCATAGCACCCCGCATGACTTCTCTTGATGGCACGTCGAATGTTAAGCGCAGCGCTGTTGCTATCGGCACGTACAGTAACGTGCGTCACAGCAAAGAGATTCTCTCTGCGCTGCTTATGCAGGCAGGAGATCAAATCGTACTGCGTGGAGATGACGGCACGCTGTCCTCTGTCTTTGGTGCCAACAACACGCAGAGTGTTGAGAACCCGGCAGAAGCGGTACTGCGTTTCTATACGAACTTCGCTAACCCTTCCCAAACAGCGTATTCATGGAATCGTGCGCTGCCGGACTCCTTTACTGCCTTCTCCTCCGGTGACGTGGGTGTCTACTTTGGTTTTGCGAGTGAATATCGACCCATAACGACACGTAACCCAAATCTTGCGGTTGGCGTAGCAACGCTTCCACAAACTGCTGCTTCGCGCAGTCCGCTTACTTACGGCAAAATGACCGCGCTGGTTATTCCTCGAGGAGCGCGCAATTCGGCGGGAGGAATGGCTGTCGCACAGAAGCTCACAAATACGGATGCGGTTACTATCATCACAGCAAAGACAGGACTACCGCCGGTGCGCCGCGATGTACTTTCTGCGAATTCGGCAGCTGCCGACTCGGTGGGAAGTGTGTTTGCGCAATCGGCACTTATCTCGCGATCGTGGTATGACCCATCTCCACAGCAGACCTCAGACATATTCCGCAACATGGTAGAATCCGTCATAAGCGGCAGAGAGCAGCTCTCAAGCGCGATACGCTCGGCACAACTTTCACTCAACGATATTTTCGACAAGCTTCACCTCCCACAATGACGCTACTTAGGAACAAGTCTTTTGTTGCAGCGATACTAGCCTTGGGTATTGGGCTTACTGTTATGTTTGTCGCCACAAGCGCATTTGCCCAAGTAGGCGTAAGCGTGCCTGCCGGTGGCCCAAATATCATTCAAAACCCGATAAGCAGCAACATCACGAACGTATCGCAGTTCGTTGAGGCCGTTTTGAAAGGAATACTCGCTATAGGAGTACCGATTGCGGTCTTCTTTATTGTTTTATCTGGGTTTCGTTTTATTACTGCGCAGGGCAACCAAGAAAAACTCACGGCTGCGCGCAGTAACTTTATGTACACCATTATCGGAGTGGCCATATTTATCGGAGCGTGGGCATTGGCGCAACTTATCGCTGCAACGCTCAAACAGATAGGGGTCAACGCATAGCGTATGAGCACCAAGGATACGCACGGGCATCAATCGACAGGTTACGGGAAGAAACTTATACCGGTGTTTATCGGGCTCTTCGGTATTGGTTTTTTTGTACCAAGCCTTGTGTACGCGGCACCAACGACCTTTGCTCAGTTTGTGAAAGTCATTATCGATATCATCAACCCGCTTGCCGGTCTCCTCATCACGTTTGCGGTTCTGATGTTTTTCTTTACCGTCATACGCTATATCAGCAGTGCGGGGGCTGAGTCACGCACGAAATATCGAGAGAACCTGACGTGGAGCATGATCGGTATATTTGTCATTGTCTCAGTCTGGGGGCTTGCGCGATTGGTCAGCATGACTCTTCTTGGCGACACTTCGACGGCTGGCACAACAAGAAATGACGGCATCAACCCGCAAGTGTTTCAGCAGCCAGGATGCGGGCCAACGTGCATTTAATTAAAAGGTATCCACATGCCTGTATTGCCTGAGGCGCAGGGCAGGGTAGGATTAACTCATAGCACTCGTAATTAGAAATATGAAGAAATTTACTGCCGCTCTCACGGTTCTTATGGCGATGCCGCTCGTTGCGAGCGCGCAGAACGCCCAGGGTATTATCAATATTGTTCGTGGCCTTGTAGACCAGCTCATCCCGCTCGCACTTGCGGTAGCACTCCTCGTGTTTTTCTGGGGTCTTATCCGCTACATTTGGTCTGCAGGTGACGCTGAAGGTAAGGCAAACGGTCAGAAGATCATGACCGCAGGTATCATCGGCCTCTTCCTCATGGTTTCTATCTGGGGCATTGTCGGCATCATCGCCAACACCTTCGGTCTCACGACCGGTACTCGCCAGACTCCTCCGTCTGTCTCTCACACCATCTAACTTCGTTAACTTTGCGTTCTCTTCAAAACTAGCCCACCATGGGATCAGTCTGTAGCGTAATGGCGCGGGTGAACTCCGCACTCATAGATCCTGCACTCGCACTTGTCTTTGCGGCCGGCTTCCTCATGTTCATCTACGGCGTGGTTGAGTTTATGTTCTTCGCGCGCGGCGAAAAGGGAGAATATGCAGGGAAGGGACGCGAACATATGCTCTGGGGCATCATCGGTATGGCTATCATGATGTCTGCGTGGGGAGTATTGAAAGTCGTTGCGGGAACATTCTCGCTTGCCATTCCTTCCTGCTAACCTTCCCAAGGTATTGCTAGAATAGAAAGAGGCCCGGCGCTTGCGCGCGGGGCCTTTTTCGACTCGTTTCTGTTCAAGGAAGCCTGGAGGCTTACTTGAAGGGGGAAGCCTTGAACGCCACGCCGCCGGGTACGTCGCCGTAGGCGAACTCCAGGACGTTTAGGTCGACCAGGTAGATCTCCTGGTTCGGGCCGACTTCCCACCACTGGATGGTCTTGGTCTTGTCGTCCCAGGCAGTGCACCGCACTTTCTTACCTTGGGCGCTGGTGCAGTATTCCACCTTCGCCTTCACCTTGCCGGTGACGACGATGCTCTGGAGGACGCAGCCGTGGTCGTTGACGACCCGCTCTCTAACTTGAGTGAAGTCGAACACTACCGCTTCGTTGCAGACGCGGCTGAGCACCCGCACCTTCGTTGCCGCAGGCGCCGGTGTCGGAGCCTGCGGGGTCGTCGGTGTCGCCGTGCCACCAGCGCGGCAGCGAAGGCGTTCCGCCTCATCTGCCTGCTTGCAGATGGTCGGCTCCGCCGGCTTGTTGGTCGGCGGAACCGTGGCTCCCTGTTGAGGGGGAGTCGGCGGTCCGTCGTCCAGCCAGTTCCAGGGTTTCAGCCAGAGGCTGCCGCCCCCGAGGAGGCACAGAAGGACGACCACGAGGCCGACTCTCCGTGCACCCTTGGTGCGCTGCGCTTGCCCGGCTTGGGCTTCGCGCACCGCGGCGTCGTTGACCGCTTGATCTCCGTCGGGAGGGGGGTCAGGGACGTGTGGCGGGTCTTGATGACCCGCGTTGTTGTTCGCCATGTGGTAGCTCCCCTTGTCAGTTCGAATTTGCTGGCGGTGTTACAGGGGCGGGCGAACCCGCGTATAACGGAGCCAGCGGGTTGTGATCGACGCCACGGTAGAAGATTTCCGTGGCGCGTCTCCGGTTGATGCGTACGAGCTCGAGCGCCTTGACGTAGTCAAGGGTCGAACCCTTGGCCGCCGCCTGCGTGATGTACTTCTCCGCGAGCTGATGCTCGGTCTCGAAGTCGATCGTCTCGCCTGAACGCTGCTGCTTCTCTTGCGCGGCAAGGTCAGCAGCTTGGGCGAGTGCCCCCGTAAGGGCGAAATCGAAAGCGTTGGCGCGTCGCAGCATGATGCCGAGGCCGCGCACATCGCTCATGCCGTTTTGCACGACATCTTCGAGGAAGTACTCGATCTCGGCTCTCGACGGTACTTCGTCGGCGCCGAGGTAGCGTTGTGGGTCGCTCTCGTCGTACGTCAGGTACCGGTGAGGCGAGTCCTTGCGCATGTCACGCAAGGGCCGGCCGTTTCGGGTCCCGTCATCCGTACGCACGCGCACGCTTGGGTGAACGCCGGTCAGCATCGTGATGATGCCGGCCGAAAGCTCGGGCATCATGGTCTGAAGCTCCTCCCACGTGAATTGCGTCGCGTGCTTGCGCAGCGCTTCGCTGATCATGTTGGTGAGCATCGCCCGTGCGCCCGCCTGTCTGCCTACCGTAACGAGCTGGTAGGCGCGGTTGCGCCGCGTGTCTGGTTCGAACGTGCAGCCGAAGGTAAGTTCCACCTCGCCGCCGCTCTCCCAGGGCTTCAGGACGTACTTCGCTACGCCGCCCACCTTCACCTGCTGCTGTTGATCGTCGAGCAGCGGGATGGTCTTCGGCATGAGCGTGACTGGGTCGATCATCGAATCCTTGGCGCAGCGAACCTTCACCTTGAAGTCGAACTCGGTCTGCGTGGTGCCAATGTAAATCAGCCCATCAAATCGAGCTAGCCTCAGGACGAAGGCGATGCGCGGGACGATGACGCGATTCAGCGGATGGCCGAACAGCGTGCTTATCGCCACCATCGGCGGGTCGGCCTTTACCTCATCCCACCCGAAGTAGATGATGAGGCCCAGGACGCTGCCGAAGATGGCGATGATGATACCGGCGTTGAAGCCGAAGATCATCAGAACGATCCCGAGGAGAGTCCATGCGAGCATGAGCTGTTCCGTCGGAGTCGTCCGTGACCCGAGGAGGAAAGGCCATGCGAGCCAGGCCTCCTGTGCGGTCTGTAACCCGAGGGTCAGGGCGTTCCAAACGCCGATGACCCTGTTGCCAATCCATACGAGGACGGCGTCGGTGTATTTCATGAGTGTCCTCCAGTTTTCAAAGACCACCCAGGGTCTTCTTGATGTTGATCCTGTCGCGTGGGCGAGTGCCCTCGCGGTTCGCTAAACATTATATCACAATAAATAGACATCTGTCAAATAGTGTTAGGTACAAAAAATGGCCTGGTTAGGCCGTTTTCGGTCAATAAAATAACCCGAGAGTGTTTGATTCCAAAGTAAGGACAGTACTCGCGCTAAAGACACTATTTGCGACACACAGGTACTCTGGATTTCTGAACACATTTATAAGCACGGTGCCACCATTTTTCACTGCACTTTTTAGAGACTGCATGAAAATTTCGTCATCTAACAGCGCTGATGGTTTGCCGTCATGAAATAAATCGACGAGAACGAGGTCGTACTGTTTGCTCACCTGTTTTAGAAATTCTCTCGCGTCTGCTTCGTAGATGTTTGGAGCGGGAAATGGATTCCATAGCTTTGCCGTACGTGCGACAGCTATCATCTGTGAGTCGTAGTCAACCGCATCGATGATGCAGTTTGGAAAATACTCGTATATCTCTTTAATCGTTCCACCTGCGCCAAATCCCAACTGCAAAACGTTCTGTACAGGTGCTTCTTGTTTTGCGTGTAGCAGGATTTTAAATGCTTCTTCCCAAATCTCAGTAAGTTCGGGGCCGGTGTTTTCGTTGCCTCCGGAAAATATCCTCCATCTACCAAGCACGCGCTTAATCAGCATCGTGCCGTTCTTTTTTGAGTGAACGGTCCGTCTGCTGAAAAGCCAGTTCATGGATGGTTCTATTCAGTTTTTGTGTCGACCTGGCCGTAGAAAAGGCGAACAAGTTTGGGAAGGTCACTTTTACAAGGTTCTCCTGCATCAAGTTTTTTTAGAAGATCGCTTGGCGTGATCCACATCCACTCGCAAAAATCGTGAGGATTGTAATTGGGGACTTCGTTTTGTGTCAGTTCATATGTCTCGCTAAATGCAGACATATTGTGCTCATGCGGAGTGGCTTTGCCGAGATGTTTAAGTTGAGTTACGTCAACAACGATGCCCGCTTCTTCATGCGTTTCTCTGATGAGTGCCGCTTCATAACTTTCTCCACTTTCTACGTGGCCTGCAACACTCATGTCGAGACAAAGCGGGAAGAGACGCTTGTGCGCCGTGCGACGTGGTATCCAAATTTCGCCTTTGTTGTTGCGAATAAAAAGATTGACGACGCGAAAATTGCGCAAGCCTAGTGCGTATACTTCTGAGCGAGGTTTACTGTCTATTACCTCATCGCGCTCGTTGACGAGGTCGAGGATCTCTTCTTGTTCCGTCTGTTCCATGTGTGGGAGTGAAAGTTGCTAAGGCAGATTATTTGCCAGACTTTTCAATTATTTTGCGTATTAGTTTCTCATCCGCAACTGCTTTGGGTGCCTTGCGACCAAATCTTTTAAGTTGAATAGCAGCTACTTGTTGCTGAGCCTCAAGAGTTGCCGTGCGTAGCGAGACTCCTTCCAGGACAGCGTTAGTTTGTTCTGGAAAATATAAGGATGAATCAATCTCGGCACCTGGTTCTAAGTGCCGGATAGCTTGCTCAAAAAGCTTTGAATTTCCCAAGTCTAATTTGGTGCCTGTTGTTTTGTGTACATATTTCTCAACCCCCTCTTCGGTTTTAAGATGTGCGAAATCAAGATTCGAGATGATCTCTTGAGCACGGACGTGGTCCTCCTCTTCGACAATAATGTCTATATCGTCGTGATCGCGACTCAATTTACCGTACAAAGCATCGAGACCATAACCACCGAGCACTGAATAGTGCACGGTGGCAGTTTCCAGGGCGTGAGAGAGGTTCTTCAAAAGATCAAAACGTTCGCGTTGTTGAAGTGACGGTCTGTACTCAGACTCGATCTTCCGGGTCCGGGAAGGTTTTTCTTTGGGCGGCATAAGAAAACTTTAGCACACGACCATATTGAGACTTGATGCTAAGGAAATTACCTTTTTGTGCTCTAATTCTAACATTTGCTCGAACCTACTTCACACGCGCGGAGCGCGTGGTGGCTTGAAACTGCCCCGTACGCTCCGATTAAGTGGTGATGCGAACCAATGCGCCTCAACCGCGCTCGCAGACTCGCGCGGGCAAACCCAAAAATTTCCTTGCATTTTCTTTGCACGGCTCCTCCCCCCACCCCTCCGCCTGCAAGGCGAAAAATGAGGAAAGGAAATTTTTGGTTTGCTTCGCCGCTTCGGAACTCCGAAAAGAGTACTTTTAGTTTAGCACTTATGATTGCTCTTTTCTCCATTCCTCGCGGCGACCCGAGGTGCAATACAATGCGGTCTGCGCTAATGCGCAGTCAGATTTAATATGTGCTTGCCCACCCTCCCACCGCGCACATAATCCCCACCGTTTTAGGAAAAATTATAAAACGGTTGGGATTGCTCCATAAAATAAGAGTTTGTTTGGATTGACTTCTGAAAAGTGGTACACTATAAGCTATAAACATTAAACAATACTTTTATGGGAATGGAAGGATTTAAACCTGCATCGCAGGAAAAAGAGCCGACAATTGGGACACCGGAAAACGTTGAGGGACCAAATCAACTGGATAATATTTTGAATGTAATTCGACAAAAAATTGAGCTTGCAAAAGTGCAATTAGAGAAAGCAAATTCGCAAGAATGGATAATAGGAGAATCAGGTTTCGCAGTTGAACCAAAAGAAGCGGCTCAAGCTAAAGCAAAATTGGACTATTTAGAAAAAGCCCACGAATTATTTTTTAAACCTGTCTTAGAGTCTCCAAAATCTCAACTTTCGTTAGAAGTAGTGCTTGAGGGTATTGAAAATTATACGAAACATCTTAACGATGAGTATGCTAGACAGTTTGGTAAACTTGATCCTAACGATGTTGAAGAGACAAAACAAAATAGGGCCAAAAAAATGTGGGGGGAGATAAAACTTAGGGACAAAATTGTGTCTGAGTTTTCGTCCATTACTTAATAAAGAACTTAATAAAGACTTTTTGATTCCTAGATTCTTAATTTTGTTTTCCAGTTTGTAATCGCAGTGCGTAAGGATTCTTCATAGACAGATTTAAATGCTGTTTCGAGCGTTGTGTTTTCATCGAGCTTTCTATATGCCTCTATTATTTTATTTTCTCCATAAACTTTTCTTAAGTACTCAATAAAACTGAAAAGCACCAGATACCCAAGCTGGTCGGCAAACGGCTCTTTGTTTGTATCTCCTCCCATTGTTTTTATATCCCCTATTGTTTGAATAGCGAGAGGGTCGGGAATGTCTTGAATATTTTCCTTTTCTAATTTTTCAATAAGTCTGTCTGTTGCGCCATCAAACCCCGCAGTTCCTTCTTCTAGGAAAAAAGAATTTCTATAGGCAGAGAAATTTCCAACAAGATGAGCAACGACAATATGGGCTGTTTCGTGTTTGATGATTTTTTCTGCATCATTTGGTAGATCCCGAAATACATCGACATTGCAATATATTTTGTCGTCTGGTTGATCTCGAAGAAGAAAACAATATTTCCATGATTGCGGACCAGAGGTTGCCCCTTCTCTAAAAGCATCATCGCTCATTATTGATACCCCGATTCTTATTGGCGAGGAAACACCCCACTCTGCTTCCAAAAGTACACCAACCTTGTTAAAAGATAGCTTTACTTGCTTCTCTTGCTCAACTAAAACGCTCCCAGAGATTTCAAATATAAAATTTATATATTGTGGCTTTTTCATCTTTAAAATTTATTTTAACAACTTATCGCTCGAAACGCCGAGCGCTTGAGCCAAGCGTTCCAGCTGTTGAATGGTAATATTTTTCTTGCCGTTCTCTATCGCACTCATATAGCCCCTATCCATATCAAGCGCACGGCAAATGTCGCCTTGCGACATTTCTTTTCGAGTCCGTATTTTCTTGATATTTTGACCAAGTTTTTCACGAATCAACATATCCACAGTTTACGAGATATTGCATTTCTAGCCAATCTTGAACTATAATTCAACTTAGCGGCGAAGCAAACCAAAAATTTCCTTTCCTCATTTTTCGCCTTGCAGGCGGAGGGGTGGGGGGAGGAGCCGTGCAAAGAAAATGCAAGGAAATTTTTGGGTTTGCCCGCGCGAGTCTGCGAGCGCGGTTGAGGCGCATTGGTTCGCATCACCACTTAATCGGAGCGTACGGGGCAGTTTCAAGCCACCACGCGCTCCGCGCGTGTGAAGTAGGTTCGAGCAAATGTTAGAATTAGAGCACTAGAGAGAACAAGTCGCGGATTTAGAATTTGGAGCGATTTTGCGGAAGCCAAAATCGCGCTATCAATTTCTTTTCCGCCTACGGCGGAAGCCGTGAAATCCCATAATTCCCCCCAGCGTATGGAAACAACTCAAACCAAAACTAAATGCGTTCTCTATGCAAGAAAAAGCACAGAGGAAGATGATAAACAAGTTATGTCCATTGAGGCACAGTTTTTTGAATTGGAAGAATACGCGCATAGAGAACGCATTGAAATCGTGAAAGTATTTACGGAAGCGAAAAGCGCAAAAAAGCCCGGGCGAGACGAGTTTGCGAAAATGATTGAATATATTGAAAGAAGCAGTGAGCCAATCGGTATCATTTGTTGGCACCCCGACCGTCTCGCCCGCAATAGCGTTGATGGCGGTAAAATAATTTATCTTGTAGACACTGGCGCTATTGCTTCTTTGCGCTTTCCGCAGTTTTGGTTTGAGCCAACTCCGCAAGGGAAATTCATGTTGCAAGTGGCGTTCGGACAAAGCAAGTATTTTTCTGACAATCTTGTGGAAAATGTGAAGCGTGGAATCCGCCAGAAATTGCGAAAGGGTGAATGGCTGACACTTGCGCCCCTTGGCTATGTGAACAATTACAAAACGAAAAATATTGAACCCGACAAGGTAGAATCTCGCGTTATCAAGTTAGCATTTCAAGAATACGCCAAGGGAACGCACACGCTTGTTTCTCTTTCGCAATTTCTGGCGGATCACGGGATTGTGCAGAAAAAAGGAACGCCACTTGCCAAAGTTTCCGTCGTGAAAATGTTGTCCAACAGAGCATATATAGGATTTATTAAACATCGCGGAGAATGGCACGACGGAAACTTTGAATCCATTGTTTCTCCGACACTGTTTGAAGCAGTGCAAAAAGTGTTCGCGGAACGGAAGAAACCCCGAAAGCAAAAATCGTTTCTTCCGTTCGCATTTACCGGATTTGCAAAGTGCGGAGAGTGTGGCTGTGCAATTACGGCACAATATTCCACCAACCGATATGGAGTAAAATATTGCTACTATCGTTGCACCAAGAAAAATGGAAAGTGCGCACAGCCGTATTTGCAGGAAAAATCACTCTCCGCACAATTGCAAACACTGCTTCAATCAGTGTCGCTTCCTCTCTCGGAAATTGAAGAAATGGAAAAGCAGATTGATATGTGGGAGAAAGAATCAATTTCCGAGAGAGGAAGTGTTGCCCAAAATCTAAAAACGAAACTTTCAGACACGAAGGAGAAACTGGACAAACTTATTACGCTCTACCTCGACGGGGATATTGAACGAGAAATATATTTGGCGCGTAAAGATTTACTCCTTCGTGAAAAAGCGAAAGTTTCGGAAAGTTTAGATGATTTTGGGCAACACAAGAAACAATGGCTCCAACCCTTGCGGAGTTTCATTTTGTCCTTGAAAGAAGCCACTGTTTTGCAGGAAACGGAAAACCACCTCGCGTGGAAGCAGTTTTTCCAAAAAATCGGGTCTAACCCCACTTTCAAGGACAAAACGGTTTCCATACGCTGGGGGGAATTATGGGATTTCACGGCTTCCGCCGTAGGCGGAAAAGAAATTGATAGCGCGATTTTGGCTTCCGCAAAATCGCTCCAAATTCTAAATCCGCGACTTGTTCTCTCTAGTGCCGGGGAGAGGACTTGAACCTCCACATCTTGCGATACCTGCTCCTAAGGCAGGCGTGTATACCAATTTCACCACCCCGGCGTAAGGGAACTATAAACCAGAAAGGGCAGGCTCAAAAGGAGGATTCGGTCCTTACAGGATGAGTACAGGGCGCACAGGTGGTCAGGGGTTTGAGTTTGGAAGGATTCGGTCAAGCGCTCACTCGTCGCCGTCGCTCCTCGCTCCGCCTGACCACGATTCCGCGACCCGCCCTGCTGAGCGGGTGCCCGCGAAATCCTTCGAATCCTTCTGGGCGTAATACAAAAGTCGTCGGATACATGTATCCGACTCGTTTTGTATTTGTGCGCCCAGAAGGATTCGAACCTTCGACCGTTCGCTTAAGAGGCGACTGCTCTACCAACTGAGCTATGGGCGCATGTATCTCACAGAACGCGGATTCGTCTCAGCCGAAGCCGGATGAACAAAAAAGATACTAACACAATACGCAGGATTCTAAAGTGTGCCGAGGGGACTCGGCCAAGAGCTCGTACTATCGCCGTCGCGCCAGTACTCCTCTCGGCCCTGCTCGCACGACCCATTCTGCTAAATGGGTGCCCGCGCTCGCTTTCTCGTCCTACCCCGACAGAAATTGTTAATCGCCCGGAACAGATTCCGGACTCAAACAATTTTGTGCCGGGGGTGGGACTCGAACCCACACGACCTTTCGATCTGGGGATTTTAAGTCCCCTATGTCTACCATTCCATCACCCCGGCGGGTTGGGGGAATCGGTCACAGATAATCGCTCGTCGTCACTCGCGATTTCCGCGACCCCGGCTCGCGGTTTCGTCTGCTGACGAAACATCGCTGCGCCTTTCGATTCCCCACGTGCCGTGCGTAGGCACGGCACTCCCAGGACTCATTGAAACGTGCACTGTCGTGCACGAAAAGCCACTGAGGAGTCCTGGGGGGGAATCGAACCCCCGCGTGTCGGTTTTGCAGACCGAAGCGTTACCACTTCGCCACCAGGACAATATGAGCCGCACGTACTTTAGCATATCAGGCTCCTTTGGCCTGCTTTTCTGCTTCGTGAGAAAGTTCGTCCATGCGCTGGCGATTCTTTTCACCTTCATCAATGCGGAACTCAGCACGGGGAAGTACGCGGAAGCGTGAACGCTCTTTGAAAAATGCGCGTAATTCTGGCGAGCGGCGGTTTGCAAAATCAACCGCTGAGCCCTCCTTCTCGCGGGGCAACACCGTGATGTAGACGATAGCTTTATGTTCTCGTTCAACGATATCGACGCGAGTCACGGTTATCAGTGACTGTCCGCCATCTTCGCGAGCGAGGAATTCTGCGGCAAGCTCTCGTACCGCCTCTGCCAATTTTTGTTTGTGGAAAGCCATTGCCGAGACTTACTTCTCTATGATCGTGAAGCACTCGATACGGTCGCCCGCGGCAGGTTCTCCTTCAGTTTCGACGAGTGCTCCAAATTCCGAACCTTTTTCGACACTCTTTGTTGCCACTTTACCGCTCTGGAGACTTTTTATGCGACCGCGGCCGAGCTCAAGGTCGCGGCGCATAAGGCGAAACTGGGCGCCATCTTGGAGCACTCCTTCTTCCACTCGGCCGCCGAGCACTACTTTGTGCTTAGTCGAGCTAAAAACTTTTAGCACCTTTGCTGCGCCAGTTACTTCCTCCACCATCTCGCGCGGCGTACGCTCTTTTGCTTTTGCTTCGAGCCACTCTGCAAGTTTGTAAATGATGTCGAAGTGCATGACTTCAACGCCTTGGCGTTCCGCCATCTCGCGTGCACGTGCATCTGGCTTGCTGTTAAAACCCAAAATGATGCCCGCAGTAGAACTGCCCGCAACGAGTTTTACGTCCGCTTCAGTCACTCCACCTACTGACGCCCCAACAACACGTATTTCAATTTTATCCTGAGGAATTTTCTCTATCTCGTGACGGATAGCGTCTATGGTTCCGGCAACATCCGCTTTTATGACGACAGGCAGTACGGCGCGCACCACTTCTGTTTCAGATGTAGGTGCAGCCTTTGGAGGCGCCATACGCGCAGCACGAGCCTCCGCTGCGATAGCCTCTGCCTCCTTTTTTGAATCAACCGTCTTAAATGCTCCTCCAATCTGTGGCAAGACTGAAAATCCAACGATGCGTACTGGAGAGCCAGCCGAGGCTTCTTTAATAGCCGTCCCTTTAAAATTTTCCATAATGCGCACCGGCGCAAACGATTCGCCTGCAACAACGTACATACCCGAAGCGAGTTTTCCGTCGCGCAATATGAGCGTGGCGGCGATACCTTTGCGTGTATCAACATTTGCTTCGATCACGCTGCCTGAAGCGGGTGCGCTGGCGTCGTAGCTCAGTTCGGCAAGTTCCGCGGCCAACAGCACGAGGTCGAGCAATTCAGAAATACCATCTCCGCGTTTTGCGGAAATGGGAACAAATGGGACGTCGCCACCCATGCCTTCGAGGTACACTTCGTTTTCAATAAGGGAACTTTTCGTGCGCTCAAGGTTTGCGCCTGGCTTGTCTATTTTATTGATAGCCACAATGAAGGGGCGCTTTTCTTGGCGGATGAGTTTAACCGCCTCGATGGTCTGCTGCTTCACACCGTCTTCCGCTGACACCACAAGAATCGCGACGTCGGCTACTTCAAGCCCACGTGCACGCATCTTCTCAAACGCAGCGTGTCCTGGAGTGTCGAGGAAGGTGATGGCCTCAGTCGCTCCTTCTTTCGTCTGATGCGTTATTTCGTATGCAGAGAGATGTTGTGTGATTCCTCCCGCTTCTCCTTCGACCACATTTGTTTTGCGGATGTAGTCAAGCAGCGTGGATTTGCCGTGGTCGATATGACCCACGACGGCAACGATAGGGGGGCGCTTTGTGCGGGAGGCTGAGTTCATAGGATGTATGCATCGAACCTACTTTGTAGCTTGCTCGCGTGCAAGGCGTATCGCTTCCTTCTCTTCTTCAGAAAGTTCAAAACCGGAACGGCCTTTTTCGATCGGTTTTCCAAACATGCTCACCCGCTCTCGGCTGTAGAGTGTTGAGAGAACAACGCCATCGCCTTGTTCGGTTACCAATGCCGTAGCGAAACTTTGGTTTCCTCCTGAACCGTCGCCCTTAAACGGATTGAAGCGCACAGTTGAAACACCGCGTACTGAGGACGACATACGTGCCTCGGCGCGTTTGAGATATTGCTCAAGCTCAACGCGGAAACTCTCGAGATCTTTCGTGCGACGCGCAAGGGTAACAATCGATTCTTCAAGTGATGCGCCGTTGCGTCCTAGCATGAGTCGGTGTATGCGTCGGTGTTCCCATACAAGAAGTGCTATTGCGACAAGGGCAATAACACATGCTGCCGCAGCGGCGGGGACAGCAAAAGCAGCGTAGGGGATAAGTGCCTCTGACCACATGCGGGGCAGTATACCTCGCAGGCAGGCGTTAGGCACTAGCAGGAGAAGGATTGGAGCGATACTCTACAGCTATGTTTTGGAAAAGAAGTCGTATCTATATGGATGCAGCCGCTGCGACACCTCTATCGCCGGAGGTGTATACGCGTTTTATTGAAGCGCTCACGCAGTATGGAAATCCTGGCGCCCTTCACACAGAGGGAGTGCGTGCCAAAGAACTTCTTGAAGGCGCACGAAAGGAGGCCGCTGTGGCATTGCACGCGCACGCAGACGAGATTGTCTTCACCGGCTCAGGAACCGAGTCAAACAACCTCGCTATCTTTGGTGCAGTTGGTGATGTGTCGGCGGACAAGATTCATATCATCACAAGTAGCATTGAACATCCGTCGGTACTTGAGCCGATACGAGCGTTTGAGCGTCGTGGCGCGAAGGTGACCTACCTACCTGTTGATGCCGAGGGTCTTATTGCTCTCTCCGCGCTCAAGGAAGCAATTGTCGACGAAACGCGACTTATTTCGGTAGGTCTTATCAATAGTGAGATTGGAACGATTCAAGACGTTCGTGGTATTGCAAAAATTATTCGCGATGTTCGAAAGACACGCGTAAATGCAGCGCCCCTTCTTCTTCATCTAGATGCTGCGCAGGCACCACTGTGGCTCAAATTGAATGTTGAACAACTGCATCCCGATCTTCTCACGCTCGATGCGCAAAAAATGATGGGTCCCAAAGGTGCGGGACTCCTCTACGTGCGTCGCGGCGTGAGTCTTCAGGCACACCTGCTTGGTGGAGGACAAGAAAGAGGACTTCGCTCCGGTACAGAAAATGCCGCCGCCGCGTCTGCACTTGCACGCGCGCTTACTCGCGCGCAAGAGGTGTGCGAAAAAAATACTGCCAATGTAGCGGAGGTTCGAGACGCACTTTTCGACGCGATTAAAAAACAAATACCTGAAGCGATTGTGAACGGCAGTTTGGAGAGTCGCGTCGCAAATAACTGCAATGTATCGGTTCCAGGTTTGATAGGAGAGCGCGCAGTTCTCGCACTCTCTGCGTGGGGAGTTGCCGCCTCGACGCGTTCGGCATGTGCCGCTAAAGACCAAGAACTCTCCCATGTGATCCGTGCACTTGAAGCAGGTGAGGGAGGTGTTGCGCGTGCTCGTAGCGCTGTGCGTTTTACCTTATTGCCCGACGCAACCGTAAGCGACGCACGCCACGCAGCAACACTTTTAGCAAAAGCTGCAGCCCAGTTTCGAAATATCGATGCGTAAAAAGGCCAGGTCCCTTCACAAAGATAAAAAGTAGTTGTATTGTGCTGTTTAGCGGCGTCTCAAACATAGATGCGCTATGATAGTGCTACTAAAGCGGCTTTTTATGGATATCGAACAGCTCAACAAGACTCAAATCCTCCTCCTGACACTCCTCGTCTCGTTCGTGACGTCTATTGCGACTGGGATTGTCACAGTGTCTCTCATGGGTCAGGCACCCCAGGGTATAACCCAGACGGTGAATCGCATTGTTGAACGCACTGTTGAGAAGGTGGTGTCTGAGCCGGTGCGACACACTGCAGCGGTAGTGACGGGTTCTCAACCGCAGAGTTCAACTGAAACCACCGTGGTGGTTAAAGACGACGACCTCGCCGCTGATTCCATTGTGAAAGTCCAAGCCGCAACGGTGCGTCTTGTTGAGAAGGGCGGTCCGGAGTCTTCCGCCTTTGCGCGCGGCATCATTGTTGACGCGTCAGGAGTTGTTGTTACGGATCGCGCAAGTACGGACCCAAATCTTGGCGCTGAAGTGATACTTCCTTCAGGTGTACGTTTTTCGGTGAAACCGCGTCCACCAGTAGCAGGCGAGTCACTGCGTTTCTATGACATCAACATGACTGGCACCAGTACGCCAAAACTCACCGCGCTTCCGCTGGCTGACATGAGTAAGTTACGTCTCGGACAGTCGGTCATTCGTATCGGCGGCCGTACTCGCGATAGCGTCGCACAGGGTGTCGTCTCGTCATTGCCTCAGAGTGGTCAGTCACTTATTGAAAGCACCGCAGAGAGCGTCACACCAGGAAGTCTACTCGTTACTATCTTTGGCGAGCTTGTCGGAATAACGACTGGAGAATCGCAAGCACAAGGTGCAACGTCATACACGCCAGTTACCGAAGTAGCTCAAGGTCTTGCTGAAGTTCGTTCGACAAAATAGGTCACCTCGGTCCGTCCCAAAAGGTTATACTTGAAAGAAATATGCCTCCTCCATTCAATCACTTCACTACTAAAGCAAAGGAAGCCGTGCGCAAAGCGCATGAGCTTGCAGTCGAACGCGGACAAAACCATGTGAGTCCGCTGCATTTGCTTGCCGCACTTATTTTGCAAGAAGAAAGTCTCGTTACAACAATACTGGAGCGTCTTGAAGTGGACGCAATGCATCTCTCCGACACGATACTTGAGTCACTCGAAGGACCTGACAACTCCTCAGTCCTTTCACCGTCATATCAGTTGTATTTAACCCCTGAGCTTGTGCAGGCACTTGAGCGCTCCGCAAAAGTGGCGACTGAACTGCACGACGAATTTGTTTCAACCGAGCATCTCCTTGTTGCGGTACTCGACGTTCCTGGTACGGCACGTGAATTGCTCGGACGTTTTCGTATCACGCGCGATGCGACTGTGCGAACGGTCAATGAATTGCGTACTGGTAAAACGCCTGAAGTTAAGGAGCAGAAGAAATTTCGCGCCATCGCTAAGTACACGCGCAGCCTTACCAAGATGGCGAGCGAGAACAAGCTTGACCCAGTCATTGGGCGCGATGACGAAATACAGCGCGTCATACAGATATTGAGCCGCCGCACCAAGAATAATCCGATATTGATCGGTGAAGCGGGCGTTGGAAAGACCGCCATTGCGGAGGGTCTTGCTTCACGCATCGCCCAAGGTGACGTGCCGGATTCTCTTCGCGACAAAGACCTCGTTGCCCTTGACCTCGGTTCCCTTATTGCAGGTACGAAATACCGTGGCGAGTTCGAAGAGCGCCTCAAAGCCATCATGAAAGAAATTGAGCGCGCCGATGGCCGCATCATTCTCTTTATCGACGAAATACACACCATCGTTGGCGCTGGCGCCGCAGAAGGTGCCATGGATGCGTCAAACATGCTTAAGCCCGCCCTTGCGCGCGGCGAGATACGCGTCATAGGGGCCACAACCCTTAAGGAGTATCAAAAGCATATCGAGCGTGATCCGGCGTTTCAGCGTCGCTTCCAGCCAGTGTATGTACAGGAACCATCGCCCGAAGACGCTATTGCGATATTGCGTGGACTCAAGGAAAAGTACGAGCTCTTCCACGGGGTGCACATTACCGACGACGGCATCCTTGCTGCAGTCGCGCTTTCCAGTCGTTACATCCCTGACCGCTTTTTACCGGACAAGGCTATCGACCTCATCGATGAGGCGTCTTCGTCATTGCGTATCAGTCTCGAAAATAAGCCGCCAGTACTTGAAGAAGCGCATCGCAAGATAATGCGTCTTGAAGTTGAGAAAGAAGCGCTTAAGAAAGATGCTGAGTCTGAAGACGGGAAATCTGCCAAAGCGCGCATCAAGGTTATAGACCGCGACATTGCCGATCTTAAAGAGAAGACCGGTGAGATAGAGATGCGCTGGAAGAACGAGAAGCAGACGCTCGGCGAAATTAAAGCTATTAAGAAAGAACTTGAAAGTCTTCGCATCGAAGCTGACTCTGCTGAAGCGTCGGTTGACCTTGCGCGCGCTGCAGAGATTCGCTACGGAGAAATACCAGGTCTTACCCGTGAGCTTGATGCCAAGACCAAGCGTCTCAAGAAGCTACAATCCACGCGTCGCATCCTGAAGGAAGAAATTGGCGAGGCAGATATAGCGCTTGTGGTCGCAAAATGGACGGGCATACCAGTCTCGCGCATGCTTGAAGAAGAGGCTGAAAAGCTTTCACGTATGGAAGTGGTGCTCAAAGAGCGTGTCGTTGGTCAGGAAGAGGCAGTGCAAAAAGTAGCTGATGCGGTGAAGCGCTCGCGCGCCGGTATTGCCGACCCGAATCGTCCCATTGCTTCGTTTATTTTCCTTGGCCCTACGGGCGTTGGAAAGACCGAGCTCACCAAGACCCTCGCTGAGTTTATGTTTGACGACGAAAAGGCGCTTATACGCGTCGACATGTCGGAATACATGGAGAAGCATTCGGTCTCGAAGATCATCGGTGCTCCTCCTGGCTATGTAGGACATGAAGAGGGAGGTTCGCTGACTGAACTGGTGCGTCATCGTCCGTACTCTGTCATTCTCTTTGACGAGATAGAAAAGGCGCACCCTGAAGTCTTCAACATATTGCTCCAAGTCCTCGACAATGGACAACTTACCGATGCCAAGGGACGCAAAGCCAACTTCAAAAATACAGTCATCATCATGACCTCAAACATCGGTGCGCAGTACATCGACAAGATGGAACAACTTGGTTTTGCCACCCACGGCGATACCGATCAGGCAAACTACGTGCAGGCCAAAGACAAGGTTATGCAAGCGCTCAAAACTAGCTTCCGTCCTGAATTCATCAACCGCATCGACGAGATAATTATCTTCAACATCCTCTCGCCTGAGGCAATCAAGAATATTGTCACCATCCAGATAGCGGAAGTGGTAGCCCGCCTGCGCGCAAAAGACATCACGCTTAGTGTGAGCCAAGCCGTGCTCACCTATCTTGCCAAAGAAGGATATAACCCACACTACGGAGCGCGCCCACTACGACGTCTTATTCAAGACAAGATACTCACTAAAGTTGCAACGCTCATGATAAGCAAGGGGCTTCTCAAGGGCGGTTCCATTGCTGTCGATATGAAAGGTGCGGAGTTTGTGTTCGACGTAAAAAAGGGCGGCAGAAAGGCCAGCCTGTCCGGCAGACAGGTAAAGAGCCCTGAAGGGATACTTGAGGAAGGGAAGGTAAGCGCGTAATATGCAGTAGACCCGCTATAGGCGGGTTTATGCATTGTTGCGTCGGTGGCGGAGTGGTCAATCGCATCTGACTGTAAATCAGACGCCCTAGCGGCTACGCAGGTTCGAATCCTGCCCGGCGCACAAAGACAGAAACACCTGCCCTTCGGCAGGTGTTTCTGTTCCGTGTATCCTTTTTCGCTTACTTGAGGTTAGTATGAGGATATGAAAGCTCGGTACACCTACGTCAATGGCAAGATACTGCCACACGAAAAAGCGGTTATTCGAGTCGACGATATTGGCATCTCTCGAGCATTTGGAGTCTATGACGGGATTATGACCTATAAGGGGCGGCCATTTGAGATGACCAAGCACTACGCGCGCTTGTCGCGCTCGGCTAAACGTATGGGTCTACGTGTTCCTGTGTCGGGTAAAGAACTGGAACGCATCATTCTCACTTTGGTAAAGAAAAACTCTTTTAAAAACCCGATAGTCCGGGTGCTTCTCACTGGAGGAACCACGTTGCGCGGTATCGACTTCAATCCTATGAAACCAACGTTTATTGTTTTGCTTGAAGAACTTTCACAGCCCTCCGCAGCTGCGTATAAAACTGGTGTGCGTGTCATCACGCATGAGTACGAGCGACAGATACCGGAAGCAAAAACTATCAACTATATCGCCGCGGTGCGTTTGCAAGGCGCTATGCGAAAGGCAAAAGCAACTGAAGCCATCTACACCTTAAAAAACAATGCGCTTGAGGCGACGACGAGCAACCTTTTTATCGTAAAGGCCGGTCAAATAATCACACCCAAAGACGGCATCCTCAACGGGATCACACGCCAGGTGGTTATTGCACTTGCAAAGAAGCACTATACGGTCGTTGAGCGAGCAATTTCAATACGAGAGATGCTTTCTGCTGACGAAGTCTTTTTGACGTCAAGTTTTAAGGAAGTGCTTCCCGTCTCGCATATAGACAAAAAGGCTCTAGGGAAGCCAGGGCCAGTGACAAAGGACCTCGCAGAGCGGTTCGCCCAATATACGGCACGGGCCTAAAACGGTTGCGAAAAAGGGTCCGATATCGTATAGTCTCCCCGTTATGTCACAAGACCGCCTCATCAAACTCGCCTGCAATACCTGCAAGCGCATCAACTATTGGTCAAGCAAGAATAAGAAGCTTGTCACGCGCAAGATTGAGCTCAAGAAGTATTGCCGTTGGTGTAAGAAAAACACCGTGCACAAGGAGGCAAAGAAATAGTTCCTCCAAACTTCTCAAAAACGCGCTCCCACCGGGGCGCGTTTTGCGGTAAAGGTCCACGTGGTGAACCTTTGTTCCAACTTCGCTCGGCAGAAATGTATGCCCGCACACATTTCCTGTTCCTCGCTCGTTGGAGTAAGCTTCTCTCTACGGGCGATTAGTTAAATGGTATAACAGCGGTCTCCAAAACCGCTATTGGGGGTTCGATTCCCTCATCGCCCGCAAATACAAAAAAGACCCTGCGACTAGGGTCTTTTTTGTATTCGGCGTTGAGCAAACCGACTGCTCGGTTTGCGCAGCGGAATCGAAGGCCGGAACCATGTCGCCCTCAGGCGACAGGTGAGGCGGGGTCGCGACCGAGCCGAGCGACGGCGAGGTGAGAGTTGTGACCGATTCCCTCATCGCCCACTATGGCTAAGAGGAGAAATGTCGCGGCGGCGCATTTCGAGCTCTTAGCCGATTCCCAAGTTGGCGCGAACCCAGAGTTGTGACCGATTCCCGCCATCCACAGCACAAGCATTTAGTAGCGCAGAGAGTAATTCCTCACGCTATACTGATTGCATCGTATGACCCAGAGGTTTGAATCTTTTCTCGTACCGATGGTCGTGCTGCTTATTGCTGCATTTGTTTTTCTCTCACCAGAGCTCGCTTTTGCACAGCAAGGTATCGTGGCGCAATGTACCGGCATCAATTGCCAGCTTTGTAATCTTTTTGGCCTGTTTAATAACGTGATCCAATACTCGATTTTCGTTGCAAGCGTTATCGCGGCGATTATGTTTGCGTGGGCGGGTGCATTGTTTGTATTTGCGATGGGCGATCCAGGTAAGATTGCGAGTGCTAAACATATATTTGCAACCGTATTAACCGGGTACATTATCGCGCTTGTTGCGGTGATTGGACTCGACACTCTCATAAATGTAATCGCGAACAATGGCTTTAAGTGGAGAAGCGTTCAGTGCGTCAGTGGGCGCATAACGAGCGGTGGACTGACTTTTAACGAAACACCTATCATTATTGTTTCTAAAACTAACGGTTGGGTGAGTCCAGAAATGAATGAACTGTATAACTCAGCGACAGGTCAGCGTTTTACTGACGTAGGTCAGGCTGCCATTGCACTTATAGGTGAGCTCGTGTCGAAGGACGGCAGATCTCCCCCCGAGACCCAAAACGGAAATTTAGCTTGCGCATGGGCAGTGAATCAGATTCTTGCCAAGGCAGGGTATGACACTATTGATAACCTGAGTGTTCCTGATATGTACCGAATACTCAAGACTGAAGGCAGAGGGGAGCTTGTCCCAATAGAACAAGCGCAACCTGGAGATATCGCGATACGAGGCGATATAGGTCACGTGGGTATATGTACAAAACCCGGATGCGCCACGGTAGCTTCGAATTCCTCGTCGGAGGGAGTCCTTAGAAATCAGGGCGAAACAGATTTTCAAAGGAATCAACATGGTGTAAAAACTCCCACTCTGGTGTATAGGCCAACAAAAACAAGATGAAATTCGTACCCATTATTTTTGCATGTTTGGCACTTGCTGTGGGAGTTTTCTACGGCCTCTTCAAACTTCACTCCTCACAGCCTATCGAAGAAGCTCCTTCCCAAACAGGAACTGACGGTGACGGATTCTACACGTCCCGTCCCGGCGTCAATGATCAAGGCTCCAACCCGATTTCTGTGGGAACGCCACAAGAAGAAAATTTTGTTGTCATTACACGCAGTAGCAGCAGCGCGTCATCTGGAGTGGTGCTTGTCCAGCCTAAACAGCCAACCATTGAACAGCCAGCACTCGCTCAGAAAGATCCTGCGGCAGTAAAGCAGAAAGGGGACGAGGCCTTTAATGCGGAAGTATCTGGCTCAAGTGCAATTACGGCATCAAGTCCAAGTGCAACGATAGGCAAAGGAGTTGTTGTAGTGTCGAATTACGCACTGTATTTGTGGAGTGATGAAAATAGCGGGGGCGAAGCGTTGTTTAGCATATCGTCCTCGGGCGCGTGGAAGCTCCTATCGATGGGGGGAGGTGTCTGGAGTGCTGAGGGCTTGGTGAAATTTGGAGTGCCATCAGCCATCGCGTCGCAGTTGGTTTCAAATAAGCCGTGGGGCAAAGCAAACAAGATCTAGCTACTGTTTTAAGAAGGCTCGACTTGTCCGAAGGGCACGCTTTGTATCGCTCGGTGATATCCAACTTATTTTTTTATCGCGCTTAAACCAGGTCTTTTGACGTTTTGCGTAGTGCACAATCTCAGTAAATAGTTGCAATTCCATTTCGCGTTTCGAAATGCGCCCCTGTAGGTGACGCGCCATATAACGATATTCAAGACCAAGTTCCTCCATCCGCTTCCACGAAAGGCCGCTCGCGTGGAGTTTTCTTGCCTCACGGAGCATTCCTGCGCGCAGGCGTGCCTGCAAACGTGTTTTTATACGCTTCTCCAAAATTTCTTGTGAAAGGGTAAGCCCGATGGTGAGAGTCTGATATGGCTCGTTTGAAACTACTTTCGGGACCTTGCCCAAAGCAGTTGCTATCTCTATAGCGCGGATAAGACGCGCGGGATTACGGCGGTCGATACTTCTGGCTCGTGTCGGGTCAAGTTTCTTCAGTTGTTTATAAAGTTCTGTTGCATTCTTTTTTGAAAGTTTGGCGCGTAGCACTTTGTTTGGAGGAACCTCGGGTGTAGATATGCGACCCAAAAGCATGTCGAGATAGAAGCCGGTGCCGCCACATAGTATGGGGATGTTGCCTCTATTAAGTATCTCGCCTATTGCTCTGCGTGCGTCACTGGTAAACGTAGAAGCAGTGTAGGTCTGCTTTGGGGATGCAATATCAAGCATGTGATGGGGAACGCCCCCCATTTCTTTTTTAGTCACTTTGCCAGTGCCGAGGTTCAGTCCTCGATACACTTGCCGAGAGTCTACCGACACAACCTCGCCTCCAAGACTTTTGGCCAACTGGATTGAAAATGCTGTTTTCCCCGTTGAAGTAGCTCCAACGACGGCTATAAGCTTAGGTTTTTGGGCGTTTGCTGGCATGGTATATTGCGTAGGTACACCTTAATTGACCATCCATCTATGAACAAATGCGAATCGAATTGCGACTGTGCGTGTCATGCGATGCCGCCGAGGGTAGGTGAGAAGGTCGGTGATTTTACGTTTGATATCTACCACAAGGGTGATGACAGTAAAACGTCGCTCGCAAACTACAAAGGCAAATGGTTGATTCTCTTTTTCTACCCGGCTGACTTTACGTTTGTTTGCCCAACCGAGCTTGAGGATATGGCAAACCACTACGAGCAGTTTAAAAAGGAAGGAGCAGAAGTTATCTCAGTATCGACCGACACGGTGTTTGTGCACAAAGCCTGGCACGATACCTCTGACTCAATAAAGAAAATCGAATTCCCGATGGCGGCCGACACTGATCATAAATTGTCCACGGCGTTCGGTGTTCTACGTGAGAGCGGTCTTTCTGACCGAGGCTCGTTCATTATTGACCCTGAAGGAACGCTGCAAGTTATGGAAGTAACTGCTGAAGGTGTTGGTCGCAATGCAGCTGAATTACTTCGCAAACTTCAGGCAGCACGCTTCGTACACGAGCACGGCAACAATGTCTGTCCGGCAAATTGGAAACCGGGTGGAGAGACTCTTGAGCCGGGAATGGATCTTGTTGGAAAGATATAACGGCACGTCCTAAAACGAAACACGCCGCCCCGAAGGGCGGCGGTTTTGTTTCGGCTGCTTGTGAGGCGCGATTCGTTTATCTATCGCGGAATTGAAGCAGTGAGTGCCGCCTGAGCGGCACGGTCGTAGGTTGCGAACGCCATAGGAGGGTTTTCAGCGTACATGATGCCAGAGCCGATATTGATGAGCAGGCCCTGAGCACCTTTGCCGGCGATGATACCACCGCGGACGGTGGCTTCCAGGTCACCGCCTTGGGTGCCAACGCCGGGCGCTAGAATCGGAGCATCTCCCGCGAGAAGTCGCACCTGGGCGAGTTCCTGAGGATAGGTTGCGCCGACCACCAACCCGCAGTTGCCGTTCTTGTTCCAGTGGCTGGCAATACGGTGCGCCACCAGATGGTAGAGCGGGACCGTGGCACCTTCCATCAGGCCAAGATCAACCGCCTCTTGCGGTTCGAGGGCGACGTGACGATTCTGGAACTCGCCCGAGCCGGGATTGCTGGTCTTGCAAAGGAAGAACAGCAGCATGTCTGACAGCTCAAGAAATGGAGCGGTGGCGTCCATGCCCAGGTACGGGTGGAGCGTCACGCCATCGACCTGGAAGTATTCGACGGCTTCGCGGACATAGCCGGCGTTAGTGGCACCGATATCGCCGCGCTTGAAGTCGAGGATGATCGGGACGTCTTTTTCCCGACCACGCAGGTACTCGATCAGCATCTTCAGCTGGATGATGCCTGCGTGGCCCCAGCCTTCGAAGAAAGCGAGATTGGGTTTGTAGGCGAGGGCGCGGCCGTGCGATGCCTGGACGCTGCGCATGCAGTGCTCCCAGATGTAGGGCACTGCTTGCTCGGGAGCACCTGCCTGGAGCTCCTTCGGCATGCGTTTTGCGTCCGGGTCGAGCCCGACGCAGATGAGCCGGTTGTCTGCCCACCCTGCCTTGAGGCGCTCGAGCGCCCGATTAGTCTTCTTCAGATAAGCCTCCGATCCGGACGGTTCGTGTCCGCAGGCAATCATGCAAAAGGAAGTACGAAAGGTCAAACCTGTTTTACGGTGCCGGGAGAATCGCTTGGCCAAGAGCTCGTCCTGTCGCCGTCGCACCAGGACTCCTCTCGGCCCTGCCCGCGCGACCCATTCTACTGAATGGGTGCCCGCGCTTACTTTCAAGTCCTCTCCCCAGCAACAATGCAAAACGCCCAGAGGTATACTCTGCTCGTTAAGCGTCTTGTGTGCCGGGAGAGAGACTTGAACTCTCACGCTGTCGCCAGCGGTGGGTTTTGAATCCACTGCGTCTACCATTCCGCCATCCCGGCAATGCGCACAAGATACGGCAAATAAGAACCAAATGCACGCTGTGTTAGTATATCGGCATGTCAGGGTTCTATAGCGACGCCATTTTTTGGGTGGAGGTGGATAAAATCCAGCCAAACCCCTATCAACCTCGCAAAGAGTTCGATGAAGCGAAGCTTAAAGACCTCGCAGGTTCAATACGCCAGTACGGGGTGTTGCAACCGCTCGTAGTAACGAGAAAAGAGTTTCAGAAAGACGATGGTGGCATAGGCGTCCACTACGAATTAATTGCCGGTGAGCGCCGTTTGCGTGCGTCGCGCCTCGCAGGTTTGCCTCAAGTGCCTGTCATCATTCGCGATGACGACCAGAGCGACATGATGAAGCTCGAGCTGGCTATCATCGAAAATTTACAGCGAGAGGACCTCAATGCCATTGATCGTGCTCGTGCGTTTGAGCGTCTTGCAAACGAATTCAATTTCAAACACGGTGAGATAGCAAAGAAAGTAGGGAAGAGCCGCGAATATGTTTCAAATACCATACGCCTCCTTGCAATGCCTGAAGTGATGCAGCAAGCGCTCTCCGAAGGACGTATCACCGAAGGTCATACACGACCCCTTCTTATGCTCATCGATAGGCCAGAAGAGCAGGACGTATTGTTCCGCGAAATAATGTTGAAGAAACTCACGGTACGTGAGTCTGAAGCCATTGCTCGTCGTATCGCATTTGATAAGGTGCGCAAGCGCGAAAAGATGTATGACCCTGACATTGTCGAAATGGAACAGCGTCTTACTGAAGCGCTCGGCACTCGAGTTGCGATAGAGACAAAAGAAGTTGGGGGCAAACTCGTCATCGACTTTTTCTCTGACGATGACTTGCGAGACATTCTCATGATGTTTAATACCAAAGCTTCTGGCCCACGTCGCGGCTCGCTTCTTGCTGCGGTCGCTGATGCGGTTGGTTTTGGCTCTGGAGCCGCTGCAGCGGTTGAAACTTCAGCAGGAGAAGTGGCATCAATAACTGAAGAATCAAAAACGCCGATTGACGACACTCCTGTCGCAGAAATTCGCGAAGACGACTTCGACCCAAAGAACTTCGCGATTTAATAGCAAAACCGCAGGCATACTCATTTTCACGTTCGGACAAATGAGTATGCCTGCGCTGAGGTAAAAATTACGATTTGCGTTCGATTGAAAGGCGGATGTGGCGGCGGGCGAGTGCGGTTTTTGCAACATCAAGCCATTTTGCAGATGGGCGTGCACTTTTGCGCGTCTCGATATGCACGATGTCTGCATTTTGAAGTTTGGTATCGAGCGGCACCAACTTACCGTTTACTTTCGCACCCCACATGTGGTCTCCGATATCAGAGTGGACTGCGTAGGCAAAATCGACAGGACTTGAGTCGGTTGGCAAGTCGATAACGTCGCCGGTCGGAGTAAAGACGAATACGCGATGGCTGAAGATGTCGCTTTTAAGTGACGTCTCAAATTCCTCTTCGTCGGCATCTTCCTCGCCGAGGGATTCTATCCATTCCGGCATTTTGGTCGGGACATAGCGGTTGCGCTCGCGCACTTTCATAGAGTTGTCATCAGAAATTGCCACTGGGTCTACCTTCTTACCAAAGCCAGGAATAAGACTACGTACCCACTCAAAACTTGTTTGTTTGCGTTCAACAAGCGGTTGTCCTGCGTCATCCGGCGCCTCACCTTCTTTATAGAGGACGTGGGAGGCAATACCAAATTCGGCTTCGCGATGCATGCGTTCGGTGCGTATCTGCACTTCTACCAAGCCGCCGTCACCTGCAAAGACGGTGGTGTGGAGGGATTGATATCCGTTTGGCTTTGGAACGGTGATGTAGTCCTTGATTTTATTTGGGAGCGGGCGCCAAATGCTATGTACGATGCCAAGCACGCGGTAGCAGTCGTCCACGGTAGGAACGATAATGCGTAACGCGGCAATGTCATAAATATTTTCAATACCGACACCTTTGCGTGCGAGTTTGCGATACAGACTAAAGAGTCCTTTTACGCGCGCGTCGGTGCGAAACTCGGTGATACCCGCCTCGCCGAGCGCACGCTTAAGACCGCGATCGAGCTTATCGAGGCGTTCGACCGTTTCTTTTGTACGCTCGGTGAGAAGTTTTTTCGTTTTTTCGTATGCGTCAGGCTGTGCAAATTCAAACGCAAGATCCTCAAGTTCGCGACGAACAACACCGATACCGAGGCGATGTGCGATGGGAGCGTATATTTCAAGCGTTTCCAGGGCAATACGCTTGCGTTTTGCCTCCGGCACGTGGCGCAGCGTGCGCATGTTGTGCAGACGATCCATCAACTTGATGATGAGCACGCGTACGTCTTTACTGGTTGCAACTAGTAGTTTTCGAAGACTCTCTCGGTGACGCTCCGCGCCGCGGTATTTCAAGTGACCAAGTTTGGTGACGCCTTCTACGAGAAAACGTATTTCTTTTCCAAATTCTTTTTCGATTGTTTCAGGCAAGACACCCACGTCTTCAACGCTATCGTGCAGCAAACCTGCAACGATGGTCTTGGCCCCCATGCCGAGTGAGGCGAGGCCTTTTGCAGTCTCGACGAGGTGTATGAGATAGGGTTCTCCAGAAAACCGTTTGTGATCTTTGTGCGCTTCGGCAGCAAATACGTAGGCTTTTAGAACGAGTTCAGTATCCTCGGCAGACGGGCCGTCCATCAGATCTAAAATTTCTTTGACCGATGTCATTTCTGACATTGTACCTTATTTGCCAGATCCTGTTGAGTGTGGCCTATTTTTAATACTTTGCTTTCACGCCACCTTGTGAGGTTTACTTTTTAGCCTTCTTTGCCTTTGGGTCTGCATTTAACTTATGCGGGTTATGGTTAGGGCAGACTTTATTACTACATCGCTCTGGGATGGTCTTTGTACCTTCCATCATGAGAGAGTTGCACATTGGGCAAAATGCACCGGTTGGTTTTGCTTTAATGGCGTTTTTGCAGTCAGGATAGTTGCTGCAGGAGTAGAAGATGCCGAACTTGCCGCGGCGCTCAACCATTTCTCCTTTGTTGCAGGTCGGACAAGCAACGCCCGTCTTCTTCTTTTCCGCTTCTACCGGATCTTCTTTCACAAATTTACATTTGGGGTAGCGATTGCAGGAGATAAATTTACCGAAACGTCCGTCGCGTTCAATAAGTTTTCCGTCGGTGCACGTTGGACACGCCTCACCGGTCTCTTTGGGACCTTCTATTTCGCGACCTTCGACAGTGCGTGCGCCGACGCAGGCAGGGAATTTTGAACAGCTCATAAAGCGTCCAGAGCGTGAAAGTTTAAATACCATACTGGCGCTGCACACCGGACAGAGAAATTCTTCTGGCACGGGTCCGAGGTCGGTTATTTTGCCGGCTTCTTTGGACTTGGCCTTAACGTCTTTAAGGAATGGCCCGTAAAAATCTTTGAGCGTCTTAAGGTACGCACGCGTGCCGCCAGCTATTTCGTCGAGCTTGTCTTCCATTTCAGCGGTAAAGGTGTCGCTGATGTAGTTGGCGAAGTTTTCTTCAAGAAAGCCTGAAACCACCATGCCTGTGTCGGTAGGCATCAACGAGCGGCCATCTTTGATGACGTATTCGCGATCAACAATAGTCTTGATGGTCGAGGCGTACGTAGATGGGCGTCCAATACCGCGTTTTTCAAGTTCTTTAACGAGGCCGGCTTCTGAGTAGCGTGGTGGTGGCTGGGTCTGCTTCTCTTCACTTGTCATATCGATAAGTGTGAGTTTTTCGCCCTCTTTTACTTTAGGGAGTTCTACGTCTTCACCGCGCGCCTGTGGGTCCGCCTTGAGCCAGCCGTCATACACCACACGAGAGCCGTTGGCCTGGAAGTCGGGAATTGTTTTGTCAGACGCGGTAGCGATTATTTTTGTCTTAAGGAGACCTGCCTCTTTCATCTGTGAGGCAACGGTGCGGCTCCATATAAGGTCATAGAGTTTATTTTCCTCAGGTGTGCCGTGAATGCTTTGCGCATCGATGTGGGTTGGGCGTATGGCTTCGTGTGCTTCTTGTGCGTTCTTAGACTTAGTTTTAAACACACGTGAAAGGGCGTAGCTCTCGCCGTACTCCTTTTTTATTATTGCGAGTATCTGTGCCTTTGCCGCTGCGCCAAGATTCGTTGAGTCGGTACGCATATAGGTGATATGACCGCGCTCATACAGTTTCTGCGCTATTTGCATCGCGCGTGATGGAGAGAAGCCCAAGCGAGATGATGCTGCCTGCTGAAGTGTCGAGGTCGTAAATGGCGGGCGAGGAGAGCGCTTCATTTCACTTTCCGTCACTGAACCAACCGTCCAGCCAGCCTTCTTTGACGCTTCAAGAATGTGGTCAGCCTCCTTCTTCTCTTTCGGCTCTATGGAACAGACAAAAGGAATACGCTCTTTGCGCGGCGTATCCATGAGCGCTTCTATGGTGTAGAAGGTTTCGGGTATAAACGCACGTATCTCGCGCTCACGTTCTGCCAGAATGCGTAATGCAGGTGATTGCACGCGGCCCGCTGAGAGACCATAGCGAACCTTCTTCCAAATAAGACCAGAGAGGTCATACCCCACAAGACGATCAAGCACGCGACGTGCCTCTTGCGCCTCGCGAAGATTCTCATCTATTTGGCGTGGAGATTTTAATGCCTCGGCAATGGCTTCTTTGGTTATTTCATGAAAAACGATGCGCTTCGGTTTCTTTAGCCCGAGCGCTTCTTTGAGGTGCCAAGAAATAGCCTCGCCTTCGCGGTCGGGGTCGGTTGCGAGAAGTACGTCCTTTGCCTTTGCGGCTAGTTCGCGCAACTCCGCGACAATAGGGCGTTTGGCAGGAGTGATTTCATAATGAGGAATGAAGCCTCCTTCGATATCGATAGCCTTCTTATTGTTCTTAGGCAAATCGCGAACGTGACCCACCGATGCGCGTACGAGAAATTCGCCTGCTGGATCAATATCAGCAAGATATTTTTCGATAGTCTTTGCTTTCGCGGGTGACTCTACTATCAGTAGCTTCATTAAGTACAACTAGATACGCGTGTTTCGAACTTCTGTCAAATGCGATTGTTCTAATTGCGAAGAACTTTACCGAGTTCTTCGCGCACCGCTCCTTTGATTAAAAGCATTGAAAGCGCGACGTTTACTCGCTGCTGCGGCAGTACGCAGCGTCCACTTAGTTCACCTCGCTCACATGGTTCGTAGAGCGCCTCGTATACTTCGCGTTCGTCGTCGGAGAGATCGAGGCGCATCTGTGGAGAGGCTTCTTCAACACGTATATCGAGTGCTTCTAAGATGTCGGCGCCCGAGCGCACGAGGGTAGCTCCAAGGCGGATAAAGGTATTCGTACCGGCACCCGTCTCGCTGCCGAGCGGGTGGGGAATGGCGAGCACTTCGCGGTTGTAGTCGAGCGCGAGGCGGGCGGTCACAAGGGTGCCGGACTTCTCGGCCGCCTCTATTAATAGAGTGGCTCGGCTTAGACCAGCCATGATCCGGTTTCGCGCAAGGAAGGTCCAACGGGCTGGTCTCGCCTCTGGCTCATATTCTGATATCAGCGCTCCGCCTTTCTCTAATATCCTGCGCGCTAACGGTCGGTGGCTGGCAGGATAGAGCGCTGTGTCATCGAGACCTGATGGCATAACGGCAAGGGTGGGGAGCCCGGCTTTCAATGCTGCTTCATGCGCAATACTGTCGAGTCCGAGTGCGAGCCCTGAAATAATAGCAACCGGGTATCCAGCCAACGAAGCTACAAGTTGCTCGCACATACGCTTGCCGTAGGTGCTGTACTTGCGCGAACCAACCACTGCCAGCGGTACATACGCTTCGGACGGAAATTCACCTCTTATATAGAGGTGCCGGGGCGCGTCAGGTATCTCCCGCAGAAGAGGCGGAAATTCGTCGAACCCCATTTGTCGCAGGGGGTACTGCACGGTAGTATCTATTCTATCCTTTTATAGGGCCACCTCACGCGCCATGCTTGATATTAAATTCATTCGAGAGAACCCCGACATCGTGCGGGCGACACTTAAGAACAAAAACCGCGAGGTTGATCTTGACCGCGTACTTCAGCTTGCTGATGAACGCAAAGAAGCAGCACAAAAGGTTTCTGACTTAAACCGCAAGAAAAATGAAGCCGCTGCCGCTCGTGACATCGAAGCTGGTAAGGCCGTTAAAGACGAGCTCAAAGCGGCAGAAGAGGCACATGCGACGCTAGAAAAAGAACTCGTCTCTCTCCTCATCAAAATTCCGAATGTCCCGTCTCCGGACACGCCCATCGGTCCGGACGAATCAGGCAATGTGGTTGCGCGTGAGTGGGGAGAGAAACCGCAATTTTCTTTTAAGCCAAAAGAACATTGGGAACTCGGGAAAGATCTAGGCATTATTGACACTGAAAAAGCTTCAGAAGTATCTGGCGCCCGTTTTGCCTATTTGAAAGGTCCACTGGTTATGCTTGAGATGGCACTTATGGACTTTGCTTGGAAGACGCTGACGTCAAAGGAGAAACTTGCCGGCATTATAAAAGACGCAGGGCTTTCTGTAAGTGATAAACCGTTTGTCCCTGTTATCCCGCCGCTTTTGATGCGTGCGCAAGTTATGAACCGCATGGCGCGCCTTGATCCGATCGATGAGCGATACTACTTCGAAAAAGACGAGATGGTGTTTATCGGTAGCGCCGAACACACCCTTGGTCCGCTTCATATGGATGAGACGCTTCCTGAAGATGCATTTCCACTTCGCTACGTGGCGCTCACGCCGGCGTTTCGTCGTGAAGCCGGTTCGTACGGAAAAGATACAAAAGGTATTTTACGTCTCCATCAATTCAACAAAATGGAAATGGAAAGCTTCACCAAGCCTGAAGATGGTATGCAGGAGCAGGACCTTATGGTGGCGATACAGGAATACTTTATGCGCGCGCTCAAACTTCCGTATCGTGTGATGTCCATTTGTACTGGCGATATGGGTTTCCCTGATCATCGCCAGATAGATATCGACGCGTGGATGCCAGGACAAGATACCTATCGCGAAACGCACACTTCAGACTATATGGGTGGTTTTCAAGCGCGCCGCCTCAATAGCCGCATCAAGCGTACCGACGGCACCATTGAACCGGTCCACATGAACGATGCAACTGCACTTTCACAGCGCCCACTCATTGCCATCATAGAGAACTATCAGCAGGAGGATGGGTCGATTGTAGTTCCTGAAGTTTTGCGCTCCTATATGGGCACCGACGTTATCCGTAAAAACTAGCGCATGCGCTCTCGCGTTGGCGTTGTCTTGCCACCCTCGAAGCTCAAAGAGCGTCGTAAGCGTGCACGCACGGTTAGTATCGTCGTATGGTCATGTGCCGCGCTTCTTCTTTGCGCTGCGATCGTCGGTTTCTTCTATATACCGGCCTTCGCCATACGCGACATACAAGTCGAAGGAGTAGGGAGTCTTTCCGTCGAATCGATACAGACTCGCGTACAAGAATCGCTGCGCGGCAGACGATACCTCGTTTTTCCTAAAAAAAATGCGTTTGTTTATTCGGATGCTGCGGTTGCTTCCGACCTTAAGACGGCATTTCCAAAGCTCGACACTATTGTTGTATCTCTTGAAAATTTTCACTCGATTAAGGTGGTGGTAACTGAGCGCAAACCGTACGCGACATTTTGCGGCGCTTCGCCTGACGTATCTCAAAGCCCGTGTTTGTTTCTTGATGTAAGTGGTGTTGCCTACGAGCCTGCGCCAGATTTTTCTGATAATGCGTATGTGCGTTGGTATGGTGGTGGGGCGTTGGTATCCGGCGCGCGGTACCTCGCGGAGGAAAAATTTCGCTCAGTCAGCGCGCTTGTTGACGCCTTCCATTCAGTAAAACTCGAACCAGTATCCACGTATGTTAATGAAGCAGAGGATGTGAGCGTGAAAGATCGCTCAGGTCTTGAAGTTCGCTTCACGCTTTCACGTAAGCCAGAAGAGGTGCTCAACTTATTGCGAGCGGCACTTATTTCCGAGGTGCTTGTGGGCAAGGCTCTTTCTTCGATTGAGTATATCGATTTGCGGTTTGGCAACCGTCTGTACTATCGCTTGAGATAACAAAAACGCCGCGCATTGCGCGGCGGACCCGGGTAGGGTCTGAGGGAGAAAGCGACGTTGGCTTCGGTGTGACCGTCTTAGGTCAGAGGCCGGCCATCGCGGTCCGTGTTCTGGTGCGCGACTGCGAGCTCAGGCAGCAGCGACTGCGGGTGGATGATGCCGACCAGGATGATCCTGAGGGCATCGAGCAACTTGAAGAGCATCTGCGCCTCCGTTGGTTGGCATTCCCATTGTAGCAGTTTTAGGTTATAACGCCACAGTGAACTCATTCTGGAGCAAACTCCCAAAACCTTTTTTTGTTCTGGCGCCACTCGCGAATGTAACCGACGCGGCCTTTCGTCGTGTCATTGCGAAGTATGGCAAACCTGATGTCATGTGGACGGAGTTCGTTTCGGCCGATGGGCTTTTTATGGCGAAGAATTATTTGGGCGAAGATGGAAAACCAAAGAGTTCACACCCGCTTTTAAAAGATTTTTTGTACACCGAAGCAGAGCGTCCTATCGTCGCGCAACTTTTTACATCACGTCCTGAGATGATGGAGAAAGCAGCAGCGCTTGCTCGTGAGATGGGTTTTGACGGCGTCGATATCAATATGGGATGTCCGGATAAGACAATCGAGAAACAAGGCGCGGGTGCTGCGATGATAAAAGATCCAGTGCGTGCACTTGAAGTTATAGCAGCAGCAAAACAAGGAGCGGGAAGTTTGCCCGTGTCAGTCAAAACGCGAGTTGGCTACAACCGGATTGAACTTGAAACATGGTTACCAAAACTTCTTTCCTCGGGAATCGCCGCACTTACGGTGCACGCGCGTACACGCAAAGAGATGTCGCTTGTTCCAGCGCGATGGGAGCATGTAGCTGAGGCAGTGAAATTGCGCGATGAACTTGCCCCCAGCACACTCATTATTGGAAACGGCGACGCGCTTTCGATCGCGGACGCTCATACAAAAGTAGAAGCAACCGGCGCAGACGGAGTGATGCTTGGGCGCGCAATTTTTGGCAACCCTTGGTTATTTTCTGAAATGATTCCGACGCTTCAAGAAAAGTTGAATGTCATGGTGGAGCACACAAAATTGTTTGAAGAATTGCTCGGCGACACAAAGAGTTTTGCCATTATGAAAAAGCACTACAAAGCGTACGTAAATGGCTTTGACGGAGCGAAGGAACTACGTATGGAACTTATGGAAGCAAAGGATGCGGCAGAGATAGCCGAAAAGATACAAGCTTTTCTCAAGACAATCTAAGCGCCTTGTCGGCATTTGTCGGTGCGTATATGCTGCAATTTGGTAGTACGGAAACTAGTCTAGTTTCCAGTGTAATGAGTAAAAATAGGAGATACCAGCACACGCAAAACGTGAGGAGGAATTGATGCCAACCGTCCAATTGTTTAGAGGCTGCGCTATGCGTGGCGGCGGCGTTTCTATCGACCGGGCGAGTTGTGTTGACCTCGCTCGTGTGCCGTCTCGCAACAAAGACAAATGCTGCCCGCACAAATGTGCGTCACCTTGGCGCCTATGCATCGCCTGCGTTAGTCAAGGTGCTGCCGACCTCGGCACCGTGGACGTGTCGAAGATGTCGCGGCGTGAAGATGGTCTGTGCGACTACCATGCGGAGCACGGGTTTGCCGCTATCAAAAAGCGGGGAACTCCGGGCGTCAGCTCGGGTGCACAACGCGGAGCGGCAAGTGGTTCGCCGATCGTGCATCGAGAAGTATCGGTAGGACACGTCGCCGAACCTCTGCTTGCTCGCACAAATGGTTCTGGCGTAACGCCGCCTGTTGCGGCAGCAAGGCCGGCACCTCAAATGACGCCAGCGCCACAACCGGCGCTTCCGTCAATGCCTGTGTCACTCCCTGGTCCCTCAAGAGAGAGGGACTCGGTGGTGACACAGGTGACGAAGTCACCTACTACGTCTCAGACGAACGTTCAACCGCCCGCATCTTCGCCAATTGCGAAGGAAGGGCAGGATGTACCCGTCGACGAGATGCCGGATGGTCCGTGGAAGGAAATCCTGCAGCGTGTGAAGCGTGCGCTGTCGCAATCGACGTACGAACCGTCGGTCGACCCTCGCAAGATTCGCCCGTTGCCAGGACAGCCGAGAACGGTATTCAACCCGGTTCGGCTGCTCCGCCTGCGAGCCTCAATGATCGAGTCCGGCCAAATCCAGCCGATTACGCTGAGGCGTATCGAGCCGGATGCGGACGGAAACGAGTACGAATTGGTTGACGGCGAGCGCCGGTGGCGCTCGTCCATGGCAGGACAAGAGATGCTCATGCTGCGCGCCATGGTCGTAGCTATCGACGACGAAGCCGCACAATATGTCATCGCGGTTCTCGCGAATTTCAACCGCGAGGAGCATACCCCGCTTGAAGCCTGTGACGCCATCGTGCGTATGCACGAAGGTCTCAAGATGCCGATGGACGCGATCGCTAAGATGTTCGGCAAGTCAGGTCTCTGGGTTGCGCAGCGCTACGGACTACGCCGGTTGGTGCCGGAGGTTCGTGAGCTGCTTGATCCTGAGCTCGATGAGCACGAACAGCTCACCATCACGGCGGCAATCCGCATTTCGCAGAAGACGCCTGAGACGCAGCTTACAACTGCGCGTCGGGTGCTCCGTGGCGAGATGCACGTCAACCAGATCCGTTCCGACGCACTTGAGCGCGGCGAGGCGGTCAACACGTTCCAACGTACGCCGGCTCACCAGATCGAGTTGTTGGCCGACAACGCGTCCGCTATCAAGCGGATCATCGAGAAGCTCAAGAACACGCTTGAAAGCACTGACGAGGCAGTCCTCGCCAACGCAACGCCGCAGAGGCGTGCGCACTTGCTCGCAACGCTTGGTGCTGTCGCAGAACTCATACACGAGTTGCGCAGTACTTTGGCAACGGCGTTCGCCGAGGAGAAGCCGCCTTCACCGCCTGTGCCACAAGTACGGCCGGCGGAGCGGCTACCTGTTCCGTTGCCAAGACCGATTCCAACTGCAACTACCGTTCCCTCCGCTGATCGCGAACTAGGGTTCGTCACGGTGGACTACTACGAGCGAACGGCAGGAAGCGAGCGGAAGCTGGTCAAAGCAAAGAAGGTGAACGTCGTCGAGTACGGCGCACACCGCAACAACGGTGCTCTTGGCTGGCAAGTTGACGGCAAGGAACAACCTAAGACTGAAGCGGATTTCTGTTCCCGAATGGGAATTCGCTTCAGATAACATCGCGCGCAAGCGTGGAATGTACGGCCGCCGGGGGAGACTCCGGCGGCCGCGCTCGTTCGTTTGCTGCTTGTTGCATCAAGAAGAACATTTAGTACATTCAAAAAGGAAGCACTGAAGTCTGGGAGAGTCCTGGACTTGTGCATCGATGGGGAAGGAACCCAAATGACGATACGCGTGATTTTGGCACCGCGTCCAGCCCGACAGGCCGTTGCCCGTTGGCTGGTGAAGGCCGGTGTCCCCGGCGTCAATTTCGAGCACCTCACCACGTTCAAGTCCGGTATCAAGTCGCCGTACTACATGGACTGCAGGCTGCTCCAGGCGTCGCCGGAAGCGAATATCGAGGTCATCCGCAGCTACGCGGCGTTGATCGACGAGATGCGCACCGTCGCCAACTTCGACTACGACGCTATCGCCGGCATCCAGACGGGTGCGATCCCGTTTAGCTCGGTGCTGGCCTATGACGGGCAGTTCACATGCGGCAACGGCCGCGCAAGTCTCCCGTGCCCCCACTACTCCATCAAGAAGGAGGAGAAGGATCACGGCAAGAAGGGACCCATCGATGGCGGCAGCCCGGTGGGCAAGAACGTGATCGTCGTCGAGGACATGATGACCACTAACGGCAGCTTGCTGCGTGGCGTCAACGCCCTGAAGACGGCCGGTGCCACGGTCGCTGGATGCGTTGCCATCATGAGCTACGACATCGACGGCGCGAACGAGAAATTCGTCGCGGAGGGCATCCCGCTAGGGCTGCTCACCACACTCGATGACGTGCTGCTCGCGATGTTTGAGCAGAAGCAGATTGCCGACTGGCAGTACCGCGAGGTGATCAACTGGCATGGCGACCCGCACAACTGGCACAAGCGGTACCAACCCAAGGTCGCCGTTTCCGCCTAAGGGCGCAGAGCGATCATCAAGGTCGCCTATAAATAAACAAGGTCGGTGCCGGCGGGGCATATCCCCGCCGGCAATCCGTTTCAGCTATACTACTAATGACATGAGTCAGGCCTCTCTGTATCGCAAATATCGCCCTGCAGAATTTAAGGCTGTGCGCGGGCAAGAACATATAACGTCAGTTCTTGAAGCTGCGATAAAGAAAGGGAAGCCGGGGCACGCCTACCTTTTTGCTGGTCCTCGCGGTACGGGTAAGACATCCATGGCCCGCATTTTTGCTCGCGCCATTGGGACGGATGAAAAAGACCTTTACGAACTTGATGCCGCTTCACACACCGGCGTCGACAACGTGCGCGAACTTTTAGATGGTGTTGCAACGAGACCGTTCGCATCGGAGTTTAAGGTCTACATCATCGACGAGGTGCACATGCTTTCGAAAGGTGCTTTTAACGCATTTTTGAAAACCCTAGAAGAGCCACCTCCTTTTGCACTATTCATTCTTGCAACAACGGAGCTTGGAAAAGTGCCGCAGACTATCCAGTCGCGTTGCCAAGTTTTTTCATTCAAGTCACCCACACGCGCTGACTTGCGTGCGATGGTAACGGACATTGCGAAACAAGAAGGAGCAACCATCGCACCCGCTGGTGCAGAGCTCGTGGCATTGATGGGAGATGGTTCGTATCGTGACACGCTGTCAATTTTGCAGAAAGTACTTACCGTCTCATCTGACAAAAAACTTTCAGAAGACGAAGTGGCTGCGGTTGTTGGTGCACCTAAGTCGGCAACAGTTGGGATGTTTCTTTCAGCACTAGCCAAGCGAGATACTGAAGGAGCACTGTCTGCGCTCCACGAAGCACTTTCAAATGGAGCGGACGCTCAAACGTTTGTCATGTTGGCTATTGAACGAGCGCGGGCGATATTGCTACTTCGCTTTGGAGGCAAAGCTATGAATGGGCAGGTGGCAGAACAATTTGGCGAAGATGAAGCTGAAACCCTTTTAAAGTTAGCGGGTAAAGATGGGGAGGCTATCAACTCAAAAACCCTCGCAGAACTTATCGGCGCGCGTATTGAGATGCAGCGCATGCCAGAGCCTGCGATCGCAATTGAATTAGCAGTATATCGACTTCTTGAAACAGTATGAAGATGCACCCAGATACCGTGCAACGTGTATATCTCGTCCGTCACGGCAGCACCCCGGCAAATGAGACACGTTCGTTTCAAAATCACGAAACACCTCTTTCCGAAACGGGTCTAGCACAAGCAGAACTTGTAGCCGAACGTTTTACGCGTATACCCATTGAAATTATTTTGGCGAGCACCATGAAGCGTGCGCAGCAGACTGCTCATGCGATACAAAAAGCAACAGGAGTTGAACTAATCTCGTCAGATCTATTGATAGAGCATCTTAAACCTACCGTCGTGCAGGGCAAAGCGCATGATGATGTTGAAGCGCTTGCCTTGTGGGCAAAAGTTGGACCTGCATTTGGAACATCACAGAAACATAGTGATGAGGAAAATTTCGATGACCTCAAAGCGCGTGGCAAGAAGGCGATAGAACTTATACGTTCACGAAAGGAAATGCATGTGGCCGTTGTTTTGCACGGAACGTTTTTGAAGATGGTTCTGTGCCTTATGGAGTTCGGCGACACGTTGACCGCCGACATGTTCATTCGGGCAGCTCATTTTTTTGGTATGACAAATACGGCGATAAGCATCGTTGACTACCTTCCTGGAATAACGCCAGAGTTGCCACACGACGAGAAAAGCGATTGGCATTCTCGGGTCATCAACGACTATGCGCACCTTGGGTAGCCCTCAGGCACCCTTTTCTGTTATCCTCAAACCGTTACCTACTGGGGGATCGTCTAATGGTAGGACAGAGGCCTTTGAAGCCTTTAATCGGGGTTCGAATCCCTGTCCCCCAACTCGAGATGTACGAAGTTCAGTGAGAGGTGGGGGACAGGGTAGGGAGGGGTCGGGAACCGTGTGATAGTTCCCGTGAAGGAAGGATTGGGAAAACCGTGGGTTTCCCAGCCCCGTGCACCCCCAACTAGTTTAAGACAAGCCCGGACTCCAATAGATGATTAAAATATGGAATCAGAATCATTAAAACTTGCAAAGACTTTTCTCGGCAAAAAAGTTCATCTTAAATTCGATCAACCTGTCGGTTCTTCGTATAAACCACACAATATAGATAGTTACCCAATTAACTATGGGTATGTACCTGGAGTACCCGCTCCTGACGGAGATGACCTGGATGCCTATCTTCTCAACGTGTTTGAACCTCTTAAAGACGCAGACGGCGTATGCATCGCCATTATTCATAGAATAAATGACGATGACGACAAGTTGATTGTTGTGCCTGAAGGGGCGCAATTGACCGATGAAGAAATTTTAAAGCAAGTCTCTTTCCAAGAGCATTTATACGAAGGTGTCGTTGTAAGATAAATCTCACCGAGGAGCAATGAAGCGCAGTTCAATCTACTTTCTCTATATTCTGGAGTGCAAAAATGGCTCTCTGTATACGGGCATTACCACCGATGTTGAGAGACGTTTTAAACAACACAAAGACGGAGTGGGCGGACACTACACGCGGTCTCAAGAAGTTGTTCGCATTGCGCATACTGAAACCTACCCCAATAGGTCAGCAGCTTTGAAGCGAGAGGCAGAAATCAAAAGGTGGCCTCGGCAGAAAAAATTAATCTTATTAAGGCAAGTACAGTAGTTTTATGAGCCAATTGATTTTTCTTTCACTTATTGGGGCCGCTGTTTTATTTGAAGTAATTGCAGACGTTCTATTTAAAGCGTCCCACTTACAAGGGAAGGCCGTACTTTTATACCTGGGTGTTGGACTTTACACGATAGGAACTATCATTTGGGCATATTCGCTCCGGTACGACTACCTCTCAAAAGCGATATCTATTTTTACGGTACTGAATTTAATCGCGGTCATTCTCGCAGGCGTTTTGATTTTTAATGAAGATCTCTCGATGATAAATAAAGCTGGAATTGGGCTCGGGATTATCAGTGTAATTCTTATGCAGCTATAATCACTTCTATGTCTAAGGCCGAAGCACTTTGGAAAGCCGCTCAACTGCCGCTCTTCGGCATTGCCGCACTCCTCGTGCTCTCTGGCCTCTGGTACCTGTTCGACTTACCACCGCAAGAGGAGCTTATCGTAATCATCAAAGGATATATCGCGCAGTACGGCTTGGTCCTGGTGTTTGTCGGTGCGTTTCTTGAGGCGTTGTTACTTATCAGTTGGTACTTCCCTGGAAGCCTCGTCATTTTTATTTCGATACTGCTTTCCCCAACGCCGCAGTACGCGGCACTTTCTGTTGCGGTAGTGACTGCCGCACTCTATTGCGGGTATGTCGTCAACTTTTTTCTTGGAAAATATGGCTGGTACAAAGTGTTACTCGCTTTTGGGATCAAGAAGAAGCTAGAGGAGGCTCAAAGTAAGATCGAACGATATGGCGTACGCACAATATTTCTAAGTTATTGGCATCCAGGACTAGCGTCTTTCACTTCTACGGCAGCTGGTATTTTGCAATTCAATCTACGAAAATTTTTGATTCTTTCGCTTATTGCCACCGTCGTATGGGATAGCTTTTGGGGTGTCCTCGTCTACTCTCTAGGAGAGCGCGCTCTCGGCACCATACTTAGCTGGCCGTTTGTTATCGCCGTGGCTATCGTCTGGGTTGTGGCGCGTTACGTTGAAGAGCGTGCCCTTTAGTTGTGGGTAAGAGGTGCTAAAATCGAGCCATGTTTGTGTCCAAAGGTACCTATAGAATTGCTGCCACGTGCCTCGCCCTGCTTGTCGCTTTTGCTGTAGCGGGAGGAATGTTGGCGCACGCGGCTATCCCTCACCAGCACAGCCACGCTGGAGAGGGGACAGATATTGGCTGGCAGATTTTACATACGTCGCTTAGGCATGAAGATAAAAAATCTTTGCTCTCTGTAGCTGCAGATATTTTTGTACTGTTCTGTTTTGGATTTATAACGTCAAACCTTGCACGCATTTCCTTAGGCGTTGGAAGGTCGAGAAAGAGGTTGTCGCTCGATTTTGATCCACTTTTTGAATACCTGCGAAGCGGCACCGCTTTATATCGGAGGTTTGGATAAATGCGACTGGGCATTTATTAGAACCTTAGTACCGTAGTAATGAAAAAACTTTTAGGTTTTGTTCCTGCACTTCTACTGTGCGCACTACCACTTGCGGCGAGCGCACATCAGCACGCATCGTTCCTTATCGGTGGCACGCAATATGACTTTGTTATTGGTTCGCTCAACGAGCCAGTCGCGGTCGACGATAAAACCGGTGTCGATTTCCGCGTCATGAGTGGAGGACACATGATGATGGCCGAAGATGGTGACATGGAAGCCATGGGCGGCACGGCTGCAGCTGGTCTCGAAAAAGATCTCAAAGTCGAGCTTATCGCTGGAGATAAGAAAAAAACGCTAGATCTCTCTCCGGTGTACAACACGCCAGGTTCGTACAAAGCGATGTTTATCCCGACGGTTGCAACAACCATCTCGTATCGTTTCTTTGGGACGATAAACAAAACACCGGTTGATATAACCTTTACGTGTCGCGCAGAAGGTGAGGACGCTGCACATGAAGGAGAAAAGGAAGTCTCTGCTGGCGTAAAACAACTCATGAAAGGTGGAGGTTTTGGTTGTCCTCAAAAGAAAGAAGCACTCGGTTTCCCTGAGGATGCTACACCTCTAGTATCAGTTGCCTCAACAGCAAATAGTGCTTCGACAAAAGGTACGTGGGCGTTAGGTCTAGGAGTCGCAAGTCTGGTGCTCGGCGTGGTCGCGTTCATGCGTCGTAAGTCATAGGTTTTTTGACCGGTACGCCCGCGCGACGGAAGTTGCGCGGGATGTGCTCGGTCCCATACATGAACACCATTTTTAGAAACATTTCGTACGTGCTTTGTGTAGGGCTTTTTGTGCTGCCCGCTGTAGCGAGCGCTCACGCAACACCTATCGACTATTCGCCACGTTCATCCGCAACGGTTGATACGGTACCCACGAGTGTTCATATCCGTTTTTCAGAACACATCGACGCGCATGCGAGTTCTATACGAATCAAAGGTCCCAGTGGCGCAGAGGTAGCAACTTCTGAGGCGCACACCAATGCAACAGATACGCAAGAGTTAGTTGTTCCCGTGCGGGACGATGGGGTAGGAACGTATCTTGTTTCGTGGAGTGTTGTCTCTGCCGATGACGGTCATTTTACGAAAGGAGCGTACCCATTTGCGGTTGGAAAAGGGATTGTCGCAAGCGATGCCGGAGCAGTTGACGCGGAGGTAGTTCAAATTGCGACGAAACCCGAGGCGCTTTCGATGACGGTGGAACTTATGGGCAACGGGTTTATCTTGGCTGCTCTACTTTTGTTTGCGATTGCTTTCCGCCCACTGTTGCGAAGAAGTAGTTTTGCCGGTGAACAACGCCCGATTGCACGGGGGTATGCGTTCTTCCTGTGGGGAGGCGTTTTGCTGGCGCTTGTTGGTGGAGCACTACAGCTACTCCTTAAGGCAAAAGAACTCGCGATTCTAAAACAAGTTGATCTCCTTGCCGCAATACCTATCTATCTAACCACTACGGCAGGTTCAGCAACGCTCTACCGAATGATGGCTGTTTTTGTTGTCGGCATCACGTTTTATGTTGGCAGACGGCGCATCATTTCTGCGGCAGGTATAACGGTATATGAACTGCTTATTGGAATAGCAATGGCATTTTTTGAATACTTCCGAGCAGTCGTTAGTCACGCGACGGCAAACCCATTCCACCCGCACTTCTCTGTTGCCATAAACTTCGTGCACCTCATTGAAAAAGACTTGTGGGCAGGAGTGCTTGGAATTGTATTGGTACTTTCGCTTTCACGAAGTTTAAGAGAAATACTCTACGCGGTTATTCCACGGGTATTCACTATCCTGTCGGTTAATCTTGCCGCGGTTGCGGTGACGGCCTGCTACATCGTGTGGTTGCATCTAAAAAGTTTTGAGAATCTTCTTTCAACGACATGGGGGCACGCATGTATTTCGCTCCTCGTTGTTGCGTTGATTGTCGCCGCGCTTCGCATATACCACGTGTGTGCCCGAGTAAAATGGCCGAGTCTTTTTGTTCGCTTTGTACCAATGACGCTTGCTGTCGAATGTGCCGCGGCACTGCTCGTTGTTTATTTTTCAAGTGCAATAATCATTACTTCGCCACCACTTTTGCAGCCTGACACTCACGTATTTTCGGCTACGAATCAAGGTGTGAAAGTACAACTACAGCGAGACCAGATTGAAGATGGCATGCTACTTCTGACTGCAGTCGGTGGAAGTGCTATACAAGAGCCCACAGTGACTCTTAAAAATGAAACAGAGACAATTTCTGTTTCTCTGCAGAAAAGGTTTGAAGGCGGGTATGTTTTTCCACTCGCGCTGTTAGCTGGAGATGTGTCAAACACCCTCCACGTTCAAGTGCCTCAAACTAAAGGCTATGACGCTGATGTTTTATTTACCGCTTCGCAGCACGACTTCACTCCACAAGTCGGATGGGAGCGCCATCGTTCGTTCGATACGTTTGCTATTGCGCTCACGATTATCGCCATACTCGGACTTCTCCTCGCTTACGCACTTTTGCGATTCTCGCGATACGAAGTATCTCTTCCTGCGCACCGGTGGAAATTTGCCGCCCCGCTCGCGGTGCCATTCTTTTTGATTGCCGCGCTTGTTCTAGGAAATGGCGCAGCTGCGGTTGCTGCATCGCCTATAGCGAATCCATTTAAGAGCGTCTGTGAAGCAGACGGCAATATGTGGCATTTGATGCAGCCGACTCGCGCAGGCGAAGCCTTATCGCAAACCGCTCGCGAAGGCTGCATGTGGGGAATGGGATCCTTTACCTACCTTTTTGCAGATAAACGTGAATATGACTACGCAAGCAGCTTTCCTGCGGCGAGAGTCACTCTTGCAACGGTGCCGGCAAAGCCAGTTGCAGGCATTCGCACAACATTTGCCGTTTCGCTCAAAAACGAAGATGGTACTCCTGCGACGTTGTATGTAGATATGGAGAAGCTCCTCCATGTCGTTGTACTAAGTGAGGATCAAACGGTGTTTGCTCACATTCATCCTGACGACGAACATCCGCTCACAGAAAAAGAGAAAGAAACATCAACCTTTACGCTTGCCTACACCTTTCCAAAAGCAGGGAAGTACCTTATCGCAGCTGATTACGCGCACGGCCTGACGCTTGAATCAAAACAATTTATCGTCGATGTTGCGGGCGCACCGGCACAAGCGAAGGAACCGGCCACGTACAAAGCCGAAGGTACGTTCGGTGGGTATCAAGTCTCGCTTAATTCGGGTGTGTCGTTGGCCGGAGAAGTAACGACGCTGCAATTCAAAGTTATGAAAGATGGAAAACCGGTCGAGAATCTCGAACCGTATCTTTCAGCGGCGATGCATATATCGGTAGTAAAAAATGACCTCAGTACATTCATCCATACTCACGGTGAAGTACACGCGCCAGGAACTCCGTATCCACCGATCATAATCAAAAATGGAAACGTGCTGCATTCGATGGCTTCAATGGTGACGCCGATTCATTTTGGTCCAAATATCGAAGCGCATCTTATTTTCCCCCAGCCAGGTTTCTATACCGTATGGGCGCAATTCAAGGTTGATGGAGCAGTGATTCCATCCAGGTTCACCGTGCAGGTTGAGTAAAAACGCGTCGGTTTAATTTTGCTATAGTGGAGTTATGGAGCGCGTAGGACTACGGCAAGGGATTTTATATGCAATTGCGCTTGGTGTTGTTGCGGTTGTGATATTTGGACTGCTCCACATGCGTCAGCCAAAGCCTGAGCAACTCAATACCTATTCCTCTGCCACTTACGGTTTTAGTGCTGCGTACCCAGAAGGTTTTGTGGTCAACGAAAACTATTCGTACACTGGTTTTGGCGACGAAGGCACTGCTATTCCAGGCGTATCGTTTACAGTTCCTCCGCAATACGCGCAAGGAACAAACCTTTCTTCTGACAGTCACGTTTCGGTTGAGGTATATCGCGGTACAGGAACGACCTGTCGAGCTAAAGTATTTCTTGCTGGGGAACAAATCGATCCCAACGCACTCAACGCACAAGTGAATGGAGCTGGCGCCGGTAATTTTTATGAAGAAAGCGTTTACGCTATTGAAGGCTCCTCTCCATGCACTGCCGTTCGTTTCTTGATCCATAGCACAAACATCAACAACTACCCTGAAGGTGCCGTACGCGAATTTAATAAGGCAGAAGTGTTGCAACTATTTGAAACGATTCGCCGTTCGGTAAAACTTACGCGGTAACTATGCTTACTCAAATTGGCCTCGTCATAATCCTCATTGCATGGGCGTATCAGTTTATGATGATGCTGAAGGGGATAGACGCAGCATCTCGGGCACCGCAACCGCTTTTCGCGGGGCTCTACTTGCTCGGTATCGCGCTATGCATCTATGAGGCGCTTAAGGGTGGAATGTACATGATCGGGTACCTTAACTTGGCAGTCTTTGTGGCGGCGCTCGCTGTTTTTGCGCAGTCATTCAAACGATAGGGTTATCCACAGAATATGTGTATCAAGTGTATGTACTACCGATAAAGGTGGTATTTTATACACATGAATTTAGGGGTACTTACGGCAAAGCAATATCGAGTTTTGGAGGTGATACGGGTGCACTTTGCTATGAGTAAAGAGTCCCCAACGGTAGAGGAGCTCCGCTGCGCGCTTGGAGTTAAATCGCTCCGTACCGTCACGCAGTACCTCGATTGCTTAGAGCAAAAGGGCTATATCGTGCGGCATAAAAACATGCACCGCAATATCGAGCTGCGTCGTTCAGAAGGTCGTGGCATGCCGAGCGCGATGACTATGAGCATCCCGGTTGTCGCGAATGTCGGTTGTGACGACTTGAGTGTTTTTGCTCAGGAAAATTACGACGAATATTTGGAAGTCGATAAAGAAATAGTTGATGAGGGAGATGGAGGAGTTGTGGCAGTGCGTGCCGTAGGGGACAGCATGAACGACGCGGGTATCAATAGCGGCGATTACGTACTTATCCGGTTTAGCAACAATGCAGATAACGGGGATCGCGTTGCAGCTATCGTTGACGATATGGTGACAGTTAAAATACTGCAGCGAACTGCGGAGGCAACTATATTGAGGCCGCTCTCGAAAGATCCTCAGTACAAACCGATCGTGTTGCGTCGTGATTTCAAAATAGTCGGCAAAGTGTTGTGTGTCGTGCCAGGACAAAATGCAGAGATGACTGAAGTCGTGCCACTAAAAGATGAAGAGCAAGAGTGGTAAACGTATGTATAAGGGACTTGTTGTTGAAAACAGCCTCGCTGACGCTAAGGTTCTGCGCAAAGTGAAAGTCGATAGCACGTACCGCCTCGGCGATTGGACGCTTCATGAAGTGCGCACAACGGAAGAGCAGTTGCCGCAGTTCCAGAGTTTTCTCAATGGAGGCCCGTGGTACGTGCACTTCTGGGAGGAGGGCGGCGACGATGTGAAAGTTATTTTTAAGGATCGTATGTTCGATATCCGTTACTCGGATAAAAGCACTTGGAAAGAGGCCGTTCGACACGGGCAGTCTCTGGGAATACCGCTCAAGCAGCTCGATTTCTCGATTGATTGAGGTATCGTTAGGGCACATGAAATCTGTTTCTATCGCTGCAGATGCAGGATCGACTCTATCTGGAAATTTGTTCCTGCCAAAAATCCCTAAAGATAAAAGTTCAGCCGTGCTTCTTCTTCACGGCTGGGAGAGCGCTCAAGATAGACTTTTTAGCTTGGCTGAAAGACTAGCTGAGCTTGGATATATTTGTCTGACCGTTGACTTGCGCGGTCACGGCGAGACGCCTGGAAATCGAGGAGAACTTTCGCGCAAGGATTTTCTCAATGATGCATTCGCTGCGTACGATTTTTTAGCAACGCAAACTCACGTAGATGTGGCTCAAATAAGTGTTGTTGGCAGTAGCTTTGGTGCGTATCTCGCAGCACTCCTTACGGCACAGCGCGCAATTGCTTGGCTAGTTATGAGAGTCCCTGCCGACTACGAAGACGAGACGTTTGAATTGCCTCGAGCGCAAGATGACGGAGATAAGGCTGTGTGGAGGACTACGCCAAGGAGTTGGGAATCTACTGCTGCGTTGCGGGCGGTGCATGCATTTGAGGGACAGATACTTCTTGTTGAAGCAGGCCGAGACGAAGTTGTTCCAAAACAAACCATTATCAATTACAAAAGCGCAGCGCCAAAAAATATAGAACACCACGTCATGGAAGGAGCTCCCCATAGTTTTACGGGGTCGCCTCATTTGAAAGAAACATTTAACACCCTCGTTGTTGAGTGGTTGGAAAGGAGGGTAATCGGCCGTCATTGACCAATGAGACTCTGTGTGCTAATATCCTAACCAATACCGTTTCTTATCGTTTTTCGTCTTGAAGCTTCTTCAGGACCGGCGGACGTCGACTGAGTCGCTGAAAACAAGCTCAAGACGGTATCAATACCAATTCACGCGGCTTTTGCCGCTTTAACTAGTTCATGCCTAAAGATTCACCGGCGCATAGCGCCTCGTTCAACGGCCTCGGCATTGCGCCGAAGCTCCTCGAGATCCTCTCGGAACTCAAATACACCACTCCGACTCCAATACAGCACCAAGCCATACCGCACGCGGTAGAAGGTAAGGATGTTGTTGGTGTTGCTCAGACTGGTACCGGCAAAACACTCGCCTTTGGCGTGCCGATGCTCCAGCGTATCGCCCAGACCAAAGGGCGCGGTCTTATCCTTCTTCCTACACGTGAACTCGCGCTTCAGGTTGAGGAAGCACTCATCAAAATAGGAAAGCCACTCGGTATCCGCACGGCGGTACTCATCGGAGGTGCCTCTATGGGCCCGCAGCTCTCCGCTATACGTCGCGACCCGCACATCATCGTCGCGACACCGGGGCGTCTCATTGACCACATGGAGCAAAAGACGCTCAAACTTGATCGCATCTCAATATTGGTACTCGATGAAGCTGACCGCATGCTCGACATGGGTTTCTGGCCGCAGATCAAACGTATCGTTGTTGCAGTACCGACCGATCGTCAGACTATGCTTTTCTCCGCAACTCTCTCAAAAGAGGTGATGGACCTCGCAAGCAAGCAGATGAAACTGCCGATCAATATCGAAGTTGCGCCGCAAGGAACCACCGCTGAGCGCGTCACGCAGGAAATATTTATTGTTCGCAAGGATGAAAAGATACGTCTGCTTGAAAAAGTGCTCACTGACTGGAAAGGCTCGACCATCGTTTTCACACGCACGAAACATGGCGCAACGCGCGTCATGAAGGGCGTAAAGCGTATGGGACATTCTGCCGCAGAAATTCACGGTAACCGCTCGCTCAACCAGCGCAAAGATGCGCTCGAAGGTTTCAAAAACGGGCGTTACCGCGTGCTTGTAGCTACCGATATTGCTGCTCGAGGCATTGACGTTAAAGGCATCGAGCTTGTCGTTAACTACGACCTTCCTACAGTAGCGGCTGACTACGTGCACCGCATTGGTCGCACGGCACGTGCCGGCGCTGAAGGCCACGCTATTTCTTTTGCGATGCCAGACGAACGCCGCGACGTACGCGACATCGAACGTCTCATCCGCACGAGCCTCGCTATTACCGAACTCCCGTCTGACTTGCCAGCTGCACGTGCTGTGCCTGCGAGTGACTTTGCGCGTGAGCCACGTCAGAGTGGCTACGGTGCAGGCCGTCGTGGTGGACAATCAAACGGGCGTGGCAACTTCGGTGCGCGCCCGCAGAGTGGAGGGTTTGGTGTATCGCGCCGCGGCACGTTCCACGCTCGTCCTGCAGTGGCTTCAGTGAGTACTCCTGGAGCTCGCGCTCCGCAGCGTCCGACCTTTGCCACTCGTCCTCCGAGTCGTCGCGCAGGCCCTACACCTCGCCCTCCTCATACAGAAGGGAATTACGAAGGAGGTGCAGAACGACTCGCGTAAATGAGCTCAGAGCGGATACATTGACGCTTAATGATATCTATGATACAGTGAATTGGCTTCCTACCACGTGATAGGAAGCACTTTTCCTACATGAAACCACAAGCAAATCGCACCACTACTGATACCCAGAAGCCAAACCGCCCGCAGCATAATCTTGGGAAAATCACCAAGACGTTTCAGCAGGATGGTCGCTGGATTGAAAAGAAAACCAAGACGGCAATCTTGATTTGTGTCTGTGGCACCCGTTATATAAAAACTCGTGCTCGTCAGATTACATGCCTCCGTTGCATGTTTAGCCCAAACGCGTAACCGCAATATTTAGTACTACCTTAAAACACCCCGCTCCGGCTTTTGCCGGAGCGGGGTGTGCGGTTTTTGAGAAGCTAGGGTGAACGCCTACGGATTCGTGCGGAACGTACTTGCAACAGTCCACATCACGTTACCGGAAGGGTCTACCGACTCACGCATGTAGTAGTACAGCGTGTTTGGCGTAAGACCCGTGAGCGTTATTGAACTCTGATTGTCCACGATTGGGTCGGCGGCGCTTGATCCTTGAACGTCGGACCATGGCCATATAGGCCAGAAGGTCGCGTAGTAGATCTTGCTTACTGCCGGCTCACTGGTGCTCCAGCTAATATTTGCCGTCGTAGAAGTTTTCGCAACTACTTCGGGAGTCATGGTTGGAGCCCATACATCGCCTCCGGTTATTGGTCCGCCTGCGTTGCCGCCCGACATAATCTCATTGAGCTTTGCTCGGGTGATAGGACCTACAGTCCCAGTCTGTGAGATGCCGTAGCGCGCTTGGAAGCGGGTAACCGCAGCTTGCGTGAGCGTGCCGTAGTAGCCAGTCACAAGTCCCTCAGGATACAGCGTCGAATCGCTCGACAGATATGTTTGGAGCGTCGTAACGTCTGTTCCTGTTGAACCAAGCGAGAGAGATCCGAAGATTTCTGCTGCTTGAGCAACTGGCACTGCGCTAAACGTGGCATACGCCAATGCGAGGGCGAACCCGAACGCAGCAGCGATAGCACGATAGCGCGGAGTAACTAAGGTAGTCATATTTTTTAGCGATAATGCTATTAATCGACCCTGCAATATAAACGAACGCAGAGAAGGTTCGTTATTTGACGTATTTTTATGCACGTTTCGTAAAATAGATATCGTGGGTGCTATATACATAAAAAGGCACCGCCCCACCTGACTTAAAGTGGGGCGGCTATGCCTGCAGGGTTTACGCGGCAACTTTCAGGGATGCTCGCGTGTGCTTGCGCACCTCGAGGAGAACCTGTGCGTAGATGGTCTCCATTAAGTCCCGTGCGGCGGGGCGTGCTGCTTCGTCACCGAACTGGCTCACCTCATACTGCTGAGTCCAGGCGTCGGCAAGGCCTTTGGCCGCGTCGCTGAGCTCCTCGATGAGGAGATAGGAGGCGGTACCAGCCTTGTCGATCCTGATTGCCAGCCTGGCATGGTGGTCGTAGGAGACCACCGTTGGTTTTTCGGTAGGCAGAAGGTGGATGTCGAGCAGAGTGCCGGCTTCGAGCTCGCCGATGACATATAGCGGCTCGCCTTGGTCGCCACACGACTGCAACATCCTCATTTCGCATGGAAGCTTCAACGGCATCTGCGGGGCGCTCCGGATGGATTGGCGAACTTGCCGAGGTAACCATAGGGACATAAAAGTCTCAGGTCAAGCGTGATACCATACCTGCATGTTGAAGGAGGGTGACAAAGCGCCTCGTGGGGTGAAAGTGGAAGATGCGGATGGAAACGCTGCGTCACTTAAAGACTATGCAGGTAAAATTGTTGTCCTCTATTTCTATCCAAAAGACGACACGCCAGGGTGCACTATCGAAGCGCGGCAGTTCCAGGATTATTCGGCACGTTTTAAGAAGATCGGTGTGACCGTTATCGGCGTATCAAAAGATTCAGGCACTTCGCACCAGAAGTTTGCCAAGAAGTACGACTTATCGTTTCCGCTATGGTCTGACCCTGAGCACGCACTCATGGATGCATTCGGCGTATGGCAGTTAAAGAAAATGATGGGCCGCGAATATATGGGTACGGTTCGCGCCACGTTTATCATCGATGGTGAGGGTGTCATCGTAAAGACATTTCCGAACGTAACACCAAAAGAACATGGCGCGGAAGTATACGCAGCATTACAAGGTATGGCGTAAGTCATATGAAGCGAACCCCTATCACAACCCAACATGTTGTACTTGCAGGCCTCCTCGCAGCTTTTATTGTGACCACATGGTATGTGCTTGACGTGCGGCCGGCACATGCGCCCGCATCGGAAAGCACGCCAACTGCAAAGACGTCTACCTTCGAAAGTGACGAGCTCCACCTATCGTTTAAATACCCCGGTACGTATACGCTCGTAAAGCGTGAAATCGATGTCAACGGTTCGCTTGCTACGTATTTAACCCTTACTCATACCGGAGAGACCACCCCTGAGGCAGGTGAAGGTCCAACGGGCCTTACTGTTGCGATATTTCCGAATCCAAAGAACCTCGACTTGGCAGACTGGCTTCACAGTATGAACAGTACTGCTCCAACACCAACAAGCGGCTTCGATTTTGCAGAAACACGTGTTGATGGAAACGACGCGCTGACATATACCTCAACAGGCCTCTATGAATCAGACAACGTCGCGGTGTCGCACAAAGGGGCGATATACATATTTTCAGGAAGCTGGCGCACCCGCGAAGACCAGACGGTGAAAGATCTTGGTGCACTTATTACGTCAGTTGATTTACGATAACTATGATTGGATACGCAGGAAACATCGAGGAAGCGACACTTCGCAACGAGCACTATCGAGAAGTACTCTTTACGGGCCCAGACTCGCAGTTGGTTGTTATGTCCATACCATCGGGAGTTGAGATCGGCGAAGAAGCGCACGATTTAGACCAATTTATTCGTGTAGAAGCGGGGACGGGGGAGGCAATACTGAACGGAGAAGTTCATCAAATACAGGATGGATATGCCGTCGTGGTGCCAAAAGGGACACTTCACAATATTCGCAACACTGGCATAGAGGCGCTTAAGCTCTACACTATATACACCGCTCCTGAGCACGCGCCAGGGACGATTCATCATACTAAGGAAGATTCAGTAGCAGAGGAGGGACACTAACGATGAGTATCAAGACGTTGCGCTACCTATTTTTACTAGTAATCCTTCTTGGACTTGCGGATTCGTTGTATCTCGCCATCACAACCTTTTTAGACATTTCTCCTGTTTGCGGACCAGCTCATGGCTGCGATGTAGTACAGACCAGTTCATATTCGCGAGTGCTCGGTATCCCGTTTTCGTATCTGGCCGTCGTTTATTACGTAGCGGGGGCTATCATTGGACCGTCGCTTGAGACGTCAGCATTTATGAGCAAGGCGGCAGTTGTTTTTGGAGCGCTTGGGGTTGTTGTCGGCGTATGGTCCGTGTATCTGCAGGTATTTGTCATACACGCATTCTGCCTCTATTGCAGCGCGCTCGATGTTTTTGCGCTGGTATTATTTAGTATTGCTACAGTGCTCGCTCAGCGGTTTCGGCAACGCGAATTTTAATAATCGTAGGAGGGACGGCGCATACGTTGCCACATCTTCCAAAGGAAGAAGAAAAACGCGAGTGCAAAGACTGGGTAGAAAATACCAGCTTTCGATATAAGGAGATTGAACGCTTGGTAGATATACAAAAGTAGCGTGCGCAGTATCTGCCAGAGTGTAAGCGTGCGGCTTTCACTTTTGGCTTCGGGGGTATCTTTTTCAGCAAGCGCGGCTTTCTTTGCGGTTATCTCGGCAACTTTTATTTTGGCATCAGAAGAATGAGCAGAAAGAAAATTACTACCGCTTTTACGCCAGGTATCGACGGTATTGAAGACGGGAGCAGTGACCTCTGCAATTTGTGTGGAGACACCGGCAATGAGGCCTTGGATTGATTGTGAGTCGGTGAATGAAGCGTCCGTAGAAAGGTTAGGAAGGCCAGCCACAACGGCTGCCTCGCTCTTCGCTGCGTCTTTCGATGCAACGGTCACTTTCAATACTTCAGTCCGCTTCGCGGTTGAATCCGATGGGTTCGCGAGTTCAACTGCTATTTCATGCGCACCTGCTTTGGGGGACCACGATACAGACATCACACGAGCTTCTTCAGCTTTAAGACTGAGAGGAAGAGATCCGATGCCTCTGCCGCCATCGCGAAAGACGAGGTTACCGGTGAGCGTTTTGTTCGAGCCGTTTGTAAGTGCGGCGTGAATAAGGACAGTCTCACCCTCAACGATCGGCGTGTTTGAGATCCACACAGGCTCTCCAGAAAATCCGATGGCAGCGGCTGAGACGAGAGTGGGGAAGAAAAGGGTAATGGCGACGACACCTACGTTGCGATACATATAAAAATTGTACACCACAAAATGAGCTGCCTGGGGATAAGTGGATATTTTGAGAATTATATGGTATAGTTTTTCCACTATGGATGAGCCCCGCAGCATTGGCGCGCGTCTCAGGGCGTATTTCCTGCCTTCGGCAGAAAATCAGTATCGCCCGCACTCGCTGTCTCGTGACGCTCTTATTACCGTCGTCGCACTTACCTGCGTTGTGGAGGGGTTCCTTCTTACGTCGCTCTTTATGCAGTCTGGGGCCGGTCAGTTTGCAGCAGCAGTTCTTAAGGGGGCAATTGTTAACCTCACAAACAACGAGCGTTCGACGCTTGGTTTGGGAGATTTAAATACCAACCCGCTTCTTACGGCCGCTGCACAAGCAAAGGCTGATGATATGGCTGCGCGGGGATATTTTTCACATAAAGATCCAAACGGTTCAGAACCGTGGAAGTGGGTGATTGATGCGGGATACGATTACGCATATGCGGGAGAAAATCTTGCAGTACGCTTCTTTGATTCAGCTGACGTTGTGGATGCATGGATGCACTCGCCGTCGCATCGAGCGAACGTTGTGAAGGGGGTGTACAAAGATATTGGTATCGGAGTTGCCGAGGGTACCTATGAAGGGCAAAAGACCACGTTTGTTGTCCAATTTTTTGGAACTTCACGTGCCGAATTAGGCATTGCGCCCGCATCACAACCTGTGGCTGCTCAGCCGAAACCTGCACCGGTGGCCGCAAAAGTAGCGGCGGCTTCAGTTGCAGAAGTTCCGGAAGTGCCAGTTGAGACTGCAGTTTCTGAGGCGCTGACGTCTGCCCCTGTGCCTGCTCAACCTACTGTCGAAGGGCGTTCAACACAGATACCTTCATCGGTTGTGCGTATTTTTAATTCACCACGCACCATGGCCCTCTCTATTCTTGCGGCCATCCTGACGCTCCTTATTGTTGCCCTCGTTCTGGCGATTGTTATCCATATGCACGTGCAGCCTGTCGACATGCTCCTCTCAGGAGCGGTTGTGACAGCGTTTGTTTTCGCGATCTTCGCATTCAATAGTTTCGTCCTTACTGGTGCCACGGTACCTGAGAGCACACCCGCCGCATCGGTGCACGCTCTCGATCTTCGCTAATTTTTACTATCGTTATAGTTTTTGCGTGCATACTCCTGTGAGCTATAGCTCACAGGAGTATGCACGCACTGTTCCATCGCACAGCCATCGAAGTTTCTGCTACCATGGATGACCTATGCAGGATCCATTCCAGTCATACCTCGCGACACTTCATTCAACCGCTGCAGTACTTGGTTTAACCACCGCTGACATTGACGCGCTCTCAACTCCCGACCGGATTATCGAACGGACACTGGAAGTTGAACGTGATTCTGGCGAAAAAGTTTCCTTACAGGCATATCGTGTGCAGTTTAATAACGCGCGTGGGCCGTACAAAGGCGGTATTAGATTTCATCCAAACGCCGATCAGTCCGAAGTAAAAGCGCTCGCTGCACTTATGGCACTTAAATGTGCCGTGGTAAACATTCCACTTGGTGGGGCTAAAGGGGGTGTGGCGTTCGATCCAAAGGGCTACTCAAAAGCAGAAATAGAGCGCGTTGCGCGGGCGTTTGCGCGTGCATTTGCAAACGACATCGGCCCGGATCGTGACATACCAGCACCGGACGTTTATACAACTGCAGAGATAATGGGGTACATACTCGACGAATATGAGCGCGTGCACGGCATAAGTGCGCCCGCAGTTATTACTGGAAAACCACTGGCACTTGGCGGCAGTTTGGGACGCGATACCGCCACTTCACAAGGGGGTGTGTATGTACTGGAAGAATTACGCATACGTCTGGGCAAAGAGCGTAGCGATATGCGCGTTGCGATACATGGTTTTGGAAATGTCGGCTATCACGCGGCGCGCATATTGCATTCTCTTGGATACCGCATCGTTGCGCTTGCGGATAGCAAAGGAGGCTTAGTATCGGAGCGAGGACTTGATCCTATGGCCGCCCATCGCGCGAAGCACGAGACTCATTCAATAACGAATTTGTATTGTGAAGGTTCGGTATGCGATACCGTGAAGATGTCTGAAGATGCTGCTCGGGTTGTCTCTCCGAATGATGTTCTTACAATGTCTTGTGATGTCCTTATTCCTGCAGCGCTCGACGGGGTTATTACTGAGGAGAACGCAAAAGATATCCGCGCATCGATAGTTCTCGAACTCGCCAATGGTCCTACTACGCCGGCGGCGGATGCGATTTTAAAGGAGAGGAATATTTTGGTTATTCCAGACATTCTTGCAAATGCAGGTGGAGTGACGGTTTCATATTTCGAATGGCTACAAAATCGGACTGGTGAACGTTGGGATGAAGAAGTTGTGCATGCGCGGCTGCGTCCTCTTATGACTGACTCCTTTAATGAAATTTGGAGTATTCACGATGAGAGAGACATTACCTTGAGACAGGCTGCCTATGTGCTTGGTATAGGGCGTATCCTTGAGGCAATGCGTGCGCGTGGGAAGCAGCAGTAATCCAGAGGGCCTTTCTTGCCAGCAGATAATAAGAGAGGGTATTCTTTACCCATGGATAAGAAAATAATAATCGGCATAGCGGTCGTGGTGGCTGTTGTGGTTGTCGGGTTTTTTATGTGGAAATTTATGGGCACTAATACGACAGGAATGGAGCAAGAAAATACGAATGCCCCGCAGAATGCAGAACAGGCGTCAGGAACCCCGGCAGTTGATGTCAAAGACCTCGGCGGCGGTCTCTTTGTTCGCGACGTCACGGTTGGTACCGGAGCTGAAGCGGTAAACGGCAAGCGCGTGTACGCAAAGTACGTCGGACGTCTCACGGACGGAACTGTTTTTGATGCTTCCGATTTGCATCCAGAAACAAAAGACAAAGGATTCTCATTCGTACTTGGACAGGATCAAGTTATCCAAGGTTGGCACAAGGGTATTGTCGGTATGAAAGTCGGCGGTCAGCGTCTCCTTCAGATCCCGCCTGAGTTAGCGTATGGTGCGCAGGCTAATGGATCAATTCCTGCAAATTCGACGCTTATTTTTGCTATCGAACTCCTCAAAGTAGAGTAGCTAGAACTCGTAAAATTGCCGCACCTACATTGTTGCGGAGCCTAAGCCAGCCGCTCGTCCTATACTTGATAGGCCTCGCGGCTGGCTTTTCCGCGCCGCGTATCTGCAGCAATTTTTCAAGTTCTGGTTGCTTCAAACGCCTGTATGTAAGAACTTGAAATGAACATGGCCGTCAAGAAGACGGCCAAGGTGGATGAGAAGAAAGCGGAGAGAGAAGAAAGAACGAAATTGATAGGTAGAGTACGGAGGATGGAAGAGGGGAAAGTGGCGAGTGTTGAGGGCGAAGAAACAGCACGCCAGACTTTCACACCTCTTCCACTCCGTACCTACCTGCGCCCACTAAACCCTATAACCAGGCATAAACGGATAAGTTACATTGCGTCGCAGCGTCTCGTCCGTATACTGCAGCTGTGGCAGGAAACTCCTTTCGCATAGAAAAACGTGGCCCCGGACGCGCCCGCGCGGGCGTACTTTCGACCCCACATGGCGATATCCAAACGCCAGCATTTACTGCAGTTGGAACTAAGGCGACCGTTAAGGGTCTTACGCCGACACAATTGAAAGATGCTGGAGTCCAAGTGCTTATTGCAAACACCTATCATCTTTACTTGCATCCAGGAGAAGCGACGGTTGAAAAACTTGGTGGGCTGCACGACTTTATGAGCTGGCAGGGGCCGCTTATGACCGACTCTGGCGGCTTTCAAATCTTTTCGTTGGGCTCTGGTTTCGGCAAAAAGGTTTCAAAGTTTACTCCTGAGCAAGCGTCGCCAGAGGAGGGTGTTGCGGTTTATAACGATGAACTTGCAACGAGTCACGGGAAGCTTGCTGTTATCGACGACGAAGGTGTCTCTTTTACCTCGCATCTTGACGGCACCTTGCATCGCTTTACTCCAGAGCGCTCAGTTGAGATACAACACAAGCTTGGTGCAGATATTTTCTTTGCATTTGACGAATGCACTGCGCCAACCGAAACCTACGAGTATCAAAAAGAAGCCATGGAGCGCACACATGCGTGGGCTAAACGTTCACTTTCGGCACATCGTCAAAATACCGCTGCCAACCAAAAGCAATGGATATACGGCATCGGACAAGGTGGACAGTTTGACGATTTGCGCCGCGAAAGTGCTCGTACGATAGGAGCAATGGGATTTGACGGCTTCGGACTCGGTGGCTCGTTTAGTCGAAAATACGGAGACAATTCACTCCAGTCAGCACTCGACATGCTATCGGAGCTTCCTGCTGACATGCCAGTGCATGGGCTTGGTGTAGGTGAGCCTGAAGACTTGTTGCTTGCGGCCGCGTGGGGCGTCGACACCTTTGATTGTGTTACTCCAACGAGAAATGGCCGTAGCGGCAGTGCCTACACGCGCGACGGACGTATTAACATCGATGGCGCTTCATACGTGCTCGATTCGGCACCGATAGATGCGGAGTGTAGCTGTTATGCCTGCTCGAACTTTACACGTGCCTACATATGCCATTTGTTCCGCGCAAAAGAAATGCTCGGACCCATTTTAGCCAGCCTTCATAACATGCACTTTTTAGTGGAGCTGGTGGACGAGATTCGCAAAGCAATACACGAGAGCAGGCTCGAAGCCTTTTCAGTGGCGTTTTTGGAACGTTTTAACAAAGGTCGACAGTTGAAATAGGTTCGATACACTGGAAACACGGTTCGCGCGTTGCGTCCGTCTGGCAGGTGCTTTTCAACCTTGCGGCCGGCCAGGATCGTCCGCACTGCGGTCTACGATTTTCACCCTACCGTGGTGTGCGTCATCGATGGGATCGGGGGTGGCTCTGCCCCCGGTCCTTTTGCTTTATATTTGCGACAAAAACCGTTAGAGTTCCTTGATGCAGTTTGAACTAACTTCAGAATTTGAACCGGCAGGCGATCAGCCAAAGGCGATAGAAAAGCTTGTGGAGGGTGTAAAGCGTGGTGACAGACACCAGACTCTGCTTGGTGTGACCGGCTCAGGCAAGACATTTACTGCGGCGAACGTCATTGCGCAGATACAAAAGCCGACGTTAGTTATTGCACACAACAAAACACTGGCTGCACAACTAGCCCAGGAATACCGTGAGTTTTTCCCGAAAAACGCCGTGCACTACTTTGTTTCCTACTATGATTACTATCAGCCTGAGGCCTATATACCGACATCCGATACGTTTATCGAAAAAGAAGCGCAAATAAACGAGGAGATAGACCGCCTCCGGCATGCAACAACACAGTCGCTCCTTACCCGTAGTGACGTCATTGTCGTAGCATCGGTTTCGTGCATATACGGTCTCGGTTCCCCGGAGCAGTATCGCAAAGTCCACCTTGAGCTAACCGTGGGGATGAAGATAACGCGCGCAGAGCTTATCCGTCGTTTGGTCAATCTTTACTTTGAACGAACTCCTGGAGATTTAAATCCTGGCCACTTCCGGGCCTTAGGGAATATGGTCGAGATTATGCCGACAAACGAGCGACTTATCTACCGCGTCAATTTCGTAGGCGAGACCGTAGAATCTATCATCGTTATGGATGCTATTACGCGCGCAGTTATTTCATCGGAGAAGAGCTATTTCCTCTTTCCAGCAAAGCACTACGTTACGCCAGAAGATGAACGCGACCGGGCGGTGAAAGACATTCAGGCGGAATTAAAGGCGCAGCTCGCAAAATTTGAAAAAGCAGGGAAAGTGCTTGAAGCAGAGCGTATTAAACGACGCACCAACTATGACCTCGCAATGATCCGAGAGATTGGCTACTGCAATGGTATTGAAAACTACTCACGCCATTTCGATGGCCGAGCACCGGGAGAGCCTCCGTATTCGCTCCTTGCATACTTCCCATACAAAAAAGATGGAACGCCAGATTTCCTCACCATTGTTGACGAGTCGCATGTAACTATTCCGCAGATAGGGGGTATGTATGCGGGCGACCGTTCACGTAAAGAAAACCTTGTTGAGTATGGTTTTCGTTTACCGAGCGCTGTCGATAACAGACCACTCACGTTTGAAGAATATGAGGAACGTGTTGGGGAGACTATCTATACCTCTGCGACGCCAGGCAATTATGAGCGTGAACACTCGACGCAGGTTGTCGAGCAGATTATTCGTCCAACCGGGTTACTCGACCCAGAAATAGAAGTGCGCCCGATTGTCAGTGCGGGCGGTTATCCAGGTCAGGTCAAAGACTTTCTTTCTGAGGCAGAAAAAGTTGTAAAAAACGGAGGCCGCATTCTTGTCACGACGCTCACCAAGCGTATGGCGGAAGATCTTGCGGAGTATCTAAAAGATAGGAAATTAAATGCAGAGTACTTGCACAGTGACATTAAGACGATAGACCGTATCACGATCCTCACTGAATTTCGTAAGGGTAAATTCGATTGTCTCGTCGGCGTGAACTTACTGCGCGAGGGTTTGGACTTACCAGAGGTAGAACTTGTCGCGATACTTGATGCAGATAAGGAAGGTTTTCTGCGTAGCGAAACCTCGCTTATCCAAACGATTGGTCGCGCAGCACGCAACAGTCTTGGTCGAGTGGTGTTATATGCAGACCAGCAGACCCGTTCACTTGATGCGGCTATTGGAGAAACAAATCGAAGACGTGGAGTACAGATGGCATACAACACGAAGCACAGCATAACTCCAACAACAATACGAAAGGCGGTTCGAGACATTACTGACCAGATGCGTACTGAGCACCAGAAAGCAGTGGGTGCTTTGATGGCGATAGATCGGGAGAGATATGAGAAAGATCCGCAGGCACTTATTGCGGAGAAGCGTGAGCAGATGGAACAAGCTGTCGCTGACCTCGATTTTGAGACCGCCGCACTGTTGCGCGACGAGATTTATGCGCTGGAAGGGAAAGAGCCGGTCGGCAAAAAGAAATCCACTCGCGGTAAAAAACGCTAGGTGAAGGACGCTATACTAAAGTATGGCTGGTAAACCGCGCATTCTCATTGTCGAAGATGACCCATTTATGGCGGACATTATGGTCCGCAAGTTTGGAGATGGCGGATTTGAAGTAATTCACGCGCCAAATGGTGAAGAAGCACTTAAACGTGCTGCAGAGCAAATGCCAGACATCATTTCACTCGACGTAATGCTGCCGGGTATTGATGGATACGAAGTACTGCGTCGTTTAAAGGCGGACAACGACCTCGCTAAAATACCGGTCATTGTGTGTTCTAACATTGGAAACGACGAAGATATACAAAAAGCAAAAGAGCTCGGCGCATTGGACTATTTCGTTAAAATTTCGGTAGATTTCACGGATTTGATCGCAACGTTTCGCCGAGCCTGCAGCAAATAGCCGCTTTCCGCTGACTGCTTTCCGGTTTGCGACCGCTGCAGTAGAATAGGACCGTGCGATAGGGTGTACCCCGCAATACGTGCGGGGCAAAACTGCGTTCACCCTATTGTTAATTTCAACTTGCCATGGAGGATAAAATAGTTGTAAAAGGCGCCAAAACGCACAACCTTAAGAACATTACGGTTGAGATGCCGCGCAATAAGATGGTCGTCATTACGGGACTTTCTGGTTCAGGGAAGTCGTCTTTGGCATTCGATACTATTTTTGCTGAAGGACAGCGCCGCTACGTGGAATCCCTCTCTTCCTATGCTCGCCAATTCTTACGTCAGATGCAGAAGCCTGATGTCGAAGAGATTTCTGGTCTTTCGCCCGCGATTTCCATTGACCAAAAGAGCCGTTCAAATAACCCGCGCTCCACTGTCGCAACCATCACTGAAATTTATGACTATCTACGCATCCTCTATGCACGCGTGGGCAAGCCGCACTGTTTGGTGTGTGGTCGTCAGATACAAAAACTTTCAAATGAAGAAATACTTCGTTCCATTGTTGACGGCATAAAGAGTAAAAAGCCAGTAAAAGAACGTAAAGTGATGGGCGTATCCGTTGTAGATGACACCATCCGCATTTATGCGCCCGTTGTAGTCGGCCGCAAAGGAGAGTACTACCAGCTTTTATACGACCTCCTCGGTAAGGGATATGAAAAAGTAAAAATCGATGGCAAACTTCACTCGCTACGCGAGAAAGTAGAGCTCGACAAAAATAAGAAGCATCACATCGATGCGCTTGTTGATGAAATAGCCGTCGCGGAATTCACCAGTTCAAAGCAAGCGGCACTTGAGCGTCTTTCTGAAGCCGTTGAACACGCACTTGAGCAATCGGATGGTCTCTTAAAGCTGGAAGATGCACATGGGGAGGAGCGGCTTATCTCAGCAAAGTTTATGTGTCCGTATGATGGTTTCTCCTTCCCAGAAGTAGAACCACGTCTTTTCTCCTTTAACTCTCCGTACGGAGCATGTCCGACGTGTAATGGGTTGGGTACCAAGCACTATTTTGGAGATGAGCCGTGCGATACCTGTCATGGTGCGCGCTTGCGCGCTGAAGCACTCCACGTCTTTTTGGGCGGAGACGCTGAAGCAAACGGTTCAGATCCAAAAGAAAAGCGTGGTTTAAATGCCGTTGAAGCAACATCACTTTCAATAGAGAAGGCGTACGAGTTTTTCTCTGAGATGAAGCTTTCGAAGCAAGATCAAGAAGTATCTAAGGCGATTGTCCGCGAAATACTGGCACGTCTTAAGTTTATGCTCGACGTTGGTATCGAATATCTCACGCTCAATCGCCGCGCCAATACGCTCTCTGGCGGAGAAGCACAGCGTATTCGCCTCGCCTCGCAGCTTGGTTCGGGTCTGGTGGGAGCGCTCTACGTGCTCGACGAGCCGACTATCGGTCTCCATCAGCGAGATAACGACCGACTTATAAAGACGCTTCTTAACCTGCGCGATCTTGGCAATACCATCATTGTGGTTGAGCACGACGAGGACACCATTTTTTCGGCTGACTATTTGATTGATATCGGTCCTGGTGCTGGCGTACACGGGGGAGAAGTTGTTGCACAGGGGTATCTTGAAAAGCTACTTACTTCAAAGAAGAACGACACCGGTTCAGTCACGCTTGCATATTTGCGTGGGGAAAAAGCCATCGAAATACCGGACGAGCGTCGCGAGCAAGATAAAGGCGCGCTTAAGATCCGTGGCGGGAAGCTTTTCAATATAAAGAATCTCTCCGCCGACATCCCCCTTGGACGTCTGGTGTGTATTACGGGCGTCTCTGGTTCTGGAAAATCTACATTCCTGTATGACATTGTGTATGAAAATTTGAGAGCGCGTTTTGATAAGCGCTATCGCACTGCAAAGACGTATAACGCGGCTTCGTTTGAGGGAACTGAATACCTCTCGCGAGAAGTGCTTATCGACCAAAGTCCGATAGGACGCACGCCACGTTCAAATCCTGCAACCTACACTGGTGCGTGGACTCATATTCGCGACATGTTCGCGGCAAGCTCCGAGGCACGAGCGCGCGGTTGGAAGGCAAATCGCTTCTCTTTCAACGTAAAAGGTGGGCGCTGTGAAGCCTGTGAAGGAAATGGGCTTATTGCGGTTGAGATGCACTTTTTGCCGACGGTGTATGTCACCTGCGATATTTGCGGTGGAAAGCGCTTTATGAAAGAGACACTCGAAGTTAAGTATAAGAAAAAGAGTATTTACGACATCCTCAAAATGACGATAGAGGAGGCGCTCGAATTTTTTAAAGATATTCCGGCTATCCACGACCGTTTGCGCACCCTTGATGAGGTGGGTTTGGGTTATCTCGAGCTCGGGCAGAGCGCCACAACGCTTTCAGGAGGCGAGGCACAGCGTGTGAAAATTGCTGCAGAATTGTATCGCCCCCACACGCAAAAGACCGTCTACTTACTCGACGAGCCAACCGTAGGTCTTCATTACGAAGATGTTCGCAAGCTTATTGAAATACTCGAGAAGCTCGTCAAAGCAGGCAATACCGTTATTGTTATCGAGCACAATATGGACGTTATCAAATGCGCTGACTATGTTATCGACTTTGGGCCTGAAGGTGGAGAGGGGGGAGGTAAAATTGTAGCGAAAGGCACGCCGGAGCAGGTGGCCAATACTCCTGGTTCACACACGGGTAAATATCTTAAGAAAGCCTTGAAAGGGAGATAGGAGATTGGTAAGACTGTATTTACCGATGAACCTGGATCAATTTAAGAAAAAAAAGCTGCCAGATACGCCCGGGGTGTATTTCTTCCTCGGAAAGCGAAAAAAAATTCTCTATATAGGTAAAGCGACCTCTCTTAAGGATAGAGTTCGTAGCTACTTTGCATCCGACCTTATTGAAGGACGTGGTCAGCGGATTGTCAGTATGGTTGATGAGGCGAAATATCTTGAGTGGAGAGAGACCGACTCAGTTCTTGAGGCGCTGATACTTGAAGCCAACTTAATAAAGACGCACAAGCCGCACTATAACGTTCTTGAGAAAGATGGAAAGAGTTTTAACTACGTCGTCATTACGAAAGAAGATTTCCCACGCGTACTTTTAGTTCGAGGCAAAGACTTACCGGTGCTGTGGCCGACGAAAATGCGACTAAAAGTCTTTGGTCCTTTTCCGCATGGTTTACAACTTCAAGAAGCGCTGAAGCTGATACGTCGCATATTTCCGTATCGAGACTCCTCATGCACACCTGCAGATGTACAGATTGCAGATGGAAAAACTCCCAAGCCCTGTTTCAACGCGCAAATAGGACTCTGCCCAGGAGTATGCTCCGGATTGATAACTACGACTGAGTATCGAAACATCATTCGTCACCTCATTTTATTCTTCTCGGGAAAGAAGAAGGCGCTTCTCCTTACCCTTGAACGCGAGATGAAGCGCTTTGCAAAAGAGGAGCGTTTTGAAGAAGCTGCCGAGCGACGTCGACAGATATTTGCACTCACCCATATAAACGATGTGGCACTTATTAAAGAAGAGTACCGTGCTCCACAGGGTTCGACGCCCTTTCGTGTGGAGGCATACGATGTTGCGCACTTAATGGGTGGCGCAATGGTGGGAGTAATGACGGTGGTAGAAAATGGCGTAAAACTCCCTGCCGAATACCGCAAATTTAATATAAAAACCGTCAAAGGTAGCAACGACCCAGCGGCGCTCTCAGAAGTGCTTTCTCGTCGCTTGGGGCACGATGAGTGGCAGATGCCTAAGCTTATCGTGGTGGATGGCTCAACGGCACAACTCAACGCAGCGGAAAAAGTACTTGAAAGTGCCGGAGTACGCATACCACTTGTTGGAGTGGTGAAAGATGAAAAGCACCGCCCAAAGCAAATAAAAGGGGATCGAATGCTTATAACCACTCGTGAGAAAGATATATTGCTTGCAAATGCTGAGGCGCATCGCTACGCCATCGCTTTCCATCGACAAAAGAAGCGTAAAGAGATGTTCTGAAACTCTAGACCGGGCTTCTTGGTATACTTATATATATGCAGAGGACTGTCGTTGGGGTTTTGCGTGGAGGCCCATCAAGCGAATATGAGGTCTCCCTTAATTCTGGAGCCACGGTACTAGCTGAGCTCGATCGAAGCCGATTCGAACCCCGAGATATTTTTATCGGACGCGATGGAACATGGCATCTTGGTGGCCGTCCGGTTCCTATCAACAAGGCACTTCAAGGTGCCGATGTCGTTTTTAATGCGTTGCATGGTGAATACGGCGAGGACGGTACAGTCCAACGTATTCTCGATATCCACGGCATGCCCTACACGGGTTCGGGTTCCTTGGCGTCCGCTATTGCGTTGAGCAAGCACCGCACAAAGGAGCTACTTGAACCATACGGAATTCGCATGGCTCAAGGTGTATTGGTGTCGCCTGAAGATGATGGGCAGCTCGAAATCGACGTCATGCGCGTGTTCAACGCTTTTCCAGCGCCGTGGGTGATAAAACCAGCTGCTTCAGGCTCTTCTGTAGGAGTGTCGGTTGTCCGCGATTACACGAAACTTCCAGATGCGATACGAGACGCTCAACGCATCGGACCGAAAGTCCTTGTCGAAGAATTTGTCCGCGGGAGGGAAGCGACTGTTGGTGTCGCTGATAATTTTCGCGGGGAAGAGACGTATGCATTTTTCCCCGTTGAAATAATTCTGCCAGGAAATGCCGCGTGTTGGACCTACGAAGCAAAGTATGACGGTTCGTCGCAAGAAATATGTCCTGGCAACTTCACCCACGCGCAAAAGGAAGAGCTCATAACTACTGCAAAAAAGGTTCACAAAGCATTGGGCTTGTCGCACTATTCTCGTTCAGATTTCATAGTCACTCCTCGAGGGGCGTATTTTCTTGAAGTAAATACGCTCCCTGGCCTTACGTCTGAATCGTTACTTCCAAAAGCAGTAAAAGCTGCGGGAGCCACACTTTCTGAATTCTTTAGTCACCTTATCGATCTTGCACTTAAGAAAAAGTAATATGGATTTTGCGAAGAAACGCTGTATACCGTGCGAGGGGAATGTGCCGCCGCTTACCTTGCCTCAGGCAAGAGATTTCATGCAGCACATACCGGGATGGACCTTGTCGGAGAATGGAATGAATATTTACCGGGAGTATTCTTTTAAAAACTTCGACGAGACGATGGAGTTTGTAAATATGGTCGCTGAACTTGCGGAGACCGAAGGTCATCACCCAGACATGCAGGTGAGCTATGGAAAAGTACGACTTGAATTAACCACGCACGCTATTGGAGGACTTTCAGAAAACGATATTATTTTGGCTGCGAAGATAAATGAGCTCGCGCTGTAGAGGTAGGACCGCGCGGATACCCTACCTAGAAGTCCTCTTTCGTAGAATCGGTAGTTATCATTTCACCCTTTTCTATATCTCGCAGTGCGATGTCGCAATGATGCTCAAAATCTTGAATCGTATTGGGAGTACTTGAATGGTTCGTATAGCGGTCCGGTTCGCCGTAGAGATATATACGCCCACTTCGTGTATGTGTAGAATCTCTGTCCTCTGGTGAGAGCGAAGCAAATTCCTCGGCAGATATCACTCGGATGTTGTATTGCTTGATAACCTCACCTTTCTTGAATGAGCGACCCGCATACACGCCTTTTCCGTGCAGATTTCCCTTCCCGATAAAAACATCACTCATGGTGGACCCAGGGGGAGTCGAACCCCCGCCTCTGCAATGCGAATGCAGCGTTTTACCACTTAACTATGGGCCCTCGTGCAAAATCTGTGTCGGGGTGCCGAGAATCGAACTCGGGTTTTACGCACCCGAAGCGTACATAATACCACTATATCACACCCCGACACAGATTTCGACGATTGTAAAGTTACGTCCTCCGCAACAGCGCGGGTGGACGGTACAGGACTCGAACCTGTGACCTCTCCCGTGTGAAGGGAATGCTCTACCAACTGAGCTAACCGTCCCGGTTTTGAGCTCAAGAATAGTACCTTATTTTAAACGGGTTTTAAATACGGACGACAAAGTTTAATCGGTGTGTTTCAATTGCGAAGGCAGACAGGGAGGGACCGTATGCGCGATTTCCAATTGCGCTTAGCCGTTTGGTGGCATCAGCAAAAAGGAGGGTTCCTGATCATCGCGGTGATCCTCGCCTTTCTCTCGCTGAAAGTCATTCTTCCACCGCGAGGCGAATAGCCTCGCGACAAGCCCCGGCGGTTGCCGGGACTTGTCTTGTCTAGACCTCTATCTTTTTACGCGGTATAGTGCCAACCGTAACGGGCCCTTAGCTTAGTTGGTAGAGCGCCTCATTTGCAATGAGGAGGTCACCGGTTCGAATCCGGTAGGGTCCACCAAATTTGATTTGCATCAGAATTGACCGCGCCCGCGCCAGAGGCGCGGGCTTGGGCTGGCATTTCCGCCAAGAAATTCCAAGGGGTTTTGAATTCCGCCAAAAGCATTCCCGCCGCGAGGCGGCGGTTCGAGCCGATGGAAACAAGAAAATCTTTCATCCCCGAAAGATTTTCTTGTTTCGAGAGATTTTCGGCTTGGTTGGCTTCAATAATCCAGTTTCGCATGAGTTCGAGCCAATGATTACCTTTTCGCTCAAAATCACTCAATTTCTCCTCCAGTGTCTTTTTTTCCGACATTAAAATATTCTTTTTCTCCTGATACTCGGTAAGTTCCAATGCCTCGCCTAAATATGCGTCTGTAAGTCGCTCTAGTCGCATTTTAATGGCGGAAATAGTATCGCGGAGATTTTGAGCGAAAAGGTCAGACGAATGGCGGGATTCCACTTGCTCGCTTTCAAGACGAGCAATATATTTGTCCCGCCATTCGTCCGGCAAAGAAACTTTTTGACAAAGCGTTTTCACTTGCTCGGCTAGGGCTTCCTCACGCAAAAAGCGATTTTCAGTACACGCAATAGTTTTACTCTTGTGGGTGCAACGATAATATACGAACTTCAAACCACTTTTCTTGATGTGTCGCTCGGCGGTTATTGCATATCCACAAACCCCACAAGTAGCAAAACCTAAAAACTGAAAATTCTTTGGTCCTCGCTTTTTGCGGGGTTTACCATTCGTGATACACGCCTCTTGGATTTGGTCAAAAAGTTTCTTTGAAATCATTGGCTTATGCGATCCGGCATGCACATCGCCACGATACTGAAAATGTCCGTAGTAAAAAGGATTAGTTAAAATATGCTCCACCGAGGCAAGGGCGAGGGGCTTGCCGGTCTTGCCAACCAAGCCGACAGAAAACATTTTGCGCTGAATGCCAGTGAGCGTGTATTGTCCTGTAGCAAAAGCCCCTAGACATTCTTTCACTTTCGCAAAGGTCTTTTTGTCCGGCTCAATCGTTCGCAAACGAGGTTCGTTGAAATAGCCGAGAGGGGCTTTTGCCGATAATTCGCCACGGCGTATCTTTTGCCGTATACCGCGCAAAATGTTTTCTCGCAAATTATCGGTGTAATATTTTGCTTGACCGAACGCCACAGACAACATGAATTTACCCTGTGGCGTCGGCTCAAACCAAAATGTAGGGAATTTTAGCGTGGTGATTTTGCCAGTGTCTACTAAATAAATCACTCTGCCTCCGTCTATCGAGTTGCGCGCCAATCTATCGGGATTCCACGCTAAAATTCCCTGCGCAGTGCCTTTTTCAATTTCGCCAAGCATTTCTTTAAAAATTTCACGACCAGGTTCTTTTGCAGTTTTACTCTCGTAAAATTCCTTAACAACAAAAAGAGAGTTTTGCTTGGCGAATTCCCGAAGCTCCGTCAGTTGTGCCTCAATGCTCAAAACTTGGCGTTCTTCATCTTCGCTCGATTTTCTACAGTAGATAAAATATTTCGTCATAGCTTCGGGAATTAAATTGATAAAGGCACTGCACTTACACCGACAATTTGCAATCTCTCCGCATCGGCTCCTGTGCGAAGCACAGAACAAGCGTTAGCTTGTGGAACCGCCGCCTCGCGGCGGGAATGCTTTTGGCGGAATTCAAAACCCCTTGGAATTTCTTGGCGGAAATGCCAGCCCAAGCCCGCGCCTCTGGCGCGGGCGCGGTCAATTCTGATGCAAATCAAATTTGGTGGTGTTTGTTTGAAAAAGTTAGAACTCATTTCGAGCAGAACCCCTGACTTCGCACGCGCGGAGCGCGTGATGGCTTGAAACTGCCTCGTACGCTCGGATTGCGTGGTGATGCGAACCAATGCGCCTCGGACACGCTCGCGGACTCGCGTGTGCAAAACCCAAAAATTTTCCTTCCTTAATTTCTGATTTTCGGCGGGGGGTGTGGGGGGAGCCGACAAAAAATGGAAAGGAAATTTTTGGTTTTGCTTCGCCGTATTGAGAATACTTACAATTATTGCTATCATAGTATTGTACTCAAAGTATACCACAAATAATGATATCAAAGTATTGAAACTATGGCAACGATTGGCGAAAATATAAAAAGAGTGCGTAACAAGCTTGGTTTGACCCAAGACGATTTAGTGAGGAAGTCCGGTGTTAAACATACTACTCTTACAAAAATTGAAAGTAATGTGGTGGTCAAACCAAGCGTGCAGACCGTCGCCAAAATCGCCAAGTCGTTGGGCGTTCCTATGGAGGAATTAGTAAAATAATTTTATGGCAATAAACACAGCACCACATATTCATAATCTTGTAATCTGCGCGAATATTTTTGTCCGCAAAGACGGCAAGTATCTTTTACTAAAACGATCTGCACAAAAAAAGTATGCACCGAATGTAATTCATCCTATCGGCGGAAAAGTAGACCCTGATGAAAATCCTTATACTGGCGCACAACGCGAGCTTTTAGAAGAAGCCGGAATCAAAGTCAAAAATATGCGTTTAGAAGCTGTCATCATGGAAATTAAGCCAGTAAAGGGTGAGGACGAAAATTGGTTGATTTTTCACTTTTCCGCCGATTACGAATCGGGCGAACTTATAACAACCAAAGAGGGAGAATTTGTTTATTTAAGTGCTGAAGAAATACCAAAGCAAGATTTGTTTCCATCTGTTCGCCCCATTATTCAACACATTCTCAATCCGAAAGATGGAACAGTATTTTTTACAGTTTCCTATGATGATAATGGAAAAGTTGTTGAGGAAACAAAAAGCGTGAATCTATGCGCTATATAAATTTATGGCAAATATTACTTTTATAACAGGTAACCAAAAGAAAGCCGACTATCTAGCCAAGTATCTTGGTTTTCCTGTTGACCATGTAAAACTTGATTTAGACGAAATTCAATCACTTAATCTAAAAGAAATTGTTGAACATAAAGTCCGACAGGCTTATGAAAAAATAAAGAAGCCTGTCATTGTTGAGGATGTTTCGTTAGAGTTTGCCGCGCTTGGTAGGTTACCCGGCACTTTTATTAAATTTTTTGTTGACGAAGTACCATTTGAAAATATTTGTTCAATGATTGATGGAAAAACAAGAAAAGCAACCGCCCGATGTGTGTTTGGGTACTTTGATGGACAAGAATTGAAACTTTTTGAGGGTGGACTTGATGGTGAAATAGCCACAACGCCGTCAGGCGAAAATGGCTATGGCTGGGATAAAATTTTTATCCCGCAAGGTTACACCGTAACGCGAGCTTCACTTGAAGAAAAAGACGACCAAAAAACTTATTTACAAATCAAGCCATTTGCAAAATTAAAAGAGTTTCTTGAATCAAAAATCAACAACTAAATATGACAACAATAAATGAGGGTAAAATCAGAATAAAAGCCATGTGTCTTTTTCATAAAGATGGGAAAGTTTTGGTATCTAAAGGCTTTGATAAAGTAAAAAATGAAAACTTTTATCGCGTTCTTGGTGGTAGCGTAAATTTCTTTGAAACCGGCGAAGCCGGTGTCCGCAGAGAGATACAAGAGGAATTGCTAAGCGAAGTTGAAAATTTGAAATTGATTGATGTCATTGAGAACTTGTTTACTTATGAGGGAAACAAGGGGCATGAAATTGTTTTCTTGTATCATGGGGATTTAGCGCGTAAGGAATTATATGCGCAAAATCCTATTCATATCATTGAGGAAGCCTATGAATTTGATGCTGAATGGATTGCTACAAGTGATATTCTTGCTGGGAAAATTCCTCTCTATCCAGCTCTTGATTACAAAAGTTTATTCAAGAAACTATAATTAACTTTTAACCAAAATTATGTATCTAAGCTATTTAATGGGAGCAAAAAATATTAACGATGAAGATTTAACAAATCTTGATATTGTTATTGTGGAGAAAACAGATTCAGAAAGTAGGAAACTCAAAATTCCGTCTGAAAAAATCGAGGGATACAAGAATTTAATTAGAGAAAAAATGACTCCTGGGTTTTGGAACGAATTTTTAGACGAAAATGCTGTGCATTTTATTTTCAAGTTAAAGAACGGTGAATTAAAAGAATATGTCTTGTCACCAGAAAACGAACTAGAAATTGACCATCTTTGTGCTGAATTAAACAATGAACCAGCTGGAAAAACCGCGAATGTTTTTAAATATATTTCCGACAATGATTTTTACCACGATTTTATGATGAAGCATTATAAAGAAATGATTGAACGGTAAGGGAGCAACCCCCGCCGTTTTATAATATTTCCTAAAAACGGCGGGGTTGTTGTGCGCGCACTGGGCGGGCGGGGCAAGCACATATCAAACATGATTGCGCCCTAGCGCAAACCAAATTGTATTGCGCCTCGGTCGCCGTGAGGGCGGAGAAAAGAGCAAACAAAAATGCTATAATATAATTGCTCTTTTTGCAGACTGAAACGGCGAAGCAAAACCAAAAATTTCCTTTCCATTTTTTGTCGGCTCCCCCCACACCCCCCGCCGAAAATCAGAAATTAAGGAAGGAAAATTTTTGGGTTTTGCACACGCGAGTCCGCGAGCGTGTCCGAGGCGCATTGGTTCGCATCACCACGCAATCCGAGCGTACGAGGCAGTTTCAAGCCATCACGCGCTCCGCGCGTGCGAAGTCAGGGGTTCTGCTCGAAATGAGTTCTAACTTTTTCAAACAAACACCACAAACGACACAAAGATCCCGCCTGCGCGGGATTTTGTGCGATTGTGGAAGGCGGAGAGTTTTACGCTATAGTTTTCTAATGGAAGGCTCCACGCGAACAGAAGAAAAACCAATAATTTCAGTATCTCAGACGACCCCAGAGGATATTGAAGGTCTTCAAAATGTTCATTTCCGCACGTGGCTCGCGACGTACCCAAACGCGGAGCATGGGGTAACAGAAGATGACATTAAGGCAAAGTTTGAGGAGTGGCACACGCCGGAGGACACTGCGCGCCGAAAGCAGACAGTAGCTGCTCCAAAGTCAGGTGAAATGCATCTAGTTGCAAAAGATGCCGGGAAGGTTGTTGGTTTTTGTCGAGCGAGACGAGGCGACCAAGAGAATGAACTTGTGGCACTTTACGTGCTACCTGAATACCAAGGGCAGGGAGTTGGTTCGGCACTTTGGTCGCGAGCCGCCGAGACGCTTGATTTAACCAAAGATACCGTTCTTTATGCCGCTGAATATAACAAGAATGCTATCGCGTTTTACGAGCACCTCGGGTTTAAGGATACGGGAGAGCGTACAACTGACGAGACGCTGCGTATGAAAAGTGGCTCCATAATTCCAGAAATAAAAATGGTTCTCAAAGGGACGCGTTAAGATTCCCCATCAGTGCTATACTTTCACGTATACATCTATGTCACCAAACCTCATGTCATCATTTGCAGATGGAACTAACTCAGTAGCGGCCGCAATGGGTGCACTTGGCATCTATCCAGCAGTAGACACACTTGCTGCGGCTCCGGCATTGAGCGCCCCAGTTATGGCTGCGCTGCTTTTGTGCGGCATTGTTTTGGTTGGGTTTTGGATTTGGATGATTGTTCACGCGATACGTCACGAAATAAAGGAACAAGCAGTTTGGATACTTATCCTCATGCTTACGAACTTCTGGGGCGCAATCGTTTATTACTTTGCGGTAAAAAGAAAAACGGATCGCCGAATTTCCTAAGGATACTCGCTAGAATTTTGAGAGGTTTCTTGGTACTCTTTTCATATGGAGGGCATACATATCGCCCTGGCTTCTGAGCCAGTTTTTCATTTGTGGGGGCTACCTATCACCAATAGCCTGCTTTTGACGTGGGTGGTTATCGCTATTCTTCTGGTACTTGGTTTTATTGTTGGTCGCCGTCCAAAATTGGTGCCAGGTCGTCTTCAAGGCGCCTTCGAAAGCATTTTCGAGGTCTTGCTCGACTATATGGCTGAAACACTTGAGAGCCGCAAACTCGCCCTGCGTTACTTTCCGCTTATCGCTACCATTTTCCTCTTTATATTTACGGCAAACATGGTGACGTTTATCCCTGGCATTGAAAGCGTGGGGGTAACCCACGATGGCCACTTCACAGCGCTTTTGCGACCCGTAAATACCGATCTTAACGTCACTTTGGCGCTCGCGATGATAGCTTTTTTGGTTATCGAATTATCTGGAATCTTCACTCTAGGATTGTTGAAATATGGCTCAAAATTCGTTACAGTTAGTTCGCCGATGAACGCTGCGGTGGGCCTCCTTGAGCTCATCGGGAACATCGCGCGGCTCATATCGTTCTCCTTCCGTCTTTTTGGGAACGTATTTGCAGGGCATGTGCTGATTGTGGTCATCATCTTCTTTTTGCCGCTCGTGGTGCCGGTGCCCCTCATGCTCTTTGAGGTGTTCGTTGGCTTCCTCCAAGCGGCGATATTTAGCCTCCTCACGTTGGTCTTCATAAAGCTCGCTATCGACGAGCCGCATGGGGCAAGTGAAGGGCAGGCGCATGGAGCGCACTGAGGGGTAGTCCCCAGCTCACAGAAGTCGAATATCGACATCTGAAAGCTGGGTGCTACTACAAGAGCGCCCGTTCGTAATTACAGGATTAGTGTAAACATCAATGGATCTTGAAGTTGCAAAGACCCTCGGCATGGCAATTGTTGTCGGTCTCGGTGTTATTGGGCCAGGTATTGGTCTCGGTATTCTCACGGGTCGCGCACTTGAGGCCATCGGCCGCAATCCGGAAGCTGCCGGCAAGGTGCAGGCCACTATGTTCATTGGTATTGCGGTTACCGAAGCACTCGCCATCTTCGCGCTCGTCATCGGGTTCATCATTAAGTTCACTTAATTTCGGCGAATTTCTTTGTCGGGCGGCACTTGCTGTCCCTCACCGCAGCTATAGTGCGGCTCAGGCCAGCAAGTTTGCCCTTCGCGAACTCCGCGCAAAATTAAGCGAACAGCTCAGACAGATACATGGAAATATTTCACGCATTTGGCATAGAGTGGCGCCTCCTGTTAATCCAGGTGGTCAACTTTGGTCTGCTTCTTATTGCCTTGTGGTATTTCCTGTACGGGCCGCTGATGCGTCTTTTGGACGAACGTCGCGCAAAGATTGAAAAGGGAGTAACCGACGCTGACCGCGCCGCACATAATCTATCGAAAGCAGAAGAAGAACGCCGTTCAATTGTTGCAGCAGCAGCTAAAGAGGCTGATGCGATGGCTGAACGCGCGCGCAAAGATGCGGTGACTCGAGAGAAGCAAGCTGCAGCCGATGCGGATGCTAAGGCCGCGCGCATACTTGCGGCTGCTGAGACAGAAAGTGAAGAACTTCGCGCACGCGCTCTTGCAGGTGCCAAGGAAGAGATAGCGCGTCTTATTGTTTTGGGGGCAGAAAAAGCGCTATCTGGACAGCGTAAATAATTGATATGCTTGCACGCCAATACGCAGATGCTCTCTACGCACTCGCACAACAGCCAAAAGCTGACGCGAAGAAACTTGCTGAGGGTCTAAAGGAAACACTCGTGCGTCGCGGACACGCGGCACTTGCCCCGCGCATTGCGGCGGAGCTTTCGCGCGTTGAGCATCATGCAAAAAACCAAACCGTCATACGTGTGCGCATTGCCGACGCATCGGCAAAAAAAGAGGCAGTAGCAAAAGCAGAAGCACTTATTACTGCCGAGGGTGATGTGGCGCGTGACATCGAGGTCGTCGAGGACAAGTCCCTGATATCGGGGTTTGTTGTCGAGGGCCCCGGTTTCCGGTTTGATGCCTCAGCTCGTGCAGCACTTACCGATTTGTATCGAACGCTCACCACTAATTAATCATTGCCATGGAACACACAATTGTAGAGAAACTAAAGAAAGAGATTGCCGGCTTCTCGCATGAGCCAAAGACTGAAGTTGCTGGCCGTGTGATTAAGGCTGCCGATGGCATCGCTGAAATCGAAGGTCTCTCGGGAGCCGTGATGTCGGAGATGGTGCGTTTTGAAGTTGGTTCTGGCAAAGAATTGAAGGATGCGCTTGGTCATGGGGATGTTTTTGGCGTCATCCTTAACCTCGAAGAGGATGTCGTGAAGGCAGTTATTCTCGGCGACGCGGAAATGATACGAGAGGGAATGGCTGTCGTGGGTACGGGCAAAGTCTTGTCGCTTGGAGTAGGCGAGAGTCTCCTCGGACGTGTCGTATCCGCACTCGGTGAGCCGCTTGATGGCAAAGGTGAGGTTAAGGCGTCTGCGCAGTACTCAATTGAACGTGAAGCGTATGGCGTTATGGATCGTCAGTCGGTAAATCAACCGCTCCACACCGGTATTAAAGCTATCGACTCAATGATCCCGATAGGACGCGGTCAACGCGAGCTTATCATCGGCGATCGCAATACCGGCAAAACAACCATCGGCATAGATACGATACTTAACCAACTGGCAGAACCTGAAGAAACGCGCCCCATTTGTATTTACGTAGCCATTGGTCAGAAGGAGTCTAAGACGGCGCGCCTGGTAGGCATGCTCGAGGAGAAAGGCGCGATGGCGTACACCATCGTGGTTAATGCAGGAGCAGCCGCGCCTGCAGCACTTCAGTACCTTGCTCCATTTGCAGGTGCAGCAATCGGTGAGTACTTCATGGATAAAGGTCGCGACGCGCTTATCATCTACGACGACCTCTCAAAGCACGCGGTTGCGTATCGTGAACTTTCGCTTTTGCTTCGTCGTCCGCCAGGTCGTGAAGCATATCCAGGTGACGTCTTCTACCTTCACTCCCGCCTCCTTGAGCGTGCCGCGAAGCTTTCTAAGGAAAAAGGAGGAGGCTCGCTTACGGCTCTTCCCATTATCGAGACGCAAGAAGGAGACATCTCGGCGTACATCCCAACCAACGTCATCTCTATTACTGACGGTCAGATATTCCTTGAGACCGATCTCTTCAATAAAGGCTCACGCCCAGCGGTGAACGTCGGTAACTCAGTGTCTCGCGTCGGTTCTGCAGCGCAGACGAAAGCGATGAAGAAAGTTGCCGGCAAAATAAAACTTGAGCTCGCACAATTCCGTGAGCTTGAAGCGTTTATGCAATTCGCGCAGGATCTCGATGCCGACACCAAGCGTCGCATTGATCATGGGCAGCGCCTCACGGCTATTTTGCGCCAACGCAACGGACGCCCTATCTCATTCGAGAAACAAGCCGCGGTTATTTACGCTGCGGTAAACGGCTATCTGGCAAAGGTGTCACTTGAACGCGTAAGCGACTACGAAGAGAAGGTCGTTGCGTTTATCGAACGCGAATCCCCGAAACTTCTCTCAACGATTAAGGAGACTCGCGAGATTTCAGAAGAGAGCGAAAAGGCATTGAAAGAAGGTCTTGCTAAGTTCGAAACCGCGCATCCTGAGCTATTTTCCACTAATGCCTAAACTTCTAGTGGCTCGTCGCTAACCTATGGCTTCCCTTAAAACAATTAAAGGCAAGATTACCGCTACGGCAAAGACCCGTAAGGTAACAAAGGCTATGGAGGCAGTTTCTGCTGCAAAGATGCGTAAAGCGCAGGTGAAAGCTCTTACCGACCGTGCGTATGCGCGAGCTGCGGTAAGTGTCTTGTCACGTCTCAGTGGCTCAGCCACGCTTAAGCGCCATGCGTTTATGAATGAACGCGCGGTTAAAAGCGCTCTATACGTAGTTGTCACTAGCGATAAAGGCCTCGCGGGAGCTCTCAATTCGGGGGTTCTTAAGGCAGTTGTAAACGATATTGCGCTGCTTGGACTTACGCCTTCAAATGTACACATTGTTGCGGTTGGCCGTCGTGCAAATGATTTCTTCTTTCGCCGCGGTTTTGTTATGGATGGATATTTTGAAAATGCAGATGGAAAGGTGGATGCTGACGCGATACGTCGCGTTGTGGAAGAGGGTCTTATTGAATATCGTTTGGAAAATGTTGATACGGTGCGCGTGGCGTATCAGAGTTTTATTTCGACATTCGAACAACGACCGACCGTTCGCACCATGCTGCCGTTCTCGCTTTCGCAGCTTAGCGCTATTGTGAGCGATATTGTGCCTGCGAAGGGTAAATTTTCTTCAGAAGAAAAGACGATTACCGCGCCGCACGACTATACGGTGGAGCCATCTGAAGAAGGCGTCATTGACGCGCTGGTGCCGAAACTCGCAGCGATATTTTTCTATCACGCATTGCTTGAATCCCAGGCGTCTGAACACTCGGCCCGCATGGTGGCGATGAAGAACGCGTCAGACAAGGCAGGAGACAAGGTGCGCGATCTCACCCGTGTCTTTAACCGTGTCCGTCAGGCAAGCATCACGAGAGAGGTAAGTGAGATTATCGGCGGTATCGAAGCTATGGCATAACGCTTATGACAAATCCACTCGAGAGAAGTCGCATACCTGCCTCACCTGATAGTCAATTGTTGAACGACGCACGTAGCCAGCTGCGCAGCTATGTTGCGCTTGTTGGACTCGTCGGTGTTGGCTCTGCAACAAGAGAAAAGATTCTCGGCATTATCGACGGCTTGGATCTTAGTGAGGGGATTGAGATCTTGCACGGTAAACATCCGCTCTATGAAGGAGAAAGTGTTCGTGAGCGTGCAGTTACTTTTGTTCGACAAAGTGTTCGAATCAAACTTTTACCGCTGGTAGCAGAACTGCCAGAAAACGAACAACCCCAGATTCAGGATTTCCTAAAATTTATGGGACAGGCCCAGTCTGCCACTCGGCCAAGTAATGCCAGAGAATGACGTATATGAAAGAAATACAGAAAGCCGTCGATGATTGGGCACAGACACTCGAAACCCCGTACTGGCAACCACTGGAGAACTTAGCAAGGCTCAGCGAAGAAGTGGGGGAACTGGCTCGGGAGTTGAATATCCGGTTTGGGGCAAAAAAGAAAAAGCCTAAGGAAGAGGTCGGAGAGATAGAAGACGAAATGGGGGATATCATTTTCACTCTCGCCTGCATCGCAAATACGCTCGACCTCGATTTACAAAAAGGATTCGACCATGCGATGAGCAAGTGTTACGGTCGGGACAAGGATCTTCACGAAAAGAAATGACTACTATGCAAAAAGGATCAATAAAACAAATAATCGGGCCAGTCGTCGACGTCTTCTTTGAAGACAATCTTCCTCCTGTTCAGGAAGCGCTCACCACAAAGACTGAAGATGGTCGCTCCGTGACTATGGAGGTTGCGCAGCACATCGGTCTTGGCCGTGTGCGCGCCATCGCGCTTCAAGACACTACTGGTCTCTCGCGTGGAACTGAGGTTGTGGCAACAGGCTCTCCGGTGACGGTTCCAGTAGGTGAAGCAGCGTTAGGACGTCTCTTTAACGTTATTGGCGAGCCAATCGATGGTAAACCAGCTCCGAAAGATGCTCCGAGAAAGTCTATTCACCGCAAAGCTCCCGCTTTTAGTGAACAGCGCACCAAAGCAGAAGTATTTGAGACTGGCATCAAGTCTATCGATCTTCTCGCGCCTTTCATTAAGGGAGGTAAGGTCGGGCTTTTCGGAGGCGCAGGTGTCGGTAAGACCGTTATGATGCAGGAGCTTATCCGCAACGTGGCCACAGAACACTCTGGCTATTCAGTCTTCGCCGGTGTGGGTGAGCGCGTGCGTGAAGGAAATGACCTCTATCACGAAATGACCGACACAGGTGTTATCGACAAACTCGCCCTCGTTTTCGGTCAGATGAACGAAGTGCCAGGTGCCCGTGCGCGTATTGCGCTTTCAGGTCTTACGATGGCCGAGTACTTCCGCGATGAAATGGGTAAAGACGTCCTCTTCTTTATGGATAACGTCTTTCGCTTCGTGCAGGCAGGTTCTGAGGTGTCTTCACTTCTTGGACGTGTGCCGTCAGCGGTGGGGTATCAGCCTACTTTGGCCGAGGAAATGGGCCAGCTTCAAGAGCGCATCACTTCAACAAAGAAAGGCTCCATAACGTCCGTACAGGCCATTTACGTTCCGGCAGACGACGTAACTGACCCTGCACCCGCAACGACCTTCACGCACCTCGACTCAACCATCGTGCTTTCGCGCGCACTTGCATCTTTGGGTATTTACCCAGCTGTTGACCCGCTCGCGTCTTCTTCAACAGCACTTGATCCAGATGTTGTGGGTGAAGAACACTATCGCGTCGCGCTTGAAACAAAGAAGGTACTGCAGCGCTACAAAGACCTGCAAGACATTATTGCGATTTTGGGTCTTGAAGAGCTCTCAGATGATGACAAAACGCTCGTCTACCGCGCACGCAAAATGGAACGGTTCCTTTCACAGCCAACCCATGTGGCGGAAGTCTTCTCCGGTATTCCAGGACAATATGTGCCAGTGGCAGAAACCGTTCGCGCATTCAAAGAGATTCTTGAAGGTAAGCATGACGACAAGCCTGAGAGTGCGTTCTACATGAAAGGCACGATCGATCAAGTTAAAGCCGAGTAACATGCACGTCTTTGTAGGCAAAGTAGGAGAAACACTCTTTGATGGCGATGCCTATTCACTTACTGCACCTGGCAGCGCCGGCGAACTCACTGTTCTCGGCGGCCATATGCCTCTGGTGACTACACTTAAGGCGGGTACCGTACGTCTCCATGTAACGAAAGATTCTGAAGCTCAAGAATTCGCGGCGCTCGACGGTGTTCTTGAGGTGACAGGAGACGGAGCGCGAGTTTTGCTGTAACATAATTCGCGTTCGGATCTGTCAGGGCCGCTAGCTCACTTGGTAGAGCGCTTCCATGGCATGGAAGAGGTAACCGGTTCGATCCCGGTGCGGTCCACAAAAAGCAAGACGCCCCTTCGGGGGCTTTTTGCTTTCTGTGACACGTAGCGAAACAACTGCTTGTTTCGCGGCCGAGGTGAGTGACGACGAGCTGAGAGCTGTGACCCACAAATTTACTGGCCATGCAGATCAACCCCATTTTCGGCATGTCTACATGACGTTCCTCGCTTCCTTATTAGGACCCATCTCTTCAGGCACTTGATTTTTTGAGCACGCGCCGTCTTTACTTTTTTTCACTTGAAGCATGCGAAATCCATAGGGCGGAAGTTTAATAGTATAGACATCTTTTGTGATGGTAGGCGCCGGCTGCTTTGTGTAAAGATCATAAGGTATTTGACATAGCGAAAGACCAGACGCTTCTAATTGAACGGAAATATCTGTCTGAATTTTATTAAAATTATAAATTAATAAGACAGTTTGTGATCCATCTTTACTCGTCCGCTGCATAGCATAGATTTTCGGGTCTGGGTTTGTCGGAACCCGAGTTCGGGAAGCGGAAGGAAGTAGTGCTTTGTTCGCATTAACAGTTCTTAGAACTTCATCCCAATTGTCGCGAATATCTTTAGGCCATTGTAAGTAGATGTCGTACTCCGGCGTGCCATACAATATCCCGGCTCCAGCTAAGAGTGCGGCCTCTTGAACGCGCATGAGGGCTTCGCTCGGATATGGATCGGAACTAGCCCAAGCATGAGTCGTCTGTCCGTTACTGCGAGCGAAATCCGTTTTTTTAAATGCATCTTCTAAACTATCGGCATTGTCATCGTACAAAGTAATGCCAGTATAATCATTCATATTGTCGACGTCGGCAAAGTTGAACCAAGAGGTTAAACCAAATTTTAAATACGCATCTCCTTGATCACCTTGAGTGCTCTCAAATGTGATCCACTTGTCGTTAGGTGTATAGGTTTTTGCAAGATCTGCCATATGATATTTAAAAACTTCGCGCTCTTTTCCTTGGAAATTCATTGCGCTATGCCCATCGTCCCACATAAAACCATCCACGCCTGTGTCGAGCCAGTACTTGGTTAATTTTTCAATTTCTGCTCGTGCGCCAGGTTTATTAAAATCAAGTCCGGCTTCGCCCCACACGGACCAATAATAGGCTCCGGCCTCGGGGCTGTATTTCCATTGGGTCCGGTGTTCATAACCCTCGTCCGTTCGCGGAGTGTTTTTTGGAGGACCAACGGATGGCGACGGCAGGGGCGCTGTTGGATCTGTAGTCCATTGAAAAGTACTGACTTCGCGAGAAGTACGATCGCCTGTTTTGTACTGCAATGCAGCTATTTTGAAATAATCAGACTCTTTGTCAATAAATACATTTGAAAAATAAGTGACAACTTTCATATTTCTCTTATGAGCTTCCTCAACTAATTTTTTCCAGTCATCTATTGAGCCACTTTGTGGAGAGGTAGAGTAAAAATCAAGCGGATCGCAACCCAGCCATTTGTTTTTATCACCGTAATAAGGCGAATAAATTCCTACCACACGGAAACCACTGTCATTTAATTTGTCCAAGCTTTTTGTGATGTCGGCAAATGTATGATCATGTTGAGTGGTATAAATCCAAGCCACCCCATTTAAATCTTGAAAACTGTTTGGCTTTACTTCGGCTTTTAGTGAAGCTGGGGAAGTAGAGTTTTGCGTAGCCGCTTTTTTCTGCGTGTAATAGGTCCCTACGGTAGCGAGTGCAGCTAAAAGACCGGCTGCCACAAAGAGACTGACAAACCCGAGCCCCTGTTTTTTATATAGGTGCATAGGGTTAAATAGTTTATGCAATTGTAAGCGGCTCCTGGTTTTCCACAAAGTGAAAGCGGTGCTATTCACACCTCACTCCTAACTTTTCCTCAAACTCTCGGCACATTGCTTCTCGTTGTTGTGGAGCGTAAAACCCTTCTAAATATTCAAGTGCTGCACTCCCCGGGCAATCATCTTGTTTAAGTACTGGCATGACTGCACGTGCTTCGGTGCAAAATTGGAGCAAGGCGACGTGCTGTCTATTCGGAATACCTAGTTTTGCCAGACCAACGCTGTACCCTTTAATACACAATGATGCGAGGGTGCCTGGCATATCTTCGCAGGCTTGTATGTCGCTTTGGTACGGAGACCGCTCTCCAATATGGAGGTGAGCTGTGTCATAGCCGAATGACCATACAACTGCTTCGAGAGTAGTTGTACTAATGCCTTGAGGATATATATCGCTCAGCGCTTTTTGAAGCTCTGCAAAACTTGTAATGCCAGCAAGAGGGACTACTGCCCATTTATAATTACCAATGCACCGGGTGCGAATGTCGGGTTCAAATCCGTCGCATAGCGCAAGTGGGTTTGCGGTGCCTACGGACACTGCTTCACGCCCCAGTTTATTAAAAAGTCCTGAAAGGCAGTTGTTATAGTCTGCAGGATTCGGCGAAATATTTTTACATTGTGCGATGGCGTACGTGGCCATTTTTACTGGGTCATTTTGAAAATCTTTCTTAATGAAGGGGAGTGCGCGGCCAATACCTCGAAAACATTCAGCTTCTGCGTCGGGAACGAGCTGGCCAATATTTTTCCCCGTGGCAGCACAAAATTGCACTGCCGTTTCGATACTCCCTCTATCAAGTAAAAGTGCTCTCGGATATTCTTGGTAAAACCCATAGTTACAAACGACACTCTCTGGGCCGAGTGAAAGTTTGCTCGGGTCTTTTTGTTTTGCGTACACGGCAGCCCCTACTTCGAGTGCAAACTCATAACAGTGTGGTCGGAACCAGAGATTGTTCTTATACAATTCGTCAATTTTCTTAAATCCCGTTGCTGCGTCCTCACTAATAATAGTGGTGCTTATTTCATAAAGATTTTTGTCGTATTGAGTTTTTTGTTGCTGCTCGCTCGGCGCATGTGGGAGTCGGGATTGTAGTACAACCGTAATGCCTACGAAGGCGGTAACTGCAAGGAAAATAAGAACACGGGCAGTTACGGCACTTTTCATTTGGCCATTCTAACGAAAAAACCAGGACGTTGCTGTCCTGGTTTCTCCTCCCGCCATTGCTGGCAGAAAATCTATTCCGGCCGCACCTTGAAGCCCGCCTTGACGAGGCTGTCGTGGATTCGCTTCGCGTCGCTGTTGCGGAACGCAAGCGTCTCTACCGGATTCATGAAGACGGGTTCGGCGCCCATCTGGGTGTACTTCCGCCCCACCTCGCCTTCGAGTGCTTCCTTGATGAGGGCGGAGAGCTTGTCGACGACGGCCTGAGGCAAACCACGGGGTCCGCACAGTCCGCCCCACGTGGTCATCTCGTAGCCAGGTAACAGCTCGTCGAGTGCCGGAAGTTCCGGCAGTTGTCGGTTACGCTTCCTTGATGTGACGGCCAGGCCCTTCATCGTTCCTGCGCGAATATTCGTCACGGCCGGGCCGATGTTATCGAACATGAGATCGGCGTGGCCACCAACGATGTCGCGCACCGCTTCGCCAGTCCCACCCTTGTAACCGACCGATGTGAAGGTAATGCCAGTCATCTGCTCGAAGAGAACGAGTGAGATGTGTGGAGTGGTGGCGATGCCGCCGTGTGCTGCCGTATATGGCTTGGGGTTCACCTTCGCGAGCGCAACGAGTTCTTCTACCGATGAAACCGGCAGGTCACGGCGGGTCAGAAGAACGTTGCTTTGCAGATACAACGTGCCAATTGCCGCGAAGTCCTTCACAGAATCATACGGCGCAGGCGCTGCAACATCGACTCCATCAGGAATGATCATCGTCGATGATGCATGAGTGACCGCGTTGTAGAGGCCGATGGTGTACCCATCTGGTGCAGCTTTTGCGAGTGCTGCAGTACCGATGGTACCGCTTGCGCCGAGGATGTTCTTGACCAGGAAGTTCTGTCCAGTGCGCTCGCTTGCGAACGCACAGAAAATCCTGATAAAGACGTCGGTGGGGCCGCCTGCCGAAAACGGGCAGATTACCTCGACTGGCCGATTAGGCCACGCGTCTTGCGCAAACGCAGGGACGCAGATCGCCCGAGGTGCAACTGCGGCGCTAAGGCTAACCGCAAGCATACTGCGACGGGGAAGTACGAGTTTGAACACGAATTGAGCCCTCCTTGGGCGTGTTGGTTGTGTAGGGGAAGAAGGGGCAGTAGTGCCCGAACAGAGTTCCAAAAATGAGAGTACTGCATCGGAGCACAGAGTTCCATAGAATGCGAAACTCGTCGCGTCTGTGTATCGTTAGAAAGGAAGGAGCACCTTGAGACGTGCTTTTCACCACATTCTGCAATATAGGGCGCTGCCCAGAAAGGACGACCGCATGTGCGGAATCATCGGAATCATCGGCAAGGCGCCGGTCACCCCGCTTCTTGTCGATGCGCTGAAGCGCCTCGAATACCGTGGCTATGACTCAGCGGGTGTTGCGACGCTCATCAACGGCCACATCGATCGCCGACGCGCGGAAGGCAAGCTGGCCAATCTCGAGGCGAAGCTCGCTGGGGAACCACTGGCGGGCACTATCGGCATCGGTCACACGCGCTGGGCGACGCACGGGAAGCCGAGCGAACGCAACGCTCACCCGATCGCAACGGATCGTGTGGCAGTCGTTCACAACGGCATCATCGAGAACTTCCAGGAGCTCAAGGACGAGCTCGTGGCGGAAGGTCGTCGCTTCGACAGCGACACAGACACGGAAGTCGTCGCGCAACTGCTGACCTCGTACCTCGAGCGCCAGCTGTCGCCCGAGCAGGCGATGGAAAAAGCAATGGGACGCTTCAAGGGCGCATTTGCCCTCGTCGCTCTCTTTGCTGGACGACACGATATTCTCATCGGCGCTCGTCGTGGTTCGTCACTCGCTGTCGGCTACGGCGAAGGTGCAATGTACATCGGCACCGACGCCCTTGCACTCGCGCCGTTCACCGATCGCGTCGCGTACCTGGAGGAGGGTGATTGGGCTGTTCTGCGCGATACTGATTGCCTCTTCTATCAAGGGGTGACGCAGGTCACACGGACCGCAAAGCATACCGGCCTCAGCTCGACACTCGTCGGCAAGGGGAATCACCCGCATTTCATGCTCAAGGAGATCTGTGAGCAGCCAACGGTGTTGGGTGACACGATGCAGCAATATCTCGACCCCAGTCGACGTGTGCGCCTGCCGGCGCTTTCGATCGACTGGAAGAACGTGAGTCGCTTGACCATGACTGCGTGCGGCACGGCGAACTTTGCCTGCCAGATCGCTAAGTACTGGTTCGAGAAACTGGCTCGGCTTCCCGTCGACACAGAGATTGCCTCCGAGATGGGCAGTCGCAAGCCGCCGCTTTCGAAAGGAAGCGTCTGCGTAGCCGTGTCGCAGTCTGGCGAGACCGCAGACACGATTCGCGCGATCAAGTACGCCAAGCAGGAAGGCTTGAAGGTCGTCTCCGTCGTGAACGTGCCGGAGAGTCAGATTGCCCGCCTGAGTGATGTGGTACTGCTGACGGTCGCTGGCCCTGAAATCGCGGTGGCGTCTACCAAGGCGTTCACCACGCAGTTGCTGGTATTACTGTCTGCAGCGATCGATGCAGGCCGCGCGCGAGGCACGCTGTCGGAGGAAGATGAGCGCGCGCTCACGCTTGCGCTTATCGAGCTGCCGAGGAAGGTGAGCGAGGTCATCGATGCACAGGAGCAGTTCAAGGCGCTCGGTGCACTCGAACTTCTCGCGAAGGCGAAGTGCGCGCTCTACCTGGGACGCGACTATCAGTATCTGATCGCCATGGAAGGGGCGCTCAAGCTGAAGGAGTTGACCTATATTTCGGCCGAAGGGTACGCCGGCGGCGAAATGAAGCATGGGCCTATTGCCCTGGTCGACTCGGACCTCCCGGTCTTCGTGCTGGCTCCTTCGGGCCCGTCGTTTGACGAGATGGTGTCGAACTTCGAGCAGGTGAAAGCGCGCGGTGGTCAGGTCATCCTCCTTACCGACGCGCGTGGTGCGAGCCGTCTCGCCAACGAAAGCACGGCGTGCTGCATCACTCTGCCCGACGTTCATCCGGACGTCGCGCCCATCCTCTACGCCGTCGCAGTGCAGTTGATCGCGTATCATACGGCACTGTCGATGGGCAGAGATATCGATCAGCCTCGCAATCTGGCAAAGTCGGTGAGCGTCGCGTGACGCTCATACGAGAAAATTTCTACCACCGCCCGCGCTTCGGCCCGGGCGGTGTACTGCGTCTAATGGGTAACTGGAGGTGCACTCATACGCTCGGCAAACATTTTTTCCAGTCCTTTACCTGGTTTGCGGTGAAGCATGACGGGAATAAATACGAGCGTGAGAACCGTGCCGAAAATGAGACCGAACATAATCGTAAAGGCGAGTGGGGCCCACAACGCTGAAGCAAAGGAGAGCGGTATCATACCGACTGCCGTTGTTACCGTTGTAAGGAAGATAGGGCGCAAACGAGAAGAAGCGGCGCGCACGATAAAGTCATCGAGGCTTCGCGGGCCAGTACCGTCATCGGTGGAGCGTAGTGGCGAGATAAAGGAGTCGATAAGAATGATGGCGTGGTTGATAATGACTCCGCCGAGTGCGATAAGACCAAGAAGCGAAGGGAAGGACAGTGGTTTGAAGGTAATAAGAAGTCCCAGCAACACTCCGGTTATAGAAAGTGGAACAATCATTAAGGTATAACCTGCCAGACGGAATGAGTTGAACTCAAGCACAACCACTGCATACATGATCACGATACCTGCAATAAAGGCAAAAAACATTTCCATAAACGACTGGTTTGTTTCTTCGTTCTCGCCCCCGGTAGACATGACAACTCCGTCAGGGAGCGCAAGGTCAGTCTTCGATTTCTCCATAAAGGCAGCAAGAGTGTCACGTGCATTTTCACCGCTTTTAAGCGTGGCAGAGACCGTCATGATGCGTTTGCGCCCTTCGTGGGCGATAGCAGATTGACCCTTAGCAAGTGTTGGATTCACGAGCGAGCCGAGCAGTACTTGGCCGTCTGCGGTTGCGATAGGTATTTGTTTGATTGCGTCAAACGTTGCTCGTGATGCGTCTTCTGCGCCATACGCGGTCGGATTGAGGTTGGCGCGCACCGTAACCGAAATGTCGTCACCAAAGGTGCGTATTTTGGTTGCTTCAACGCCGTAGATAGCGCTGCGCAGCGTTTGAGCAATGGCAACGGGTGTAAGTCCCAAGGAAGCCAACTTCGCGCGATCTGCAGTTAGCACGAACTCAGTGCCACCGGCGTCGCCAGAAGAGCGCACATCAGCAACGCCTTCCATACTTCCTAGAATGTTTGCAGTTTTCTCTGACGCTTGGGCGAGGGCACCCAAATCATCACCGGTGAATTTAATAAGAATGGGAGCGCCCGTTGGCGGTCCACCGGCAGGTTCTCCGACGCGGATGGTTCCAATAGTCATGTCAGCCATTTGTGCACGCAAACGGTTTACAACATCGGTGCTGCGCTTCGTGTCTTTGTCGGAGAGAAGTATCAATGCGTTTGCAAATCTCGAACCAGAACTTGCCGCCCCACTAAACTGGTTGGTTGTACCAACCGTCGTAATGATGGACTCAAATTCCTTGTGTTCATAGAGACGTTCTTCGACGGCACGCATCGCAAGGTCAGTTTGTGCGAGCGGGGTTCCTTCGGGCATTTCAAGGTCGAGATACACAAATTCAGCGCCACCTCCAGGGAAGAATTCAACTTTCACGAGACCAAATATTGGGAGTGCCAAGCTTGCGAGAAAGGCGAGCGCAATACCCCAAAGGAAGTACTTTTGGAGACGTGGTTGGGCAAACATATGGCGCAAAAAGCTTTCATATTTGCTGCGCGCAAGATTTGCGTAGCGATCTTGGAGTTCGCCGAGACGGCCTGCATGAGTTTCTTTAACGAATAGTGTTGCAAGAAGAGGCAAGATGCCGAGGGCAACAAACGTTGAGGCGATAAGCACCGCGATAATGGTGAACGGAATCGACTTTATGAACTCTCCGGTAATCCCTGAGATAAAGAAGAGAGGAACGAATACGCCAACGGTGGTGGCGGTGCCTGCGATAAGCGGCCATGAAAACTCTCGAACGGTTTCGCGTGCTGCACGTAGCGGGTCGTGGTGGCGCGCCAAGCGGACGCTCATACCTTCAACAATCACAATGCCGGCGTCGACCAAAATACCAATGGCAAGAATGAGAGAAAATAGCGATACGAAATTGATGGTGTTGCCTGAGTAATAGAGACCAACGAACGAGATAAGGAAGGAGAGGGGAACTGATATGCCCGCGACGAGCGACTCACGCCAGCCGATGGTAATAAAGAGACACAATGCAACAAGAAGGACAGTCTCAATACCGACACGAACAAGTTCTCCAAGATCTTTGTTTACTTGCTCACCGGCATCAAAAGAGACAACGACTGAACTTCCTGCAAGTACAGGCTTGCTCTGAAGTTCAGTGAGTTTTGTGCGCACTCCGTCTGCAACTTTGGTTACATCAGCACCAGCGCCTTTGAATATGTTTAAGGTGAGGGCTTGTTCTGACGGTGCGCCTGCTTTGGAGAGTCGAGTGAGGGTGGTTGCGGATTCTACACCGTCCGCAATAGTCGCAATGTCGCGAACGTAAATGATCGCGCCGGTGCGCGTCGGAATGCCGATGAGCCCAACATCTTTTGGATCAGTGAGATCGCCGGCAAAGCGAACGCTGTACTCAACATCATCGACGGTTATTTTGCCGGCAGGAAGTGCTGCATTTGCAGCACGAATAGCGTTACTGACATCGCCAAGACTCAAGCCGTATCGAGCGAGGTCTTCCTTGCGGACAATAACCTGCGTCTCGCGCGGTCGAGCACCTTGTACTTCCACTCGGGAAACGCCAGGTATTGCCTGGAGTTCATCCTTGAGCGTATCGCCAAGAGCTGCAAACTGACCAAACGGTAAGTCGGCAGAGACTGAGACAATGAGGACTGGCTGGTCAGAAAAATTTACGTTGCTGACTGAAGGGTCCTTCGCTTCCTCAGGGAGTTCGGGTTTAACCTTATCAACTTCATCCTTTAGTTTGCGTATCGACGAGTCAATATCTGCAGATGCAACGTACTGGACGGTTACTACCGATATGCCATCACCTGATGAGGATGTGATTTTGTCGACATCGGAAAGCGATGAGAGTTGCTTCTCTATCTTGTTGGTCACCAACGATTCAACTTCGGTAGACGATGCCCCAGGAAGTGCCGTTACGACAATACCGATAGGGACTTCGACTTCAGGTGAAGACTCCTTACGAATAACAATCGCTGAAGCGACGCCAGCGAGAACCAACCCTGCGATAAGCAGATAGGTAAATTGTCGACGTGAAAGGAAAAAATTCCAGAGAGGAAACATGACGTTATTTAACGGTTACCTGCTCGCCACTCTTTAAGCCACGCGCATCGGTGACTATGTTCATGTCGGTAGAGAGTCCAGACGTAATGACAACGCGGTCTCCGAGAAGTGTGCCGAGAACGACTGGGTGTGCAAGAAGGGCACCAGTTTCTTCAACGGTAAATACGACCGTTGCGTCGGTGCCGATTTTGAGTGCGGAAAGCGGGATGGCGATGGGGCCGGACGTAGTCACTTTGCTCTCGCGTTTTAGCTCCACCGTCACCGCAGCACCGTTTATAAGCGGGGTGGTGTCAGGTAGGCCGATGCGGACTTCAAGTTTTTTGGTCGACGGGTCAATGGCTGGCGCGATACGAGTTATCACTCCTTTGTAGGTTGCGCCGTCTGGACCTTGAACGCTTGTCTCACTGCCGGCAGACAATTCCGTTGCGTCGCCCTCAGTGACGTATGCCACGACTTCGAGCGCTTTGTTGTTGGCAATGGTTGCGGCAGGAGAGAGTGCAGCGACAAAATCACCCTGCGTAAGAGGAAGCGAGTTAATGGTTCCGGAGATGGGAGCGCGAACAATGGTTTTTTCAAGATTTGCACGTGCCGCGGCAAGAGAGCCTTGTGCCTGCTTGAGTGTTGCTTGCGCAGAAGCAATATCAGATTCATCTCCAACAACGCCTTGCTCGAGACTCTTGCGAGACACTTCAACTGCTGAAGCCTTGCTTGAGAGAAGATCCCGAGCGGCTGAAATGGCCGCAAGCGCCGCATTCACGTTGGTTCGCGCTGTATTTGCGTCAGACTTATACGACGCAATACTTGTTTCTGAAATGTTTTGGTTAGTGATAGCGCGGTTGAGTGCGAGGATAAGTCGGTCGAGGAAATTGCGCACGTCACGCAACTCCGTTTCGGTACGCGCCAACTCTGCCTCAAGATCGTTTGAAGCGGAAAGCGTGCTCGAAAGGTTTGCCTCTCGCTTAAGTGTGGCGCCAAGACTTACGCGCGCACTAGCTGCGTCGTTAGCTGCTTGTGAGTCGGTCGACTGAACGAGGAGAGACGGCGAACTGGTATCTGGGTTATTGAACATTGGGTCCGTTTTGCGACGAAGGGTTTCGTCCACAGTCGCGTATGAGGAGAGCAGCGTATTTACTGCTGCAGTACGTGCCGCCGCGAGGGATGTTTCTGCGCTCGCCACACCAGACTCAAGTATCGCTACTTGTTCGTCGCGCGCACCGCGTGTGACTTTGTTTAGCTGTGCACGCGCGCCGTCTGCAACGCCTTCGCTTTGGAGTACTGCCGCACGCTCGCGCGCGTTATCCATCTCAGCGATGATTTCACCTGCGCGGATCGAATCGCCAAGTTGCTTGTAGAGGCGCACTATTTCACCAGATGACTGGGTTCGTACATCTGCCTCTGACTGCGACGTAACAATGCCAACCACTGGCAAGAGCGAAGCGACGCCTGCAAGTTCACCGACCGAGCGTACCGACACGGTACGAGGGCCTTGTTCAGTGAGAGGGGTTTCGGTGGGACCGCCGCGCACAATAAGCGTACCTAAAATGCCAATGAGGATTCCGGCGACTGCAGAAAGCTTCCACCATCCGACACGTTTGCCAAAACGCTTAAACCACGAGTACGCGTCGTGTCGGAAAAAGCGGAGCATTGAACGAAGGGTGTTGGTAAACGAAGCCATACCTGAGTGCGTTTAGATTAACGTTGAGTAGTAAGAGTGCGGTGAGGAAAAGTACCGGTACCTTTGCGCCCTTCAAGAAGGGTTTGCGCTTTCTGTATTTGCTCGGAGAGGCCGCGGAGGAACTCCAGCATATGAGAGGTGTTTAAAATATACACAACCTCACGCCCTTGCCGCTCATCCTGCACCAGACCGTGCAGTTTTAGGATTTTAAGATGCTGCGATACGGCCGATTGGCTGATACTTGAAGCGCGCACCAGTTCGGACACGGTTCGCGGTCCTTTAATGAGCGCCTCAACAATTTGGAAGCGGGAATGACTGCCGATCCCTTTGCCGAATGATGCGGCCTGCTTGCAGAAAAATCGCATCTCGGGATATTAGCGTATGCTTATGTGTTGCGCAAGCGGGCGTGATAGAATGGAGCCATGATAAAGCAATTTCTGCTCAAACAATTAGTGAAGCGCAAGATGGGCGCACTCCCTCCTCATATGCAAGAGAAGTTTGCGCGCGCCATTGAAGAGGATCCAGAATTTTTCACAATGCTATCAAAAGAGATTGATGCAGAAATGAAGCGCGGTAAACCGCAGATGGCGGCGTCGATTGCGGTTATGAAGAAACATCAAAAGAGACTGCAGGAATTGCTTAGTTGAGTTTCGTTATCGTACGTAGTCCCCAAGCACGTACTATCAACTATCGACTACAAACTATAAACTAGAGGGTAATGGATTCCCTGGCGCTCTTTTTCTTTTTTCTACAACAGCTTGGCATATGCCTCGGCGTCGGTTCGTCTACCTTTGCGGTGATGTTTTACATCATCGGGAGTGCCGATGGGACCATTGACCAATCAGAGCGGGCATTTATGCACGCGGTGTATACCACACTTCGCATCGGCCTTTTTCTTATCATTGCAAGCGGTGCGGCGATAACCGGCGCGCACCTCGCAGCAGGCGACATGTCGCTTGTCGAAAGTCCAGTGTTTCTTTTCAAATGGCTCCTCCTCGGCGTCCTTGTAATAAACGGCATGCTGATGAAATACCGCATTATGAATCATTCTATTGGCGGGCCGATTGCCGGGGGCTCTTGGTACGCGCTTTTTTTCGTCCATACGCTTGCCATTAACCTCAACTGGGAAATGCTTTTCACACTCTATGCGCTTTGGCTCATCCTTTTCGCGCTGGCCTTTAAAGGACTCACCCGCTTTGCTATTGATAGGCATCAGGCGCACATGCAGGCCGCAGCCCCAACGGTGCCGGTACCGACTGGACCACGCATCGAATTTACACTTGGCCAGACAGACTCAACCCCTCATGAAACTCCTCGGGCATGAAGTATTTTGGAACGCATAAAAAAATTCTAGTCCTCCTTGGTCATCCAGACCACGATTCATTCTGCGGCGAACTCTCCGATGCGTACGCCCGTGGCGCAACGGCGGCGGGTCACGCGGTAAAAAAAGTACATCTCAGCGACTTGGTGTTTGATGCGACCCTGCACAAAGGCTACAAAGTGATTCAAGAGCTTGAGCCAGACTTAAAGCAACTTCAAGAAGATATACGCTGGTGCGATCATTTGGTGGTGCTGTACCCGAATTGGTGGTGCACCATGCCGGCACAGTTGAAAGGTCTCTTTGATCGCATTTGGTTGCCTGGTTTTGCCTTTCGATATCGCAAAGATGCCAACGGAAATCGAAAGCTGGGGTGGGAGAAACTGCTCAAGGGTCGTACCGGACGAGTCATTGTTACTGCAGGATCGCACCCGTTTATGATTTGGCTTTTCTTCGGCGATTTTACGAATGAAATTTCACGAGGGATTTTAGGTTTTGCTGGTATCCGTACTTCAATGACGCGACTTGGTCCTGCAGAAAAAATACCGGAGTGGAAAAAGGAACATTGGCGAAAAAAAATAGAGCGCATGGGTGCTCACGCACAGTAGAGTGTAAACGCGAAAGCCGTCCCCATTGCTGGGGACGGCTCCGTAGCTGCTTCGTTACCTGCCTCGTACTAGGTCCTTCCGGCGTGACTCCGCCAGATCCTTAGCCCAGGCGAGTCGATCGCACAGTATCGGGAAGCAATCGACCATCTGGTCGATGAGCTCCTGCAGTTTGTCGTAGACCATCGCGACCTCGCTGCGGTAGGGGAAGGACACCTTGCCATCGTTGTACTCAAGCAAATGTGCGCCATCCCCTTCATTCACGAAGCGAATGCTGATCTGCGCCATGCGGTTGGCTTCGACAACCCGCACCTCCCAGGGACCCCATTCGGTGGAGCCAGCTTTGACTTGGTTCATCCACTTGCCGGCGTGGTGCTTGATTTGCCAGGCAAGGTCGCCATAAGTCAGCGAGCTCGTCAGCAGGCCGAGCGTGCGGGCGATGTCGTCCCGCATTTCGTCAAGAGACTTGGAAGCCAAGACGAGGTCGTCGCGAGTGATAAAAGCCATTTTCCTTCCTCTGTCTCCAGAGGTCCTCTCGGTTTGGATGGCGGTATTGCCAGGGTTCTACCCACCTGTAAGTATACCTCATAACAACATAAAAAGCAACATGTCAATAGCTATGCAAAATAAAGCTTTTCTGTGATGATGTGGTACTCATGGCCTTGTCGATAGGAATCGTCGGTCTCCCAAACGTTGGCAAGTCAACGTTATTTAACGCGCTTACCAAAAAAGCGGTTCCTGCGGAGAATTTCCCCTTTTGTACCATCGATCCTTCGGTGGGTGTGGTCGCGGTGCCCGACGAACGCGTAGATACGTTGGCTGATTTTTCTCACTCAAAGAAACGTATTCCTGCTGCGGTTGAATTTGTCGACATTGCAGGTTTAGTGAAAGGTGCCGCGGAAGGAGAAGGTCTCGGTAATCAATTTCTCTCAAATATTCGGGAAACAGACGCTATCGCAGAAGTGGTGCGTATTTTTGATGACCCAAACATTATTCACGTAGACGGCGTTGTAGACCCTCTGCGTGATATTGAAGTTATTAATCTCGAACTTGTTCTTGCAGATCTCGACACAGTTACTAAACGTCTTGGTGGTTTGGAGAGGGATGTTAAACGGGGAGACAAAGAAGCCGTCCTTATACACGGAGCCTTAAAGAAAGTTGAGCCGGCGCTTCTCACAGGCATGCTTGCGCGGACGGTTACGCTCACCGAAGAAGAGTTAAAACACGTAAAGCAGCTCAACTTGCTTACGATGAAGCCAATTTTGTACGTACTTAATAAACAATCGGGCGGACACAACCTCGACGAACTAAACGACGGCAGATTTGAGCGTTTGATGCAGTTTATGGAAAAAAGCGGAAGTTCCTACGTGTTGGTTGATGCTGGTGTTGAGAACGAACTGAAAGACCTTCACACAAACGACAAACTTGAGTTCCGTCGCGAGTACGGAATGTTTGATGACGGTGTTAATGCACTTATTCGTGCAGGCTACGATTTGCTTGGCCTCATGTCGTATTTTACGACCGGCGAGGATGAGACGCGCGCCTGGACGGTAAAGCGGGGAAGTACTGCGCCTGAAGCTGCAGCGGCAATACATACTGACTTCAAAACAAAGTTTATCCGCGCGGAAGTTGTCGCCACTGACGCGCTCCTTACTGCTGGCTCCTACGCAAAAGCGCGCGAGCAGGGCTTGGTACGCACGGAAGGAAAGGAATACATCGTCAAAGATGGTGATGTTATAGAGTTTAAAATCTAAAACCGTCCTTACAGAGCCGCTCTGCTATACTGTTGGTACGTTTACCAGTAGCCCTCTTTATATGAATTCAACCGCAACCCACGCCAAAGCTTCTCCTAAGGATTTCTTTCTATGGGCGGGTGCGATGGTTTCGCTCTATGGAGGTGTTGTTGCTCTTATCACCCTTCTCTTCCAGTACATCAACTACGCGTACCCGGACCCACTTTTAAACGCGTATCAGTATAGTGACCCGTATAGCGGTTCGGTTCGCTTTGCGATGGCCTCACTTATTGTGCTCACGCCAATCTTTTTGGTTTTGATGCGCCTTATCCGTAACGACATCACCAAAGACGCAACACGCGCCGATATTTGGGTACGTCGATGGGCACTGTACCTAACGTTGTTTATTGCAGGAGCGACGATGGCCGGAGACCTTATTACGTTGGTTAACTATTTCCTTGACGGTGATGTGACCATGCGTTTCGTGCTTAAGGTTGTGGTTGTCTTGCTTGTTGCGGGCGCTGGTTTCCTTCATTTCCTTGCGGACCTGCGCGGCTACTGGGTGAAGTACTCAGGTCGGGCTAATGCTGTGGGGTACGCCGCGTTTGTCCTTGTAATTGCAGCCATCGCCTCAGGTTTCCTCATCATTGGCTCGCCAGCTCAAGCGCGACTGTATCGTTTTGACCTGCAAAAGACAAACGATCTCTCAAACATTCAGTACCAAGTGGTCAATTACTGGCAGCAAAAGCAGGCGTTGCCTACAAATCTGGGTGAACTTACCGATTCCATTTCCGGATTTACGGCTCCTAAAGATGCGCAAACGGGAGTTGATTATGGCTACCGCGTTACCGGACCGATGTCCTTTGATGTCTGTGCGGTATTTAACCTACAGAGTCGAGGTACCGACGCAAGCTACAGTGATCCGTCAATTGCTCGTAACGTGGGCGGTGATACGTGGCAGCATGGTGCAGGACAGACTTGTTTTGAGCGAACGGTTGATCCCGAGCGATATCCTCCCTTCCCAAAACCAGTGCTCGGGGGTAAGTAATAGTTGCTTTGTAGCCCGCTCTGGCAGTTTTGCCAGAGCGGCGTTACATTCAATGGGTCAAAAAGATGGCTATCTACGATCATAAGAGAATAGAGAAGAAGTGGCAGGAGAAGTGGCTGCGCGAAAACGCGTTTCAGGCTGACGATGCGTCCACAAAAGAGAAGAAGTACGTGCTCGACATGTACCCCTATCCGTCCGGCTCAGGTCTCCATGTGGGGCACGTAGAGGGCTACACGGCCACTGACATCTATAGTCGGTACCTACGCATGAAAGGTTTCGAAGTGCTCCATCCGATGGGATGGGATGCGTTCGGCCTTCCTGCAGAAAATTACGCCATCAAGACTAACGTTCCTCCCGCAAAAACGACTGAGGAGGCGATACAGACCTTTACTTCACAAATAAACAGCCTAGGTCTCTCCTACGACTGGTCGCGTGAAATTGGTACGCACCGTCCGGATTACTACAAATGGACGCAGTGGCTTTTCTTGCTGCTCTATAAAAACGGTCTTGCGTACAAACAGAAAGCAAAGGTTAATTGGTGCCCCAAAGACCAAACGGTTCTTGCGAACGAGCAGGTTGTCGATGGTAACTGCGAGCGGTGCGGAACGGGTGTAATACAAAAAGATCTTGAGCAGTGGTTTTTCCGTATTACTAAATTTGCCGAGGAATTACTCGCCGACCTCGAGCATGTTAATTGGCCTGAATCAACTAAGGCAGCGCAACGCAACTGGATAGGAAAAAGCGAAGGCGCGGAGATTGATTTTGTTATCGCTGGCACAGACGAGAAGATACGCGTTTTTACCACCCGCCCCGATACGCTCTATGGAGCAACATACCTGGTGCTTGCTCCTGAGCATCCACGTATTGATGTGCTTTCTGCACATATCACAAACCTTGATGCCGTTGCTGCGTATCGTGCACAAACTGCGACAAAAACTGAGCTCGAGCGCACCGCGCTTGCCAAAGAAAAGACTGGCGTGCAGCTTGAAGGTATTGCCGCTATAAACCCCGCCACAAAAGAACAAATTCCGGTTTTTATAGCTGACTACGTTCTTTCTCAATACGGTACAGGCGCCATTATGGCGGTGCCTGCGCATGACGAGCGTGATGCTGACTTTGCCAAAGCGTTTAACTTGCCAGTGAAGCGTGTTGTCGACGAGAAGAAGTATTTTATATTCGACTTCGACGGTGTGCTCGGCGACACCTTTGAAGCAGCGCTTGCAGCTCATGTAGCAATGGGACACTCGCCGGATCTTGAAGCAGCGCGCGAAGCGGTATTGAAGTATGCGCACAACAAACCTCGCCACACGCGCGACGCAAACCCGTCTCCTGAAGTACTTGCTGAAGAGCGAGCGTGGACTGCGCGGTTTGGTACCGCAATGTTACAGAGTGACTGGAAACTTTTCGACGAGTTTATTCGCGAAGTTGAGAAGATACCCAACACACAGATTGCAATTGTTTCCAGCGGCTCGGAGCTCTATGTAAAACCTGCGTCGGAGAAAACACGCCTTAACCCAACGCACGTTATGGCATTTGAGACGAGTCATTCAAAAGAAGAGAAAATCGAAACGATTTGCCGTGACTGGGGCATAGATCCAAAGCAAGCGTATTACTTTACCGATTCAAAAGCCGACGTATACGAACTTAAGGGTATGTTTCCTGAGGGGAAACTCATTGGCTGTGCCTGGGGCTTTGTTGGGAAAGAAGCACTCGAGGAAGTCCTTCCGCGTTCGTCAGTACTTGAGAACTATGCGGACATACATACGCTTTTCATGGGTCTCCATACTGGCGATGGATTGCTTATCAATTCGGGCGATTTTACTGGCGCATCTTCGGCTGCAGCAAAACGCACCATTACTGAATCGGTCGGCGGCGTTATGAAGACGACTTATCGTCTACGCGATTGGCTTATTTCCCGCCAGCGCTATTGGGGCGCCCCGATACCGATGGTGTATGACCCGGAAGGCAATTTGCATCCGGTACCGGAGGAACACTTGCCCTGGGCTTTGCCTACTGATGTTGAGTTCAAGCCAACAGGGGAATCCCCAATGGCAAAATCGAAAGAGCTACGCGAACGGGTAGAAAAACTATTCGGTCCTGGATGGACTCCAGACGTGGACACGATGGATACCTTCGTGTGTTCGTCATGGTACTTCTTCCGTTTTGCGGACCCACACAACGCGGAAGTTTTCGCTGATAAAGAAAAAATGAAGCGCTGGCTGCCGGTTGACCTGTATGTCGGCGGGGCAGAACATACCGTTCTCCACCTTCTCTACGCCAGATTTTTTACCAAAGCACTGCAATCCCTAGGCTTCATAGATTTCGTCGAACCCTTCACCATGTTGAGGCATCCAGGAACCATCCTCGCTGAAGATGGGCGAAAGATGAGCAAGTCACTCGGTAATGTGGTTAATCCGACCGATGTCGTTGATGAGTACGGTGCCGACTCGTTGCGCTTGTACGAAATGTTTATGGGCCCGCTCGATGTCGCAAAGCCGTGGAATACCCGCAACATACTCGGCGTGCGTCGATTCCTTGAAAAGATAATTGCGCTTGCGTCGCGCGTTGCAGATGCAGAAGCGGATGAACCGACCGAATCGTTGATGCATCAAAGCATCGAGTCGGTAACCGCTGATATTGAGGCGCTGAAGTTCAATACGGCAATAAGCCAGTTGATGATTTTCGCCAATAAGCTTGGCGAATACAAAGAGGTGCCGCGGCACGCCTTCGAGACGCTTCTGGTGTTACTTTCGCCATTAGCCCCTCATCTCACACATGAACTCTGGGAGCAAACCGGCCACGCAGACGATATCAGGCTCTCCTCATGGCCGGTGGCAGACCAAACAAAGCTCTCAAAGGCGTCAGTGACTGTTGGAGTGCAGGTAAATGGAAAAGTGCGCGGTTCAGTCACGCTTTCTGCAGAAGCCACGCAAGAGGAAGCGCTTGCCGCAGCACGCGCACACGAGGGTGTTTCAAAATGGCTCGCCCTGGGCAGGGAAGTGAAGGCGGTCTACGTACCGGGCCGGATTATCAGCTTTGTGGTCGAATCGGCAGTATAGCCTGTGACCCTGTGGAAAAGTCGGGTTCCGCATGGGTGGTTAATTTGACCTTGTAAAAAGGGCGTGATATAACGAGAACGTTACTACACCATATGAAAACGGTTGCCTTCAAGCCAAAAGCAGTGGTCAAAAAGCTCCTCCAAGCCCTTCCCGAACGCTCACGCGTTTTCGTTGAGGCTCGTTTTGGTTTGGGTGCTAAGGCAGAACGCATGACGCTTGAAGCTATCGGTACCCGCTACGGAATCACACGTGAGCGTGTCCGTCAGATTGAAAACCACGCCATTGCGACTCTCCGCAAGGCTCCTGCATTCTCTGAGGCAAAAGAGGCATTTGACGACTTAGAGCGAATCATTGATTCACTCGGGGGCATTGTGTGCGAAGACGATCTTCTTGATTTTGTGACCAACGACGAGAGTCTCCAGAATCACATTTACTTCCTTTTGGTTTTAGGAGATCCCTTCAAATATCGCAAAGAAGACGGTGAGGCAAAGCGCTGCTGGTTTGTTGACGCTGCCCTTGCCGCCAAGGTTGAAAGCGCACTCAAGCGCCTTTACAGCAATCTTGCTGACGATGACCTCATTCCTGAAGCTGAAATGGTTGATCGTTTCCTTCTGGAACTCAAGGATTTGTCTGAAAAGTATCGAAACGAAGAGATTGCGAAGCGCTGGCTAAAAATCAGCAAGACCATTGGCCGCAACCCGCTCGGCGAATGGGGTCCGGCACGTTCAAGCAATGTTAAGACAAAAGGCGTTCGCGATTACGCCTACCTCGCCGTGAAGCGTCATGGTTCGCCGCTTCACTTTGCTGAAGTGGCAAAACTTATCGGCAAGCTTTTTGACCGCACCGCGCATGTTGCCACCACCCACAACGAGCTCATCAAAGACGAGCGTTTTGTCCTTGTCGGACGCGGTATCTACGCACTTAAGGAGTGGGGATATGCTCAGGGAGTCGTTCGCGACGTCATCAAAGACATCATTAAGGCAAATGGCCCGCTGACACGTGAGGAAATCGTTGAAAAAGTACTCAAAGAGCGTCATGTGAAGGAAAACACCATCCTCGTAAACTTGCAGAACCAAAAGTTTTTCAAAAAGGGCAAAGACGCAAAGTACGCACTCGCAAAATAAAGACCTGAAAAATCCCCGGTGCGGGGATTTTTCAATTACCCTGGTACGTGAATGCTATACTTTAGAGTACGTTCGGCTATAGAAAATGGCAGGAAAAAAAGGAAAAGGCTTTAGCCTCGGCGGTCTCTACAGTTGGATAACTGGAAACATGGACAGTTTCGGACTCACTGATTTTTCCGCAGTGGTGGCGTTGCTGCTCATTGCCTATCGAGGGACGCAAGATCCTGAGACCTTTTGGCAGATGGGTGCTTTTTTCCTCGCCCCTCTACCGTTAGTACTTCCAGTCCTTTTGTACAAATTGTGGTGGCATGGCTGGATGGAGTACATCCAAGAAGATAAATACTGGAATAGGCGCGAATACGCAGTTCTTGAAGTTAAGTTGCCTGAAGAAATTACGCAGTCACCGTACGCGATGGAACTTTTTCTCCGTTCGCTTTATCAAACGGGGGAAATTGACACACCAATCGATCAATATTGGAAAGGTCACGTCAAACCTTTTTTCTCGCTTGAACTTGTTTCAACGGAAGGAGCGGTTCGCTTTTATATCTGGACATGGAAGCAGTTCAAAAACTTTGTTGAAAGCCAAATTTACGCACATTATCCGACAGTACAGGTTTACGAAGTCCCCGACTATACGCTTTCGGTGCCGTACAACGCCTACGATAAAAATTGCGAATTTGATATGTGGTGTATCGAGCAGGAGCTTCAAAAACCTGATCCGTATCCTATAGCTACCTACGTATCAACGGAACAAGCAAAGCAGGACCTCGATGAGGAATTTAAACACGACCAAATGTCCTCACTTTTGGAGTTTTTCTCCATCATGAAAGCAGGGGAGCATGCGTGGATGCAAATTATCATCCGTGGACATACGGTGTGCCCTCAAGCAACTGATAAAGGACCAGGGCACCCTATCTCTATTACTGAGTGGGTTGAAGTTGAGCGCAACAAAATACTCGCACTTACCATTGATGATCCAAAAGACGACAAGCAGAAAGCAAACTTCCAACGTCTCCCAGAAGGTTTGCGTACGGAGGTTAAGGCGATGGAGTTAAAGCCGCACAAACAAATGTTTGATGTCGGTATCCGCATGATTTACCTCTATAGAAACGACGATCCATCGTTAGGAAAACAAAAGGTGGGTTTCCCAACGGCGCTGCGCGTGTATGAACACGGCTCGCAAGGCCGCGGACTTAACGGTTTTAAGCCGGTATTCGTTATCGGCCCATTTGACTACCCGTGGCAAGACTATTTTGGCATTCGTCGTCGTTTCCTTAAACAGCAGATGTACGACGGGTATGTGCAGCGACAGTACTTCTTTCCACCCATTGGTCGCAAATGGATAGCGCTTAACGTTGAAGAAATCGCTTCCGTCTATCACTTCCCAGGCAAGGTTGTTCAAACGCCGACCTTGCAGCGTATGCCAAGTAAGCGCGGCGATGCGCCAGCCAATCTCCCCACATGACGGAGCCCCAAGCGCCGCGAACGGGCCGCGCCTTGCTTTTGGAACGTTTGCAGACACACCGCACTTTTTTGCGGGTGATTCCGCTTATGGTGCTTGTCGGGGTACTGCTCGGCTCGTTGTGGGTGGCACTGGTCGCAGCTCCTCACTCCTTTAGCGCGCCACGCATCGTAAAAATTGAAGAGGGGGTGGGTGTTCGCGAAGCCGCCAATATGCTTAAAGCAAATAACGTAATCCGTCGGGCGGATATTTTTGTTGTAGCGACGCTTGCGCTTGGCGGAGAAACAAAATTAATCGCTGGCGATTACTATTTCGCAGGACCGCAAAATGCATTGACTATTGCCAGTCGCATGACGCGAGGTGATTACGAACTTGATCCTGTTCGGGTCACCCTCCCAGAAGGGGCGACCGTGCGCGACATGGCGTTGCTGTTGTCGCAGAAACTTGTGTACTTCGATAGCCAGTCATTTATTGCACTGGCTGACGGAAAAGAAGGGTATCTTTTCCCCGACACGTATTACTTCCTGCCGACGGCGAGTGCCGACTTAATTGTGCGAACGCTGGAGAATAATTTCTACCGCCGAACCGAAGGATTGCAAGCCTCGATTGAATCCTCTGGACATACATTGCACGACATTGTGACTATGGCGTCACTTCTTGAAGAGGAGGCACGTACGTTGCCCACGCGTAAAATGATTTCAGGCATCCTTTGGAAGCGTATTGCACTTGGAATGAAACTCCAGGTTGATGCGGTGTTTCCGTACATTATTGGGAAAAATACGTTCCAGGTAACCAAAAAGGATTTGATGGTTGATTCGCCTTATAACACATACCTACACAAGGGACTTCCTATCGGACCCATCAGCAATCCAGGACTTTCAGCACTTGAAGCCGCCGTAAAGCCGACGCCATCGGCATATCTTTTCTATCTCGCAGACATGCAAGGCGTGACGCACTACAGCAAGACGTACGCTGAACACCTTCGTAAACAGCACCTCTACCTCAAGTAGTAGTTGCGCTCGACTCGTGGCTACGGTTTAGTGCAGCTATGCATGTGTATGTAGGACTCTCAGGCGGCGTGGATTCGTCCGTTGCCGCACACCTTCTCCTCAAAGCAGGACATCAGGTGACCGGTGTGTTTATCCGTACCTGGCAGCCTTCGCACGTGCCGTGTACTCAGCCGGATGATGAGCGCTCGGCTCTTCAGGCAGCCCTGTACCTCGGCATACCATTTTTCACATTGGATTTGTCGAAATTGTACCGAAACGAAGTAGGCACACATTTTATCGAAGGGTATTCGCGTGGCGAGACGCCAAATCCTGACGTTCTTTGCAACAGAGAAGTTAAGTTCGGAGGTTTTCTTTCATACGCACTTGCGCACGGTGCGGATGCGGTTGCAACAGGCCATTATGCTCGCGTCAAAAAAGAAGAAGGAACGTTTTCATTACTTCGTGGCGTTGATCCGCAAAAAGATCAGAGTTACTTTTTGTCGCTCCTTTCACAAGAACAACTTTCTCACACGCTTTTCCCCCTTGGTGAATATACGAAAGAAGAAGTGCGCCGCATTGCCTCTTCGATCGACCTACCGAATGCCGCACGGAAAGATAGTCAGGGCATCTGTTTTCTTGGAGCAATTGATCTCGAGGAATTTTTATCCGCGTATATCGATATCACGCCAGGTGTTGTGCTTGATCAAAGCGGAATGCCGATTGGAACACACCGTGGCGCACCGTTATATACGCTGGGTGAGCGGCACGGGTTTACCATTGAAAAGAAATCTGGAAATCACGATGAGCCGCTCTATATCAGTGCAATTAACGTCTCTGAAAATACGGTCACTGCCGTCTCTCAGCAAAACCTACCGAGTTACAGAAGGCTGCGCCTCCGCGATGTTGTTGACCGAGGTGCTCAAAAAAATGCCATCTACCAGGCGCAGGTGCGATATCACGGAGGAAAATATTCCGCACAGGCAACGCAGGAGCATAACGGCTGGATCATTGTCTTAAAAGAAGGCGTTTTGGTTTCACCTGGACAAACCGTCGTTCTCTACGAAAACGATACACTTGTCCTCGCTGGGATACTCACAGAGGTCGCGTAGACGAGCGTAGGAGCAGGGTATACTTCTTCCATGGAAGCACGACGAGCCGGGAGCGTCATCATCATATTTATTGCGATTCTTGTTATTGCCTGGGCTGCCATTTATTTCGGACCTCGGTACTATGGCGCCAAATCAGTTCAAAGTACGCCGGTACAAAATACGGCAGCGGTAGCACAAAGCATTACGTTAATGCATTCAGTCAAAGGAGACACTCATTCGTACGTCGGAGAGATCGAAACACCGACGCCGTGCGAAAACCTTTCAGCAGCAGTTGAAGTGAGATACTCACGCCCTCCGCACGGCACCATTGCGCTTACAACCGAACCTCAAAAGGATGCTGTTTGCGCTCAAGTTGTCACAAAACAACCGTTCTCGATATCGTTTATGAGTACAGAGACTCCAGAAGTGAGTCTGACGCTCAACGGGGAAGTACGTCAGGTTTCGATCGCGGAGAGTCAGTAACCATGCTTGTTGTTAAAGCTGACGGTACACAAGAGACGTTCGAGAGGGCGAAGCTTGAATCATCGCTTACAAAAGCAGGTGCTTCTGCAGAAGATATCGCTGCAATCGCAGATATTGTTGAACGTACGCTTGCGCCGAATATGTCCACGGCGGCAATCTATCGAAACGCTTTTACGCTCTTACGAAAACGCGAAGCGGGAACGGCCGCGCGCTATAGCCTGAAGCGCGCAGTCCTTGAGTTCGGTCCATCCGGGTTTCCTTTTGAGGCATACCTTGCCGAAGTGTTCCGAACTGAAGGATTTGAAGCTACGACAAACGCCATAAGTCAGGGCGCCTGTGTAGAACACGAGATTGACGTGCTTTTACATAAAGACGGCATCAAAACCTACGTTGAAGCTAAGTTCCACAACACCCCAGGATTCAAAACGGATCTTAAAGTAGTTCTCTATGTCAAGGCGCGCATCGACGATATCAACAAGCGTGAAGGTGAAAGCGTGCGTGGTTTGGTGGTGACAAATACGAAATTTACCGACATGGCCCGTCGATATGCGGAATGCGCAGGGCTACCGATTTTGGGATGGGACTATCCAGACGTGGACAACTTGCATCAACGCATCGAACAGTCGGGACTCTACCCAGTGACCGCACTTACCTCACTCTCGCGTCGCGAAAAGCTTCTCCTCTTGTCTCAAAAAGTAGTTCTCTGTAACGGTCTTCTGCGTCATACGGACGCGCTTCGTAGCCTCGGAATCTCTCAAGGGAGACACGCACGATTGACCCAAGAAATAGGCGCATTGTGCCGAACCTGAGGCGAAGTATAATCGGGCCATACCAGTAACGTATCTCTATGGCCGAAACTCCTGCAGAACATAAGAATCTCTACACGCTTGCATACGTCACGGCCGCAGCGCTTGTGGGTCTGGTTCTCGGCATTCTTATCGCGTGGGCTTTTTTCATCGATAAAGGAACGCTTTCTGCAGTACGGGATGTAGAAATACCAAATCTTAGTTTCGACGGAACGTCGACTGTCGATGTACGTAGTGCGACAGTGCGACGCGAGCCTATTGAAACCGATCATGTCGTGACGACTGATGCGTTGATTGTGGCAGACCAGCCCGCAGGTATGACCGTCATCATTGCGCACGCGGCCCTCGAAGAGGGGCAATGGGTTGTCATTCATGAAGACAAAGACGGAACACTTGGAAACGTTCTCGGTGCTGCCCGTTTTATTGGCGGTGCACACGATGGAGCAGTTGAGCTTTTACGTGCAACCATAGCGGGAGCAACGTATCACGCGATTGTATACGCCGATAACGGTGACCGGGCTTTCTCGCTTCGCGACGACACCCCACTTACCGATGTCTCGGGTACCGTAAAAGGTGTTGCTTTTAGCGCTCAGTAGCGCCTAATGCCTAGCGCCTAGTTGCTCGCGCTTGGTATACTCCTTCCGTGAGCGACTACTACAAAGTTCATCGGAACCCAGAGTGGAACTATGGCGGGAAGCATTTTCGGCTGTCCCGCTCCAAAATCGATCTTTTTCTAAACTGCCCTCGCTGCTTCTACATCGATAACAAGCTTGGCACCGCACGTCCGCCTGGCTATCCGTTCAATCTCAACAACGCCGTTGATGAACTTTTGAAAAAGGAGTTTGACGTCCATCGCGCAAATGGAACACAGCACCCACTTGCGGCAGCATACGGCGTCGATGCAATTCCGCTTAAACACGCACAACTCGATGCATGGAGAGACGCACTTAAACGCGGCGTTGAGCACGTGCATACGCCCACCGGCATCACGGTACGCGGAGGTGTTGACGATGTTTGGGTGAGACCAAATGGAGAACTTATCGTTGTTGACTATAAAGCCACGAGCAAGAATGGTCACATTACTGAGCTCGACGCTGACTGGCACATCGGCTACAAACGCCAAATGGAGGTCTATCAGTGGCTTTTTCGACAAAACGGCTTCCAAGTATCGGACATGGGCTACTTCGTCTATGCGAATGCAAGTAAAGATAAAGAAGCGTTTGACGCAAAGCTCGAATTTGAAGTAACCCTCGTGCCGTACATCGGCGATGCGTCGTGGGTAGATGGAACACTTCTTGAACTTAAAGCATGCCTTGATAGCGCGAGCGCTCCAGCTGCAGCGGACGATTGCGACTACTGCAGGTACCGCGAAGCTGCAGGTAAAGCGCTCCTCGCATTGCAGCTAGGGAAGGCAGTTCCTGCGGCAGTAAAGAGTAAGCCAATAAAAAAAGTTTCTAATGCGGAAAACCCAAACGACAGCCTATTCTAATTTTGACGCGTTCAAAAAATCTTTTGCTGACCGCGTCCATGCCGTTGTCCGCGATATCCCAAAGGGAGAGATGATGACGTACGGGGAAGTGGCCTATAAAGCGGGTTATCCAGGCGCTGCGCGAGCCGTTGGAACGCTTATGAGAAACGCCATTGACCCGGCACTGCCATTTCACCGCGTGGTGTTGGCGAGCGGAAAGATAGGCAAGGACCGTAACGCTATGAAGCGCGCAGTAAAATTAAAGACTGAACAGAAATCAAATGTGCGTAACCCGGGTTACGCACATTAGGATACCCAGTCGATTTCATTACGGCCGTGTTCGCGGAGGTATTCGTTCGCTGCTTTGAAGTGGCCGTTGCCTAAAAAGCCTCGGTGCGCAGAAAGCGGTGAAGGATGTGCCGATTTTAGAACAAGATGCTTGGTCCAATCGATAAGGACTTCCTTTTTTCCAGCAAAGGAGCCCCAGAGCATGAATACAATATTTTCTTTTGCGTCGGAGAGACTTTTAATCACTGCATCAGTAAACTCGTGCCAACCGAAACTTTCATGAGAGTTTGCCTGTCCGGAAGCAACTGAGAGTGATGCGTTTAGTAGCAAAACACCTTGCGTGGCCCAACGGGCAAGGTCTGGGTTTCGATTGATTGGACCGCCATACTCCGCCTCAATTTCTTTGAACATATTAAGGAGTGACGGGGGAATTGAATTTGTGCTCTCCGTTGAAAAAGCTAAACCATGCGCCACCCCAGGCGTGTGATATGGGTCTTGTCCAAGTATGACGACTTTTACTTCAGCGGGAGGAACAAGCTCTAGTGCACGAAAAATTTGTGAAGGTGGAGGATATACCGCGCCTTTTAAATAGGCGTGCCGGACTTTCTCGCGCAGCTCTACAAAATAAGCTTTTCCAAACTCAGCAGAAAGGAGCTCCTTCCACTCAGTGCGTAGCTTTACGTCCTCGCCAGCCATGGGAGCCAGTCTACCACTGACAATTTTGCGAAAAAGCGAGGAGCGTATAGGCTAGTACACATATGTGGTTTATTTTGGCGCTATTTTCGGCACTCACCGCGGCCCTCGTTGCAATATTTGGCAAGCTTGGTCTTAAAGGAATTGACACGACCCTCGCCACGTCGGTCCGCTCGGTTATCATGGCTGTCTTTTTAGTATCAGCAGCAGGAGTGCTCGGTAAATTTCAAGGATTTTCGATCCACTCATTCTCAAGCAAAGGCTGGACGTACATTATCCTGGCCGGACTTGCCGGAGCTGCGTCCTGGCTCTTCTACTTTTGGGCCCTTAAACTTGGGCCGGCATCGGCTGTCGCAGCCATAGACCGCCTTTCAATCGTATTTGTAGTTATTGTGGCGGCGCTTGTTTTAGGTGAGACGTTTTCGCGTTATACCGCAGCCGGCGCGTTGTTGGTTGTTATGGGAGCACTTCTTATTGCCTTTGATAGCAAAGCCGTTTCCTACATTGGAGTACTCGGCAAAGGAGCTCTCGCACTTTTTAAATAGCACCTATGCAGACAACTTGGAACTTTAAGAAATTTTTCTACGAGTCAATTAATGACCCGCAGATAGATAAAGACGTTGCCGCGATGAAACGCGCCTACGATGCGTTTGCAAAAAAATACGAGAAGCGCACGGACTATCTAAAAGATTCAGGGAAATTGGCCGCAGCGCTCAAGGAATACGAGCGGTTCTCTCGTGCCGTAGGACACGCAAAGCCTATTCTCTACTTGATGTACGTCAAAGAACTCGATAACCGCAATACTGCCGCAGAAGGAAAGCTTAATAAACTTTCACTTGATATGACGCCGTACGAGAACAAGATAATGTTTTTTGGTCTTCGTCTTGGAAAAATAGCAAAGCCCCTCCAGGCAAAGATGTTGAAAGACATCCGGCTCGTTTCGTATCGGTACATGCTCACAAAAATATTTGAGACCGCTAAGTACGACCTGACTGAAGCTGAAGAAAAGATTCTTAACTTGAAGTCACTCACCGGTCGCTCCATGTGGGTAGACGGTGTCGACCGGGTGGTAAATCGCCTCACGGTGTCGTGGAAAGGGAAGGAGATGCCTATCAATGAAGCCATGGGGGTGGTGAGCAGTTTGCCGCGCAAAGAACGCCTTTTGCTCCATAGCGCCATCATGCAGAAACTGAATGTTGCGGCAGATTTCGCAGAGAGCGAGATGAATGCCATCGTTACTGATAAAAAAATAAATGACGAACTGCGAGGTTTTAAAAATCCATGGACCGGAACTATCCTCGGGTACCAAAACGACGAAAAGTCGATACTCGGACTCGTTGACGCAGTGACTGATGCATTCAAAATGAGCCATCGCTTTTACAAAGTAAAAGCAAAACTTCTCGGTGTTAAAACACTGAGCTATGCGGACCGCAGCGCCCCGATTGGTAAGGTCCAAACAAAAATACCTTTCAAGGAAGCAGTCGCGCGCTACCGTGCGGTACTCGCTTCTATTGATAGCGAGTACGTGGACATTCTCGATCGCTTTTTGAGGGACGGCCAGATTGATGTGTACCCAAAGCTTGGTAAAAGCGGCGGAGCGTATTGCTCAAGCAATACTGACTCGCCAACGCTCGTGCTCCTCAACCACACCGATGACTTCAAGTCATTTATGACGCTCGCACATGAAATGGGGCACGCCATTCATGCCGAGATGAGCAAGAAGCAACCGCACTTCTACCAAGGGCACACCATTTCTGTTGCAGAGACGGCGAGTACACTTTTTGAACAGTTGACGTTTGAAGCTGTTTTTAAAACTCTCCCGAAAGATGAGCAGTTGATTGCACTACACGATCGCATTAACGACGATATCTCAACCATCTTTAGACAGATAGCGTTTTTTAACTTTGAAAAAGAGCTTCACCTCACCATTCGTGCAAAAGGAAAACTTACCAAAGAAGAGATCGGCTCACTTCTAAACAAGCACATGGCGGCCTATATGGGTCCAGTGACGAAGTTTAATCCTGAAGACGGCAACTTCTTTATCGTTGTGTCACACTTTCGCCGCTTCTTCTACGTCTACGCCTACACGTACGGCCAGCTTATCTCGCGTGCAATGTGCGAGGCCTATCAAAAAGACAACGCGTTCGGCAGCCAGATAAAGCAGTTCCTCACTGATGGGGAAAGCAAAACGCCTGAGCAGATATTTAAAGATATCGGCATCGACACGAGCAAACGTTCATTTTTTGAAGCCGGACTTAAGAGTGTCGAGAAAGATATTGCCCGGTTGGAGCGGCTCGCTCGCTAGATATTGACTACTGGCAAATTTGATTTTATAATCAAATTCGCTGCATATTTTCACAACGGGAGCCTCGGATGGGCCTGAAAAATTTTGCCTACGCGTTGTTTATCGCGTCAGCCTTCGTGGCCTGGCCGATTCTTGGCAAGTGGTCGGGGGCCGGCGGTGCCTGGACAAGCAACGTGGTCATCGTCGCGTCGCTCATCACCTCTGTCGTGTTCACCTACCGACAGATGGCTGAAGAGGCGCTTCCGTCGTGGACGGCGTTCGTCGTGCTCGCTGTCGCTGGCCTCATCAACGGCCTCGCCGTACTGATGTATTCCAACCGGACGGCAACGGCAGATGCACAAACCACCATCTTCATGGCAGTCGTAATGACGCTGATGGTGGTGCTGACGCCCATCGCCAATCGTCTCCTCAACAACGAGCAGATCACGCTCACGCAAGGCCTGGGGTTCGTCCTCATCGTCGGCGGCGTGATCCTGCTCACGGTCAAGGACTTCGCGGCTGTTGCCGCGACACTCCGGTGACGCATCTCAGCAGGGGCTGCCAGCAATGGCAGCCCCGCGCTCGTTTAAGCCTTTATTTTTCATACTGAACGAGATATTCTCTCCTTTATGACTTTGGACGAAATACGAGGTAAATATCTTGGCTTTATGCAGGCTCGTGAGCATGCGGTTATTGCCTCTGCTCCGCTTGTCCCTGAAAACGACCCGACCACTCTTTTTACTGGCTCTGGTATGCAGCCGCTCGTCCCATATCTTCTCGGCAAGGATCATCCAGCAGGGGTGCGCCTCGTTAACTCGCAGAAGTCGTTCCGCGCAGAAGATATTGAAGAAGTAGGTGACAACCGTCACACCACATTTTTTGAAATGCTTGGAAACTGGTCATTGGGTGACTATTTCAAGCGTAACCAGCTTCGCTGGTTCTTTACGTTTCTTACTGACGAAAAAGAAGGGGTGAATCTAGATCCGTCTCGCCTCTATGTCACCGTTTTTTCTGGAGATGCAGGCGCAAATATTCCTCGCGACACTGAAGCGGTAGAAGTATGGAAAGAACTTTTTGCAGAGCGCGGCATTGAAGCCGCTGACATTGAGCTTTTGACAGAAGAAAAAGGGAGCGAACTTGGCATGCAAGGTGGACGTATCTTCTATTACGACGCAAAGAAAAATTGGTGGTCGCGCGCTGGACGTCCAGAAAAAATGCCTGCAGGTGAACCAGGCGGTCCGGATTCCGAAGTCTTTTTTGATTTTTACCCGCAAGCTGGAAACAAGTGCATCACTCCTGGGTGGGGACCGCTTTGCCATCCGAACTGCGATTGTGGACGTTTTATGGAGATAGGGAACTCTGTTTTTATGGAGTACCTGAAGAAAGACGACGGTACATTCGGTAAATTACCCAAGCGCAACGTCGACTTCGGTGGAGGACTGGAGCGCATTGCTGCTGCGTCCGAGGATAGTCCTGACGTTTTCAAAATAGATATTTTTGCCGGCATGGTTGCCACCCTCGAAAAACTTTCTGGCTCGGAGTACGAAGATGTGCAGAAAATAAAGTCATTCCGCGTTGTGGCTGACCATATCCGTGCGGCCATGTTCCTTATTGGAGACGGCGTTATCCCAGGCAATGTTGAGCAAGGCTACTTCGTGCGCCGCCTTATTCGTCGCGCGGTACAGCACGCAGACAAGCTCGGCGTACCTCCCGGCAAGCTAGCCGACCTCATCGAACCATCTGCAGCGCTCTACAGTAGCCATTACGAGAACCTAGCGCGAGATGCAGGCAAGATTGCCAAGGAAGTACGTGATGAGGAAGAACGTTTTCGTAAAACTCTTGAGCGTGGTCTTAAAGAATTCGACAAACATGCCTACGGAGATTCTATTTCTGGAGAAGATGCGTTTATCCTTTTTACTACCTACGGTTTTCCCATTGAGCTTGTTAAAGAGATTGCGGTTGAACGTGGCATGAAGGTTGACGAAGAGGGTTTCAAAATGGCGATGCTAAAGCATCAGGAGCTTTCGCGCTCGGGTTCTGAGCAAAAGTTTAAAGGTGGTCTCGCTGATCACTCTGAAATGTCCGTCAAATATCATACCGGCACCCACTTGCTTCATAAAGCACTTCGAGATGTTCTTGGTCCTTCCGCGACACAAAAAGGAAGCAACATCACGCCTGAGCGACTTCGTTTTGACTTTGCATTTGAACGGAAGATGACCCCTGATGAAATATCGACTGTGGAGAATGCAGTTAACGCCCGTATTAAAGAGGCAATTCCTGTTACCTTTGAAGACCTTTCGCTCGAGGAAGCACAGAAGCGCGGAGCGCTCGGTCTTTTTGAGGAAAAATATGGCGACAAAGTGCGTGTGTATAAAATAGGGGATTACAGCTTGGAGTTCTGTGGTGGCCCGCACGTAGAAAACACCGCGAAGCTCGGCGAGGACGGCAAACGTTTTAAAATACAGAAAGAAGAAGCTATTTCCGCAGGGGTGCGACGTATTCGCGCAGTGCTTGTATAGGAGAATTTAGAAGTACTTGACTAATACTACTTTATGTAGTAGTATTAGCTAAGTGCAACAGCCCGAGCCGAGGCGCCTATACAAAGGCATTAAAATATCGGCACTGTACGGCCTAGCGAGCCGCATAGAAAAGAAGGGCCCCGCTAATGCAAGCGCATAGGGGTTTCAGTGATGGGTAGTACATTCAAGTGGACGAATTTCGACGTTGCCGATCTTTCGGCAGCGGAGCTGGACGAGATCGCCCTTCAAGGCGGGGTCGTTGGTGCGCTGAGCGCCGGAGGATACCGGGCCCGCGACAACCTCCTCCCGGAGGTGCACGGTTACGGCTTTGCGTGGATCAACACCGCCGGTGAGGGAAACCGGGGGACCTTGGTCCTCCGCGGCCTGACGGCGCGCACCCGCGCCCTCGTCGCGCAGGGCAAGATCCGCGAGCTCCAGGCCCGCTTTGGGCTGAGCGAGCGGGTCGCCCGCGCGGTCGCCCGCGCCCGGGTCTCGTACAAGTACGAGGAGCGGGTGGTCCAGGCGGCGGTCGCGACCGCCGGTGCGAAGTTCTGGAAGTCGTACCCCGGGTGGGGCAACGGGGTCAACCGCTGGCTCGAGCGGACCCCCGAGGCGGCCGACGCCCTCAAGGGGTTGTCGGTGCCGCGGATTGATTCCGTGTCCCAACTCGCACCCGCCATCTGCTGGGCGCAATAATTGCCCAGCAGCCCATCGCCCCGGTAACACCCGGGGCGATGTTCTTTTTAATGCCTAAAAATAATTTATATTTTTTACAACATACACATCGCTACGCTAACGCCGTTGGTGTAGTGGTATACTTTTTTTATGTTCTCTCTTTTTGGGAGGCGCTCGGGCAGCGCAACAAAAGTAATTGCGATTCTTGATATTGGTAGCGGCTCAGTCGCAGGCGCACTCGGTCGCCTCGATCGCAATGGCCTCCCAGAACTCCTTTTTAGTGTCCGCGAAGATTTTCCAGTGCGTATGGACCGCTCTGCGAAAGAGCTGGCCACAGACGCAGCTAAATCAACGAGAACGGTCTACGACAAGCTTCGCAAGAGTGCGGCGCTCTTTACTGCTGGCGAAAAGGTAACTCCCTTGCCAATTGAACACATTGCGGTTTTCCTCGCGGCTCCTTGGAGTAGTACTTCCATACGCACACTCAAACTTTCTCGTACCAAGCCATTTGTTATGAGCGCCGACGTGCTGCGTCGCATGCTTTCAGACGAAGCGCGTAGTGCGGAAGCACACACCAAAGCAGCGACGCGCATTATCGAGCGGATTGCGACTGGCCTCACCTTAAACGGCTATGAGGCACGGGAAATATCAAGCGTGGCGGTACAAACGGCTGAAGTAACGCTCGCAACGACCCTCGCTCCAGAAGCCTTCATCGATCTGCTTGAAGAAACGCTCGGTGACGCCCCGCATGGTGCAGAGAGAACCTTCCACTCGTTTGCACTACCTGCAGCTCATGCGCTTTCACTTTGGCGCCCTCAAGTACGCGACGCACTGATCATCGATGCAGGGGCGGAGGTAACCGAAATAATCGCACTCCGTAATGGAGTTCCTGCTGCAACGGCAACGATACCCACCGGACATCATTTGTTATTGCGAACACTGAAGAGCCGTACCGGAATGGGGAAGTCTGAAGGTGTAACGACACTGAAGCTCGCCGAAATCGACGGTACACGTCTCTCTGAAACGATGCGAGAGGCTATTGCGGAGGCAACAACCAAGTGGGCGAAAGAACTGGGCAAAGCCGTTGAATCTCTTGAGCTCGGCGGCGCCACTCCGACCGACGCATATCTCTTTGCAGACGCGCACGCGCTTTCTTGGTTTTCGGTAGCCCTTGCGAAAGCCCCGCTCTATGATGCGGCCACTTCAGCGCCTATTGCGCCGCTGGCTCTTACTGGCGCCAGCCTCTCTTCGCTCGTCACGATTCGTGGAGTGATTCCAGACCCGTATCTTCTCGTTGAGCTCGCCTTTACAGACGCCCGCCTTGATGAAGGTAAGACGCTTTCATTCTCTCCATCGCGTGAACTAGTTCTCGGGAGAGCACGTGCTACACTTAGCCGTACCTGAGAAAACTTGTATGCAAGATGTAGTACCCCCAAACGACCGTTCCATCCGAAATATTCCACTTCCCGCACACCGCAAACGTCATCAAACCGAAGGACCGGTTCCTTCGTCTACTCCACCACGCAGAAAAGTACCTCCGCCTCAAGAACCACGCACATACGAAGAAGTTTCTGGTGGACAGAGCTCCCGTATTATGTGGTTCCTCGCAGTCGCTCTCGTGGGCGTTCTTATCGCTGTCGGGGCCGCAATGCTCTTTGAAGGAGCTACGGTAACGGTCATGCCTCGCAAAGCAGAAGTCTCGATACCAGAAAATATGGTTGCCCGTAGCGATGCACCTTTGGGAACTCTTCCATTTACGACTGCAACCGCATCAGCCGAGGCAAGTCGAACAGTTGCAGCAACCGGAGAGCGGGACGTCGCCCGCCAATCATCAGGAGCCGTCGTTATTTCAAATACGTATAGCACCGCACCCCAGCGTCTTATCAAAAATACACGGTTCGAAGCCCCTGACGGCAAGATATACCGCATCAATGAATCCGTTGTGGTTCCTGGGGCAAAGAAAAATGCAAACGGAACCTTTACTGCTGGTACTGTAGCGGCAACGATATTTGCTGATTCCGCAGGGCCAGATTATGACCGTGGCGTTGATACGTACACCATCCCTGGCTTTAAGGGTGACCCCCGTTACGAAAAATTTTCTGCTAAAGGAACTTCCCCGGTCTCTGGCGGTTTCATTGGTAAGGAAAAAGTGATTCCCGACGCAGACCGCAAAGCTGCTGAGGACGGTATCCGCGCCGAACTCACCGAAACGTTAGCCAAATCACTTGGGGACGCGGCTCCAACCGACCGCATGCTCATCGCAGGCAGTATTAGCTACAGCTTCGTACCGGTCGCAGATACAAGCGCTGCAGGTGCGTCAGAGGCGACTATAAAACTTAAAGGAACTGCCGTCGGTGCACTTATCAAAGAAGCAGACCTTGCGAGCGCTATTGCGAAAGTTGGCGTTCCAACGTACAACGGCGAGTCGTTACGCTTCGCCGACCGCTCTGCGGTTACTATCCGCGCAAAGGAGCCGGTTACTAGTGATTCGACTGAACTTTCTCTTGCCGCAGAAGGCTCGGCAACGCTTATTTGGCAGTTTGACCCTGCCGCCATTCAGAAGCTTTTGGCAGGTATTTCCGAGGATTCCTTTGCCCAAACACTCCAAAGCGCCGGACCAGCGATTGCCGACGGTACTGCGAGCTTCAAACCCTTCTGGAAACACACATTCCCGAAAGATCCGGCTGATATTCGGGTAAAAGTGGGGGAACCCACAGAAGCTAAATAGCCGCCCAGTTGACAGCTCGTATGCCTTTTTGTATGCTCATGCTCACGCCTACGTGAATGGGGAACAACGCTGAAGAAAAGCAGGGAATCGTCGAAGAGGCTCTTCCCAATACGCTATTCAGAGTTACTCTCGACTCGGGCGAGCAGATCCTTGCGTACCTTGCCGGAAAAATGCGGTTGCACCGCATCAAAGTCCTGGTAGGAGATAAGGTAACGATCCAGCTTGATCCGTACGGAGGGCGAGGGCGTATTGTGAAGCGGCTCTAAAAAGCACCGCGAAGACGGGGCTGGGGGTTCGTTTTTCGTTTTGTATGAAAGTAAAAGCATCTATTAAGAAGCGTTGTACCAAGTGCAAGCTCGTAAAACGCGAGCGTCGGCTTTTTATTATTTGCGAAAACCCTCGCCATAAACAGCGCCAAGGCTAAAAAATCTATGCGTATTGCCGGTATCACCATCCCTGGAGAAAAACGTCTTGAGTTCGGACTCACCGAGCTTTATGGCATTGGCCGCTCCCGAGCTATTTCGATTTGCAAAGAAGCAAAAATTGACCACGCACGCAAAGTTTCAGAACTATCTGCCGATGAAGAGAACAGCATCCGCCGCATTCTTGAGAGCCTCAAGCTTGAAGGAGATCTCAAGCGTGAGATTGGTGGTAACGTAAAGCGCCTCAAAGACATTGGTTCATACCGCGGAAGCCGTCACGCCAAGCGTTTGCCAGCGCGTGGTCAGCGAACCAAGACCAATTCCCGAACCGTCCGAGGCAACGTGCGCAAGACCATGGGTTCTGGACGCCGTAAGGAGTCGAAGACCTAATTATTAGCCACACACATATCGCATTCCTATGGGTAAGAAGCGGATAGTGAAAAAAGGCGGAGAGCAAGACAGTGGGTCTGCTCGTTCAGCGCGCACGCTCAAGCGAAAGCTTGAAAGCGGCATTCTTTTTGTTGAAGCAACCTACAACAACACGAAAGTATGTTTTGCCGATGAAAAAGGCGGCGTCATCACCTGGTCTTCGAGCGGTTCGCTTGGCTTTTCAGGTGCAAAGAAAGGCACGCCGTTTGCGGCGGCAAAAGTCGGTGAACTTATCGGTGACCGCGCACTCCAGATGGGTGTACGCGACGTTTCCGTTGTTGTGACCGGCGTCGGTGCTGGCCGTGAATCCGCTATCCGCGCCTTTTCTGGCAAAGGTATCGGCATTGTATCCATCAAGGATGCAACGCCGGTTCCTCATAATGGTCCGCGCCCTAAGAAGCCGCGCCGCGTATAACCTATGAAAATTGGACCTAAGTACAAAATTTGTAAGCGTCTCGGCGCTCAAATCTTCGAGAAGTGCCAGACACAGAAGTTTGCACTGTCTCTTGAGAACGCTGCTCCGAAAAAGAAGGGCAAAGGCGGCATGCGCGGTGGCAGCTCCTTCGGCGTACAGCTTATTGAGAAGCAGAAAGCTCGTTTTACCTACGGTATTTCTGAAAGCCAGTTCTTCCGCTACGTCAAAGAAGCAATGTCCCGCAAAGGCGCTGACTCTTCGAAAGAACTTGTTTCGCGCCTCGAAGCACGCCTTGATAACGTCGTCTTCCGCATGGGCTTTGCCGCAACTCGCCGCCAAGCACGCCAGCTCGTGTCACACGGTCATATCACTGTAGACGGACACCGCTTGACGGTACCTTCTTACAAAGTAGAGAAGGGTAACGTTATCGCCATCCGAACCCAGAGCCAACAGAGCCCGGCATTTGCTGAACCGAACGAGAAAGTTGCCAGCCGCGCGCTTCCAAACTGGCTCTCGTCTGTGGAAGGCAATCCGTACGCAATACGCATCGACGGCACACCTGAGGCGCCCGACACCCAGCTTCAGTTTGACCCAGCGGTCATCATCCAGTTCTACAGCCGCTAGTTCAATTATTTTATTTCGCTATTAGTAATTACTTAGTAATAAACACGTATGATGGAGTATTCGATCACCTTGCCGTCGAAACCCCGCGTTGTCTCAGAAGACGGCGCTAGCGGCGTGTACGAAATAGATGGCCTCTACCCTGGGTATGGTCACACCCTGGGAAACAGCCTTCGTCGTATCATTCTCTCTTCGCTCTCAGGCGCTGCAATCACTGGTGTCAAAATCGAAGGCGTTTCGCATGAATTTTCAACCATTACTGGTGTGAAAGAAGATGTAGTCACTATCCTTCTTAACCTCAAGAAGCTTCGCTTCGAGATGCTCACCCAGGAACCTCAGACCATCAACTTGAAAGTAAGCGGCCCGAAAGTAGTTACTGGCGGCGATCTCACTCTTCCTGGACAAGTTCGCTTGCTTAACCCAAAAGAAATTATCGCTGACCTCACTGACAAGAGTGCATCTCTTGAGGCTGAATTCCGCGTCGAGCGCGGTCTTGGATATGTGCCGCGCGAAGCACTGAAGAAGGATCGTGTCGAAATAGGAGAAATCACCGTTGATGCCGCATTCTCTCCGATTCGCCGCGTAAACTACGAAGTAGAGAACATGCGCGTTGGTGATCGTACGGACTTCAACCGTCTCCGCATTTCTATCGAGACTGACGGCACGCTGAGCGCACGCGAAGCACTTGAGCGTTCGATTGAAATCATGATTACCCAGCTCAAAGCGGTTATCGGCTTCCGTGAGGAGGAGGAAATTTCCGCTCCAGTATCTTCTGAAGAGGCCATCTCTGAAGAAGGTTCTCTTGGCGGCGATGAACCGTCTGCTGACATCATGAAGACGCGTATCGAGGCGCTTAATCTCTCTGCACGCACCGTCGGCGCACTTGCCCGCGCAAACATCCGCACAGTGGGTGGCCTCGCTCGCAAGAAAGAGGATGACCTTCTTGACGTCGAAGGATTGGGACCGAAGGCTATCCAGGAGATCAAGCGCTCGCTTTCGAACTTCGGAATCACCCTTAAGTAACCGATATGAAGCATCACAAAGGCAAACGAACACTCGGTCGCGAAACAGCGCAGCGCACAGCGCTTCTTCGCAGTCTTGCCCAAGCACTTGTGGTGCGTGGACGCATTACGACTACGGTCGCACGAGCAAAGGAGCTACGCCCATTCATTGAACGCATTGTTACGCGCGCTCGCACGGGTACCGTTGCCGCACGTCGCGACGTCACGGCACGTCTCGGTGGCGACGTTCGCTCAACCACAAAGCTTTTCAAAACCATCGCGCCCAGGTATGGTGAGCGCGCTGGTGGCTACACCCGTGTTATCAAGGCCGGCCCTCGCAAAGGAGACGCGAGCCCGATGGCAATCATCGAGTTTGTTGAGTAAGACGTATGAAGACCATTGACGCAGAAAACCGAATACTTGGCCGAGTCGCTTCAGAAGCGGCCAACATCCTCCTCGGCAAGGGGTCTGTTTCCTTTGCAAAAAATGCCGTTAAAGGAGAGGAGGTAAAGATCGTGAACGCTTCAAAGATCCGCGTCTCCGGTACCAAAAATCGCAACAAGGCGTATCGTCACTACACCGGCCACCCAGGCGGTCTTCGTGAAGAGTCCTACAAAGACCTCGTTACTCGTCGCGGCCACGCTGAAGTCATCCGACTCGCAGTCCAAGGAATGATCCCGCGCAACCGTCTTCTCAACGCTCGCATGAAGCTTCTCACTATTGAAGAATAATTATTATGGCAACTACTGAACGCTACATAGAAGCAACCGGCCGCCGAAAGACTGCTATTGCCCGTGTCCGCATCACGAAGGGCAAGTCCGACGTGGTTGTAAACGGTAAAGACATCAAGGCGTACTTCCCAGTCGAGGCACATCAGGTAATGGCACTCGAGCCGTTCATCAAAGTGCCACTTCCGGCAACCTTTGGTGTTACGGTCCGCGTCAGTGGTGGAGGTACCGCTTCGCAGGCAGGTGCCATGCGCCACGCCATCTCTCGCGCTCTTATCGATTTTGATATTACGCTTCGCGGTGAACTCAAGAGTCGCGGCTTCCTCAAGCGTGACCCTCGTGCGAAGGAGCGCAAGAAGCCAGGATTGGTCAAGGCTCGCAAGCGCAAGCAGTGGAGCAAGCGTTAGCTTACGGAACCCTGAGCTTGTCGAAGGGTGGTCCGGAAAAAGCCAGTCTCTCGACTGGCTTTTTCGTTCTTCACCCCGCGTCGCGCATCTGTACCGTCGCCTAAGTTTAAGAAGGACCTTTTAAAAAGAAATGCTCAAAATAAAACGACAAAAAACGTTCATTTTTTATTGCAACAGAGAAATTGACAAGTAGCTATTTTTATCCTAAAGTGGCTCTGGATAAGGGTTTCTGAGCTCGCTCTTTGAGACTCTGCTATCCGGTCTAACCGACAAGAAGAGAGGTAAGTCCGATGTTTTGGGTAGTTCTCCTCGCGGCCTCGCTGATCGCGGGGGCTGTGTTCCGCTGGAAGCGGCGCAGCGTCCCGATCCTTCAGCAAGTGCCGTCCCTCCCGGTCTACGCGGTGCTGAGCGTCGTCGCTCTGTTCTCCGTGTTCCAGACCTCAACCGTGAACCCGGGCGGAAGCCAGTTCGCGCAGTTCGTCCGCATCTACTTCTGCAAGGAGATCACAGACGGACGCAACGTGGCCTTGCCGGGCGAATGCGGCCGTCAGGCCGAGATCGTCATGCCGGGCTTCCAGTTCTCGTTCTTGGTGAACGTCCTCAATGACGTCACCTATCACGAGATGTTGGACGTCGCCGACGGCCATTACGCGCTGCTCAATGCGCGTGACGGTCTGAAGATGGACGAAGGCCAGGTCGCAGCCAAACCGTGGGCTCTCGGGATCATCACCATGATGACCAAGGCTGCCGACGGCAAGCTCATCCCGTTGACGACCAAGGGATCCGACGGCAAGGATATCGAGGTGAAGGGCAACATGCTCGACGCCACGTTCTTCCTCACCAAGGGCCAAGGCCGCAAGGGTCCGCAGACGACCGTGCTGCCTCCTGGCCGGTACGCGCTGAACAACTTCCTGTGGGATGTGACCGTCGACCAGGCGGTCGAGTCCACCGACAAGAAGAAGACGCTCACCAGCAAGTACGTCCGACGCACCATCCAGCCGGGCCACGTAGGCGTGATCAAGTCGGCAATCGACAGCGACGTCGTGCCGGCCTTCATGCCTGATGCCGGCAAGTCGATCGACTGCGGCGCACACGTCGCCGAGGAGAAGACCCTCGGCCAGATCAAGGCGGTGCTCGTTCCGGTGGGCTGCCGCGGCGTCTGGAAGGATACCCTCCATCCCGGCGACTACTTCATCAACGAGCGCGTCTACCAGGTCACCGAGGTCGACACGCGTGTGCAGAACTGGACCTTCCAGGGCGGCTACAAGCGCCGCTACATCAACCTCTCGATCAGCGACAACGGCCAGATCACCCAACAAGTGGTCCTGGACGACGTCGATCTGCCTCTCGGCGGTGCCGGTGGCGCGATCGCGGTGAAGGTCGAGGGCTGGACGGTCTACCAGGACGTCCGCTTGCAGGCACGCGCCTTGCCGGAGTACGCCGCGCTGGTCGTGGCGGCCGTCGGCGGGCTGAAGGAGGTCGAGGACCGCATCATCGTTCCGCAGGTCAGCTCCGTCCTGCGTGACGTTGGCGGTTCGCGCATCTCGGTCTCGAATACGGCCGCCTACGAGGAGGCCAAGTCCGAGCTCGACGCGCTGAAGGCCCGGTTGGAGATCCTCAAGGACTCCAATACGGAAGTCGGTCTCTCCGCCGAGCAGCGGGCCGTTGAGGTCGCCCAGCTCGAACGGCAGATCGCCGGCATCCGTCTTCCGGACCCGAACACGACAGTCACACGCCCCACGCGTGTGCTGGACTTCCAGAACGAGCGCGCTGCCCTGCAGAAGCTCGTGGCTGCGGACATCCAGCTCATCGGCAAGGGCGCTGGCATCGAAATTGTGAACGTCACCTTCGGCAACGCCGACATTCCGGCGGAACTCCTGGTGTCACGCAAGATCGAGCAGCTCTCGGGCCAGATGCGCAACGCCTACCTGCAGCAGCGGGTGGCCCAGGTCCAGCGTCAGGCGACGGAGTCCGCCAGGGCTCGCGCCGACCAGCAGAAGGATCTGGTCACCGCTGCGGTCAAGGTCGAGACGTCCAAGCTCGGCATCGAAAGCCGAACCAACGACGGCAAGGCCGAGCAAGCGTATCTCGAGGCGCTCGCCAAGGGTCAGTTGGCCCAGGCGAACGTGCTCGGTCCTGACCGTGTGCTGATGTTCAACCTCGTCCAGGAAGTCCTGAAGCATCCGGACGCCATCGGCGCCCTGAAGCTTCCCTCCACCTTGACCCTCGGGCAGGGCGGCGGGCTGACGGACATGGCGACGATCCTTGGCGCAACGAAGCTCTTCGGCGGACCAGCTACGGCCGCGCCTCCGACGACGCGTTGAAGCTTCCGCGAGGCCAAACGGCCTCGCGCACCATCGACGGAAAGGGCGGCGTTTCGGCGCCGTCCTTTTTGTTTTCTTTAACTGGTAAAAATTTGACTGAGGTGTTTTTTTCCGGCATACTGCGTGTCTATGGAGGGCGAAAACGGGGAGGATATTGTCCTCGAGGAAGAAGATTCCTCAGAGGGAGCAGAGGCAGTGGGGAAGCTTCGTGCGCGTCTGAAAAAAGCCGTTGCCGACAAGCAGGAATACCTCGACGGATGGCAGCGTGCTCGTGCTGATTTCCAAAATGAGCGCAAACAAGCAGGAGAACGTCTTGCTGCGGCGCGCGAAGAAGCACACGCAGAAGCAGCTGAGAAAATCATCCCGCTCGTCGATGCATTCGACCTTGCATTCGCATCGCCTTCTTGGAAGGAACTAGACGCTAACTTCCGCACCGGCATTGAGCGGCTCCGCGAAGAGACCCTTAAGGCACTGCGCGAACTTGGGGTCGAAGCGTTCAGTCCTATGGGAGAAGAATTCGATCCCGCCTCGATGAGTGCCGTTCGTGAAGTTGAAGGACCTGCGCATACCGTCATGTCAGTCGAGCGGCAGGGGTTTAAGGTAGGTGGGCGAATTATCAGACCGGCATACGTCGGAGTAGGTAAATAACCTTTTGGTTTCGTGCTCCTGTTCTGGACAGTCTCCAGACTAGAAGCGATAAGCTAAACAAAAAAATTATGGGAAGAATCATTGGAATTGACTTGGGCACGACGAATTCTGCAGTTGCTTCCGTGCGCGGCGGAGAGCCATCCATTCTTGAAAACGCCGAAGGAGGCCGCACAACGCCTTCTATCGTCGCAATAGGCAAAAATGGCGAGCGTCTTGTCGGTCTTCTCGCACGACGCCAAGCAGTAACGAACCCAAAGAACACGGTCTACCAGATAAAACGCTTCATCGGACACAACTGGGGAGAATCTGGTGTGGAGAAGGACCGCACCTCAGTTCCGTTTGAGATGCGTAAATCGCAAAATGGTGGCATCGAAGTAGAAATGGGCGGGCAATGGTCTCGCCCAGAAGAAATCTCCGCGATGCTTCTTAGTAAACTTAAGGCTGACGCTGAAGCAAAGCTTGGCGAGCCGGTGACTGAGGCGGTTATTACCGTTCCTGCATACTTCAACGACACGCAACGTCAGGCAACACGCGACGCAGGTAAAATTGCTGGCCTCGACGTAAAACGCATCATCAATGAGCCAACAGCCGCAGCACTCGCCTATGGCTTCAATACAAAAAGGGACGAAAAAATAGCCGTCTTTGACTTCGGTGGTGGAACATTTGACGTATCGATCCTCGAAGTTGGCGCAGACGTCATTGAAGTTAAATCGACTGACGGCGACGCACACCTTGGTGGAAAAGACATCGACCAAAAAATAATTGATTGGCTCGCAGAAGAATTCAAAAAAGAATCCGGCATCGATGTCCGAAACGACCCTCTCGGACGCCAGCGCCTCGATGAAGCTGCTGAAAAAGCAAAAATAGAACTCTCCTCTGCTGCAGAAACCGAGGTCAATATTCCGTTCATCACGTCAGACGCGTCCGGCCCGCGACATCTTCTTGTGCGTATGACACGAGCAAAACTCGAAGAACTTTCCCAGGAGTTTATTGACCGTGCACTCGTGATCACCAAGCGCGCAATGGAAGCGTCGCCCTTTAAAGTAGGCGACCTCAATGAAGTGATCCTTGTTGGCGGACAGACGCGCATGCCGGCGATACAGCAGGCGGTGGAGAAATTCTTCAACCGCAAACCAAACATGTCGGTTAATCCGGACGAAGTAGTAGCCATCGGCGCGGCTATTCAAGGAGGTATCCTGCAAGGCGATGTGCGCGACGTTCTATTGCTCGACGTCATACCACTCTCACTTGGCATTGAAACAATGGGTGGGGTTGCGACAAAACTTATTGACCGCAATACCACTATCCCGACCTCAAAGTCACAAACGTTCTCAACGGCAGCAGACAATCAAACGAGTGTTGAAATACACATCGTGCAGGGAGAGCGCGCGCTTGCGAGCGACAACAAAAGTCTTGGCAGGTTTATCCTTGACGGTATTCCGCCAGCACCTCGCGGCCTCCCACAAGTAGAGGTGACTTTTGACGTCGACCAAAACGGTATTCTTGCCGTGAAGGCCAAAGACAAGGCGTCAGGCAAAGAGCAGACCATCCGCATCGAAGCATCCTCGGGCCTTGCTGACGCGGATATCGAGCGCATGAAAAACGAAGCGGAAGCAAATGCTGACGCCGACAAAAAGAAACTCGAGCTTATCGAAGCGCGAAACATGGCGGAGCAAGCCGTATACGCTGCCCGCAAAGCGCTTACCGACAACAAGACAGCAGTGCCTGCCGATATCGTATCTGCCGTTGAGGCCAAAGTAACTGAACTTGAGAGCAAGAAGACAGGGGACGACGCTGCCGTTATAAAAACAGCAGTCGAAGACCTCTCGAAGGAACTCTCCAAAATATACGAAGCAGTGCAAAAAGCAGGAGGCCCTGAAGCACCAAAGGAAGAGCCGAAAACAGATGAACCAGAAGGTCCCGTCCGCGATGCAGAGGTAAAATAACGCATGGCTTCCAACAAGGACTACTATGAGGTGCTTGGTATTGCGAAGGGCGCGTCGAAAGACGAAGTGAAGAAAGCCTTTCATAAGCTTGCGCACAAGTATCACCCCGACAAAGCCGGAGGCGACGCCGAACGCTTCAAAGAGGCAAGCGAAGCTTATTCAGTGCTCTCCGATGAGAAAAAACGCGCCGAGTACGATGCATACGGTCGAGTTTTCTCAGGCGGCGCAAACCCTGGCGCAGGAAGCGCCGGCGGTTTCGACTTCTCAGGCTTTGCTGACCAATTCAACGGACAAGGATTTAACGTCGACTTCGGAGATATCTTTGGCGACATATTCGGCGGAGGTGGTTCTCGTGCGCGACGCGGGCGCGATATCTCGATAGACCTTGAGCTTACCTTTCAGGAATCTGTCTTTGGCGTGACTCGAAACGTACTTCTCGCAAAAGTTGCTCAGTGTGACACCTGTCACGGGACAGGGGGAAAGCCAGGCACTGAACTTACCACCTGCACGCGCTGCAATGGTAAAGGCGCGGTGCACAACACAATGAACTCTCCGTTCGGTACCTTTACTTCCACGGCTCCGTGCAGTGAATGTCGTGGCACCGGAAAAATTCCGAAAGAGCGCTGCGCAACCTGCCGTGGTGAAGGTGTGTATCGTAAACAAGAAGAAATAGAGATAGCCGTGCCTGCGGGCATCGAAGGTGGAGAGATGATACGCCTCGGTGGCATGGGGGAGGCAACACAGGGAGGCCCTGCCGGCGACCTGTACGTAAAAATCCACGTGCGCCCAGACGCTCGTTTTAAGAAAGACGGCATCAACCTCATTACTGACCTTTCAGTTAAACTCTCCGACGCGCTCATTGGCGCCGACTACACTATTGAAACGCTTGATGGTGCCGTCACGGTTGCCGTACCTGCAGGCGTCTCACACGGCGAGTTGCTGCGCATAAAAAACAAAGGTGTTCCGGCTGGCAAAGGAAAGCGTGGAGACCTCTTTGTCCGTGTTAAAGTCCCTCTACCAACAAAACTTTCTCGCGAGGCAAAAAAGCTTATCGAAAAACTGAAAGAGGAGGGTATATGAACTCGCATCGTTTCTTTTCGGCGACTGCCGCCTTTATTCAAGGCACGACATGGGTAGCCGCTCGCGCGCTACTATTTTTATTTGTGCGCTTCTCTGTCCAAGGGAAAGAACACCTCGCACCCCTCAACGGCAAAGCAATCATTTTTGCTTCGAATCACGCCAACGAAGTTGATGCACTTTTAATGCGCTACGCGCTGCCGCTTTTTTCTCCATGGACACCGCTTTTTTACCCAGTCCGAGAAGCGCCATTTTACCGAAATGACCACGAGACGTTCTCGTGGCGCCGATTTATCTATGGCGGCACTATCTTCAAACTACTCGGCGCATTTCCCATACGCTCGGGACGCCAAAATTACGCAGAAGCGTTACAGGAATACGTTGTACTGCTAGAAGAGAAGAGAAGTGTGTGCATTTTTCCTGAAGGTCGCATGACCACAACCGGCGCAATGGGGGAGGCGCACGGGGGTGTGGCGTATCTTGCTGGGAAAACTGGCGCCGCAGTGGTGCCTGTACGCATTGAAGGAACGTACCGACTCACCGCCGCACGTTTTATTTTTTCACGTCCATCGATACGCATTCGCATCGGAGCACCGATGTACCTTACCTTGCCTCGAGATGCGACGGACGGCTCAGCGCTCGCGCTTCACTGCAAAAAGCAGGCAGCGCAGGTTCTCGATCGCATCAAAGAGATGTAGCACGGGGTGGTACTATACAAGTACGACGCTCCCATGAAGACGCTTTCCGTCTTTTTTCATGCTTTCAGTGATCTGGCAATGCACGTGTTGCCAATGCGTAGTCTCACGCGCCCGCGCTATGCGTTTGGATTTCTAGTCCACCCTCGCGATGACTACGATGTTTTTCGCAAATTCCCAATACTCCGCATCCTTCCGCAGACATGGCTCGAACGATTTCTCAATGGTTTTTGGCCGATTACCGTCTCGCGCATAACCGGGCTTCGCGACAAAGAAGGACACCCTATCGGTGGCTTTGTTTTTTCCATACCACTGACATCGCGGATGCTGCTTGAAAATCGAGACCGTTCAAAGCGAAAGATACTTTCTGCATTGCGCCTAGCCCATAAAAGAGGTGTCCATCTCGTAGGATTAGGCGGCCTTATTTCATCAGTCACTGGCGGAGGCCTTACCATCCTCCCTGAAGTGAATGATATGGCTATCACCACCGGGCACGCCTATACCGCCGTCAACGTGACCAACAATGTGTTTGCGCTCGCGGAGTACTTTCGCATTGATCCAAAGAAAGCCCGCATCGCAATTGTTGGTGCAGCAGGTTCCATCGGCTCTTCATCTGCCCACATTTTGGCGCGCGCAGGATATGCCCGACTACTTCTGGTCGACCTTGCGCGCAAGCGTAGCCAATTCGAGTCGTTGGCAGAGACCCTACGAGACGCCGGCGCCACCGATGTCGTTCTCTCTCACCAAATAGGCGATATCAAAGACTGCGACATCGTTATCGCCGCAACAAACGCTCCTGAAGCGCTTATTGAAGCCCGCGACCTCAAGCCAGGCGCGATTGTCGTTGACGACGCACAACCTTCTGATGTGGCAGCTGATGTGTTGGAACGCGACGATGTTCTTGCAATTGAAGCGGGGGTTGTTCGTACGCCGGGAATATCCATGAACTTCAATATGGGACTTAAACACCGCGAAGATCTCTTCTGTTGCCTTGCGGAGGTGCTTATCTTGGCTTCCGAAGAACAGCGTGAACATTATGTGGTACACCGGGCGACGCTCGCTCACGTCGACGAGATAAAAGCGCGCGGCGAGGCCCTGGGTTTTGTCATCGCGCCATTCCAAAACCGCAAAGAGCTCATACCCCAAGCGCGCCTCGAAACGCTGCGACACGTTATTGCACACAATGGAATTCAACTTTGACCTCATCAACGTCCTCGTGCTCATCACCACCATTGCGAACATGGTGTACGGCCTTGTGGTGTTCTCTCAGGACCGCAAAGACGCAACGCACGTTGCGTTCTTCTGTCTTATCATCGGCGTAGGCGCCTGGGGTATTGGCATGCTCTCGTTTCGTGGATGGTTCCCCGGTTTCGATCTCGCCCTTGCTGCACGCATCCTCTACGCTTCCGCAGCAATTATTCCCTTTGCGTCGCTCTATTTTGCTCGCGTCTTCCCGGAGCATGAAGTAACCGTGCCGCTCTGGCAGAAAGTTTTTATTCCACTTCCATTTTTTGCAGTCTTATTACTTTCGTTGTGGCCGGGGGTTCTCATCGAAGGAGCGAGTCGTTCCGCAGGAGAGAGTCTTATCCATTTCAATCTTTGGGCCCACGTTGTTTATGTCGCGTACATTTCCATTTACTTTAGTTGGGTTTTTCTTATCCTCTTGCGTCGCTATTACCACGCAGAGGGCGTCTTGCGGACACAACTGACGTTTATTATTTTAGGAACACTCACCACCACCTCAATCGCCCTTGTCACTAACCTCATCTTGCCGTTTTTCGATATCTTTACCTACAACTGGTTAGGCCAAGTGGGCGTTATTGCAATGATAACGGGCATCACCTACGCGATACTCAAACACCATCTTTTCAATGCAAAAATAATCGCAACAGAACTTTTCATATTTTTCCTTTGGATTTTTATATTGGCGCGCACCTTGCTTGCCGACTCGCTCCAAGAACGGATTGCTAACTTAGGGCTATTCGGTGCAACCGTCTTCATTGGACTACTTCTCATCCGAAGTGTTATCCGTGAAGTGGGAGCGCGCGAGAAGATTGAACAGCTTGCGAAAGATCTTGAAAAGGCGAACGCTCGTCTTAAAGAGCTCGATCGTCAAAAAACCGAATTCGTATCCATCGCATCGCATCAATTACGTAGTCCTCTTACCGCCATAAAAGGGTACGCGTCCCTTTTACTTGAAGGTTCCTACGGAAAGCTTTCGAAGCAAGTGACTGAATCAATCAAGAAAATCTTTGACTCAAGCAAATATATGGCCATCTCCATCGAAGACTTCCTTAACGTATCGCGCATCGAGCTTGGGACCGTTAAGTACGATATGAAAGACTTTAGTTTCGCGACATTGGGTGAAGAAATCGTCGGAGAATTACTGCCCGCAGCAGGGGAACGTCACCTCAACTTGGAGTTTAAAGATGAGAGTCGAGGTAAGGCGGTTATCCGTGGCGACTACGGGAAATTACGCCAGGTGATCCTCAATTTGGTAGACAACTCTATGAAATACACGAAAGAGGGAGGGGTAACGGTTACCGTAACCTGCGACGAAATAAAGCGAGTGGCACAACTTTCTGTTGTGGACACTGGTGTCGGTATTCCATCTGAAATACTGCCTAAACTTTTCGGAAAATTTGTTCGCGCCAAAAATGCTAACGAGGTAAACGTTATGGGAACGGGGTTAGGTCTGTATGTTGCCAAACAGTTTGTTGAAGCCCACCGAGGTCGGGTTTGGGCAGAATCCCTCGGACAAGGGAAAGGATCCACCTTTAAGGTAGAACTCCCCCTAGCGGCAAAATAAGGCCTTTAAAAGGGGTATTTTCCCTGGTACAGTTACGCCATGACAGGGAACCCTTCGGCTTCACTCAGGCCTAGAAAGCGGCTTTTAACAGGCCTGCAGCCTTCAGGCCAGCTGCATATCGGCAACTATTTCGGCGCGCTCAAGCCATTCTTAGATACCTATAAGGAATACGAGAGTTTTCTTATGGTGGTGGACTACCACGCACTCACCACGCTGCGCGACCCGCAAGCGCTGCGAGCCAATCTTATCGACGCCGTGCGTAGTTACCTCGCGGTCGGCATTGACCCAAAAGAAGCGACGCTCTTCCAGCAATCAAAGGTCTCTCAACACACAGAGCTCGCGTGGGTATTTGAGTGTCTCGTTACCGTGCCGTTCCTTATGCAGGCACACGCATATAAAGACAAAGTAGCAAAAGGCCTTGAGCCGAATGCGGGCCTCTTCAATTACCCAATGCTGATGGCAGCTGATATCTTGCTTTACGACACAGACATTGTTCCGGTAGGCCAAGACCAGCGACAGCATATCGAGTATGCACGTGAAGCAGCTGCAAAGTTTAACAACGCATTTGGCCAAACCTTTACTGAACCGGCAGAAAAAATCTCCGACGAAATTGCGGTCATCCCTGGCACTGACGGCAAAAAAATGAGCAAGAGCTACGGCAACACCATCCCGCTCTTTGGTAGCCGCGATGAGATTGCAAAGGCGGTTATGAGCATTGTTACTGACTCAGACAGTGCGGTACCACAAAACGTTTACGCAATTCATCGTCTCATCCGTAGCGAAGCTGAACTCGCGCCTTTGTACAAAGAACACGAGGGTAAGTACAAAGCGCTCAAGGAAGCACTCATTGAAGACCTCGATGCGTACCTGTTGCCGATGCGTGAACGCTATAACGCCATTACTGAGGCAGACGTAAAAGCGGTGCTCGAGGACGGCTCAGCGCGTGCTCGAGAAATCGCAGAAACGAAGATGAAAGACGTGCGCGCAAAACTTGGTGTAGCGCTATAAAACATGGAACGAACATACATAAAAGATTTGGGCCAAAAAGTAGGGGAGCGAGTCAGTATCTCTGGCTGGGTTTCAGTGCGCCGTGACCAAGGAAAGATGGTCTTCTTTGACTTTCGAGACATGTCAGGAACCATACAAGGCGTCGTTTTGCCTGGAGAAGAAGTGGCTATGGCAATCGCCAAAGATATCCGTTCTGAATACGTCGTGCGTGTCGAAGGAATGGTCAACAAGCGTCCGGAGAGAAACGTACAAGCTGACAAACAAAACGGCGACATTGAACTCGAAGTAAAGGATATTGAGATACTAAACGCTTCAGAAGCTATGCCGTTTGATATCTCTGGCGATACGCTTGGCATCAACGAAGAAGTGCGCCTCAAGTACCGCTACCTTGACCTACGCTCTGCGCGACTCACTCGCGTAATTCGCGCTCGTGACGCTATCGTGGCATTTTTCCGCGAACACATGCGTGCAAACGGTTTTATCGAAGTGGAAACGCCAATCATGATGAAAGGTACTCCAGAGGGCTCCCGTGAGTACATTGTGCCGTCCCGCCTTGAGCAGGGGAAGTTTTACGTGTTGCCACAATCACCCCAGCAGTTCAAACAGCTTTTGATGGTGGCTGGTTTTGAGAAGTACTTCCAGATCGCGCGCTGTATGCGCGACGAAGACACTCGAGGAGACCGTCAGCCAGAATTTACCCAGCTGGACTTCGAAATGTCTTTCGTCACTCAAGAAGACGTGTTGGCCTATACGGAAAAGATGTTTATAAAACTTGTCGAAACGCTCTACCCGAACAAGCGTATTTCTTCGCGTCCATTTCCGAGACTCACCTACGCAGAGTCGATGGAAAAGTATGGCACCGACAAGCCAGACCTCCGCGAAAACAAGGACGATGCCAACGAGCTCGCATTTGCATGGGTTGTTGATTTCCCAATGTTTGAGAAAAACGACGATGGAACTATCGGTGCAACCCACCACCCATTCTGCTCCGTAAAGCCGGAGGACAAGGAGAAGTTTATGAGTGGGGATGATCTGCTTTCTATCCGAGCCAATGCATATGACTTGGTACTGAACGGATACGAACTTTCTTCCGGTTCTATCCGTATTCACGACCAGTCAGAGCAGAAGCAAGTATTTAATCTTCTTGGCATTAGCGAAGAAGAACAACGTGCGAAGTTTGGTCACATGCTCGATGCGTTTACCTTCGGGGCACCACCACACGGCGGATTTGCTCCTGGCATTGACCGTATCGTGATGCTCCTTGAAGAGCAGCCGAACATCCGCGAAGTTATCGCGTTCCCAAAGACTGGAGAAGGTAAGGACCTGATGATGGGTGCTCCTGCTGAAGTCTCACAAAAGCAATTAAAAGAACTCGGTATTACTGTCACTAAGAAAGGCTAGACAAAACGTATGACAATCGATTTTCCCGCCAAGCCGCAGAAGAGCGCAACGACACTCACCCTCATCAACGGCAAACTAAACAAGTTTGTCGAAACAAAAACTGGAGATGAATTACGCATCGGACGTGGGGCGGTCGGTGTTTTGCCGCGTCGCAAGGTGGTGCTTCTTGCGCGAAAGGCAATCAGTCTCGCAAAACAGAATCGTATCAGTGAAATATCTATTGATTGGAAAGAGTGGCGCGCCGCTTCGGCAAAGATGATTGATGATCGTGAGTTAGGCGAAGTTATTGCCACCGCCTTTTCGATGGCTGACTTTGACTTTACTGAGTTTAAAAGCAAACCGAAGGATGGATTTGCGCAAGTAAAAAGCGTTTCAGTCGTGGGGGCAACGATCACGGCACGCAAAGGTGTCGAACGCGGACTGGCTATCGCCGAATCGGTGAATGCGTGCCGCGCTCTTTCAAATACCCCAGGCAGCGACATGACCCCAGAACTTCTCGCACGGGCAGCACAAAAGGCAGTAGGAGGTACGTCGGCTACCTGCACGGTTCTCAATGTTGCACAGATGGAAAAGCTTGGTATGGGGGCGGTTCTTGGTGTCGGAGCGGGTTCAACATCCGAACCAAAATTTATCGTTCTTGAGTACTGGGGGGCAGGGAAATCTTCTAAAAAGAAGCCGCTGGTTCTTTGCGGTAAAGGTGTCACCTTCGATTCCGGCGGTCTCAACATCAAAACCGGCGACCACATGTACGAAATGCACCTCGACATGTCCGGAGGTGCCGCCGTCATCCACGCAGTAGCCCTTGCTGCCAAACTAAACCTCAAACGTAATGTTGTAGGCCTCGTGCCCGCAGTAGAAAACATGCCAGGCAATAACGCGTTTCGTCCTGGCGACATTTTGAAGTCGATGTCGGGAAAAACGATTGAGGTTCTAAACACCGACGCGGAAGGTCGTGTCATCCTGGCCGATGCGCTCACCTACGCAAAACGCTACGACCCAGAGGTGGTCCTTGAAGCGTCAACGCTTACCGGCGCTTCTCTTATCGCACTCGGGCAGCAGTGTTCAGCGGTACTTGCAACCGACGACAAACTCGCCCGCGATCTAGTAGCGCTCGGTGAGCGTTCCGGAGACTATCTCTGGCAGCTGCCGTTGTGGGAAGAATACGACTATATGGTTGAAGGTATCTTTGGCGATGTTCCAAATATTCCCGCACAAGGAAATTCTCGATACGCAGGCGTTATCGGCGGCGGTAAATTCCTGGAAAAATTTGTTGACGGGTTCCGCTTTGCTCACCTCGATATCGCTCCACGCATGACTGCTGCGCCAGGCGAACACCTAGCTAAAGGTGCCGTCGGCGCTCCTGTGCGACTATTCCTCAGTGCAATTGAGAATCTATAGCGATGGCGTACGTTGTACGGACAGACGTTTTTGAAGGACCACTTCACTTGCTGCTTGATCTTATCGAGCGGCGTAAGCTCCTTATCAACGATATATCGCTCTCTCAAGTTGCGGACGACTTTTTAGGACACATCAAAGAACTCCCTGAACTTCCGTTAACCGAGACTGCAGAATTCGTTGCACTCGCGGCAACACTACTTCTGATAAAATCGCGCTCACTGCTACCACTGCTTACCCTTACCGAAGAGGAAAAGGCAGATGTTGCTTCGCTTGAACGACGTTTAGCACAGTTAAAACTTTTTCGAGCAGCAGCAGCTAGTCTTGGGAAGGTATGGAAAGAAACTCCGACCGCAGCTCACGTCGGACAAAACCCCGCGCCAGTCTTTGCACCTGACCGCATGACCACACTTGCATACATACAAGAGGCGATTGAGCGCGTGGTGTTTTCTTTTCCAAAGCCTGTCACCTTGCCGACAGCGATAGTCAAAACAGTAATAAGTCTTGAGGAAATGATCATGCGTCTTACTGAACGCATCAGTGCGCAACTGAAGATGAGTTTCAAAGAATTTTCCGGCCACGGAAAAGCGGCAAAAGACGATATTATCGTGAGTTTCTTGGCGCTTCTTGAACTGGTCAAGCAGGGTATAATCAAGGCCGAACAAGAAGGCGCGTTTGGAGATATTGCGCTTGAAACCGACGCCGTTTCAACTCCCACCTATGGTGGCTGACACTCATGACACCCACACAAAATCTTATAACCTACCTGTTTGTTAAAGGCGAACCAACGACCCGGAAAGAACTGTTGCAGTACTTCAAATGGGATGAATCGACGCTTGCGAGTGCACTCACTGAAGCGGGAGGCATGTTAAGCGAGTTGTCACTTTCTCTTGTTGATGATGGAAAAGAAATAGAGCTCCGAACCGCCTCCGCAGCGCAACCGCTTGTCGATGCTATCCGGAAAGATGAACTTGGTCGTGATATTGGCAAAGCAGGACTTGAGACACTCGCCATTGTTCTTTATAAAGGTGGAGTGAGCCGAGCGGAGATTGATTACATACGTGGTGTTAACTCCTCACACATCCTTCGAGCGCTCAGTATGCGCGGTCTCGTGCGACGCATCCCAAAGCCAGGCGACGAGCGGAGTTTCCTATACGAGCCGACCACGGAACTTTTGGGTCACTTAGGCGTATCAAAAATAGATCAGTTGCCAGAGTTTGCTGCGGTACGTGCTAATCTGGCAGAACTTGAGGCAAGTGCAACGGTCGAAGTCGAAGCAGGAACGAACCATGACGCGTGACGCAATCCTTTTAAGCATAGCTACTGTAGCTGCGGTCGCAGGGCTTCTTCTCCTTGGCTATCAAACGTACGCACCGCGACCAACGGTGCCGGAAGCGCTGCGCCCTGCACCGACGCCCGCACATTTTAGCGCCGTAACATTGCCGAAAGACGCACTCACCGCACAGGCGGCAATACTTTACAATCCCGCAACCAAAGAAGTCTTGTATGCAAAAAACGTCGAACAGCAGCTACCGCTTGCATCTCTCACAAAACTTGCGACAGCGCTTGCCGCGCTTTCACAAGGCGAAGATCGTTTAGTAACGATCCAATCACAAGATCTCAAAGAAGAAGGGGACTCGGGGCTCAAAGCAGGAGAGACGTGGCGTCTCGGCGACCTTATCGCCTTCGCACTCACCACCTCAAGCAACGACGGCATAGCGGCAGCGGCAGCGGGCGCTCTCACTCGTACTGCAGCGATTGAAAAAATGAACGAGGACGCAAAGGCGCAAGGTCTTTCACAGAGTTATTTCCTTAATCCGACCGGGCTCGACATTTCATCCTCGACCGCAGGTGCATACGGTTCAGCGCGCGACGTCGCGCAACTCGTCGAGACTATGCTACGAACGTATCCGGTCATTTTTGAAGCCACTGCTTATGAGCCCAGCGCACGCGCACCGAAAGAAGTGAGCACCCTTGCTCCTATACACAATCTCCCGGGTTTTGTTGCCGGAAAAACAGGCGACACAGACCTTGCAGGCGGAAATCTTGCTGCAGTTGTCGATGGTGGTCTAAACGAGCCACTTATTGCGGTAGTGCTCGGTTCAACACGCGATGGGCGCTTTGACGATGTGCGTACGTTAGTCGCTGCTGCACAGTCACAACGAGCACAATGAGCATCGCCATACTCATCGTCATATTTGGGCCCGCTGTCGCTGCGTTTGCGCTTGGCATCGCCATGACTCCAGCACTGACGCATTTTTTGTATTCGCGAAAAATGTGGAAGAAAAAAGGCGGCAAGATAGCGCTCGACGGGAGCACTGCCGAAGTCTTCAACACCCTCCATACTGAAAAAGAAGTTGGTACTCCACGTTTTGGAGGCATTATCGTATGGGCCAGCGTCTTGGCTTCTGCTGCTTTTTTCTTTGCACTCGCTGCCGCAACGGGTTACACGGCACTCTGGGATCTCTCCTTTATTTCACGTGGCGAAACCTGGCTACCACTTGCAACACTCGCGTTAGGAGCGGCGGTTGGACTTATCGATGACCTATACGAGGTGCGCGGGGTAGGGGGGTTGCGACTACGCATGCGCCTTATCATCGTGGGGGTCACCGCACTTTTTTGTGCTTGGTGGTTCTACTCCAAGCTTGGAGTCACGGGCGTTTCCATACCGTTTGATGGCGTCTTAGAGCTTGGTGTGCTTTTTATCCCTCTCTTTATGCTGGTGGCACTTTCTGTCTACGCCGGAGGAGTTATTGATGGAATCGACGGGCTTGCAGGAGGCGTATTTGCTGCCATGTTTGCCGCGTACGGCGGCATTGCCATTACCAACGGACAGATAGACCTCGCCGCTTTCTGCGCAACCGTTGTTGGTGGGCTACTCGCGTTTTTATGGTTCAATATCCCACCTGCCAGGTTTTATCTTTCTGAAACAGGGACGATGGGTCTTACTTTGACGCTTACCGTTGTTGCATTTCTCTCCGATACCCTGAGCGATGGAGTAGGGGTCCTCGTGCTCCCTATTATTGCGCTGCCCCTTGTAGCAACCGTCGGATCCGTTTTGCTACAAATCGTTTGGAAAAAGGTGTTTGGAAAAAAACTTCTGCGCATCTCTCCACTACATCACCATTTCGAAGCTATCGGCTGGCCAGCCTATAAGGTGACGATGCGCTATTGGATTGTCTCTGTTATGTGCGCGATCATGGGGGTGAGCATCTCTTTGTTGGGATAACCCGCGGTACAATGTCCGGTAATGAAGTCTGGACATCTTGATTACCCGTTCCTTTTTGTAACGTTACTGCTGTCTGCAACTGGCTTTCTTATTTTCTCGTCTGCAGCACTGGGTCTCCTTGCTCGCGAAGGCGCTTCGTTTGCAACGGTAGCTGGTACGCAAGTCCTCTTTGGTATTGTCTGCGGACTTATCGCCCTGTATGTCACCTCTCGTATAGACACCCGGTTATTGCGTCGCTTTTCTATCTATGTCTTTGGTATTTCGTGGATTGCGGCGTGGCTTCCATTTGTACCAGTTATTGGGCTCACGCTTAAAGGGGCGCACCGTTGGATCGAGATAGGCGGCCTTTCATTCCAGCCTGCGGAACTCCTTAAAGTAGGGACTATCATTCTGCTCTCCTCGTACTTTGCTGCGTTTGCAAACAAAGCCCACACCATCCGACACGGACTTATCCCATTTCTCGGCATTATTGCGATTGCCGCACTTCCGCTTGCCTTGCAACCCGACCACGACGGCATTCTTATCCTCGGCATTGCCGGAGCTGCGGTGTACTTTGCGGCAGGGGGTCGCTTCCTTCATCTGCTTGGACTTGGCGTACTAGCGGCTGTAGTAGCAGCGCTGTTTATTTTCTCCAGACCTTACGTGATGGATCGCATAAAAACGTTTATCGACCCTTCACGCGACCCGCTTGGTGCCGGCTATCAAGTGACCCAATCGATTATCGCCGTGGGTTCTGGTCAAGCGGTCGGTCGCGGCTTTGGACAAAGTATTCAAAAGTTCTCGCACCTACCCGAACCAATAGGGGACTCGGTATTTGCGGTTGCTGCTGAAGAGTTTGGTTTTGCCGGTTCAGTATTTTTAATAACGCTCTTCGTTGCATTTGCTGCGGCAGGTTTACGCATCGCTGCACTTTCAGCAGATAGATTTGGTGGCCTATTGGCGGTCGGACTTGTTGTGCACATAGTTAGCCAATCATTTATCAATATTGCATCTATGTTGGCGCTCTTTCCGTTATCGGGAACCCCGCTTATTTTTGTAAGCCATGGCGGCACAGCCCTTCTTATTGCGCTCGCCGAGACTGGTATCATCCTTTCTGTATCGAGGCGTTTACGTAGTTCCTAAATTGCGAACGCCCCCAAGTGAGGGGGCGTTGCCCGAAGACGGAGGCCGTCTGCGGTAGTTGTTGTTGGTTCACCAGCGCCAGTTGATGGTGATGGCCCTGGTCTCGTGGACCTTGGCCAGCATGTAGCCAGCGAAACCGGCGACCAGGCTACCGGTCAGGAAGATGACCGTCGCCGTGGTATTGAAGCCAGGCGTGAAGCCCGTCACCTTGCCGATGGCGAGGCCGGTCAGCATGCCGAGCGCGGCTCCAGTCACCGCCGCGATGTGGGCATCCGAGACGGTGAACCAGTAGAAAGCCGTCGCAAACCGCGCAGCGAAGCGCACGATGGCCACGACAGCCGACAGCAGGTACGTCGAGTAGTGGACGACGCCCATCGGCATCCAGATCAGCAGCGCGGGGATGCTGAAGTAGAGGAACGCCGAACCAGGAGCGACCCCGATGACATCAAACACGAAGCCGGTGCTGTAGCTCATCTTCTTCTCGAGGCGTTGGGCGCCATACATGGCACCGAGCGCGATGATGCCCGGCAGTCCAGCGAAGACGAAGGCACTCGTGGCCACTTCGCTGAATCCCGCTCCCACCGCGAGCGCTGCATCCACTGGCGGAAGAGCCATGGCGGCCCAAAAGAAGAAGCCGTAGATAGCGGTGCCGCTAGCAACGAGATAGACCACAGCCACGATGACAGTGGTCCTCCTCCAGACCGCACGGAGGTGCGCCGGATCGGTCGTCGTCGCCCACGCGTGCCGAAGACCGGCAAGGAAGGCTGCGGGGTCGCTCATGAACCACGAAACAGCGAGGCCGAGGAGCGAGCAGCAGACCAGCGACAAGCCGGTCGTGCCGAGGTACGCGTAGAAGGCGAGAAAGGTCGCCGCTCCGCCAATCGCAGAGAGAGCAACCTGACGCTGCAGATGTGTCACGCTTTGTGCACTCCGTCTTTACGGACATCCGGAAGTGGAGCCGTTCCGAAATGCACTGTACTACTGAAAATAGACTTCGTCTATAGTACGCCGCTTACTGGGAAATACTCTTTAATTTCATGCTAATCTGTAGGAACTACTAATAGTCAGAGGGATGAAAATACTGCTTACAGGAGGAGGTTCAGGAGGCCATTTTTACCCCATAATCGCGGTGGCAGAAGCTATCCGTGACTTGGCAAAAGAGCGCAAGCTGCTCGATCCTTTTCTCTATTACGCGGCGCCAGAGCCGTATAATGCGCAGTCTCTTGTTGAGAACGATATTACATTCGTCCAGACTTCAGCCGGAAAGATGCGACGCTATTTTTCATTGCTTAACTTTTTTGATTTCTTCAAAACGGCATGGGGGGTTACGGTGTCAGTCTTTCGCATTTTTTTCCTGTACCCAGACGTTATTTTTGGCAAAGGAGGGTACGCGTCGTTCCCGACACTCCTTGCGGCGCGACTTTTTCGCATTCCAGTTGTCATTCACGAGTCCGACACCGTGCCTGGACGCGTAAACAAATGGGCGGGTAAATTTGCCACACGTATCGCCGTCTCGTACCCACGCGCCGCAGCATTTTTCCCAAAGGACAAAGTGGCAGTGACCGGTAACCCCATACGCAAAGCGATACTCACACCCGCAACCGAAGGAGCGCACGAGTTTCTCAAACTTGAGCGGGAAGTGCCTGTCATTCTCGTTGTTGGTGGTTCACAAGGCTCTGCAGTTTTAAACGACGCCATACTGCGTGCATTGCCTGACCTTCTTGCAGATTTTCAAATCATCCATCAGACCGGCGCGGCAAACCTCGCAGAAGTTGAACAGCTGGCGTCAGTTATTCTTGCAGACTCGCCCTACAAAGGACGCTACCGCCCGTTTGCATATCTCGACGATCTTGCGACACGTATGTCTGCCGGGGCCGCGTCGCTTGTTATTTCTCGTGCCGGTTCTGCCATCTTTGAAATTGCCGCGTGGGGCAAGCCAGCCATTCTCATTCCTATTCCAGATAGCATTGTGAAAGATCAAACAACAAACGCCTTTACGTACGCACGCGGAGGTGGAGCCGTGGTGATAGAACAAAACAATCTCTCCGCGACACTTCTTGCATCAGAAATTCGCCGCATCCTCAACAATCAAGATCTCTATGACCGCATGCGTCTTGCTGCGACTGCTTCATCGACGGCAGATGCGGCGCGCATTATTGCAGACGAATTGTTACGCATCGCACTCTCGCACGAAAAGTAATGTTTGATTTTCTTAAAACAAAACCGCGTGTACGCATGGCACCGTCTCCAACGGGTAACCTGCATATCGGGACTGCACGCACCACACTTATTAACTACCTATTTGCAAAAAGTACCGGCGGAACGTTTGTTGTGCGCGTTGAAGATACCGACAAAGAACGCAGCAAGCTAGAATTTGAAAAAAATATCCTCGATGGTTTTACGTGGCTCGGTCTTACCTGGGACGAGTTTTATCGCCAATCAGAGCGCACCGACATATATAAAAAGGCACTCGCTCGTCTTATCAAAGAAGACAAGGCATACGTATCTAAAGAACCCGGCAAGAAAGACCCAAACGAAACTGTTGAAGTTGTGCGCTTACGGAACCCTGGAGGCACCGTAACCTTTGATGATGTTGTTCGTGGCCCGATCACTACTGACGTATCTGACTTAGGAGATTTTGTTATTGCTCGTGCCATTGATGACCCGCTGTATCACTTTGCGGTGGTAGTAGATGACGGCGAGACAGGCATTACGCACGTGATTCGCGGCGACGACCATATCAGCAACACGCCGCGCCAAATCCTTATTCTTGAGGCGCTCGGTTACACACGCCCTATTTACGCGCACTTGCCGCTCGTGTTAGCACCCGACCGCTCGAAACTTTCTAAACGACATGGGGCAACCGCGCTCGACGATTACCGTGCGATGGGCTTTATACCCGAAGGCCTTACCAACTACCTTGCCTTCCTTGGCTGGAATCCCGGCACCGAGCAAGAAATCTTTACCCTCGAAGAATTGAGTCGTGCCTTCAAACTCGAGCAGCTCCAGAAGAGCGGCGCAATTTTTGATATGACTCGTCTTTCCTTTGTAAATCGTGAACACCTAAAGAGGCTCCCTGAGAACGAGTTTGCAAAACGCTTAGCGGATTTTGGTGTAACGGCAGACTCACGCCTGCTCCCACTTCTTCATGAACGTGTATCAACGCTTAAGGAAGCCGCTGACCTCCTTCTTAGCGACGAGTTCGCATTCCTCGGGACGGCCCCAGTCCAGGATGCCACCCTGCTCGTGCCTCGAGTCAAAGACAGGGAAGTAAGCCGGGGTGAGACCGCAGAGCATCTGGGCACTGTTTTAAGCCTTTTGGAGGCTATTTCCCCATCACAGTTCACTGCTGAAGCAGTTAAAGAGGTGGTGTGGCCCTACGCAGAAAAAGAAGGGAAGGGGGTTGTGCTGTGGCCCATGCGTGTAGGGTTAACCGGTAAGGAGCGCTCGCCAGATCCTTTCACAGTCGCAGCTCTGCTTGGAAAAGAAGAAACTGTTGCGCGTCTTACTGCCGCACGCACCGCGCTCTAAAGCTCGTAGCGTATAATCAAACAATAAATGCGTTTCCGTACTGTCTTGGTATTTATTTTTGTGCTTAGCTTGTGCGCCTCGGCGCAACGGGTAGCCCTTTTTATACCCACATCTATCGTCTACGCCGCAACTGAAGAAGAACTTAAGGCGCAAATAGACGAACACTCGAAACGTATCAATGACCTTGAAGCCGAAATATCAAAAATAGAAGTCGATCTTGCGACAACGACAAAACAGAAACAAACCCTGCAATCGACCATAAAAACGATTGACCTCTCGCGTCAAAAAGTGAGCAGCAACATCAACCTCACTCAAAATAAAATACAAAAAACTGATCTTCAGATAACCGGACTCGCCGAAAATATTACCGAGACGGATAAAAAAATACACCGTCAACGCGAGGCAGTCCTTCTCGCACTCGCGTCCGTTTCTGATCTTGAAGATAGCGGCCTCGCCGTCTCACTTTTCTCTGGTGAAGATTTCTCGTCGTTTTTTGCTTCTGCCGCATCATTGTCGAGTTTGCGCGAAGCGCTACGTGCTCAAGTAGAAAAACTTTCGGGACTCAAGACCAATCTTCAGGTCAGCAAAAGTTCTGCTGAAACTAAGCGCGCTGAACTTGCCGCACTCAAACGCGACCTCGCAGACCAAAAATCGCTTCTCGATCAAAATCGAAAAGAGAAAGATTCGCTTTTAACTACAACAAAAAACAAAGAAGCGAACTATCAAAAACTCCTTGAAGAAAAGCGTGCGCTTAAAGCGCAGTTTGAATCAGACCTTCGTGACTTTGAAAACCAGCTTAACCTCACGGTTGATGCGGCGAGTATCCCGAAATATGGCTCCGGCGTTTTGAAATGGCCAGTTGATAAGGTGGTTATCACTCAAAACTTTGGCAACACGGCATTCTCGACACAAAACCCACAGATTTATAGCGGCAAAGGGCACAACGGCATCGACCTTGGTATTCCTTCCGGTAGCAAAATTAAAGCTGCACGCGGAGGCACCGTAAAAGGTACCGGCGACACTGACCTTACCTGTCCGAATGCCTCCTACGGCAAATGGGTTCTTGTTCAACACGACAACGGACTTTCAACCCTCTACGCCCACCTCTCCTATATCCGCGTGACCACGGGCACGAGTGTTGCGACAGGGGATTTGCTCGGCTACAGCGGCAACACTGGCTACTCAACTGGTCCACATCTTCACTTCACTGTCTATGCAACACAAGGTGTCGAAATACGTTCCTTCTCTAGTCAGTCGTGTAAAGGAAAGAAGTACACCATGCCCGTTGCTGATACCAAAGCGTATCTAAATCCGCTTTCATACCTACCGTAATGCAAAAGGCGCTGCGGGATTTCTCCCGAGCGCCTTCGCCCGTTTCTTGATGCGCTTACGCGCTAGAAGCTGCCACCGAAGCCAGACGAGGCCGCTGGCGGATGAGAAGTTTACCCTCCACCACCTCGCCAAAGCCTGACTCGCGGTACATCTCACCCGCCGCGCCTTCCATGACATGCGCGACGATGGCGAGATGCCGCTTCGCCATGCTGTCAGCCTCGTTGACGAGGCATTCGATCAGCGCCGCCCGGAGACGCAGCAACTCTTCGCCGTCCTTGATGGGGGCGAAGAAGAAGTTGGTGATGATCCCGGCGTTGCCGCTCAACAGGTCGAGGTGAGCGAGCGAGGCCGTCGCCACGATCCGGCCGGTCTTGCCGATCAGGCTACGACGGACCACCGCGATGCGGCAGGATGTCATGACGCGCTGGAGGCCTTCGAGGGTGACGGACACGCCACCTTTCGAGATGTGGTGGAAATCGTCGACATCAGCTTGCGTCACGCACGAAGGGTGCAGCGTATGGGCTTGGCCATAGACGAAGCCAGTGTTCTCAATCATGGCTCTAACCTCACAAGTTGCCAGTTGGGGAAACAAAGCAGATATTCGAACAGGTACAATCGATAAAACCATACAATAAACCTTATATTCCGTCAATATAACGAAAACCGCCAGGGGAGACCCCGGGCGGTTTCGCTACTCACTCGTAGCTGGTGGATGGATATTCACGTGCCGCCCGGGGTCCAACGATAGGTCCGTGTGTGGCGGCGCTGCACACCCCAGCCCTGCATCGTCGAGCCTTCGTAGAAGGCCTGTGCACCCGTCTTGCTCGAAGTCCAGTCGACGTGATCGAACTTCTTCTCACGCGCGACTTGGAACAGCTTGCGCATGACACGTTTGCCAAGGCCTCGGCCTTCATGTGCGCGGAGCGTCGAGACGTCATTGACCGTCGCGAAGCGCTTGCCGACGTACTCCGCGAGCAAATGCGGCGTCATGATGGCCATCGAGACGATGGTGCCGCCACTGTCGCGCACAACCACCCAATACGCGCCTTGCGCAAGGACCATCTCATAGTGCCAACGCAGCTGCTCGAGCGACTTCGCAGGCAAGCTTTTGTTGCCAGCCAAATGCTGCATCAAAGCGGCGATGGCCTGCACATCCTTATCCGTAAGACGCTGTCCTCCGATCAACTCAGCCTCGCTGTAGGCTTCAGCCATTGTCTTGGCCTCCCAGCCACTGTTTCAACCTCAGGGACTATAACCAACTCTCGTAGAAAAAAGTAGCGGACAGGGAAGTCGCTCCTCAAAAACAACAACGCCCGCGAGGAGTTACCCTCGGGGCGCGTGTTGAAGTGATCCTTCGAAGTGATCCTTCAAGGTGCTGCGGCATCACCTCTTCAGGCTGGCGATGACGTAGTTCGCCAGCGACCAGAGCGTGCCGAAACCTGCGGCGACGGCGATGAAGGCCGACACGCCCCTGATAGGGCCAGCCGAAATACTTGCCGCGACAGCGACGCAGATGGCGCAAATCAGGCCATAGAACGCTGCGCAGATCAGTTCCTGCGCGATATCGTTCAGTTCGTCCCACACGGGGAATCGCGGCTTACGGCGAGATGTAATGGACATTGTTCGAAGCCCTTCGCGCGAATGCCTCTGCACGAGCTTGATTGCTCTTAAGGTGCAGTGCATTTAACCAAACATACGGTACCACACTTATTTAATTTAGCTAGCCTAGCCGAGATTTTGAACTAAATAGGGGAGACAGGCTTCCCTAAACCTCCATGATTTTTTGACTAAACCTTCAGCCGCGTTAACAACCAGGGAATTACATACCCACAAACCAATCAGATTTATATACACGCGGTGTGTGTGGGGTAGAAGGTCTGTTGCCTTAGACTCAAAGCCCAGTACTTGGCTATCCTAGTTCGTCTATAGCCATACGTCGCAAAAGGTATATTGTGCGACGTATGTAATCTCTTCTCCCCTAGGGACTAGGATGGCCGAGACGGTTGGTTGGGGCTTAGTGCCCTACGACGTTGTGCAGCGCGTGGCGCGACAGAATGGCACCGGAATACTTTTATGGGAAAGAAGCGAGTGAAGGCTGAATCTAATAGGTCTACCCCCCCCCCGACCGATTTGCTCAGGAAACCGGGGGAGACCGGCTTCCCTATTTCAGCGTAGAATTGTACCTGTGAGACATCAGGAGCTCGTAAAACGGATTCGCGAAAATGCTGAGCAAGGCCGGAGATTGGAAGCCTTTTTGCTACTCATGGCGTACATAGAGACTATTTTCAACATGCACCTGCAGTTTGTAATTATGATGGCTGCGAATAAGCAAATTGGTGATAGTAAGCCAATGGATACTGTCTATAAGAAAATTGAGCGGATGCGTATCTCAGAAGTTTTGCAAATGCTTTTTGACATGCAGCAGATCGAAAAAGAGTTTAAGAACAACCTGGGAAAACTTTTTGATAAGAGGAATCAATTAATACACGACGTCGTAAGTCACGTCATGTTCAACGTTAAATTAGACGACTCACTTACTGAACCTTACGAGCAGGCTTTTACTGTGTTGGAAACGGAAATTTTTAAAAGCTGGACTGCCACACTTGATCAGCAATTTACAGGCAATTAGGCAGAGAAGTCTTGTCTGAAAGAAAAAGTATTTACATCCCCTACCTGTCTCTACTTTTGCGCCACGCGATAAACTCTAGGAACGGCAAGCAGACAAAATGACAGGCTTCTCTAAACAGGAGAAGTGTGCCGATCCAGACACTTAGAACAACGTAGTAAATCAAAATCGCATAATCCCATTTGAATATAGTGTGTATACATGCGTCTGATCCCGGGCCAATATCGATTGCCATATGCTGCCCAGAGCTGAAGGTTGTTGTAGAAATTGGCGTCGCCGCAAAGAGAGTAGTTGTTGAAGCCATCCGTTTTCCAAGTTCACTTATGGGCAAGTTAGACCAAATGGTTTTTTCGTCGTGAACACTCAAACTAACGGAGGCGTCAGTTGGTGTCATTACCACATAAGAAACTTCGCTTGCTTGTGAATATTCTCCAGTTTCTACATTTCTAAATCCGACTGACTTTAGGTTGTTTGACGCCACAACATCAGCAATAAACCAACTGTCGGTAAATTTGATTATAGGTTCCAGTGATTTCAATTCTTCATACGTAAAAGTAGTACTCTGGTTATTTCTTTCAGGGATTAGGCAAAAATCTCTTGAATAATGCTTATCAACCCACACTAAAAATATAAAAGGGACGACAAGAATAAAAAGTGTTTTCCTAAATTGAGCACTGGCAAATAATCTAACAAGGAAATCTTTGACTTGCGGACCTTTCGAAGCAAGCCATTTTAACCTGACCCACCATTTAATAAGCACTTCTTTCACGTTCTAACCCTACCACCAATAATTTACGCTAGAAGGGGTCTTCCCTTCTCCTGTAGAATGTAGCTGTGGGCTATATAATTAAGAAGAATATTCTACTTACTGGCGCTGGCTTCAGTGCAAATTTTGGTGGTCTCCTTGCTGCGGATAGTCCGAAACGACGAGGGAAAACCGCCAGAGTAATCGGTTCGGTTCGAGTTCAACACGCGCCCCGAGGGTAACTCCTCGCGGGCGTTGTTGTTTTAAAACGGTATAATTAATCCCATACAAGCTTTAGATAATTTTCTTCATGCAGATTCCTTCTTGGGCTGAGTTATATGCACCGGTCATCGCGCGCGTACTTATGGGCGGTATGTTCCTTATGGCAGGTATCCAAAAGTTTATGACATTGGATACAACGGCTGGCTATATTGCCACGAGCTTCCTCCCTGCCCCGATGGCCATGGCAGTCATCGCAGCCATCGTTGAAACCGTACTCGGCGCGTCACTCCTTATCGGCTACCGCACCAAGCTTGCTGCGGCAGGCCTCGCAGTCTTTACCGTCATTGCCACCATCGCCTTCCACACTGGATGGAGCGCCAACCAGATGCAGCAAGTCCTTTTTACCAAGAACCTTGCTATCGTTGCCGGTCTTCTCTATATGATGGCGTTTGGTTCTGGTCGCTACGCAGTAAACAACAAATAGGTTTTAGCTTCCCTGAACAAAACAAAACCCCGGCTCACATGGAGCCGGGGTTTTGTTTTTAAAATCGTATTTCTATCTTACTTTTTGGCTACAGCAACTTTGGCACTTTGTGCAGCTGCCGTTTTGCCCCAGCAATTCTGGGACGGCTTCCACGGAGCGGTGCCTTCCTTGCCGTAGAGGTACTGAGCGTAACCGAGATTACCGTCTATGGTCTTAAGGTCGTAACCGAGGTCCTTTGCCGCTTTGGCATGGAAGTACTCATTGATCTGCATTACGCCGATGTCTTGCGAGACGGCTTCACCGCGAAGCAGCTGACCTTTCTCATCAAACTGGCGAAAACGAGACTCGCAACGTGCGATTTCAGCGAGAACGGGCGTATCGGTATAGAACGTACGGACGTACTGTTCAACTGAAGGCGCCGACGTTGCAACGGTAGGTTCAACCGGTGCTTTGTCCGTCATGGTGGCGTTCCAGAGCATCATTGCACCTATTACAAGTGGAATCATAATTAATAGGACTTCCCACACACAGTCCCTTTTCTCGTTCGGCCCGGGAAATCCTTAGGGAGGCCGAGGGGACAAATAAAAGCGCTCGGCCGCAATGACCGAGCCCAATAAGGGTATGTTTTTTGGCTAGTACCGGCAATAGCACCTCCTTGACAGGACCCGAAGGTGGATATTAACGTTGCAAAATAAGGCTATTTTAGGAGATTTGCCAAAGAGCAATATTTATTGAGTTTTAGAACCCTTTCTCCCCTGCCGCCGGTTAGGTGAGCCCACAAAACATGCAAAAAGGAGGCTTTTGGCCTCCTTTTTGCATCTCTTGCGTCTCTTTTGCTCTAGTCGGGCTGCCGGTCGGCCAGGCGTTCAAGCTTCGCCGTCGCTCACCTTGCCGCACGGCCCTGGCTCGTCATCTTGGGCCGGTGCCCAAGATATGCCTCCGCCTTTCGATTCCCGGCCGCAGAGTATGCAGATACTCTATTCAGCCCACCCATACGTAAAAGAGACGCTCTCGCGTCTTTTTACTTTGGTCGGGCTGCCGGGAATCGAACCCGGTCCACATCCACCCCATGGATGCATACTACCGGTATACTACAGCCCGAAATAACGAACCGCCGTATCTTACCGTAGTTACCAAGGCATCGGGAACTGATCGAACTCAGGAAGCAACTTCTTTCCGTATAAAAGCCTCGATATAACCTCTGCATGGCTCATGGCTCCGGTGAGGGCGTTGTGTGGGTCCGGCTCGTCCGGGATGCCGCAGTAGTTTAAGACTGCATCGAGGTTGAGGGCGGAGCGGTGGTGGACCGGGTCAACTGGCGGGGTAAGACCTGCTTTCACCATATGCATATAGCAGAGGGTGTGTGTGTCGATAGTGCGGTGGGCAAAAGGCCAGTTGGTATGCCCTGCTCGCTCAGCCGCTGCACGCAAAAAATCGCGGTCAAAGGAGACGTTCTGGCCAGCCAAAGTACGCTCCGGAACCTTGAGTGCCCACTCGATAAAAGCATGAGCTAAGTCTGCTTCAGTCATCTTGCTCGGGTCACGGAGCTCCACTTCGGTAAAGCCGTTGACCGCAAGTGCACCTTCGTCGATATGTGCTCCGTCCCAAACCTTACACTCCATGTACAGGCGATTTGTTGGGTTATCAATATCGAGAGCCCCCACACTCACAATCGAGTGCTTTTCGTAATTAACCCCGGACGTCTCCACATCAACAACAATCATAGGAACCAGTGTATAGCCACAAGTGGCTTGCGACTAGTAGACCACCAATTTTGCCTAAACTTCTCCTACAACCTTAAGTACCCACCGTTCAACTTTAAGCACAATTCTTTCAGCTTGAGGATGCTGTCTTCCAATCTTATGTAAAAGTTTTTTTGCCCATTCGGAATATACGGAAAGTAAGACCAATCCTGCAACAAGAAACACCGTGCCGTTTAAGATAGGCAAAATAATGCCCGCGATGCCGAGCAAAAGGCATGCGTAGCCGACGGTTTGTATGCTGATTCGTTTAATATGTTTTGCCATTTGAAATCACAGTATGACGGAAAAACCTGTATGCCGTATGAAGTGTTGAGGTGAGTATATACGTCATACGTGATACCTCATACTTTTATACCGTTTCTACTCCAATCCTTTGCAGTTACTTGCTGGTTGATATCCAGCAGCCTTCGCTTCCGCAGTAGAGGTGAACCAAATCTTGTTTGCGTCTTTGATAGCTTTTGCTCCCGCACACCACGGAAAGTGATATTTAGTACCGCTTTTTGAAGCGACTACTCCTCCCGCAACAGCACCTGCCACTCCGGCTACAGAAGTGCCGGGGGTCTCGACAGACCCCCCTCCTTCCGTCGTACTGGTAGCGCCAGCAACATCTTCCCCAACGAGGCGCAGACCCGCCTGTGACGAAGCAGGCTTAGTTTGTGAGGCCGATACTCGCCCCAAGGCAAAGGACGAAAGTCCAACCAGGATAATAACCAGGCATATAAGGACAGTTTGGCCTGGTTCCTTGCGGAAGGAGAGGAATTCTGGTAGATTCATGCGGTAAATTATAGGGCACGGGCGTCAACTGAAACACTGATATGGCAACAAAAAAATCAGGCGGAACAGCGAAAAACCTTCGCGATTCTAATGCACAATACCTTGGCGTTAAGCTCTTTGGCGGCGAAGTTGCCAAACCGGGCGCTATTATCGTGCGCCAGCGCGGTACCCGCATCCTCCCAGGCAAGAACACCATGCTCGGCAAGGATCACACTATTTTTGCAGTAGCAGACGGCAAAGTAACCTTCCGCGACGTCCGCAAGAGTCACTTTGATGGAACGACTTCAACCAAAAAGAAAGTAGACGTCCTCTAGATCTCCCTGTCATATCTGAACTCACACAAAAGCCCCGTAAGGGGCTTTTGTGTTAATTGACCATTCTATTTTTCTTTTGTATAAAAAGTTTGGACCGAAACACACCAGGGAGCCAACAATGGCCTCGCATACTCCGTCGTTCTCCTTCGAGGGCTTGTCGGCTTCACAGCTCGCTCAGCTCGCCACGCTCATCTGCAATCGTAAAGACGCGGCGAACTTCGACGCCATCCTCAGCGAGGTTGGACGTCAGGTTGACCGCTTGGGCGGCCTTCACGACGCACTTCGTCACCTACGGCGCATGGGGAAACCTATTCCTTCCGCAACGCGCCTGCCGGTGTGGAAAAGGCTGCGACTTGGCACCCGCAGCACCTTCCTGAAATACCGCGCGGATCTCGACGTTCGAGAGTACGGCTTCTTCGGCGGCGGGTTAGAGACGTACTACCTGTTTGAGGAACTGCGACGCTTCCGCCCTGCGCAGACGACGCATGAAGTAGACCTTGTTCGACTGTCCGCAAAGGACCTCGGCTTCATCGGACCGGTGAGCCACACCGACGTCTACGCCATCGCCAGCAAAATGGGACTGGAGCTCTGCACGCCAGAGGTCGGGCCCGCATTGCGTCGCGTCTACCGGAACCAACCGGTCGGCGAAACGCTCTACGTCGGCATGGAAGCGATCGAAAGACACCGCGCAAGCACGGCGCGTCAGGCTGATCTCCCACGGAAGTTCGGCTTCGCACTTCACCGCGAGTCGAACTTCAAGGATTACCGCCGGACGCACATGCGGCGGATGAAAAAAGCGCTCCTACTCAAACCGATCGAGTACGAGCGCTACCCTGAAGAGCCTGGGAATCTACGCTCCCACCCTCTGGTGCAGGGCAACTGGTTCTACGTGTTCGTCCGGCCTCGGCCGAAATAACACGACCACCATCTGTGCGATTCGAGGCCTGCATTTCGGTGCAGGCCTCATCGTATTCAGGTAAGCGTTACTCCGCTACAATCTCAACCGTGATTTCTGCTTTTTTGTGCTTCGATTTGAGGCCAACTTCATGCTTTCCTACTGAACGCAGTGGTTCGTCGAGAATAATCGCGCTTGTCGGCATTTCGAGAGATTTTTCCGCACGAATAGCTTTCACGACATCGTTGTCAATCACTTTCTTAAAGAGACCTCCACTTGGAGCTGCTTTAACTTTGATCACAAACGTTGCACCCCGCAGCGTGTCTACTTTTTTATCGAGCGCCAATTCTTCTGCTTCTTTTTCTGCAGTTTTCTTTGCTATCTCTGCAGCAACTGCAGCAAGTTTCTCTTCGGTTGCCGGTTCAGCTGCTTTCTGTGGAAACAGGAAGTTAACGGCGTAGCCGTCAGATACTTCTTTGACAGCACCTTTCTGTCCCAGCCCGCGCAAGTCCCTCAGTAGAATTACCTTCATCAGATGAGTCTACTTCAGTAGCCTGCGCTTTCCCAGCCTCTCGCTTTCTGAGGCCTCTGGTTTTGGATGTAATACAAGGCGCGCCTGAGGAGCAAACTGAGGTGTATCAGGAATACACCGAAGGAGCACCGGAAGGAGCAACGCAGTAGTACGCCAAAACCAGAGGTCGTCTACTTGCCCGTGAGGAGGAACTCTACTGCTCGGTCTAATTGAGGATCCTTATTCGCCTTCATATCGTCTATCGTTCTATCAACTTCAATATCCGGAGTGAGTCCCTGCTGCGAGATTGAATGGCCGCTCGGAGTGAGCCACTTTGCGATAGTGATCTTAAGCGACGCACCGCCACCAAGATCTACCAGTTCTTGCACAGAGCCTTTGCCGAAACTCTTCATACCGATAAGGGTTGCTACACCATGGTCCTTAAGTGCTCCTGCAAGAATTTCCGAAGCCGATGCCGAACCCTGGTTTATAAGCACCACCATCTTGAGGTCAATACCTCGAGTGCGTATAACGTTGTATCCGCGACTCTTGTGCTCTTCGTTTTTCTGCGTGCCATTGTAGTCCTCGGTCACAATCACATCTCCCAGCGGCAAGAAGTAGCTGGCCATATCTACTGACGATTCAAGGAACCCTCCTGGGTTGCCACGAAGGTCGAGCACGAGACGTGTGCTGCCAGACTCAATAAACTGACGCATCGCTTCTTTAAACTTGGGAGAGGCAAGCGAGGAGAAGTTATAGAGCGATATCACGAAGACACCGTCTGGACGATGAACAACTTTAATAGTCGGTGCTTCAATCGTTGCGCGTGTTATCTTGAGCTCCTTTGCTTCCTGTTTGTCGTGGGCAACCAAAAGACGAACGACGCTATCTACCGGTCCGCGAATGCGTTTAACGGCTTCGTCTACTGACATACCGTCCGTTGGTACGCCGTCGACAGCGATTATCTTGTCTCCCGTGAGAATACCCGCGCGTTCAGCCGGAGAATTCGGAATCGGCGCTACTACCGTGATTGCGCGATCTTGAATACCTATTTCCATACCAACACCAGAGAAACTTCCTTGCACTTGCTCAGTAAAGGCTTTGTTTTCCTCGGGCGGCAAAAAGACGGTGTACGGGTCTCCGTAGGAACGGGTCAGTCCTTCAATAGCACCCCAGATTTTTTCCTGGTCTGTTGCACGAGTTGAAGACGCCGTTGTTGAAACAAAACGGTCATTGAGAAGCTGCCACGCGACCCAAAGCTGGGTGAGATCAACTCCTTCTGGCGCTTTGCCAGTTCCAACAAAAAAAGTAGAGAAGTTGGCGGCTTGCGACGAACTGCGCGCCACGCCAACCGCTATACCTGCACCGAATGACGAAAATACAAGAACGGCAGCTATAACCGCCGAAGATACGCGGAAGCGCCTGTTTGGAGTCTGCATTTGCCTATTTTCTCACAGTCTCGACGCGAGAACAAATTTTCTCGCGCTATACTGTGTTGACGTATGCTCGCGCGCCACACCTTAAAGGGAATGACGTGGATCGACCTTGAGTCGCCAACCCCGACTGAAGTGCGCACCCTCATGCACGAGCACGATATCCATCCGTCCGTTGCCGAAGAGCTTCTTAAGCCGTCGCTTAAATCAAAAGCAGAACGGTATGAAAACTGCCTCTATGTGATACTCCACTTCCCCACCGCGCTTGGCCGCAGCGCTGCGCACGCGCAAGAAGTAGACTTCGTTCTCGGAAAGGACTACCTCATAACAACGCGTTACGAAGAAGTAGATCCACTCTTTAAATTCTCGCGCATCTTCGAAGCCAGCGCACTTATCGAACATGGTGACGCAAGCAACCGTGCCGGTTACACGTTTTGCATGATGCTGCGCAATATCTATCAAGCGCTCGAATCTGAGCTTGAGACCGTTTCATCGATGCTTTCCCGGGCTGAAAACCGTATTTTTGAAGGACAGGAGCGTGCGATGGTAACTGAGCTCTCTCGCGCAGCGCGCATACTCCTCACCTTCAAGCAAACGTTGATGCCACACAAAGATATGCTCGACTCCATCGAAGCGCCCGGCGTGCGTCTCTACGGGCAAGCGTTCGCCTACCACCTGCGCGGCATTATGGGTGATTACTTCCGCCTTGCGACCAATTTGCAGAGCGAGCGCGACATACTTGGAGAATTGCGCGCCACCAATGACTCGCTTCTTACCACCAAACAAAACGAGACGATCAAAAACCTCACCGTGATGGCGTTTATTGCGCTCCCTCTTTCTGTAATTGCCTCACTTTTCGGAATGAACGTAGAACACACTCCTATCGTAGGGAATCCGAACGACTTCTGGGTGGTCATTATGTTGATGGCTGCGTTCTCAATTGGGCTTCTGTGGTTCTTTAAATATAAAAAGTGGCTCTAAGCACGAGGCGGTAGCACGCTACCTGCTTAGTTGGTATTCTCTCGTCTATGGGTTTCCTCGGACTATTTAGTAAAAAAGAACCGGCCATTCAGGCTAAGCTTCGTTTTCACAACACCCTTTCAGACGAACTCGAGGTATTCGAACCGATCGCGGGACCGTCAGTGCGCATGTACAACTGCGGTCCTACTGTCTATCTCGAGCAGCACATCGGCAATCTCAAGCCATACATATTTGCGGATATTCTTAAACGTACGCTCGTCCTTTGGGGGTATCGAGTAAACCAGGTCATCAATATCACCGATGTTGGACATCTCGTTTCAAACGCCGATGAGGGTGAAGACAAAATCGAAAAAGGGGTCCGCGCACGCGGTGGGACGGTAGAAGACTTGGTTCAAGAAGTAAGTGCCGCATTTTTTTCAGACCTTGATCTGCTTGGCATTAACCGAGCGTCTATTGTTTTCCCGCGCGCAACAGAATACATCGGCGAGCAAATTGCGTTGGTACATGCGCTCGAAGAAAAGGGTTACACCTACACTATCGAAGAAGACGGTATCTATTTCGACACCAAACGTTTTAAGGACTACGGCAAGCTCGGTTCTATAAATCTCTCCGGACTTGAAGAAGGAGCGCGCATCGGCGTCGTTCTAGGAAAGCGTAACCCTGCAGACTTCGCACTTTGGAAATTCTCGCCAAAAGGAGAGAAGCGCTTGCAAGAATGGGACAGCCCCTGGGGCACCGGCTTCCCTGGCTGGCATTTAGAGTGCACCGCCATGATCTTCAAACTTCTTGGCCGACAGATCGATATCCATACCGGTGGCGTCGACCATATTCCCGTTCACCACAACAACGAGCTCGCACAGGCTGAAGCAGCAACGCAAAAGCAATACGTTCGCTATTGGATGCACGAAAATTTCATAAACATCGAAGGAAAGAAAATCAGCAAGTCGCTCGGCAATACGATTTACTTGCGTAATATTGTTGAACGCGGTTTTAATCCGCTCTCCTATCGATACCTCCTCCTTACTGCCCACTACCGCACGCTGATGAATTTCACATGGACAGGACTCGAGGCGGCACAAGCAGCACTCACTCGTCTCTACCGCATCTTTTTTGAAGAGCTCCCAACATCCGGCGAAGCGTCACCCGAGTTTATTGCGACGTTTACTGAAGCACTCTCAAACGACCTCGATACCCCGAAAGCAATCGCAGCAATGTGGGAGATGCTCAAAGATACAAAAGTCACTCCCGCACAAAAACACGGCAATCTTTTATATGCAGATCGCGTGCTGGGCTTAGGACTGCGCGATGGAAAAAAACGTCTTTCAGAAATGAAATCGCTTAGTGTATTGCCTGCCTCGGATGTCCCTGCAGAGATACAAAACCGCATCGACGCTCGCGAAACGGCACGAAAGGAACGCAATTTCACTGAAGCAGATCGGCTTCGTCAAGAACTCCTTGATTTAGGCTATGAACTGTCGGATAGCCCTACCGGGCCCTCAATACGCAAAATATAGCCTTATATAGAGGCCTGTATTGCTATCCCCTGCTTATCCAGAGGTTATAAAGCGTTGGCAATATTTGTCCCCGACACTGCACAAGGTAGACTGCCGATATGAAGGACAAGCTCCGTATACCGCCCCAGCAACTTGAATCGGAGAAGGCACTCCTCGGTGCCATCATGATTAAGCCTGACACGCTCCACGACACCATCGACATGGTGTCGCCGGATGCCTTTTACAGCGAAAAGCATCGCATCATCTACCGCGCGATGGTCGGGCTTTGGGGCAAGAACGAGCCGATCGATTTACTTTCGGTTACTTCAAAGCTGAAAGACAGCGGCCAGATGGAGCAAGTCGGTGGTGTCACCTATCTCTCTGAACTTGTTGCCGGCGTGCCTGCGGCAAGCAACGCCAAACATTACGCGGGCATCGTGCAGAAGAAGTTTATGCTCCGCAATCTTATTGATGCGGGTGAATATATCGCTGAACTTGGGTATGACGAATCTTCTGATGTTGAAGAGACACTCGATAAAGCGGAGAAAAAAGTCTATGAGGTAACCAACGCCCCAACGCTCCACAAATTTGTTTCGATGCGCGAAAGTTTGACCGAAGCATGGGCTCGCCTCGAACACCTTTCAAATTCTAAAGACGAGATGCGCGGCGTGAAAACCGGTTTCAAAGACCTCGACAACTTGCTCGCAGGCTTGCAGAAGTCCGACCTCGTCATCCTTGCGGCGCGTCCTTCCATGGGTAAGACGGCACTCGCGCTCGACATTGCACGCCAAGCAGCAATCAACCAAAGCACGGTTGTCGGCCTGTTCTCACTTGAAATGAGTTCGCAGCAGTTGGTAGACCGTATGGTTTCTGCGGAAGCAAAAGTTAACTCGTGGAACCTTCGTATCGGTCGCGGACTTGATGCTGACGACTTCGAAAAAATACGCGATGCGTATGACCGTCTTTCAAAAGCACCCATCTTTATCGACGACAAAGCAGCTAACAACGTGCTCAACATGCGCGCTGTTGCTCGACGATTGAAACGCGAACAGGGATTGGGTCTTATCGTTGTCGACTACCTCCAGCTGATGGCCCCAACTAACGCACGCGGTACGGACTCGATGGTGCAGCAAGTAACCGAAATATCACGCTCGCTCAAACAACTGGCACGCGAGCTTGAAGTCCCCGTGCTCGCACTCTCACAGCTCTCTCGTGCCGTTGAACAGCGACGCGGCCGCCCTCGCCTCTCTGACCTTCGCGACTCAGGTTCGATCGAACAAGACGCTGACGTCGTTATGTTTATTCACCGTGAAGATAAAATGTCCGACAACCAAGATAGACCAAACATCGCTGAAATATTAGTAGAAAAACACCGCAACGGTCCGGTGGGCAAAGTAGAGCTCTACTTCGATGAAAAGCGAACCACCTTCCTCTCGGTAGATAAGAGCGACTTTGGAGCGTTTGAAACTGCAGCTTCCTCTAGCAGCGAGTTCTAGATTTACCATTTGATACTTCATACGCCATACTTTCTTTATGTCCCCGCTCGATAGACTCACTGAACTCTTCCGTGACTTCCCCGGCATTGGTCCGCGCCAAGCACGACGTTTCGTATATTTTCTCCTTGCGGCAAATCCTAACTACCGCCGCGAACTAGCAAAACTTATTGAAACGAGCGCTGCGGATATCGCGCAATGTGAGTCATGTTTTCGCTATTTCCCAAAAGATCGACAGCCCTCACCTTTTTGTCGCATCTGCAAAGATCCTGGCCGTGACCAGACGTCTCTTATGGCAGTCGAGCGCGATGTAGACATTGAAAGCATCGAGCGTTCCGGTGCGTTTAAAGGGCGTTATTTTGTGCTCGGTGGAACCATACCCCTTGCTTCAGAAGAGCCAGAAAAGTTTGTTCGTCTCCGCGAACTACGCGCCGCAGCAGAACGCCCAGAGCTTAAGGAAATAGTGCTTGGTTTCTCAGCAACGACTGAAGGAGACCACACGCGTTTGCTTGCAGAAGAATGGTTAAAAGGGGTGCAAGAAAAAGGATTGCGTGTCACGGTCCTCGGCCGCGGTCTTTCAACTGGCTCTGAACTTGAGTACGCAGACCCCGAAACGATTAAAGCCGCAATACTCGGTAAAAAGTAGAAGCGACAAGCCCCGCCCCCAAGTAGTTCGGGGCGGGGCATAAACAGGGTCACGTGATACGTACGCGGCCCTCGAGCTTCGTAACCAAGGCCCTCACGTTGCGCGCGAGGATGCCCGAGTACGTGTGCTTCCACTCGTCTGAAGCATCTCGCTTCGCCAGCAATAGGTCGAACGCGCTGGCATACGTGGTGAAATGCCACATGGCCATCTTCGTCAGCATGTCGCCACGTGCTGCATCCATCATTGTGAAGCCTGCGCTAGCTGCAGGAGATGGTGTGAACTCGAAGAAGAGTCCATCATCGTCATCGGGGGCAACGGACCACAGAAGACCCGAAGGCCATGTGTTGCAATCCCGGATGGAAATGTTGAGTGCGCTGCCGACGAGTGGATTGAGGTCCCGCAGCAGCAGATACGTCGTGGCCTGCAATATGGACATCATCTGTTCGGGCTTCTCCGAGTTTGGGTTCTCGGCAAAATCCCGGAAGGCGGCATCGAGCGGCCGAACCAACGATGTGAAAATCTGCTCCATCCACATCCCGAGCGACTCCGCTTCGCGCTTCTTTCCATAGCAGGTAATCGACGCAGAATGCGAGAGCCTGAGATGCAGTTTCCACTGTTGCGGCGGCACGCCCTTCGCATCGAAGACGGCCCGCAAGTCACTTGTAAAGCGCACGGCGCGCCTCCATTGCGTGAGGGGTAAAAAGGATTATTGGGCTAGAAAGAATAGCCGCAGTCAGGATGCAACAAATACCTCAAAACAACAAGACCCACCGAGTGGTGGGTCTTGTTGTTTGAAATTAGGCTACTTTGCCTATCTTCACTTCAAAATACGGTTGGCGATGACCGCGCTTCTTAAAATAGCGACTCTTGGCTTTGTATTTGATGACCGTAACTTTGTCTGCTTTAGCGATAGCAGTGATTTCGGCCGAAACTTTTGCGCCAGCAACGTTCGGGGCACCAATCTCAACGCTTTCACCTTTGCCAGTGAGAAGCACGTCTTCAAAGGTGACTGCGTCACCTACTTTGTATCCGCCGAGCATTTTCTCGACACGAAGTTTCATTCCCTCGGAGACGAGGTACTGCTTACCGCCAGTGGCGATAATCGCGTAAGTATCAGCCTTAGCCTTCGGGGCTTTCTTAGCCTTAACTGGGGCCTTTTTTGTAGTTGCCATAACGCGGCCTACTATACGCAAAATGGCCTAAAAAGGCAACCTTCTTTACTTACCCTATTGACAAAAATATAAAGAAGTGTACTCTGCTTGTGCGTCCGTAGATGACGCTCGGGCTACCGGTTCTCCGTCTTTACGGATTCTGGGCTTCTCCTCCTCCGGCGAGGGTCGCACAAATAGCCTGATCTTGCAGAAGTCCGGATGCTCTTTTTTTCGCTTCACCAGTCCGACGAAGGACACCGGTGGGCGGATGCCCGGGCTATAGGCAGACTTTGGTCAGTTCGTCGACCAAGGGAGCACTATAGGCACCAGTCCCTGAAATGGGAATTCTCTGGGGCGTCTTCGCGGACGATCTCCCTTTAGGGCGGACTTGGAACGAGCGTTCGGTGCTGCAGCACCTACGCATGGGATATACGGGGAGCGCTTCAGCGACGAACTCCCTATGGCCCCTCCAAACTCCGGCACCATGCGCCAGTCGCGCCAGTCTCCTTGCGGGATTGGCGCTTCTCTTTTTATTCCTCCCCTACGGCAGGACGTTCTAACGCAGCAACTTCAAGACCGGGTGCTGCGCCCGCAATTTTTAATACATCTTTGTCTATCTTCTTCAATTCTTTACCAGCAGCGTTGTAGTGGTTAACCGTTGTTGAAAGTGCGTTGCCAAGTTTTCCGTAATATTCTTCGTACGCTTTCAAGTGCTTGCCGAGATCGCCCACCTTTCCAATAATCTGTGTGGCAGTTTCTTCTATCTGCATGGCGCGTAACCCCTGAAGTACCGTCTGGAGATATGCGAGGAATGATGTCGGAGAAACAATAATGACTTTGTATTTGCTCGCAGCGCGCTGGATAAGGTTCTCAGTATCTTCAGTCTTAAGCGCACCGACTTTGTTCGTTAGCAAGTCGTAGTAGATGGCTTCGTGTGGAATAAACATAAACGCAAAGTCCAGCGTGCCCTTACTCGGTTGAATATATTTTGCCGTTTCAACAATACGATTCTTTAAATCATTCACGAATACTTTTTCGAGGCGATCCCGCTCTGCAGGCTCGCTGGCTTCAACCATCTTGTTATAGTTCTCGAGCGAAAACTTCGAGTCCACCGGAATAATTTTTTCCTTCACAAACACCACCGCGTCAGGGATGAGGTCTCCCCCATCTTCATCTTTACCCAATTTGTACTGCATTTCATATGAGCCGGGCGGTAGCACGTTCTTCAAAAGCGTCTCGAGGTAATACTCACCGAGGATTCCTCGTTGTTTTGGATTTTTCAAAATATCTTGAAGACTCTGCAGTTGCTCTGCAAATCCCTCAACACGCCGCCCAGTCTCTTTAACAAACGTAAGTTCCGCGGTGATTTCCTTGATAAGTCGGGATGATTCTCCGTGTTGGCTCGTGACCGCTTCGTGCATTTGCTTTGAAGACTCCGTCACACGACTATCGAGCGTACGCGCAAGCTCTTGTATCTGGTTTTGCAGGAGAACTAATCCACGGTCAGCGTTTGGGTCAACAGGAGCAGCCTGTTTGCTTCGCTGCCACAGTAGATAGACGAGCGAAACATTCCCCAAAACAACCACGATAAGTATGCCGATAAGGACTTCCATGCCGATATCATACCGCGACCCGTAGATGCACCCGACTTGCCATCTTGGATAAATGTTGTGTAGGCTCGAAGTGGATCCCGAAACAACCTGACGGTGATGTGATGAATCGAGAGATGCTCTACGCGTTTGCGGCCATGCTCCTGAGCGCGCCGCTTCTCATGGCCGTTCCGTTCTTCGAGTACAAGTACGGGACGCCCAAAGCCGTGACGACGCTCTCCTGGTTCGCCGGAGAGATTGGCGTCATCGCCATCGTCGCGGTCGCGACGGGCCAGTTGAAGCCCCTGGCGGGCTACACCGGCAACCCTGGCATGTGGCTCGCACTTGTCGGCGGAGCTGTCATCGGAACCGGAGCGCTCTTCTGCATGATGAAGGCATTCGGCGGGGACGAACCGGCTGCTATCGTCATGACCATCGCAAACGCCAACCCGGCTGTCGCGGTGTTGGGGCTCATGTTCCTCGGCCTCGTCGTCAAGGACTTCCCCACCGGAATCAGCGACAAGCAGACCTTCGGGGTCTTCCTGTCGATACCGGTCTTCTACCTCCTCGCCTCGAAGTAGTTCGCAGGCGACACCAGAAATCCACCCTCTCGCCGCGCGGCGAGAGGTTTGTGTTTTTTGCTATACTAATTTTATGACCCACCAAGAACTTCGCGACTCCGTTAAAGCTGCCATGCTCGCAAAAGACTCTGTTCGTTTGCTCGTTGTGCGCGGCCTTGTTACCGCTGCAACGAACGACCTTGTTGCAAAGGGACGCAAGCCAACCGAAGAACTTACTCCTGAGGAGCTGGAGGCTATTGTGAGCCGCGCTGTAAAACAACGTAAGGACTCGATCGAACAATTTGAAAAAGGCGGTCGTGCAGACTTGGCAGAAACTGAAAAAGCCGAACTTTCAATACTTGAGGCGATGCTTCCCCCGCAGATGTCCGACGCTGAAATAGAAGTGGTGGTGCGCGCAAAGATGGCAGAAATGGGACCAATTGATAAACAGAAATCTGGCCAGTTTGTAGGCGCAGTTATGAAGGACCTCAAAGGCAAAGCCGAGGGCTCCGCAGTAAAAGCGGTCGTGGAGCGGGTGCTTGGATAAACTTGACGGACCTCACTTTCTAACGAATAATCTTTGCAGATGGAATCTCGCCCAAAAAACAACAAACGGGCACCGAGAGAATCCACCCCGCAACCAAGAGACGAGGCATCGATGGCAACGCCATTTAGTGAGAAGCCCGTCCAGGTTCGGCGGGCAATTGTCGAAGACGACGTCGTGGCACTCTCCGCGATGGGGCACCACGGCGCAATCCGCTCCAACATCGTGCAGGAGCGAAAGCGCCGCGAAGAGGATGCCGAGCACGAACGTCACCTGATGAACGCGGAACAAAAGTTGCACGAGGCCCACGAGGACCTTGTTCCGGTCGGTGACAGCGAGTTCGAGCGCAACAACGTTCCCGAAGATGAGCGCCCTGCGATAATCGAGGATATACCGGCAATCCCCGCCGGCCTCTCCAAACGCGCACTTGCGTTCCTCACGCTCGCCGCGCGTAAGGCATCTGAGCGTTCTGGTCACCGCGTTTCGACCGACACGCTCGCTGACCTGTGGAAGTCGCAGCAGCATCACGATCGAAACATGCGCGGCTTTGGAAAGTCACTTACGGCTGCGATGAAAGATGTCGGTATCGCACCGAGTGAACGAGCGGACTACGGCGCAGCGCTCTTCGAGCTCAACCGACTCGGGATTAAACCCCCGCACGCAAGACGAGCAACCTCCAGACGAGGTACCAACCCTTCGCGGCAGGTACCACCTGGACAAGCGAAAGATGCGCCGAGAAAGCCCCGCAGGCTTCTCTAGGACCGGACTCCCGACAAGTGACGCCCCTCCCCTGGGGCGTCGCGTTGCGTTTAAGACCCTTGCAAATACAAGGATTAGTGGGATAGTAGGGGCGCTACCAGCCAACATCGGTAGCGTGTGTCTAGGGGAGCTCTTTTAGAATGAAACCGAAAAAAGGCAAGCCCGAGCTTAGGCTCGCGGCGTGCGACGGCAAGTCGCTCGAACGCGGAACCATCCTGGTTCCGAAGAACCTCACGTCCTTTCTTCAACAAGGCGTGGACCCCATGGTCTTCACGACCATCAACGACTTCGACGACCAGTCGAACGGGGTGTTCTTCGCTACGTTGGGACGGAAGTTCCCGACGTTGCGCTTCATGCTGCCGAACATCGAGTGCCCGAACCTCATCATGGCGTTCAGGTACTGCTGTCATCCCAACAACGCGCTGCGTCTCTCTCGTACGCTGCGTGAGCTGGGCTACCCGGTGATGCTCGTCCACATGACGCCGAGCAGTGTTCCGGAACAGACAGCGCGCATGTTCGCGCCCAATCGGATGAGGATCCGAGCCTGATCTCCTACCCCCCAATCGATCGACGCGGCGGCCTCCTGGCCGCCGCGATTCGTTATTATTTTAAATTTTCTAGCGTAACCGCATCCTCAATTTTAAAATCTCCAATTCGTGTGCGGCGTAAACTTGCGAGCGTTGCAGGTACCTCAAGTCTTCGTCCGAGTTCTTCTGCAAGCGAGCGTATGTACGTGCCGCTTCCTACGTCAAAACGAGCACGTATATCACAACCTCCCTTTTCACACGCTAACCCCAAAAACTCTGCCTTTCGTATTTCCATGTCTCTCATAGGTAGAGTCACCTCTTCACCTCGACGGGCCTTTTTATACAACGGTTCCCCTTCTCTCTTTATTGCTGAGTACGCAGACACAGGAAGCCGCAACATTCCTTGCAAACCTTCTATTGTCTCCTTTGCTCTCTGAGGCGCTACCGGCAAAATTGTTCTTTCTTCTAGTACCGCTCCTTCAATATCACTCGTGTCAGTGCGTATGCCGAGACGAATCGTCGCCTCATATGTTTTCGGCAATTTTAAATATTCAGTAAGTTTCTTAGTCCCGGCACCAACTCCCAAGACAAGTAGCCCTGTAGCCATAGGGTCGAGCGTTCCCGCGTGACCGACTTTTTGCCTAACAATACGGCGCACTTGAGCCACAACACCAAACGAAGTGATGCCTGCAGGTTTATCAATAAGGAGTATCTGCTCCATACGGATACGCTATGCGCGCAATTGACTCTTCAGCGCCTCGACGTCAGCGTCCATAGTAATAAAACTACCTTGCTTCATCTCCTCCTCTAACCCCACAAAACGTGCAGGGCGCTCCGGTACAAATCCAAGTGCTTCGCGAATCGTCTCTTCAAATTTGACCGGCAACGCAGTGGCTAAACAAATAACCGGCACTTCTTGTATGTCGCGCTTCTTTGCAACACAAACACCATCAGCAGTGTGCGGGTCGATAACAATGCCAGTGTCTTTGTAGATATCTTGAATGGTACGAATGCGTTCCTCATGTGTCGATGAACCGCTTTCAAACCCAAGCGCTAAAAATGCTTCAACGGAGAGGCCGTGATCTAAAAACGAAACAAGTCCCGTCGTATTGAATTCATGCATATAGGCTGAGAGCTTCGTGGCGTCGCGGCCAAAGAGGTCGAACGCGAGGCGCTCGTAGTTGGAGGCCTTTGAAATATCCATTGAGGGGCTCGAGGTAATGACTGCCTCCTTCTGGGCATAAACGCCCGTCTGCATTAGACGAGACAGTACGTTGTTCTCATTAGTAGCCACCACAAGGCGTCTGATGGGTAGTCCCATGCGCTTTGCGACATAGCCAGAAAACACGTTCCCAAAATTCCCGCTTGGCACCACAAAATCAACTTCCTCACCTACCTCTTTTACCGCCTGCAAATATCCGGAGAAGTAATACGGTACCTGTGAGCTAATGCGTCCCCAGTTTATTGAATTAACGGCACCAAGTGCGGCAAACTCTGAATCTTGTTTAACCGCTTTTACCAAATCCTGACAATCGTCAAAACGCCCTCGGATGCTGATGTTGCGGATGTTTCCACCTGAGAGCGCGCCCATCTGCGCGCGTTGAAATGCACTCATCCCAACTTCGGGACTAAGCATAAAAAGTTCTACACTACCGAGCCCTTTGAACGCTGCCTCCGCAGCAGAGCCAGTGTCGCCTGAAGTAGCACCCAAAATCGTGAGGCTGTCTTTCCGACGAGCGAGTTCGTAATCCATTTCTCGACCAAGCAGCTGCATAGCCATATCTTTAAACGACGCCGTTGGTCCGAGTGAGAGATTCTGCAACTTGAGATTTCTTCCAACGTCAGTGACCGGTGTCACTTGTCCTTTTTCATTCGCAAAGGCCGGTTCAATATAGGTTGAGTCAACGAGCGAACGTAGTTCGACTGAGGGTATAGCGTCGCCAACAAGTTTTTGCTTTATAACAAATGCAACAGTTTCATACGAAGCACCTTTAAGCGCTCGAAGTTCATCGAGTGTTACCTTTGGATACTCCTCCGGTGTATACAGCCCGCCGTCTGGAGCAAGACCAGAGAGGAGAACGTCCGTATATGAATGCTGCGCAGCAGAAGCGTCCCGAGTACTTACCAATCTCATCGATGGAGTTTTGACTTAATGAGATCAAGTGTCTCTTGTGCAGAGGTGTCACGTACCAATTGTGCAGGAATACTCATGTGAGCGAGTTTCCGATAGGTCGCAAGGCGATCAGTAAGAAGCTTCGGGTAGCAGCGGCGGATGGACTCTTCATCGCTCTCTCCCACTTCGCGCGTGAGATACCCAGACCACGCGACCGGTTTTGGCTTGCGGAAAAAGCGATCCATCACTTCGTGCAACGACTCTTCCCCTACATCAAGGTGGACAACGAGGCAGTTGTCTTTAAGGAGTACTAACGTCGAGGGTTCGAGGTGCGCGACACTCCCAGTAGTATCGAAGACCAAGTTCTTGCCATGCATTTCCATCGATGCTTTTCGCGTGGCAGCATTTTCAAGCTCAAGATACTTCGCTTCCCGCTCCTCATACCCTTCACTTGTCGGATACCCAAGCCATGTGGAGATGGCATCCATATCGGCAAATCCAAGCGCTTTTTGTATTTGCTCGTCTACTTGAAACCAAAAGAACTTCAGTTCATTCTGAAGCGCCTTAGAACGGTAGCTTTTACCGGCATTCGACATGCCGACAAACGCCAAGCGAAACGTGCCATTGGCGATATGCGCCTCAAACTCCTCTGCCGTGAGCTGCTCACTGTCCATGTAATGCAATACTACATGAATTTTTCATGGAGTGGCAGCGCTTAAACGCCCAAAAGATGATGTACACTTCTGCGTATGAGTCGACTCGAAAAGTACGTCAAAAGCTGGCATTTGGAGTCAGAGGAGCGGTTTTTGAAAACTCCCGTTGGCATTTTTCTCCTCGGTGCCTTTTTGGGCGAACTTTCACCAGACCCCACAGACGCAATCCATTTTTGGCTTCAAGAAAACGTCTTTCTGCACCCTACCCTCCCAGCACCGGTGCTGATATTCCTACAGATTTTTGATTGGTACCTTATGAGCGCCTTCTACTTTCTCTTACTCTTGATACTGGCTTATTTCCTCCATATTAAGAAAGTGAATACCGTAAAGCGCATTACGGTTATCGGAGGATTGCTCGGCGTTGGTGTCGTAATTGGGGTTCTTGTTCGATTTTTTGTGTAGAAAATAAAACACGGTTTTAGAATATATTGATTACTTGACAAGTAATCAATATATATGTATAATGGTTTTATTGCATCAAACGTCCAAGGGGGACATCAATGCACACGTTCACTCAGCTCTTTTCGTGGCTCTCGACTCTTCCCGGCATGATCGCCGCGATGATCGTCGGGTTCGCAATTCAAATGGCCCCGTTCAGCGCAGGCCTCGTCGTCTACAAGTGGTCGGTGTTCGGATTCCTGATCCTGCCGCTCATCACCGGCCTGATCTATCCGGCCAGCATCGCCCTCGGCGTTGCGGTCAGATGGAACCGGCTCGGCGCGAGCGGCCGCTCGCTCCAATGGGAGAAGATCTCTCCGTGGATTAGCGGTTATGGCGCGCCGATGTCAGTGACCCTGACGGCGCTCTGCATCCTGTGCACGATCTTCATCGGCGCCGGCGCTAACGTCAAGATGATGTAGGCCTCGGGCCTCGACGAAAGAGCTTCGGCTCCCCGTCGAGGCCCTTTTGTTTTGGAAGTTGAATTTATATGGTCGCAAGTATTTTTCTCATAACGTGACCCGCAGGGGTCTGGGAAACCCACGGTTTTCCCAACCTTCCTCCACGGAAAACCAAACAGGTTTTCCGACCCTTTCCTACCCCGTGGGTTCATGCAGCCGAAAAAGGCGCCGAGAGGCGCTCAATTTCGTTACTGCATGACCCCACGGGGAGTCGAACCCCGATTAACGGCTTGAGAAGCCGGCGTCCTAACCATTAGACGATGGGGCCGTCTAAATGAACACGCGAAACTATACCAGTTTTTTTACTACCTGACAAAACAGCGTATACTTTCCCCAATGTCGCTTAAAAAAACCGACCTAGCGGTGACCATTCTTTTCATTGGAATTGTAGGATTGTTGATCCTTAGTCCGTACATACACCTGCCAAGATTTCTCATATCCAAAGAAGCGCACTACGTACAAACGCTTGAAGAACATTGCGGAAATCGACCGACGCAGTACAACTGCTTAGAGCCGTTTGTAACCGAAACCATACGTACAGAAGGCCTTGATGCGGGACTTGAAATGATAAAGGCGTGGTATCTGCACACGCCTGAATTTCGACAATTTTGTGACGCATTTACACGATACGTAGGAGTCGCCGCAGAAAAGAAAATTAAAGACTACGAAGCGCTTACCTACACAGAAAAAAGTGTTTGGTGTAACTACGGTTTTTATCACGGGTATATGCAGGCCTATATGGCTGAAGTTCAGGATGTAGAAAAAGGAACGGCATTCTGCACTCATATAGGCGAAAAATTGCACGATTCTGCCCCAGGTGCTCAGTCAGAGTGTTTTCGCGCCCTTGGATACGCCATTGTGTTGCTTACCGGAGCAAAAGAGAAAGATATATCGAAGATTGCAGAGACGTCAGTAAAGCAGTGCAGAACACACGCAAAAGAACCTTTGGATGTGCGCCTTTGCGAAGAAGGAGTCTTTAGTGAATTGGGACAAGTCATTGCAACTGGCGAATACGGTGCAATATCAAAGGACAATCCGCTTTGGCTATGTGATCAACAACAAAACGACATGCAAACAATTTGTTATGCAACGATGAAGTGGCTACCACTCATTTCGTTTGACATCAGAGGAGAAGATATTATTCCTGGCTTTAAGAAAATCGAGGAGCGCTATAGCGAACAAGAAATACAAGAATTGAGCAAAACTATAGAACAGCTGGTTTTTACACTCGCTTACAATCAAGCACGCCGTGGAACTTCTCTTCCTGCTGCAGAAAATTATAAAAAAGGTACAGACGCGTGCGCGGCACTACCTTCTATGTTCCTAAACCAATGCATAAGTGGCTTTGGCTTCGGACTCGCAAAGGGAGGTAAGCCTGGCGAGCAATATCATGAAGTGCTCGCCTTCTGCGAAGAGACCTCAAAGATTCCTGGATATCCGGTCAAAGAATGCGCACCATCGTCACTTGAATACCTCGGTCGATACTATTCACACGAGCTTTTTAAAAAAGTATGTACTGAATTTGAGACGTCTGTTGGAACTTCATGTGCTAATTAATTACAAACGACATTTACCTTTCATTGAAAAACAAACCAGTCGACTCTCTTTTTAAATAGGTGTACCCTCTCCCATGGAGCCGGTTCGGCTCGAACAACGCAGGAGACACCTTCATGCGGCTGCGCATCGCATATATGGGTACCATCGGCGAAGTGCCGAGGGGTGAACCCGACCCGTTCCAGCTTCTCGCTCGGGGCGGCAAGCACTTCGGCCTTATCGCCCCCGACGACGAGCTCCTCGAAGGCAAGCCTCCGGAGGCGCGCCTCTTCATCTGGAAGTCGGCCTCGATCCTGAGCCGCGTCATGGAAGCGAAGTACGACCTCAACAAGATCGCTGAGGCACTTGCGGCAGAAGGACACGCAAGCGCCGTGGTCCTGAAGCGGCTTGCTGCCGAAACGACCGCGGCCGCACCTGCTGGCAACATCCACCTCGTGTGGGCTTTGCCGCCCGGCATGCCGGAGCGCACTGCAGAGGGCCAGAGCGGCCTCATGGACACGATCTACTGCCCCATGTTCAGCGGTCGCTTCACCTTCAGCGACACCCTGGAGACCACGATCGAACTTCTCGGGGCTCCACGCGCCTGATTGCGGCGACATACGGCGAACGTCCGGGCTTAGGCCCGGACGTTTTGCGTTTCATACTCTATCTCCTTCTCCACTCTGGCTCCTGGCGTACTAAAAGCTCTTTTGCACGCGCTGGCTCTGCCATCACTTCCTCAACCGCGCGTTCCATGCGTATCGACTGCGAACCCTTTATCAGAACAACATCACCAGGCTCGAGCATCCGTTCAAGTTCTTTGCCCGCTTGATGCGAATCTTCAAACTGCAAAATGTTGTCATCCTTCATTCCATTGTCGAGCGCTCCCTCAGCCATATCGCGTGCACGAAAACCAACAGTGAGCAGTATGTCTGCAGCATCTGCAATATCCTTTCCTATCTCTTTGTGTTGTGCGGTTGAATAACGTCCAAGCTCAAGCATGTCGCCTAAGACGGCAATGCGACGCCCTTTACCTCCTGCCAGCTTAAGCGCTTGGAGTGCTGCAACCGTGGCTGCCGGCGAGGCGTTGTACGTATCGTCGATAATGAGCGTGTCTTTGATGCCTGGGAGCAGCCGCATACGACCCGGAGGAGCGCTGTGTCCTGCAAGTGCTTCAATCATCGAAGGGAGTGAAAACCCGAGCACTTTGCCTACTGCAATGGCAGTAAGTACCGGCATAAATCCGTGAGCGCCGATGGTACCCATAATGCGAACCTCTGCTGACTCTCCGGTATCTTCGTAATGGACCCGCGCTGCAAGTCCAATAGGTAGACTCTTTGGGCCTTTCTCGGAGAGTAGCTGCAGATTGTCTCCCATCACATCGGAGCCAAGGGTAAAACCAACCGTCATCGATTGCCCAGGAACGTCGTCGCGCAGTTTCAACACTTTGGGATCATCAGCATTTGCAACAAAAATTCCGTCCGACTTAAGAGCAGCGAGAAGCGAGGCTTTTTCTCGCACAACATCTTCCGGAGAATCAAAAAACTCAACGTGAGCTGGCATGTCCGGCAAACGAGTGATAACCACAACATCTGCACGCAGCCACTTTGAAACCGACGAAATATCCCCTGGCCTGTCTGCACCAACTTCAAGGACGAGCCACTCTGGATACTTACTTCTCCAAAGAATCAATACGAGGCCATCAATAAGATTTTCAATCCATCGAAGCGGATTACTCCACGCATTCGGACGACCTAAAATGGTAAGAGGAATACCTACTTCGCTATTGAAACTCTTGTCGCTTTTACGCACGTATGCGTGGGGAGCTAAAACAGAATAAATGGCGTCTTTGGTGGAGGTTTTGCCAACGCTTCCCGTCACCGCGACAATACGCGGCTTATAGATGCGCAAAACGGCCTTAGCCTCGAGCGTGAGCAGTGCAACAATAATCCGCTTAAATAGACCGCGCATGGCTGTAGTGGCTATAGTTTAGCTCCTTTAGTATCCACAAGAAAGTCTCTCACTTCTAGCGATCTGGAGGAATTTCGTAGTAATTAATCAAGAACTGGCTCAGTTTATGAAAGGGGTCAGTGAGGGTCTGGGACGCAAAATTGGCTCCTTTCGGCTCCATAGCGAATAGGAAAATAATGAACTTGGGTTGATATGACGGGAAGTAGCCGAAGAACGTGTGTAAGTAGCGGTCATCGTAATACCCGCCTCCATTTGGGTTAGCGATCTGTGCGGTGCCCGTCTTTGCCGCAACAGACGTGTGCTCAAGCTTTATAGCGCCATTGGCGAGTGCTTTATCGACAACGACCGTAAGCATGCGGCTTATCTCGTGCGATGTTTCTTTTGAAATGACTCGCTTCCCTTCTGGATAATCAACGGTGCGCACTGCGCCAGTCTCATGACGTATCGCCTTTACAAGATGTGGAGTTACCAATGTGCCGCCATTTGCCAACACCGCAAGCGCGCGGATGGTAGAAATAGGTGTAATAGCGACGCCCTGTCCGAATGATGCGGTGTAGTGTTCAACTTTTCTTGGACTATCAAGGTTTGCAACAAGCCCAGGCAATTCTCCCGGCAAATCAATACCCGTTTCCTCCCCCATACCGTAGTTATGCATGTAATCGCTAAACTTTTGTATACCCATTTTGTCTACGACAAAGGAAACACCTGTGTTCAATGATTGATTCAATACTTCTTGCATTGGAACCACCCCACGGCCTTTGCCGTCGTAGTTACGTATCGTCTTGCTGTCGATATCGATGAAGCCACGGTCGTTATAGGTCGTTGACGCCGTCACTGCTCCCGCGTCGATACCCGCAGCCATCGTGAGCGGCTTAATGATGGAACCCATTTCATAGACGTTTTCAATCATCGGGTTTGCGTACCAGGCTGGATTGGCCTTTCCAAACTCATTGAGATCGAACGATGGGTGTACCGCCATCGCAACCACTTCGCCAGTCATAGGGTCCATGATGATGCCTCCAAGTTCGCGTGGGCTCCACGTTTCATTCACGCGCGAAAGCTCTCGTTCAAGCGTCGCTTGCACGGTTGGCTCAATGGTCGTGATGAGGTCTCCTTTTGCATTTTGTTTTGATCCAAGCACCTCACGTGCCGCAGAAAATATTTCTGCAAAGAGATTTACATACAGACCATTTTCGTCACGAGAGAGCGCGTCGTTGTAATAACGCTCAAGTCCGTACCGCCCGCGCAGCACATCACCGTCATAGGCAACAAACCCAATTGCTTGTGCAGCGATCGTCTGCGCAGGGTACGCACGCCATTGTTCATCTTCCAAAATAACGCCAGAAAGTTTCAAGGCCCTCACACTATCGGCCTGCTTTTTGGTGAGTCGATGAACTATCTCCTCATACGGATCCCCTGATTTGCTCGCCTTTGCAATAAAGGATTCTTTATCGATCGTTACCACTGCAGAGAGTGCTGCATAGAGCGCTGCAGGGTTTTCTACTTCAGTTGGCTTGATGGCCAATATATAGCCCGTCGCAAGCGTCGCCGCAGCGATAGGGTCGCCACTGCGGGTTGTGAAGTAAATGCTGCCACGATCAAAAATACCTGCTTGGGGCCGTACTGCTTGTCGGTTTGCCCGGGCAGCGTACTCAGACCCATGCACCAATTGTAAAAAATAAAGTTTACCGACGAGCGCAGCAGCAATAAGTAAGAACGGTACAAGCAACAATCGGATGCGTAGGCGATGCCCCTTCATTACTTCAAAAGAGTAGCACGCGCGCTCTTACTGAGTCGCAGCGGTATTAAGTGAGAACGTACCCACGTTCTGTGGAGTGATAAAACTTACATGCGCTGGCGCATGCAAACCTCTACGTCCCGCTTCTTCAGGAGTTATGGTGTGTTCTATGACGAAATAACTACGCTCAAGGTCCCCGATAGAGGCGGTGAGCGCCTTGCTCTCACGAGCAGCAGCAGTGCGTTCTGCAGTAGCAAAAATGGTTGCGGCAGTAAAACCGATATAGGCAATGATTGAGAGTGCCGCAAGTACGGTAAGCCCTGAAATACAGGTCTTGTAGAGTGAAAGTGAGTGTGCGGTGTTGCTCATGTTGTTTTTTGTAAAGTGCGAAGTTTTGCGCTGCGTGAACGTGGGTTTTTTTGTATCTCCTCGGCGCTCGGTGTTACTGGTTTTTTTGTGAGTGTCTCGCCTTCACCGAGTTGAACTTTGTCTCGCATGAAGTGCTTTACGACTCGGTCTTCAAGACTATGAAACGAGATGACTGCAATTCGCCCGTTTGGTGAAAGATGCTCCCATACCGCATTCAGTCCATCTTTAAGAGCGTCGAGTTCATCGTTAACTGCCATGCGCAAGGCCTGAAATACTTTTGTTGCCGGATGAATGCGTCCTTTTGCGTAGAGTGCTGGTACGGACACTTTGATAAGTTCTCGCAATTGCGTTGTGGTCGTTATCGCCTCGTGCTCACGGTGTGCAACGATCGCTCGTGCGATGCGCATGGCATACCGCTCTTCCCCGTACGCACGGAAGATGTCCGTTAACTGCTGTGCATCGAGGTGTGCGAGGAGGTCTGTCGCGGTGAGTTCTTGCCGTGAGTCAAAGGCCATCGAAAGCGGTTCGTCCTTTTGTAAGGAAAATCCACGACCTGATAACTCCAATTCGTCGGACGAGAGGCCAAGGTCAAAGAGTGCCTTGTCGATATGCGTGACTTCGAGCTTCGAGAGAACGCTACCAACGGCTCTGAAGTTCGATTGTGCAAGCACTGCCCGCTTTCCATACGAAGCCAAGCGCTCCGTGACCCGCTCCACCGCTTGAGCGTCAGCATCAAGACCAAGGAGGTGAATATCGGCTTCAGCAAGCATCGCTTCAGCGTGACCGCCACCACCAAGTGTTGCGTCGAGCACGACATCTCCATCGTGGAGATCAAGTGCATCTATGGTTTCTTTCAAAAGAACTGGGACATGGACCGTTGGTTTAGGCATCGCTATATCGCGCCTAGATCACCCAACTTTTGCGCAACCTGATCTGCCTGCTTTTCGATGCGGCGTGTTTGTTCTTCCCACGCCTTTTCGCTCCAGACTTCAACGCGCTCACCGACACCTGCGAGTACGACCTTCCCTTTGAGACCCGCAAAATCTTTTAAGAAATCGGGAACAAGGATGCGTCCTGCGGCATCGACATCGCTTTCAACCGCGCCGGAGAGGATAAATCGCGACAACGCTCGGCTGTCACTTTGTCCCATCGGAAGCTCCGCGAGCTTCTGGGCAATCTTCCCCCACGCTTTTTCTGGATACATGAACAGACAGGCATCGAGCCCGCGCGTTACAACCACCTTCTTCCCCATCTCCTTGCGAAATTTCGCCGGAAGCGAAAGACGCTTCTTGGAGTCGAGCGTGTGGATGTATTCGCCAATAAGCATCGACTTTGTGTGTGATGCAGTGGTTTCCCACTTCATCCCACTAGTAGGTAAGTATATGCCACTCTGCCCCACTCTACGGGTTGGTTATCCACAAAATAAGGACACAGAAGTAGCCAAAAGAAAGACCGGGCTTTGTGGCCCGGCTTCTCTCAGGATTCCTCTGTTAGTGGCTTATACCTTTACGCTTGGGTGCGATTCGGCCGAAAGGGCGTGCCGTTGGCACTCCAAAATGCGGTCTTTCGCGTGCTGCGGGTAGGCCGCGTAGCGTATGACGATATCAGGGTCTTCTGCCCCTGCCGTATGGAGAATAAGGGTGCCGAATCCAAAGAGCGTCTGGAAGAGACCGTCGACGTCAACGGTCATATCTTGGATTTTCTCGAGCATAAGAGTCGTCACTTTGCGCTGAAAGAGTGCGCGCTGGTCAATGTCAATAATACGTCGGTTCGTAACAATCCAAGTGTCCAAGTAATAGGTGGTCCAAGAAATAAACGCGAGATTCCACGTCATAAGAACCCAGAGCATGTACAGAAAGACCAAAAAAGTTGAAGAAGCTCCGATCTGCGAAAGTGACTCAAACGCGGTTGCCGGTATAAAGAGTGCTGCAAGGAGCGGAAAAAGAGCGACAACAGAAAGAATGAACACTTGGATAGCGAACATGAACCAGTGCTTCCGTATCACGGTCACTACTTCTTCGTTTGGATCGAGTCGGTCTGAAATCATAGGTTACAACTGCGCAAAGACGCCAAGGGCTGATATCAGAAGCACCGCCGTTCCAATCGCATAGGAAACCATAACGATGAACGTACCGATGATGCCGACACCATAACGTACCCAGTGATAATAGAGCGCAAGCGCGAGCAAAAGCGTTCCGCCAGCAGCAAATGCAAGGAGCACAAACGCAACTGTTCCAGACGATACAACCATTACCAAATAGTATAGCGCGCCTTAGAGCGTTGCTGCTGCGCGCAAACGAACCAAAGTGGATTCACGTGGAAGGGTGTACAGAAGCCACCCAGCCTTTGGACCTTGAGATTTGCCAAAGAAAATAAGATAGATAGCAGCAAAGAGTTCTGCTGGTGCAATCGTAAGTTCATCTTTGAGGCTGTGTATCTGCGTATGAAGCTCTTCTGGCGACGTCGCCTTCTCAAGTAATTCTGCGACACGCCCAAGTGCCGCCTTTTGCACGGCGGTAAGCGTCGAAGCAGATTCTGGCATTGTGTCGTGAAGCGCAAAGCGATATTTCTCTGGCGCTTGGCCTTTGAGCCAGCCCTTAGCGTACGCGGCGCGCTCATCAAGCTCGGCACGATCGAGATCAGTCAGTGCACTTCCCTTTAGTTCAGCGGCTGCGCTATAGAGATCGACGTGTGGCATCTGCACGGTAAAGGCAAGCTGTGAGAACCGCATCAAGAACGGCACTTCAATTTTCTGTTTTGAATCCCCGCGGTCATCAGTCTCAATGAGAGTGAAGAGGCGTGAGTAGTCATCATCATTTCCTGCCTTGTATCCTTCAGCCAACTTGTCATAGAGATCGTAGAGCACAGGGATGGTCTCGCCCGCCGGATCGAAGTTAAACGCCTGATTGATTTCTTTGCCAAGGAGTGCCAGACGAAATATTTTGGGCGGCACCAAGCTTGCAACGTCGCGCGCCGAAGAGCCGCGACCTTTCGATGACGCCATTTTCTGTCCACCGACAAGGAAGAATTCGTACGGCACATCGAACGGCGGTTCTATATTGAATACGTCTCGCGCAATGGCGTTGGCCACGTCGCGGGCGCCACCTTTCGTGGAGTGGTCTTTACCCGCACCTTCAACATCAACGCCAAGTACGTACCATTTTGCGGCCCATTCAGGTTTCCATGGCAGCTTTGCGCGACCGCCGAACGGTGATACGCGACCAGAGTGACCACACCCCACCCCGCCCCAAGGCAGCTCGTGCGGTACGCACCTATACGCGACCGTCTCGCCATCAAAGTCGGAAGATTGCGTCATGGATACCTTGGCGCAGTTCTCACATATAACCGATATAGGGAGCCATTCTGACACCCGCTGAGACCCCGAAACTTCTTTGTATATCTCTCGGATACGATCTGCATTTGTTATGACCAGACGCATTGCTTCATCCATTTTGCCCGAGAGGTAAAGGTCTTTCGAATAGTAGAACGTCGGATGATATCCACTATCGCTGATGACCTTCATGAACTCGCCGCCATAGAAATCGGCATAATTTGGAGCCGAAGAGTCTGGTGATGGGATCTTGTAAAGTTGTCCACCAAGGAGCGGTTTATATTGATCCGCTGGCAAGTAATTTGGCAGACCGTCAAATGGATCAAAATCGTTTATCTCGTACTTAAATTCGTTCAGAACGCCGCGTTCACGAAGCACGCGAGCTAAAAGGCCGTGGATAGCGACGCCACGCATCGAACCGACATGCACCCGGCCTGAGGCCGTCTTTTCATCGCGTATTAAAAGGGGCTCGCCTTTCTTGATGCGGTCCTTGAAACGCTCTTCTATTTCAGCTGCAATGCGGTCTGCCCAAAACATCGCTCCAGTCTACAAGTAAAAGCGTTTACGCCAAATAGTGACTGCCTACCGTACCGAGGTATACCCGCCAGGAACTCCTCGTTTTGAGAGTACGATCTGCCAGAGTTGCAGGTTGCGCGAACGGAAAAAACCTGCAAAGAGAAGAAGGTAATAGACCCACATGCGTTTGAAGCGGTCGTCGTACTTTCCCTTAAGTTTGTCCCAATTGTTGATGAAGTTCGAATGCCATGCCATCAGTGTCTTGTCGTAGTCAGCACCGAAGTTGTGCCAGTCTTCCATAACAAAACGCCTCTCAAGGTGCCGACCTATCTGTGTGATGGAAGGCAACATGCTATTGGGGAAAATATATTTATTCACCCAGGAGTCTCCCGTCTGTTCTGACTCATTACCCCCTATGGTGTGCAAGAGAAAGAAACCGCCGTCTTTAAGAAGCGAGTGGGCCTTTTTGATATAGGTGCCATAGTTCTTATGACCAACGTGCTCCATCATGCCTAACGAGACGATGTGATCGAACTCACCCACCGTATCGCGATAGTCCTCAAGTCGAATTTCAACAGGAAGTCCTGCACAATTCTCGCGTGCAAGTGCCGCTTGTTCTTTGGAGACGGTGACACCCACAACATGTGCGCCATATTTCTCTGCAGCAAATTTTGCAAAGCTTCCCCACCCACAACCAATATCAAGGACGGTATCGCCAGGTTTAAGGCCCAATTTTCGGCACACTAAGTCGAGTTTTGCTTCCTGTGCTTCATCAAGATTTTTTGCGTCCTTCCAGTAGGCGCAGGTATAAACCATGCGCTTGTCTAGCATCGCGACGTATAGATCGTTGCCAAGATCGTAGTGCTCCTCCCCGATAATGAACGCGCGACGCTTACTTTGAGGATTCACAATCCCTTCCAACACTCGTCGCACAACTCTGCCAGCGCCAGGCGCCGTTTTCGCCAACCCACCTTTCGCAACATGGTAAAAAAATTGATCAAGGGCTGGGCAATCCCACCAACCGTCCATATAGGACTCACCAAGGGCAAGCGAGCCACCAAAAGCAATGCGTCGATAAATCCGTTCATCGTGGATGGTCATATCCCACGGCCTACCACCATCCACTTTGATATCTGCGCTTTTGAGGAACCGCTGCGCTCCTTCCTTCGTAAAAAATGCCATATCGAAACGTTACGAAATAAGTATTAAATAGTCAAAACGAAAAAACCACCTGAGACGACCTCACGTAAGACCTCAGAAACTGGATGCAGAGCAAGAAGACAAGGAGCGATGCCCGCGAGCAATAGTAAACCTATTGTGAGCGGGCTCGCGACGCAGGCGCCAAAGCTATGCGCCAATTTCTGAGGTCGACTATTCGACCTTGAGTATCTTATATTTCTGCGTCCCTTTAGGAGTGGAGAATGCAAACTGCTCACCTTTCTTTTTGCCCATCAATGCACCGCCAAGTGGCGAGTGGTAGGAAATCTTTCCTTCGAGCATGTTTGCCTCCTCCGCACCAACAACCGTATAGGTGTGTTTATGGCCTTCGCCACTTTGATTTTCGACAGTAACAACCGAACCCATGCCAATACCTTCGCTCTTAGCGATTTTTGCTATCTTCGCGGTCTTAAGTACTCCTTCGAGTTTGCTTATGCGCTCTTCAACGGCAGCTTGCATTTCACGAGCTTCTTGATACTCAGCATTTTCAGAGAGGTCTCCGAGTGAGCGTGCGTACTCAAGCTGTTCTGCGATCTCTTTGCGACGACGAGTTTTAAGGTCGTCAAGCTCTTTTGTCAGCTCTTCAAATTTTTCTTGTGAGAGTAGTTCGTTTGGCATAAAGAGTGTAATAGAGCCTTGAAAAATGGAGTTTTTATGTCAGAGGTAGTGTACCTGAAATAACCCTCTCGTCAAGATGGCTCAGTCATCCTTTCCTTCCAACATCTCTTGGCGGTTACCATGCATCCATTCAAATGCACTAAGCATAACGCCCGGCGCACCGTAGAGATTTTTGTACGGTCCATGCTCAAGTAAAAGAACAAACGCATACCGCGGATGTTCATAGGGGAAAAATCCGGTAACCCACGAATTAACATACGATTTACTCGAATCAAGTTCTGCGGTACCTGTCTTCGCAGCAATATGCACGTAACCGAGGTTTAATGCCTTCGCGGTGCCTATCTGCGCACCCATGCGCATACCTTCAAAAAGTATTTGGTACTCCTCATACGTCATTGGCAGTGTCCCTTCTTTGCGTTCGCCGCGTGCACCCTGGATGATGGTTGGTGTTATAAGCGTGCCACGCGTGGCGATGGCCGAAACGGCGCGCAACGCCTGCAGTGGCGTGACTTGAAAACCGTATTGACCAATAGATGTGTTGTACGTGTCGCCAAGACGCCACGGGTCGTCAGGAAACAGTTTTGCTTTCCACGCCTTACTTGGCACCGTGCCGTCTTCTTCTGGAAAATAGTCGATGCCGGTCTTTGAACCAAACCCAAAAGACCTGGCGTACTTTTCAAGCTTCTCTATTCCCAAACCCGCTTGATCACCGAACCCGCCGCCTATGGTAAAGAAGTACACATTCGAAGAGACGGCGATGGCTTGGCGCATATCAACCCAGCCATGCGCTTTCCAATCTTTAAAGACGCTTGGCTTATCCGGGTTATATGGGTTTGGAACCGTGAGTGCACCCGTTGAAAGTATCGACTTCGTTGGACTAATAAGATTTTCGTTTAAGGCACCGAGTGCAAAGTAAGGCTTCATGATCGAACCTGGCGTAAAAGCGCCGAGTATCGCGCGGTTAAGAAACGGCTGACGCGTATCTTTTAAATACCCACGTATTGCTGCTTGATCACTTCTATCCGTCATAATCTGAGGGCTATACGACGGATAGCTCGTAAGTGCGAGTAATTCCCCCGTCGTAAGATCCATCACCGCGGCCGCGCCTCCACGAAAACCCGATTCTTCGATACGCGCTGCAAGGGCGTTATAGATAACCTGATTCAACTCTGCGTCAACGGAAAGCGCGATGGTCTCGCCATGTTTTGGCGCTGCAATAGTACTTTCTGAAGTTACCCTGCCTTTGGCATCAGTTTCCTGAATTTTCAAACCGTTTACCCCGCGCAGACGTTCATCAAGTGCTTTTTCTAATCCTTCGGCGCCAACGTACGTATCTTGGTAGTAAATGCCGGAAGAATCTTTTGCTGGTGCTTTTGCGTACCCAATGACGTGCGAGAGTCCCGTATACGACGAATACACGCGCGAGGGGTAGTCACTGCCCTCTTTGTGTGAGTCGTGCACGAGGTCAACGCCACGCCGGTCAACAATGGTGCCGCGGTCAGCAAACACATATTCGTGTGAAAGACGGTTGTTTTCAGAAAGCGCCGCATACGCAGTGCCTTCAAATATCTGTAAGTACGACGCTCTTCCGGCAAACGTAAGGACGACGAGTGCAAAAACACCAAGAAGCACGGACGCAGTTCGTCGGCGAATCGGTTGCTCGATGCGTCCTTCAAACTGGTCGGTATCAAACGAAGGCAAATTGCTCGAGTCGATAAATATTTCGTCGGGAGCTATCTCCTCACTCTTTCGCTTTAACCCACGCAACAACTTTCTAAGCGGCATTAGGCGCAGTATACCCCATGAGATATTCCACCCAGTATCTTGCCGAAATACTATGCCTGCATGTCAAGATGAAGCCTATAGATTGATGCGTTTCCCTTATCTCACGAAGTATAGCGAAGCACGAAAATCAAACCCACTAGCGCAAATATTTCTCAAGTGCGATTGCACTGAGACCTAGTACTAGGGCTGCAACCGTAAACGGATACGCAACGTATGACGGCAGCCACGTAGGGGCGCCAAAAATAATATCGAGACAAAATCCAAGCGCTAGCCCGAGTGTTGGCACCACTGCAGAGAGTCCAATAAGTGCAATGAGTCCAGCAATCCAGCTTGGGATGATGAGTCCTAAAATACCGAGAACGCCGAAAGCAACAAGTAATTTATTCTGCATACGCGCTTCTCCACACTTCAGCAAAGCGAAGTGAAAAAGGATTGGCCGCAAGGTGCATATATATTTCTGCCGCAGAATCTCCCCTCCCGGCTTCGATACTCTCTACGACAAACGACAAATTGGGTTCAATGCCCGGCAGCGTCACCAAGTCGCCCGCTGCCGCTTCCGCATCATGCGGGACTGATGCTTTGAGAGAACCTCCGCCGATACCTTCGGCGCGAATAGGAATACTGCCGCGCAAAAATGCATCGTATGAAGTATTGGGAGCAGAGTAGAGTTTTATGCGCGCAGTGGTGGCGTAGACCGCCTCGACGGTGCCAATAAGGAATGCCCCGCTTGCCGCAACGCGGTCCCCAACCTTCACTTGTTTATCTTCCCCGGCGTCAATGATGAGCGTGTCATAAGGACTCTCAGGTGGGCGCACCAGGACTGCCGCAAGGAGTGCATTTGGCTGTGCGGAACGACCCATCGATTCTTTGAGCGTGAGATTCTCTTCGTACAAGAGATTGCGATCAAGTACCGCGAGCTTTGAGGCAGCGAGTTGCTCTTTAAGCGAATCTCGTTCACGCAAAAGTGCATTCATCCCTCGAAAATACTCGGGCACTCGACCAAGTCCAGTACTGCTTATGTCGCTCGCACGCCACAGAGCCGAGAGACCTCCTCCTACCACTCGTTCAAGTGCTGGACGAAAGAAGAAACCAGCAATAAGGAGGGCAATAAAAAAACCGACCGCAACGAGTGCTCGGCGCAGCCCAGGACCTCGCTTTCTATTACGATAGATCGTCGTCATGTTCGATAAGAATGTCGCGGTAGCTTTCTATATCTTCAAGTACCACACCCGCGCCGCGTGCAACCGCGGTGAGCGGATCGTCCGCAACATGCACCGGTATTTTAACCCACTCGGAAATTAAGCGATCTAAGTCTTTTATAAGTGCACCGCCTCCCACTAGGTAAATACCGCTCTTCATAATATCGGCAAGTATTTCAGGCGGCGTTGTTTCGATAACTTCACGCACCGACTCAACAAGCGTATCGATAGACTGCGACACCGCTTCGCGCACATCAGAGTCCGTCACAATCACTTCGCGCGGCAACCCGGTAATAAGATCGCGTCCGCGTACCACCGCTTCAAGTGGTCGGTCGCCTTCAATCACCGCTCCGATAGCCATCTTTACATTTTCTGCCGTTTTCTCTCCTATCAATATTTTGAACTCCGATCGTATATGAGAAATGATGTCCTGATTGAGTTTGTCTCCCGCGATTCTGAGATTTTTTGAACGAACGATGCCACCAAGCGAAATGACGGCGATATCAGTGGTGCCACCACCAATATCGACAATCATTGAGCCGACCGCTTCTTTTACCGGAAGACGGATGCCGAGCGCTGCAGCCATCGGTTCTTCGATAATGTGCACTTCGCGCGCGCCAGCATTCTGAGCCGCATCGCGCACCGCGCGTATCTCGACGTTCGTAATGCCGGAAGGCACACCCACGACAACGCGTGCGCCGAGCAGTTTTCTTCCTTCACCCTGCGCACGGTTCATCAAATATGCCAGCATTTCTTCGGTCACTTCGAAATCTGAAATAACACCGTCAACGAGCGGACGCACCGCAACAAGATGTCCGGGAGTGCGCCCCAACATTTCCTTTGCAGAGGCACCCACCGCAACAACACGGCCGGTCTTTTGGTTGACCGCCACGACTGATGGCTCATTGACTACAATGCCGCGCCCGCGCACATAGACAAGCGTATTGGCCGTTCCGAGGTCGATGCCGAGGTCGTTGCTCGCGAGGCTCGCTATTTTTTCACGCAGTCGTTTAAACATAGAGAGCATCCTTCGTTATGGCAGCCGCATCGGGAAGAAGGAAACTCTCGCCCGTCTGTCGACGGACACATTCGAACTGTCCTGTTTCAATGGTTTTCTTTCCTACCACAACGCGAAGCGGTATCCCGATAAGGTCTGAATCTGCAAATTTTTCTCCCGCGCGCATATCGCGCTCATCGTAAAGCACCTCGACTCCCGCTTTCATAAGATCAGCATAGAGTTCGTCTGCCTTTGCTTTAACTGCCGCGTCACCACCTGAGAGCTCGATAAGGTGTACCTGTGCTGGCGCAATAGATTTTGGCCACACCATTCCCTTCTCATCTGCGAATGTTTCTACCGCTACTCCCATCAAGCGTGTCGTGCCGATGCCATAACAACCCATGATCGGGTAATAGTCGCTGCCATCCTCTGCTTTATATGTATAGTTGAGCGCTTTTGGATATCGCTGCCCGAGGTCAAAAACATTTCCAACTTCAGAGGCAACGGCTTTGGTGAGTTTTGAACCGCCGCACTTCGGGCAGTTCTCACCTTCCTTCAAATCACCGGCTACTTCGACGTTAGTGCAGTAATCGCACGCAGAACAGTAGAGGATGGTGTCTTCTCCCGCATCGGTTAGCACCATAAATTCATAGGAAATCTTTTCACTGAAGCTACCTCCAGAAGCTTCAGTGACTTTCGCGACAAGACCGGTGCGTGTATAGACACGCAAGTAGGCTTCCTTCGCGATTGCATAAAAACGATCGAAGTCTTCCTGCGACGTATGAAAGCTGTACATGTCTTTCATGCCGAACTCGCGTCCGCGCATAATGCCGCTTTTTGCACGCAACTCGTCGCGATACTTCTGTCCAATCTGATAGACCATGAGCGGAAGCTCTTTGTATGAGCGCGCGTACTCACCAACAATAGGCGTGACGATTTCTTCTTCACTCTGCCCTATCGCATATTCCTTTTCGGTGCGGCTCTGTAATTTGAAAAGCACATCAACCCCGTCCCAACCGCCTGTCATCTTCCACGGCTCGCTCGGATGGAGTGTTGCCATCCGCGTCTCTTGCGCGCCAATACCATCCATCTCTTCACGAACGATCGCTTCAATTTTGCGCAATGTTCGAAGCCCAAGCGGCAGCATCGAATAAACACCTGCCATTTCCTTATGAACAAAGCCTGCTCGTATCAAAAGCTGGGCGTTCTTCGCGACTTCATCGGAAGGAACTTCCCTGCGCGTCTTGGTAAATAGGTGAGATTGCTTCATACCCCTTTGTGAAGCCATTGTACGTTATGAGGCTCAGGGGTCAAAAGTCCTCCCATGGTGTAATTGGATCTTTCCTTAAGCCGCTCAATGACCCCAGATACAAGGCGTGATCGAGGAGCGAACTGAGACGTATCACGTATACGGCGAAAGAGCACCGCAGATCACAACGAAGTAGCTGGGGTTAGTCAGCGGCTTAGAAGAGCTTCAAAATATCGTTATAGGTAACTACCAACATCAACACGATTAGAAGTACGAAGCCAGCTCCATTAACCCAAAGCGAAACAACGGACGGTATGGGGCGTCGCATCACTGCTTCAACAACCACCATGACAAGCCTGCCTCCGTCGAGTGCTGGAAATGGGATGAGGTTAATGATGGCGAGGTTGATGGATATGATGGCCGCAAGCATCAACACCGACACAAAGCCAAACTCAGACGCTTCACCCACAACTCCAACAATCCCCACCGGACCTGCAACCGTTGAGAAGTCTGCAGAGCCAGTAACAACACCCGAGAAAAATCCCCACAGCCCAACCGCTGTGTCACGAAGAAGTCTGCCAGTGAGTATCCCTCCTTCTATAAGAGCAAGGTGAACTGGCAAACGACGTACTCCAACATCCTCAAGCATTACACCAAGCGCAGCTTTCCCTTCTACGAGCCCTTCAACAGGATGCATCGTTACCTTGCGCTCGGTCTCTCCACGCGCAAGTGTGAGCGTGAGATCTTCACTGCCATGCTGCGCGATAAAGTGACGTACGTCATCTGCAAGCGCATCTTTTTCAAGAAACGCACCTTGTGTGGCTTCAATGCGCACCACCCGCTCTCCTGAAATAAGGCCAGACGTTTCTGCGGGAGAACCCGGAGCAATGCCAAGTACCGTGACGTGCGCGTCGGTGACCACCCCTAGACCAGTGTCACTTGCTGCTGCAGGAAGGCCGACCATATATCCGACTGAAAGAATGAGCCACGCAGCAACGACGTTCATAAAAACGCCCGCAACGATCACTAGCGCTTGGATCCACCAGCTTTTTTTAGCAAAAGAACGCGCTGTGCTCTCTCCGGATGCATCAGCCTCCGCACCATCTTCACCAAATATCTTTACGAACCCTCCAAACGGCAACGCATTTATGGTGTAGTCCGTCTCGCCGTATCGGCGCCCCCACAGTCGGGGAGGAAATCCAATACCAAACTCATCGACACGTATTTTGAAAAGTTTTGCAACAGAAAAATGCCCAAACTCATGGACGAGGATGAGTCCGAGCAGTATTACGATAAAGAGAAGTATCGCCATGCGTTAGGCTGATATCTCTGACTCCTTTTTCCTCAAAAGTTCTTCAAACATCTTTCCTGCGGCGTCTACATGCTTTTGCATTTCGTCGCGGTAGCGAAACTTCTCGTCTTCGCCGTATTCTTTTGCCTTCTCACGCTTATCGATGTCGCTCTGCACTTGATCACGTTCATGACGTAGTTGTTTGCGTGTCTCCTCAAGACGTTCCTTTGCAAGCTTCATCAACATATCCCGACGTTCGGAAGTTAGTTCTGGAAAGAAGACCCGGACTCCCTTCTCATCAGCACCGACTGATACACCTAAATTTGCAGATACAATCGCGCGCTCTACTTCTTTACCATCCGCGGTATTCCACGGTGCGATACGCAAGGTTCGAGAGTCTTCTACCGTCACACTCGCCAACTGGTTTATTGGCATGCGCGTTCCATAAAGTTCAACCTGCACTCCATCGAGAATTGCCGGCGTTGCGCGTCCCGTGCGAATTCCTGAAAGTTCACGACCAAAATGTTCGGTTATTTCCGCGATGCGTGCCTGAAACGGTTTAAAGTCGTATGCCATAGATACAGATTATAGATGATAGAAGATAGAAAGGAAGAATTAACCCTTAACACGTATCAACCCCGCTAACATTTTTTGAACTTCAGAGAGTTTAGTAAGCACGTCCCCTAGAGTAACGTTTGGATACAACCGGGAGACCAAAATGAGCTGAGTCTCCGCCTCAGCTGCCGAGCCACTTGCGATATGTAAAAAATGTACGAATTCTTTCTTGGTTCCACGTTTAGCCCCCTCAGCAATATTAGATGGAATTGATACCGCCGCTCTACAAAGCTGCGATGCAAGACCAAAACGTTCGCTCTCAGGCAAATTGCGAGCTGTAAGATAAATATCTTTCACAACATCCATGGCTTTTCGCCAAACAATCAAATCTTTTACAGAATTCTGCATTGCGCGTGTTTCTATTTTCTATTTTCTGCCTTCTTCTTATCTAGAGTTTATAGACCACATCCTTACGTTCAACGACGACCGGCCAGCCCATGCGCTGTGCGTAGCGATATAACTTTTTATTTGGATTAAAAACCAGTGGCTTTTCTACCATTTCAAGGAAACTAATGTCGCTCTCGGTGTCACCCACCCCGACAGACCCCTTCAGCGTAAGACCTTCTTTCTCTATCGCTCGCTTCACAATATTTGCTTTGTTGCCAATGAGGTGCAAGTCGAGCACCGCACCCGTAAAGCAATCGTTGGGTCCAACGTCGTACATCATGCCGTACACCTTATGGAAGCCGAGTCGGCGTGCAAATTGGTCCACCACAAGTTTCGGTGAATGCGATATTGCGAGCATATAGTATCCACGCTCGCGGAGATTTCGTACAAGCGCTGCAGTGTGCAAATACGTGCGGAAGCCAAGACGTTCAACGAGACGTTTTCCCGCCCACTCAAGCTGACGATACTCAACTCCTTTTAAGTTGCGGACAAACGCTTGGACCGTTGCGCCAACATAGGCTTCATAATCGCCTCGCCGATCGAGCCAGGCTTCTTTTTCTTTTTGATACGTTCCACGCACCGATGCGTCAAAGACTCCTGCTGCAATAAGTTCTTCTACCAGCTCAATAAGAAGTGAGGAGCGAAAGATGGTCCCATCGATATCGAATATCGCAACTTTCCTCACTGGCTTCGTAGTCATCAAGGTAAGTATAGCTAATGCGCCTTTGTGCGAAATACCTTCCCCGCTTTTGGATATATGGTAACAAGTGGGTCCTTTGAGGTGTCGTAGGCTCGTGCCGGAGCAATGCGACGCCCGTAGTAGATGACGCGGTGGGTAAAATGTGGCCATTCTTTCTTTGGGAGCATCTGCATCAAGTCTCGCTCGATGCGAACTGCATCTTTGTAGTCAGAGAGATCGAAGCGGTGCACAAAACGTATGACATGCGTGTCTACCGTGATACCACCGCTTTCACCATACAGGTCGCCGAGGATAACGTTGGCCGTCTTACGACCCACGCCAGGTATTTTTATCATCTCCGGAAGCGTGGTCGGCAGCTTCCCCTTCAAATTATTCTTTACGTATTTTGCTGCAGCAAGAATGTTGCGCGTCTTTGCATTTGCAAAAGTGACTGAGCGTATAAGTTTTGAAAATTCTGCCGGATCAGCCACGCAATAGTCGTTGAGTGTTTTATAGCGTTTAAAAAGCGCCGGAGTCACCCGGTTTACCATTTTATCCGTGCACTGAGCAGACAACTGTACTGCAACCATAAACTGCCATGGCGTTTTATAGACCAATTCGGTTATGGCTTCAGGGAACAGTTTCTTTAGAGCCTTATCAAGCTTCAAAATACGAGCCTTTCGCTCGGCTAACTTTTTGCCCGTCATGGCTAGCTTGCTGGGCATAATGACTAGATAGTACTCCACCTCGGATCTATTGACACAGTGGCAGAGTCGGTCTATAGTCTTTTTTGGTTCGCTTCTCAGACCTGGCAACCGCCAATTTCCCCGAAATAAAGGTCTACCATCGCGAAAGGACGTCCTTTGACCAAGACCGCCCCGTTCACTGCCCGTCTCCACGCTGCCATGGCTGCTGACGGTTCCACTATCCGCCCGCCCGAGCTGGGCGCCGGCATCAAGACCAAAGGCTACCGCGCCTACGGCATCGTCCCGCACAACCTGCGCGGCCTGACGGCTTTCCACCATGAGACCCGCACGGCCGTCAACGGCATGCTGGACGAGGCCATGCGCATCAGCGCGGACTGCCTGAAGGGCAACTGCGCCTGCAAGGCCGGCACCTTCGATGTGGTGAAGTTCGCCGACGAGCTCGCGCTCCTGACCGGCGACCTGACCAAGATCGATGGCATCCTGCTCCCCGAGCTGGCGCCTGCGCTCAACGGCCTCGATCTGAACTTCACCCAGTACGTCATCGGCGACGACTGGTCCATCAAGGCCCCGGCCGACGCCATGCGCAAGCAGAACCCGCTCGCGATGTTCAGCGAGATGCTGTTCGGCGATGCTGCTGGTCGATCGCCCTTCGGTCGCGGTCGTCGCGAGCGCAACGACGACATGATGGTCGAGGTCATCGAAATCGGCGGCATGCGCGGTGGTGGCTCGCCCTTCGGTGGCGCCACCACGCTCCGCGATCTGCTCGGCCGTCTCCGCGGCAGCCGGCGTCACGATCAGTACGCCGGCTCGGCGTAGCCTCCTCAACCTCTACTCGGCGCGCCTCGCGCGCCGGTGGAAGCGCCCCCTTTTCGGAGGGGGCGTTTTCAATTGCAGGAGACTTTTAAGTTTGCAAGGAAGATTATTTCTCTAACTTTCCAATGCGTACTCCGATAAGGCGCACTTTTTTCTTACGAGGATTCTCGCGTCGATCAAAAAACGGCAATACTAACTTGATGGCACGCATCTCAAGATCTTTGACTGAAGAGAGCGGCTCGTCAGCTGTGACCGCTCGCGTATAGGTGGCGAAGTCTTCAAAACGGACTACGATGCTTACGTTGCGAAACGCGGTGAATCCATCTTTGTGCATACGTGAAATAACTTCTTTCGCCTCCCGCTCGATAACCACAAACGCATCGCGCACGTCAGAGATATCGACGTCGAGCGTTTCATCAACACCGATAGTTTTTGCATCAACTTCTACCTCCGCAACCTCACGATCATCCCTCCCCCACAGTCGCTCATAGAAGGTAAAGCCGAAACGCCCAAGCAGACGCTCACATTCTTGCCAGGAAAGTTTGCGTGCATCCTCAACCGTTTTAATCCCTCGACGATTAAGGAGTTCTTCTGTCTTTCTGCCAATACCTGGAATAACTGAGACAGGGAGCGGCGCAAGCAACCCTTCGACTTCTCGCAAGCGCACAACAAAAAGCCCATCTGGTTTGGCACGCTCACTTCCAAACTTCGCGAGCATTTTGTTTGGAGCAACACCGATTGAAGCGGGTAGTTTCGTTTTTGTGCGTATCTCACGACGAAGCTTCTTCATTGCCGCTTCTGCCTTTGCAAAACTGCGAAGGCTCGAGAGGTCTATATATCCTTCGTCCACACTCGTTTGTTCAAGCGAAGGGTAGGTACGTCGAACAATGTCGAACACTTCACGCGACGCTGCACCATAGCGTCCAGACTTCGGCACAATAAATGCGACGCCAGGTTTACCCTTCGCTCGCGCTTCTTCAGAAAATCTCCATGCGCGGCTAATCGGAATAGCAGAGCGGATACCATATTCGCGTGCCAAATAATTTGCCGTCGAAACTACACCACGGCCAGTGCCACCAGCCGGGTCTGCCCCTACGGCGATAGGTCTTCCGCGCAAATGCGGCTTGTCACGCTCTTCTACCGAAGCAAAGAAAGCGTCCATATCCAGATGTGCGACGATGCGCGCCATCTACGCAGTGTACGGGTTTTTACTTTTGGACGGGCACCACCAGCGCCAGGTGCTCGAGAATCATCTTGACCGAAGGAGAAGGACCCATCAGGTAGGAGCGCATTTGAGATAACTCAGTTAGAGCGTGGCGTATTGGTGCTTTTTTTATATCTTTGCGTAGCAGCGATTCGAGTCCATCAATAAGTTCGCGAGCTGCATGCTTTTCTTTATCCTCAACTACTTTTGAAATAAGTTTGCTGCGAGCCGCAGGTGCTGCAGCAATAAACTCCTCTGCCAATCCCTTTTCAGACTTCTTTGTCGGAAGTGCAATGGCAACAAGTCGCGAACGCACCGTGGCAATAAGAGTTCCGTGTGGCACAAGAAGCGCAAAATGCGTATCAGCCGTTGGTTCTTCGAGCGTCTTTAACAGCGCGTTCTGTGCTTCGCGCGTGAGCGATTGCGCAGCAATCACAAATAATTTCTTTCCTCCTGCGCTTGAAAGTGAAGCAAGTGCAGTGAGCTCTCGTGCGTCATCAACTCCAAGATTCTCGAACTGACGCACGTGTATATCAGGATTGTGCGCGGCAGAGAGTCCAAGCTCACGTACAAGCAGAGCTGCGAGTTCTTTGCTACGCATTGGTGACCCATATGCGACATAGGCATGATGCTGAGAAAGCGACATACAAAGCATTCTACCAAAATGAAACGCCGGCCTGGGAAGGCCGGCGGCGCCGAATGGCGCGAACTTCGGGGGAATCAACCGTTTCTTCTTGGAGTTAGCGGCCCTTTCGGAGATCCGCCAAACTCTCCTCTACCTGCTCCTTGTGGTAGAGGATGAAGTCCTTGAAGGCGGTTTGGCCGCCCCGCTTGAATTGTTCTTCTCCGTGTAAGACGAAGTTGAGGGCCAAGACGATCACGTCGAGATCGCGTTGTTCACCCTTCCAGCCGCACAGGTGCTGGTTGTCCTCGTTTTCCGCCATGCACAGCAGCTGACGTTTGAGCGTGAGTAGTTTCGCTCGCGTCATGTCGACAGTGAACAGGTCAAGCGCCTTGCGTTGCTTGACCCACCCCTGCTCTTCCGCGGTAGTCGTCTGCGCCTGGCCGGAAGCGACCAGAAACAGTAGTGCAGCCACAACCAAAGTCGCGGCACGCATTGGGTTCATTTCTGCCTCCCGACCGCTTCTACTGGCACAAGGCGATTGCCTGTCCTAGAACGGTCTGCCAGGTATAAGACTACAGCTACACTAGGTCGTCAATACACCCTTGTTGATAGTCAATGTTGCCTCTACCTCTTAGCAATAATGGAGCGCTTATACGTATCGAGGTGCTCGAGAGCGATGCCAGTCCCCTTCGCTACACAATAGAGCGGATCTTGAGCAAGTTCAGCGCGTACGCCGGTGCGGCGCAAAACAAGTTCAGGAAAATTGCGCAACTGACTCGTGCCACCCGTCATGATGATGCCATAGTCGATGATATCGGCCGCAAGCTCTGGCGGCGTCTCTTGCAGAACATCGCGAATCGCTTTGATTATCTCGCGCAATTCACGACCAATTGCTTTTACTATTTCGTTGGTGCGGATTTCAGTCTGACGTGGAAGCCCGGTGATAAAGTCGCGTCCTTTAATGATCATCGCGAGCTCTTCTTCAACCGGCACCGCGGAACCAACCTGTATTTTTATTTGCTCTGCCGTCTTGTCTCCAATCGCAAGGTTAAAGGTCTTCTTTATATAGTCAGCGATAGCGTGATCAAGCCTATCGCCCGCACACTTCACCGACGTTGAGGCGACGATGCCGCCGAGAGAAATCACTGCGACGTCAGTGGTTCCTCCACCTATGTCGACAATCATATGTCCGCGTGGTTCTTGGATGGGAATACCTGCGCCGATAGCGGCAAGCACCGGTTCTTTAACCACATACGCGTTTCGCGCACCCCCCTTTATCGCCGCCTCAACAACTGCGCGGCGCTCAGTTGATGTAACACCTGCCGGCACCGATACCATTACTTCAGGTTTAAAGAATGAGAAGCGTCCCATCGCTTTGCCGATAAAGTAACGCAGCATCGCCTGCGTCACGCGATAGTCCGCGATAACCCCGTCGCGCATCGGCCGATACGCGATAATCTCGTCCGGCGTGCGGCCGATCATTTCCTTTGCTTCAAAGCCAACCGCAAGAATGCGCTTATCTATTTCTGAAATAGCGACAACTGAAGGTTCGTTGAGGATGACACCTTTACCGGGTACGAATACGAGTGTATTTGCAGTGCCTAAGTCGATTCCGAGTTTTGGAGAGAAAAACGACATATCGGAGACATCATACAGGATTTACTACGAAGCTGAGAATTAGACCTCTTCGGGCCTGTATTTTACCGCGCGCACTTCTTCTTCCTTTGGACTTTGGTACGCGACCGTAAAATCAAGTTTCCCATCTCTTTCGACTACAGAAACACTCGCTGTTCCAGCAACATCGTTTGGGGCTATGACCATTATGCCCAAGCTATCACGCATACGTTCTGCAATACCTCCTGCTTGGCCCGTTGAACATGAATCAAGAATCAATGTCGCGTCTTTTGAAAAAAAGTCTTTGGCGCGCCTATGTCCAGGCCCTGCTAAATGTTCACTGGTAAGTGAACCAAATTGCGAAAACTCAATGTTGTCTGGCGCTCCGTGCCCACCGAGGATTGCAAAATCTATTTTGTGCTCATACGCCTTACCGAGATGCAGTAAGTGGCGCGCAACATCGCGCGACGAAGCAACTTCAAATATTTTGACGCCGTGATGGGCTTTCACGCTCTCAAACAATGCTTTAAATTCGGTTCTTTCATTGTCAAAAGCAGCAATTTCTTCAGCGTTGTCAGCATATGGAAACATGATGACCCCGTAAGGGCGATCTACCTTTTCTTCTTGCAGCTGTGAAAGCAGCATTTCTTCCGGATATCGGTAGAACTCACGTATTCCGTAATCCTTAAAGAGGCGTTTGACCGAACCTGGCGTAGATTTTTCAAGGGAACTACACGCCTCAAAAAATTTATACAGTGCGATTTCTTTATATCCTTTAGGATTTCTGTTTAGGTCAAACATTTCGCGCAACGATACGCCGTACGTTTGTGCAAAGGTTTCGCCGTACTTCTCGAATCCATATTCGGCTGCCTTCGGTCCCGACAGAAGCAAGTGTTGAAATAGAAGTGAGTCAGAAATGCCGCCAAGCGATTCAACAAATTGTGTCCTGGTTTTGTCTTTTTCTGGCAGTGCAAACAAGAAGCGCGTCACGCCATGACCCTCCTCTACTATTCTCTGAGCTGCATCATGATCCATCGAGGGAACGATTTGCTGAAGTGCAGAGAGAATCTTTGTTTCTCGACCCTTAGGCAAGGGCATGTGCTCAAACGCAGGTTCCGCAAGCAGTCGATCGATAAGTTTGACGTACGTCCATCGCACTTTCTCTGCATCATCTTCAGACTTCCCAAGAGTCGACAGTGACTCCATATTTTCAAAGACGGCACCGGCAAGCGCTGCGCGTAACTGAGGTAATCGTTTGGTCGCCAACAGTGACCTGTAGAGGTTCGAGAGTTTTGGAATCAAAACGTTATGATCCTCTGCGCGCTTCAATGCATACGAAAGATTGCCGAGATGTATGGCTTTTGCCAACTCCTCGTCTTTTGGAGACTCCGCAAATGTCATCTGCGCCGCACCTTCAACGTGAAGTACTTCTACTCCCTGTCTAAAGAGACGGTCCATTGGTCCATACACGGTTTCTTGAAGAAGTGTTTCTTCATCTCGAGGTGCCACAATTTCTTTTTGTGCAAGCAACTCAGTCGCTCCTTCGCGCAACGTATCCTTCGCAGCTGCAATGTCCTGCTCACGTCTCTCGGCACGCGCCGGTACAAAAAAGCGTTTCGCCGCATGCAACACTCCCTTCTCTTCGCGCGTCAGTGCGTCGCGTTCTCGACGTCCAGCACGCAACTGTGCTGCCCACTGATCGCGGTGCTCCTGTACTCGTGGATCAACGAGGCCGGGTTTCTTTGGCCCGCGGTTTGGACCTTCCATATTCATATAAGGATTCTACCTTGCCGTACCGAGGAGTCACTTGTACCCACAGTAACCCTTTTAGGACTGAAAATGAAAAATAGATTCTCTGTAGGTTTTCCAAAAGAAAAGCCCCCGCCTTGCAGCGGGGACTTCACCACCAGGCCGGAGCCTGGATTTAGATATCAGTTGCGGAGCGTGGTCCGCAGGTCCTCCATGTGGGCCAGATAGCCCCTCAGCAGAGCGTCGCCCTGCTGGCCGCGACCGGCGTCCTCGTGACGACGGTCGGCAAACTGGAGGGTCTCCGGCCGCGTGCCGAGCTTCTTGGCCGCATCCTGCAGGACGACCTTGGCGGCGCCCATGGCGTCCCACTTGGCGCCTTCCGTGCCGTCCTTCGCGAGGTAGGCCGCATGCCAGAGAGCCTGGCTCGAGCGCAGCCCGAGAACGGCGGTGCGGATGCCGTCCTTGTCGTCGAGGTAGGCCTGGGTCGCGGTGATGCGCCGGTCGAGATGCGCCATGAAGCGCGCACGCTCGTCGGAGTTCATCTCGCGCACCGTCTTGATGACGGTGAGCTTGTGCTTGTCGTAGAAGGCCTTGAGGCCCTCGGGCGTCGACAGCACGGATTTGCCCAACGCCAGGGTGACCTTGCGCCAGTTGTAGATGGCCTCGGAGTCCTCCTTCGTGATCCGCGCCTCCTCGAGGTCGTAGGAGCGCGAGAAGGTGAAGGACGCGTAGAGGACATTGTAGAACTGTCGGTCCTCGTTGACGGCCAGCAGCGGCTGCAGTTGGTCGCGGTAGAACGCCTGCCGCTCCATGCCACCGCGATCCTCGTAGACCCGCTGGTCCACCGAGGCCATCACCATGCTCGCCACCGTCTTGTTGGTGACGAAGCTGAGGGCGACACTCGTGGCGACCTGGTCGGTGACGGCCTTGATCTTGGCGCTGATCGTCGGCGACTGCGCGACCACCACGCTGGTGGCCGCCAGAGTCATCAGCGCTGCGCCAACGATGGCGCGACCGATATTGTTCATAGACTTTTGCTCCCGCCGGCAGTGCCGGTCTTCTAGACATGGAAGTGCCAAACAACAACTCATAGCACCTGTAACATTATACTATACTTATAGTAATATTGTCAATAGCCTCCAAACCTTCTGGTTAAGGCCTGTATGGGCTACGCTGGTGGGTATGCAGCCAACCCTCAATTTCCGCGTTAAAGGCGGGCGCAAACTTACCGGTGAAATAACCGTTAATTCTTCAAAGAATGGCGCAGTGGGCCTTTTGTGCGCAAGCCTTCTAAACCGCGGTACGACCGTACTCAAAAACATGCCTCGCATAGAGGAAGTACACCGCATCATCGAGGTTTTGCGTTCCATCGGTGTTGAGGCAACGTGGAATGACCATACACTCACATTGGTACCCCCAAAAACGTTTTCGATGCAAAAAATGGATATTGAGGCTGCCGAAAAAACACGGAGCATCTTGATGTTTGTCGGCTCGCTTATCCATTCCCTGCCTTCAATGCGCATACCGCAAGCAGGTGGATGCAAGCTTGGCAGCCGCACTGTGCGTCCACATAAGTACGCACTTAAACAATTCGGTGTTGTTATCGCCTCCGGTGGAGATGCGTGGAAAGTCTCGCACACGAAACTGCATGCTGCAGATATTCTTATGTATGAGTCCGGCGACACCGCGACCATCAACGCCATACTTGCAGCTGCAGGCATCGCAGGTCAAAGCACTATCAAATACGCATCAGCAAACTACCAGGTGCAAGATGTTTGCCAGTACCTCGTGAGCCTCGGCGTAAAGATAGATGGCATTGGTACGACGACGCTTACGATTCGTGGCAAGGCGGGTATAAAGAAAAACGTATCGTTCGAATTGTCAGAGGACCCGACCGACGCTATGTTTTTCCTTGCCGCTGCGATAGTCACCCGCTCATCGATTGTCATCAAACGCATTCCCATAGATTTCCTTGAACTCGAGCTCTACAAGCTCGAGTTGATGGGTTTTACCTACGACGTGCTACGCAAGTACAAAGGTCGCAATGGGTACGTGAATCTTGTCGATATTCGCACACATGCATCATCCCTTGTTGGGTCGCCTGAAAAAATCTACGGACGCCCCTATCCGGGACTTAATATCGACAACCTTCCGTTCTTTGCAGTTATCGCAACACAGGCAAAAGGCACAACGCTTATCCATGACTGGGCCTATGAAGGCCGCGCGCTCTATTTCACCGAGATGAACAAACTTGGCGCCAAAGCCATGCTTGCTGATCCTCACCGCGTGTTTGTTGAAGGAAAAACTCCACTTAAAGCCGCGGATCTCACGTGCCCGCCAGCACTTCGTCCCGCCGCCATACTTCTTATTGCCATGCTTGCTGCAAAAGGCATTTCGACGCTCCGCAATATTTACAGCATCAATCGTGGGTATGAAGGTCTCGCGGAGAAACTCCAATCGCTGGGCGCTTCAGTAGAGGTATTTGAGGGGTGACGCAGACGAAGATGAAGATACAGAGGACTTCCTGTACTGCCGATATATTTGACATTATATTTTATTTATAGTATAGTTAGTTCGACACCGTCCTTTTTTAATTCGCGCAACAAGGGGGCATCCTATGCGCACGCGAAACGTAAATATCCTGGCCTGGGGGCTTGGTCTGATCGTGGGTGGCATCGTCCTCTACGCCGGACTCGCGGGCTTCGGCTTCTTCGATGGGAGCTGGGCGCCAAGCCGAGCGTCGGCTAACAAGAACCCCATCGACGAGGTTTACCACCTCGTCGTCGCACAGCAATTGCCGCCGGGCCCTGGGCCAAACACGACCCGCATCGTCAGCGCCAGCGGGACGTACGTACTTGGTGCTACGGCACCCAATACGTTCAGCGTCTCGCGTGAGGGGTCACCGAGGCTCGGTGTCGTGATGCAGAAGCTGGGCGACGTCTGGAATTCGACCAGCGTTACCGGTTTTGAAACCACGCTGAACCGGGATTCCGGGCGAGCGCGTATCCTCGACCCGCAGAAGCTGCAGGATTTCATCAACACGGCAATCAACGCCGCGTTGGCCTGCAGTCACAGGAAGAACATGTGCTGACCTCGGTCACCACGCAGCGAGCGCCCCTCACCGGGCGCTCGTTTTGCGTCTGGCTACGGCAATTTTGAAAGTAGAAAGAGCGTAATTGACAGATAGTACTTTTTCGTATCATAATACTTACGTACGCTCGTTGAGTTCCCTTTCCTCAGTTCAATCCTGGAGACACGCCATGTCGTGGTTTATCCGCCTCTTCGTCCCAGTCCTTCTCCTTCTCGCGCTCGGCGCGTGCGACAACGGCAACAAGAAGGCCAAATCCCCGCCTCCCCCGGCACCGACGGAGCTCGACCTGGCAGCCAACCAGGTCCTGGACCTCTTCCTCTCGGGCAAGCTGCCCATGGGGAATGATGCCTTCGGCGCCCCTGCGGCCGTCTTCGGCAAGCACACGGTGCCGGCGGTGCCCTCGATTAACGCGCCGGCGTACACCATGGAGTACACCATCACGATGGACTCCATCGATAAGTGGACGAGCCTGAAGATCGCTGTCCGCTACAGCAATGGCGCGGGCAGCTACGTCGGCATCTCTCGGCTTAACACCGAGACGAAGTGGGCCATCAATGGTGTCGGCAACATGCCGTGGACATCCGGGGCCAACTGGAACGAGCCGGGCAGCGTGGACTATCCACGCTACAAAGAATTCCTGATGAAGGCCTTCGACGCCGCCCGCTCCTGCGGCTACAACAAGACCCAGTGCTGACCTCGGTCACCACGCAGCGGGCGCCCCTCACCGGGCGCTCGTTTTGCGTTTAGATATGCACCGTTCGACAAACATGGCTGTATTCGTATAATGTGGCGGCTATGGGTATCTTTTCCCGCAAAAACATCCTCCTTATCGGGGCTCTCGTGGTTTTCACCGTCGGCGCTTTTACGCTGGTAAAACTCTACGAGCTTGGGTACCGCTTTACGTTTAGCCACGGTGTTACCCGCCCCTCATTTATAGCCATTTCACCTTTCACGCAAGGAACCACGTTCTTCCTCGACGGTGAGCCGGTAACTGATGCTAACGCAGTACATGCCGTCATAGACGGAGACATCATCACTATCACCGTACCTGCAGGTCTCCATGATGTTGTCTTCGCCCGCAACAAATATTCTCCGTGGGAGAAAACGCTCGATATAGAAAGTGGTGAGCATATTACCGTGGGCCCGTTCAACATTCCTGCAACAACAAACGGTGTGCTTCTTAAACCGACCGACGCAGAATATCGAAACGCGGTACAACTTTTGGCAGCAGGTGCTAAGACACCGTCGGAGCAGTCTCCCGTTTCTTCTCGTGACAATACGATCGAGGCCTTCGTGCGCGGCCAGTCACTGATTGCTCATGTAAAAAGTGGCACGCCTCCGCAGTCCTTCTGCGACACCTCGTGCGAGAGCGAAAAAGAAGTTGTCGCACTTCAAGCCGAAGTCCGAGGGCTCGCTTTTTTACCAGGACGCAACGATGTACTCCTAATGGCAGTACAAGATGGGATTTTCGCCATCGAACTTGATACGCGCGGGATACAGAATTTCCAAGTCCTCTACCGAGGCATCCGCCCCACTTTCGCCGTCTCACCAGAAGGTCTCATCTATATAAAGGAAGGTGACAGCATCTTTAAAATCTTCCTCTTCCCTGACGAATCACAGTCATAACGTAGTGGTAGACATAAAAACTAGAAGCCCGAGCTCAGAGGAGCTACTCTAGGGTTATGCAGCTGGTACGCGTCGTCCCTTTAAGTTCTGGCAACTCACTTCCTGAGCTTTCGTACTTTTCCTCACAAGACATTCCACTCGGTTCTATAGTCCGCATACCACTTCGCACCAAAGAGTCCTTTGCGTTGGTCGTAGGTTCCGAAGCGGCCGGCGACCTCAAGCAAACCTTGCGCCGAAGTCCGTACCCTATAAAAAAACTTTCAGCGCCCGCACCAGCACGAGTATTGCGACGCTCATACTTACGAGCGATGTTTACCGCTGCACAGTACGAAGCGGTGCCGTGGGGAACGCTTATTGCAACATTTGCACCTGTCGCGGTTCTCAAACGTCGCAATCTCCTGCCCGAAGCACCAGAGGAAGACGAAGTACGAGAAGTCGCCTATGAGCCGCTTTTATTTATCGAGGCACGTCGCGAGCGTGTTGCAGAATATCGACGACTTGCACGTGAATGTCTTGCGAGGGGTTCTTCACTGCTTATCATCGCCCCAACCATTACCGAAGCGGACTCGCTCGCCGAAAATCTGCGACGTGGCATCGAAGGGTATGTCGAAACGCTTCACAGCGGTCTTTCAGAGAAAAAACTTACTGATGCGTGGAAGCGCATTACTCAATCGCAAAAACCGCTTCTGGTTATCGGAACACTTGCCGCTCTCAGTGCACCACGTGCAGATATCCAGACAATCGTGCTTGAACGTGCCACATCACGCTCATATCGAAGGGACGAATATCCTCGCGTACATGGGGCACGTATTGCTGAAGCCGTGGCCAAAGCGCTCGGCGCCCGCTTTATCATCGCGGCAACCGTCCCACCCCTTGAAGCAGCGGCTCGCAGAGAGCGTGGCGATATCGGCGACTACGGCATAACCTCAACGCGACTCACAGGTCCTACCCCTACCATCGTTGATTTGCGTGGACATAAAAAAGAAAAAGGAGTCTGGAAGCCGCTCGCCCCTGAGTCGCTTTCTGCGCTAACTGCTGCAGCATCAAAGAAGCACGTTTTAGTACTGGCAACACGGCGTGGACTCTCTCCTCTCACCGTTTGTGACGACTGTGGCACCCCGCTTTCATGTCGCACCTGCGGGAGACACCTGGTACTGCATGCAGAAAAAGGGCGTGAATTTGTCTGTCACCACTGCAACAATAAAGAGAGCGCGTCAGTACGCTGTAGTGTGTGCGGTGGTTGGCGCCTCACCACGCTCGGTATCGCCATAGATAAAGTTGCAGAAACTGTTCTCGAGGCACTCCCTCAAAAAAAGATTCTTGTCGTAAGTCAGGATAAAGGAACACAAAGTGAGCGGATAAAACAACTCGCACTGTGGCGCAAAGAAGGAGGCGTCTTGGTTGGCACCGAGTTGGTACTTCCCTATCTACCAAATACGCTCGACACTATTATTGTTGCGTCGGTTGATTCGCTGCTTAGTATTCCGGAATACTCCTCATCGGAGCGTGCGTTTACCTTGCTTGCCGAACTGCGCACACGAGCAAAAGAGAAATTCGTCATCCAAACGCGCGACCCAGGCAACCGTGTTATTAGAGCGATTGAATCTGGAATGTATGGCGGATACGTCAAAGAAGAGCTTGCAGATCGCGTAACCTTTGGATATCCGCCCGCAACCACATTAGTGCGATTAAGCGTGACAGCAAAATTAACGGCCGCAACGAAACTTATTCAAGATATCGAAATGGCCCTTGGACAATTTTCGCCAATACGTCTCGGTCAATCCCCAGCTCGCCGCGGCGAAGTCTGTATGCGTCTTTTTATAAAACTGCCTCAAGGGGCCTGGGTAGACCAGCGACTGCTTCGCTTTATACGAACCTTGCCCCGCAATGTCACAGTTGAAATAGACCCCTATTCGATACACAGCTAGCGACAGGCTTGACGCAATCCGCTTTGCGTAGTACCTTCCTATTTGTGTGGTGTGCGGCTCCTTGGGGAGCCTGCACGGAGAAGACGGGGGCGCGTATGGATGCCCCTTGGCGGCCATCGACCGGATGCCCGCATAGTCGCGGCGTTCTGCCGCCCCCGTCGCCTTCCTTTCCACAAAGTACTTTTCACCCCGGTGCACCGCTCCCCCGCGGCGGGTGGATCCAATCCTGGACCCCGCTTCGCACCCGATGCCGCGTTCGTCCTTACGGGCGGACGCGGCAGAGATTCCGCGAGCGAACGCTCGCACACGACCTCTTCCTGGTTAGAGGGGGCGTCGGAATTTAGGTTCCGACGTTTTTTAGGACCGCCATCTTGCACTCCGGTGTAGGCTCTGGCGGTCCCTTTTTTTTATCCAGCCAAATCTCGCGTATAGTTTAAGACGTTCACCAAAATGGCAGAGATAGTCCAAGATGGAGATAAAGTCCTCCGCAAAATAGCTCAACCAGTGCCCGCCAAGGACATTGGTTCTTCGCGTCTCAACCGCATCATCGCTGAGATGAAAGAAGCACTCGCGAAAGAGGAGCATGGCGTCGCTATTGCGGCACCACAAATCGGCATATCGATGCGTATTTTTGTCGTATCCAAAAAAGTATTCGGGGAAAGTCAGGTACGAGTAGAGGAACACATGGAAATGCCTCAGGATGACTTAGTTTTCATCAACCCTGACTTTGTACGCAAATCAAAACGAACCCATAAAACGTCTGAAGGCTGCCTCTCGGTCCGAGGTATCTTTGGCACTACCGTACGCCACGACAAAACATCCATCCGTGCGTCTGACGAAAAAGGCGGGAGGTTTGTATGGAATGGTTCAGGCCTTATGGCGCAGATATTTCAACATGAGATGGATCATCTGGAGGGTATTCTTTTCACTGACCATGCTACCGAACTCACTGGCGACGCAAACGCCTAGTTAGAAACAAACTGACATGGACAACTCTAAATACAAATTTGTTTTCTTTGGTACACCCGATCTCTCGGTACATGTACTTAACGCACTTGAAGCAAACGGCTTTTTGCCTGCGGTTGTTGTAACTGCACCAGACCGACCGCGCGGTCGTGGAAACGTTGTCTCGCCTTCCCCTGTTGCAGCGTGGGCTGTCGAGCGCGGCATCGAGACCCTGAAACCCGAAACGCTTAAGGACCCCGCGGCACTTGCAGAGCTCACCAATACTGAATGGGATTTTTTTGTTGTTGCGATGTACAACAAAATACTTCCTTCATACGTACTTAAGATGCCAAAGCGCGGTTGCATAAACGTCCACCCATCTCTGTTGCCAAAGTTTCGCGGACCGTCTCCGGTCCTCTCTGCCATCTTGGCAGACGAGCGAACGACCGGTGTTTCCATAATGCTTCTCGATGCGGAAATGGACCACGGTCCTGTTCTTGCGCAAGCACGTATTGAGATAGAGCCTGAAGACTGGCCGATGCGCGGGAGCCAACTTGAAGAATTGCTTTCAACTGAAGGTGGCAATCTTCTTGCTGAGACCATACCGCAATGGGTAGAAGGAACTGTCACGCCCGAGGAGCAAAACCACGCTGAGGCGACGTACACGAAGAAATTTGAAAAAACTGAAGCACTCATTGATCTGACTAATGATGCGCATGCCAATCTTCTAAAAATCCGTGCGTTCGATAAGAGCCCGCGCGCTTATTTTATCGATGCTCGTGGCACGCGCGTCATTATTACCGATGCTGAACAAGCTGAGGACGGGGCGCTCACTATTCTTTCAGTTATTCCAGAAGGACGCGGTGAAATCTCGTACGAGGAATATACGCGCAATCTTTGACATCTCCTTTTATTTCTTGTATTGCTTTTATCGGTAGAAAGAAAGTGAGGCATCCGTGGATAATCTCGCGAAGCAGTGCCTCGCGGGTATCCACCTGCAAGGCGCACCGGCAACCTTTGCCGTAATAACCATCTGGACACTCGTCAGTGTCGTCGCGCTCGTCATCGTGTACATGCAGCGCCGTCGGCTCTCACGAGGCGAACGCCTCTCTGAGAAACCCTGGGCGCTCTGGCTTGCTGGAGTAAGCGCCGGCCTCTCGGTGCCACTCTTCGCACTCTTCTTGTACACAGTCACGACCGTACGCTGCTACGGGTGACCCGTTCGTCCGCCCGCCATCTTGGAGCTCCAGGTGGCGGGTTGCTTGTTACACATTTTTATCTCGTCCAAAGCGCATCCAGTTTTTTAATTTCAAACCTCCTAGTTTAAAGAGGCGCAATTTCTTCCCTTTTATTTTACGAAGTTCTACAAGCAATTGTTCCACCGCGTCATCAATAGCTCCATGAAGCGTACTCGCGCTCGATTCTGAGCGTATATCTAAACCGCCACCTCGTACCATAAGTTCTGCCCGAAATTCGTTACCGGTATTGCGTTCAGTGAGGCGCTCAAACTCAATATCAAGTCGTGCGGAAGAGTCGTGAACAAACTTTTCTACCTTTTTCTTTTGCTTATCAACGTAACTGCGCAATTCAGGCGTGATAGTGAGTCCTGTGCCCATGATATGAGTGTCCATTGATACAACATTTAAAACGGATAACTTTGCCGCACCTGCCCTATACCCTAACGATAAATATTGTATGTAGTGATGTGCGTCATCTGCGTGCGTATCTGCCCATCAACTCAGCTTGTTCGATAACGTGCCCACTCAACGCCTGGAGAACTTCTTCTTTTGTTACATTGCTCCCTAAATGCAACATGAAGTCGAGCGCGTAGAGTCTAAAGAAATAGCGGTGCTCTTTTGGTTCAAATTGAGGTGGAGGACACGGCCCACTGTACCCATTTTCTCCCCTGCCATTTACGCCAACAACTCCCGCGCTTTCCCCCTCAGCCAGTGCCCTAGTCGTCACGGGAATATTGAAAAGTACCCAGTGGTCAAAAACACCATCAGGTTTTATTTGCTGTGGCACATCGGGGTCATCGCAAATAAGTACAAGCGAGACTGCGTTGGTGGGAACTCCAGAAATAGTGAGCGGTGGATTTTTTGTACGCTCGCCGTCGCAAGTGTACTCCTGCGGAATAGTTCCCTCGTGTTTGAACGCTGGACTGGTGAGAGTAAGCATTACCAACAGTATAACAAAGTTGACTTAACCAAAAAGTTAATGTATTAATTACTCCGGCACACATGGGGGAAAAGCCATGGACGTTCGTATCACGGTCAATATCTTCGCGCCTAATGCGTCTGAACTGCGCAACAAGGTCGCCGCAGTCCTGGTCGAAAAGGCCTGGCCTGACGTTCGCATCCGGCTGATCGCCTACGACATGACGCCCACGGTCGTCGTAACGCAGAAGGACAAGGAAATCATCGCGGACATCGGGGCACATGTTCCTGACACATTCGCTCTGATTGAGCATCCGCCGATTCCGACCACTCAGGAGTACAACGGCGTCACCATCCACGAATTGGGGGCAATCATCGCCGACGTCACCCAATTGCCCGTGGACGCCAGACTGGTCCGAGAACGGACTTTCGTCGAACCGGTCGAGCCTGGCGAGCCCGACGACACTTGACGCCACCTGGCGTTGAAGCAATCCGCACCCTGCAGAAGGGTGCGGATAGCTGTTTTACGCCTTTAAAAATGAGCGTTTTCGGTGTACCTTTGAGGACGTTCGTTGGTAATCAAATATTCCGCGGTACCTGCCTGCCGGCAGGCAGGGCTCAAGGTAGAGCAGTTAGAATATAATCCGTGTACTACGTATATATTCTCCTAAGCCAGAAAGATTCTGGATTCTACACTGGGCTCACTGAAGATATTTCTCGCAGGCTCTCTGAGCATAATGCTGGTTACGTGAAGCCGACAAAAAGTCGCAGACCTTTTGTGGTGGTTCATGTGGAAGCATTCGAAACTCGCATAGAGGCGCGGTCGCGCGAGAAATATTTCAAAACAGGTTCCGGGAGAGAACTTCGAGATTTAATCTTGAAGAAACATATTCCGCGGTAGCTCAATGGTAGAGCAGTCGACTGTCGATTGGCAGCCTGCGTGAGTAATCATGCAGTGAAAAGAAGGTGAATTGCTGGAAGCCCAAGTTCAAAGTAAACGGGTAATCAGCAGCCAAGCCTCGAAAAATTCGAGGAAGGTTCAGAGACTATTCCCTCGGGAAGTAGCCGGATGAAAATCCGTCGAAGCGCCTTCCGCCCTCCCCTCTTACTGAGGCGGGCGATGATATAGTCCACCCCTACTGGAAACAGAAGGATTAGTGTAATCGATTGGTTCCAGGTTCGAGTCCTGGCCGCGGAGCTTGGTTAGCGAAAGTCGCCTTCGGGCGATTTTTGCGTTACAAGCTCCTGCGGCAGCAAGCAAATAGTTTTGCTTGCGTCAGGACTCGAAAAGGTTCTCCCTTATTTCTTGAACTGAATTGGCCAAGAAATGGGAAACCTACACTGATCCTGTAAGGATCGAGATGCGAAGCGTTCCTGGCCGCGGAGCAAAATTTTTTTGTTTGAGCCATTATTTTTTGGACAGTAGTTGGACATTCGAACTTGGTATAATCTCTCTATGCACGATATTCAAGAGAGCAAGGGGGCTAACTGGCAGCAAATCCTCAACAAGGTACCGGAAGTCACGCTCTACTTCTGGCTCATTAAGATTCTTGGCACAACCGTTGGCGAGACTGCTGCGGATTTTCTCAACATTAGTCTTAACTTCGGACTCACAGCCACCTCTGTCGTAACCGGTGTCTTACTCGTGATCGCGCTTTTCTTTCAGTTCAGATCAAAGAAATATACACCGGGCCTGTACTGGACTGCTGTCGTCTTGATAAGCGTGTTCGGCACTCTCGTTACAGACAACATGACCGACGCACTCGGCGTACCGCTTCAGACGAGCACAATCATCTTCACCGTTCTTTTGGCAATCACATTTGCAATTTGGTATGCCAAAGAAAAGACGCTGTCGATACACAGCATCTTTACTCGCACCCGTGAATCGTTCTACTGGCTTGCCATTTTGTTTACCTTCGCACTTGGCACTGCCGCGGGCGATCTCATGGCGGAAGGGTTGGGGCTCGGTTATCTCACGACAGGTTTGATTGTGGCGGGACTCATTGCCGCTCTCGCTATCGCATGGAGATTGCGTCTGAACTCGATTCTCGCGTTCTGGTTTATTTACATCCTCACGCGCCCCTTAGGTGCATCTTTCGGAGATTTACTCTCGCAACCGCATATCCATGGTGGTTTAGGACTTGGCCCTACCAATACGAGCGCAATATTCGTTGTGGCAATTCTTGCACTCGTTGCGTATCTCACTATCTCAAAGAGAGACGTTACCACTGAGGAGACGATCAAGAAGTACGAGGAACGAGAGCCCGAGCGAGGTAATGCGGTTATACAGACTGCAGTAACCTTGCTCATCATTGCCGCGCTTGCGGGCGGAGGCTATTACATGCGGCAAGCATCTCTTCAGGCAAGTGAGGCAGCACCGCAGACCGTAGGCACAGCAACTTCTATGTCTCCACTCGGCGACCTCTCATCGTTTGAGACCATCGCACAAGGGATACTTGATTCGGTGAATGCGAATGACTGGGCCGGTGCAAATAGTCACGTAAATGACCTTGAATACGCATGGGACAACGCTCAGGCGCACCTAAGGCCAATGGATAGCAAGGCATGGACGCATATCGACAACGCGCTTGATAAAGTGTTCCGAGAAGTACGCGCAGTACATCCAAACGCTCAGACCGCTGCACCGGCTCTTGAATCTTTGCTCTCACTCCTCAAAAATCCATAAACCTTGTTCGTGACCTTGCCTTAGGTAAGATAGTTATATACAGAAAGGAGCTATGTTTAAAAATAAAACCATCATCGGGGTCATTGCCGTCCTTGTGCTCGCAGGAGGTGCCTTTTTCTTGTACGAGAATCACAAGCTCAATGTGGCACATAGCACCTTCGAAAACTACTACGCATTTCGCGGTTGCACCGAGCTTGTTGATCGCACCGATACCTATGGTGACTGCAAACTCGCAGACGGTAGCACAATCAAACTATTGCTAATAAACGGTAAGTGGTATCTCGATGGCGACGGCCCCGGCGTTTGGTAAGATTTTTCTATGATCGGACTATTGAAATACCCGAGTGCATGGATTCCACTTGCGCTCACTGTTCTGACGCTCGGGGTTTTTGGTTTGTATTTCGCAGGTATCATTCCACCTGATCCTACGGGCGATGAGGGCACGGCAGCACACCTCTTTCAGATTTGGCTTGTGTTAGAAGCAATTGGAATAGCGTTTTTCTTCTTTAAAGAGGTTGCCAGTAAGCCGCGCGAAGCCCTGCCGATCTTAGGGCTTCAGATCGCATCGGCATTCGTGCCGCTCGCGATCGTCTATTCACTGCACCTATAAACTAGGCAACGAGGAGGCTTTAACGCTCTCGGAACTGGTAAAATGTGTTCTAACGGCGTTCAGCTGCCGGAGCAAAATCTTTTAGCATTTGTTTGTGTCAATTTATTTACTACCCCGAATAGGACTGGGGAACTTTTCATATTCTGTTTTACTTGGTACGCTTGGGCTGGAACAAAAAGGAGCCCTCCCGATGTATCAGGATCAAACCCCTGTCACCGAACTGGATCTGCCGCCAAAGACGGTTGAAGTCCTTCAATCTCACGAAGTGAAGGACTACGGAACGCTGTGCTGCGTCACCCTCGGCCAACTCAAAGAGTGGGGTCTGGAACCGTCGGACATCAACAAGGTCATCAATACGGCGAAAAGAAAGTAACGCCGCCAGTTAGCGAAAAGTCGCTCCCGGCGGCTTTTCATTTGGAGAAGTTTGGAATATGAAAGTACCTGCCAGTATTGATAAAATAGGTTCTAACGTCGTTCATCAGGCAGAAACCGTTAACCGAGTTTGAGCTCGTAAGGAGTGGTACGTGCAGTTAGTAAAGAGGCAGATATACTGAAGGTTATGAAAGAACCAGGTGGAGATCCTAAAGGAAACGAAAGTACCCAAGACCTGTATCCAATAAACCCGACCCCTGAACAGAGGAAGCTGAACCGGGTGTACCACGTAATTCAAGAGTGGTACAAACGCACTATGTTTGAGGCTCCACCACAATGGGTGGGTTACAGTTCCTTTCTAGGTTTCGACATCCCCGCTGAGACATTCGGTTTTGCTGAACCTTCTTTGCAACGCATTCTGTCCTTGCTTCACGCTGAGCTAGCAAACAAAAAGGCAAGTATCAATGACGTGACAGAAAAGCTTAAAATTGTTATCGGCGCTCTTGAAAAATTCGACCCAGAAAAAGATGTGGCTTCAAGTTCGTTAGACGATTTCAACCGGACAAATGCCAAAGAACACATAGTGAAAGTAAAAAATGCACTCAAGAAGGTTCTTTCTGAAGTATCTCGCGATTTGGAGTCTGTATTAGGTGTGGAAGGCACTGATGCTTCTTCACCAGAACTGGCTGACGCTTTTTAATACGCATTGTTAGCGTTATGCCTGGGAACTTGAAACTCTTGATACAGTGAAGGTGTTACAGATCATATGAACGTTTCGAGAACAAAATTTGTTATCCTCTTTCTGATTTCTGGGTTCGTCTTCCTTTTTATAACTACCTCCCTTTTGGGATCAACAGGCCCACGAGGCTTCCCTCAACCTCCTGACTCTGTCTTGCAGACGGGATCAGAATCACCAACAGCTTGGAAGAGAACGGTGTCTGCCGTTATATTGCCTATCAAAATAGTTTTGATAGGACCCCTAGCTCTGCCGCAGATTAATTTTTTGAAAGAAGATCCACCACCCCCATTTCTTGGCATCTACTTTATTTTCTACTGGACTATTCTCGCTTCACTTATTCATTACCTTCTAGTTAAGTTACGACACGCTTAGCTGATCGATGTCGTTGAGGCTAGAATGCAAGCATGAGTGAGGTTGTGACGCATGCACGTCCCTTTGAATCAATTGGGTTTGTTGAGCGCGAGAGCAAAGACGGCAAGCAGCTACATTTTAAATGCGGTCGCGACTTTATCTACTTTTGTCTTAATTTCTATCTTCCGGAAACGTTCAACCCGCACGCCCTAACCCCGGTAGAAATAGATCGCCAGCATCTCTTTGGCATCCCAGTACCTAAATACCTTGCGTGGACTCAGCTGCAATTTCTGTATTTACCAAATTATCTTGCGTCAAAAAAACTCTCGCTGTTTATAAACAACAGAAAAATAGAATCGTATTTTAGCTTCGTGTTCGGGAACCTCTTTTCTCGGATTTCATACGAAGAGGCAATGGCCAGTATTGAACACTGCGTGCGACAAAACACTGCGTGTGCTATTGATATCCCCATACGAAAAATTGGCCCCGCGCTTTTAGATCACGTGCTTTTTGTTCACGGGTTTGATGCTGAAAACTTGTACGTATGCGACACCCTCACCGTGCCTGATCTTGAGTATCAGAAAATAAATCAATCGGTGCATTATTACAAACTATCTAGAAGCGTAATCAGGAAAAACTGGTCTATTTTTGGGAGAGTCTGGCGAGTGGAGTAACCTCCCATTTTCGAAGCTGACACTTTTTAAAACCCGTGGTACAGTCTTCCCCGGTACCTCGCACACAGGAGAAGTGCGCACATGTCTGACGTTCGTGGCGTTCCCAAACGCGACTTTTCCATCGTGTTCTGGGTTCATCTGGCGTTGATCCTGACCATCTGGGCGTCGCCAGTCCTGTTCCCCTGGTCGGCGATTGCGATCGGGATTCCCCTCTACTACCTGCAGATCGGGGTTCTCGGAGAGTGTGTGCTGACAAGGGCCGAGTTCGGCACCTTCAAGCCCACCTATGGCTTCTATGGCCATTACTCCAAGTACATCGGCCTCGGCCGCTACGCCCGGCAGATCGACTGGGCAACCGGATGGATCCTGCCAGGAGCACTCGGGATCCTGGGCTTCGTTCTCCAATACCTCGCAGGATTCGGCCCGGTTATCCGGATCGGTTTCCTACACCGTCTCGAACAATACATCTTGCCGTAACGTCCACTGTTCGGCAGCAAAAGGCCTCCCAACATCTATGGTTGGGAGGATCGTCGTTTTAATGGAACCGATGCCACTAAACTCTGCCCACTGGCGTTATACTTTTTATATGAGGAAGGGTAAAATAGTACACTTGAAAATAATAGGCGTCGTCGGGATGCTCGACAACCCACATGTAGGAGCGCGTTTGTGGCAGTTTATGGGGGAAGCATTTTTGCACGAGTTCCCCGACGCGACATTTACTACAGAACACTTATTCTACTTTCCCTGGCAGAAATCTAAGATACAACGTCTTGCAGAGAAAATTTTAGACAAGCACGACACTGGGGAAGAACTTATTTTACTAGGACATAGCCTCGGTGGCATAATCGCATGCGCCATTGCTCCAAAATTCAAACACAGCAAAGTAAAGTGCGTCGTAACAGTAAGTTCTCCTCATAAACTACACTTCTTATACCGTTTCCTCGATGCTGAACCTACGCAACTTCCCTTTCCGGTGATTACCTTTGCAGATACTTTTGACACGGTAGTCCCGTCATTCCTCTCACGTTACCCGGGAAGCATCCATGGCAGCCTCCTTGCAGATCACTTGTTCTGGTTTCTGTTTAGCAAACGTCCATCAACGATCATCGCAAAAAAGGTACGAGCCCTGGTTCCTAAGTAGCCTTCTGCGCTTACTTTATCGATGCGGGCAGCCGGCCCAGCAGCACGGACGGCGCATGCCTGATTTCAACTTCGAAAGACCTTTCTTAATTCTGATGCCTCTTGTCTCTAATTTCTTGCCAGATGTAACCCAACATATCCACTCATTGCGAGCGAGCGGCGTAATATCCTTCCATACCGCCAACGCCGCAGGAGTTGCTGCAAGAGCTTTTCGTAGATCTGTGGGCAACGTATGTGCGACACCCGTGGAGACTCCTTTTTTAGCCATTGAGACTATCCTACCAAATCGCAGTAGAATGTATCCGCGTGAGAATCTTTCGACTCATCGGAAACGCGATGGCAGGCTCTCTTGACGTGGGTGTCGGGATGCTTATTGCCGCTTCCCTCTCCTTTGCATATGGCCTCGAGGTACACCCACCGTACGTTCTCGTTTTTGGCGCACTTTTTGCATTGCTGCCCGATTTCGACATTGTGCTACCGATACTCAAAGGAAACATCGAAGGAAATCACCGGCTTACACTATTTCACGCACCACTTCTTACGCTTGGGATTGTGGCTTTTTTTGGAGCCATCGGAAGTTTCTACGCAGGAAATATTTTCTGGCTGGTGTGTCCATTAGTCTGCGTACTGTGGCACTACATACACGACACTGAAGGTTGGTTTCTTGGAAACGGCGCCATCGCCTGGGCATGGCCCTATCGCAAAACAACATACACCTTTAAAGGCCCCACAATCCTTGAGGAAGGCTCCCATGACGAGTGGCTCACTACAAATTGGCTTAAACCAGCATCTCTTTCTATAAAAGAACTCGGGCTTGGTGCCCTGTTTGTCGGTGCAGCAATAGCGTTCTTTTATGGTTCATTCTGGGGATGCGTCGCTTTTGCGGCTGCCATTCTTTCAGTGATTGTGGCCTGGATTTCTTATTCCTTCTTTTCAAGAGGGTTCTTCTGAATTCTCCCTCCGATCAGCATCAACAAACGTTCACGGTGTTAGTAGATTCGTGGACGGAACGGGAAAGGAGGAAACCATGAAATCCTTGTTCCTCGCGGCAATCGCCCTCGCCGCAATCGGCACGCTGATGGGATGTTCACCTGAGCCCCCGGCAGTGCCTAACAATCCCCCGGCAGATCTCCGGACACTCACGAAGGAGGATTCGGCCGACTTCAAGCGGATGGCCGGGCAGATGAAGGAGGCGACGGGCACGCAGCTCGACGTCCTCGTCGTCGAAAATTTGGGACGCCGAAGCATCGAACAATATGCGGCAAGCGTCACCAAGCATTGGGCCATCGGTGAGACGGACCGGATCGTGCTCGTCCTCGCGGTGAAGGCGCGCGCCTTCAGGGTCGAGTACGGCCCGGATGCGCCTGAGAAATCCGTCGAGTACTTCAGACGCATCCTGGCCAACTTCGTCGGCTGGCTGCAAGGCGTGGCATGCTACCACGACGAACTCGGCACCACTTGCCGCGGGTAGCGTCACACACCGTCACTTTGGGCGGGACAGGAAGATTTGCTTCCTGTCCCTCGCGGGGTGGCGGTTTTTCTTTAGCATTAACAATCAGCACTTAGTTTAAAGAATGCTTCGAAACTCAACCCACAATATTTGACAATACAAAAAATAAATGCATAATATACTCGTGCCATCGTGCAGTATAAACTTTCTGTAGGAGAACGTCCTTTGGAAATTATCTACCCGGTGCCCAAAAGCCCCCATAGATTGGGACGTGTCGGGAAGCGGGAGTTTCAGGACTGGTATCAAAGCGTGATCGCGGCAAAAATGCTACTCGAACAAAGCCGCAGCGCGCAGGTACATGCAAAAGTACTCCTCCTGACCGCAACGAACATCGCAGGCCAAAAGCCTGAAATCGAAATCTATCTCGACGCACTGAAGGAACTCGGCGTCGAAGATGACGACACACTCGTCGTAAGAAAGGGTTTTGAGACCATTGGCCACCTGGAAGCGGCGATGGAAGTCGCACGCAAACATAAGGCACGGCTGGTTGTCATCTCAACTCTTTTGCACTCGCCACGAGTAAGGTGGTTGTGCCGAAGAAACAAGGAAGTCCATCACCGGACGGTGATTGGGATCCCCAGACCCAAAGAAGCCGTAACTGACTTAGTTCTGAGTGTTCTATTCCCTCTCATCGACATATGTGGTGGCAGGGCATGGTTCCTGGGCAAAGTTGGTGCGCGGCGCACTCACGGCAGACTGTAAGAAGAGGCACCCAAGCTGCCACCCTAACGAGACGAAAAGCCAAAGCTTCGTCTCACGACGGGGTGGCGGTTTTTCAATTGCATCGCTCGCTAATCCAACATGCTTCGTGCGCGTATTATTTTATGCGGCTAATTTTCAGTACTTACAACTCCAACATCATGAGTAAGATCGATGTGCTCAAAATTGTGCGCTTCACAATATTTTTTTTCAAAATCGTCCAGACCGAAACAGAGGCGCGGAGCATTCGCGTGCGCTGCTTCCCTACGCAATTGCGTAAATGCCCACGACCAACACGCAACGCGCCCAACTGCCGTACCTGAAACCGCTGCGCAGGCATCTACCGTTGCGGTTGCGTCGTAGTTTGTGACTAACGGCGCCGCATATCCTACCCCCTTGAAGCAACTTTCAACCGCAGAAGAAGAGAGCGTTATTGCACTATCACAATGTGCTCCCATCAGTGAATACAATTCATGTCTTTCTTTTGAATCAAGTAGTCGACGCCACCAAAACGGCTGCCAAAACATACACGCGTCTTGATACTGACTACTTACGCTCGTGCATGGTTGAAGAAACTCGACACCAGAGGAAGGCTGTTTTGGTGCTGTCTCATTAAATTGCAACATAACGTGCAAGTTATATTCCATAAAAACTCCGCCGTAACAACCTAATCCCAAATCGGTATGACGCTCCAGATTTGCACATTGCGTCAAAGATTCTTGTAAGGCATCCGACGTATATCCCATATAACTTTCAATCGCATGCCCTATGCCGTGGTCACAGGTTCTCCTCTCCGCAATAGAATCTTCCTCAGCGCATCGTCGCTCAAGTTGACTGAGGCCAGCTTGTAACCCACTGCCCTTTACAAGCGTGGTAAAAAAAGCGTGCCAACAGCCTTGTCCAAATTGGTTGTCGCACACCGTAAACCCTTCTACGGGTTCGCGTTTGTAGAGTGCTTCACCGAAGGTATGTGCTTCAACGTGTTGATCCAAAATTGAAAATCTTGAAATTCCAGATGCAAGTTCCTCATACGCTGCCTTGCCGCCCATTTCAGCGATTCTGCCTTCCCAGTATGTGACTTCTTCACTGTAGTCAGTTTTTCCTAACGATACGTGACGAATGAAGTGCGAAGGACTAAATGTCTTCCGCATCGTATCTGGAAGAACATATATAAGAACTCCCAAACAAACGAGTAAGGTTGCTAAAAGGAGCCAAGCCAGGCCCGAGCACCACCGCGACTTCGACATACAAGCATAGTAACAAAGACGAACTCAGCAGCGAGAATCCATCGCAGATGCAAAATAATACCGTATACAAACATGATACGATCGGAGCGTGAGACAGGTCGCACCATGGATCAGGCGTTCCCTCTGGCGTGCGTTTGCTATTGCAGTAGGGCTTATTTCTATAGTCTCGTGCATCATCTATGCCACCGCCCCTGAGTTCGTGCACACACTGGAAAATCAGGTACGAACCTACTTTTTAAACGAGGCGCCTGTTCCCTGTCTTGGGTTGGATAAGCGACCACGTTCAATATGCTGGAACAAAGAAATACACTCGGCACTTAAAAAGAGCGTCATTGCGGCCTTTAACGGCATCACAAGCTCGCTTATCCAAGTGCCAATTCTCATCGGCCTCTGGAAGTTCAAGCGACTTCTGTGGTGGGAAAAGACGCTGTTTTTCGTCTTCCCATTTATGCCGGCAATCATGTGGTTCTCCCCGCCCGAAGCAAAGGACAACCTGTTTTTGGCCCTTACTCTCATCACGTTGGTACCGGCCTGCAGGCAGCCCTATGAGATGTGGAGGGCGGGTACGAGAGGAGCGGTCGAGATTAAGTTCTTCGGCACCCAGTTGATCAATTGCGCCGTCTGGATGGCGTTCGCTTTTTCCATCGGAACATGGGTCGTTATCTTGTGCCAGTCGCTTATGACGCTCACGGTCATCGCCACCGTCGCGCTGTGGTGCTGGTACCGCGCCAAAGAACCTAACCCGCCGAAGTAGCTCACGCCACTTACGGCTAACGCCTAACGGCTCATCGCCGCACTGAAGGTCGCCAATCCGGCCATCCACTGGTGCGGCGATCTTCTTTACCACTACGACACGAGTTTCTCGACGATATATTTGAAGTGTCTTTCCGATACCGGCATAACGGAGAGTCGCGAACCTTTTGCAAGAACCAACATACCGCCAAGTTCCCTTTCGGCTTTCAGCTCAACAAGTGATACAGGGCGCTTAAACTTTTTTACAAACTGCACGTCCACACACATCCAGATAGGATTTTCTTTGGTCGACTTCGGATCATAGTGCTCGTCTTTCTTGTCCTGAGCCGTCAAATCAGCATGTGGCTTGCTTGCCACTTTTGCGATGCCATAAATACCTGGTTCTGCGACTGAGTGGTAGAAGAGGCAGAGGTCACCTACTTTCATACCATCGCGTATAAAGTTGCGCGCTTGGTAGTTGCGTATCCCCGTCCACGGCACGCGTTTGTCACGCGCCAGGTCGTCTATCGAATACATCGCTGCCTCAGTTTTGATAAGCCAGTAGTTCACGAAAGGAACTATAGCAGATGACTTACCTTGTCCTGGATACGAAAAAACCGCCATGAGGCGGCTCTTCGTTCTTCACTACCTAAACGGACTTAGCTAAGGTGCTTGGAGACCAACTTGGTCATCTCAAACATGTTGACCTCTGCCTTTCCACCGAAGACAACCTTGAGCTTGTCGTCAGCCTTGATATTGCGCTTGTTCTTCGGGTCCTGAAGATCATGCTTCTTGATATATGCCCAAAGTGCCTTCACCACCTCCGAGCGAGGCATCGGGCCCTTACCTACAACTGCCTCGAGCTCTTCGCTGAGCTTCATAGGCTTCATGAACGCTGAGTTTGCTTGTGCCACGAAAATATGACTTAGCTGTTATTACGCCCTGTGCCCTCTAGTATATACGAGGGAGAAAATACGCAATAGGGCTATCCCGTTCACGGGAATAAAACTTAACTTACTTGACAAGTAACTAAAAATATAGTAAAAACAGTTTTGGAGAAAAGATTGAGGAGAAGTCGATGGCGCAAGCCACAGAGCCGAGATATCAGCTGCAGAGCGTCATGAGCTACGAAAATGCGCTCACGGTGGTTGACCGCCTTGCCGACGGCCTCGGCAAGGCGATTGACGAGAAGATCCGGCCGCTCGTCGCGGTCATGATCATGTGCGACATCGAGACACGGATGTCGTGCGAGGGGCATGCGACGCGCAGCCGACCGCACCCCTGGGTCACCGTGTCGCTCGGCCAAGAGGCGAAGCTCAACTGCCTGCTCGGCTGGCAGAATCGCCCGGGACCGGCGAACAACCCCAACCACAACCAGTGGGTGCTCGAGAGCCATCCACACGGATGGTGCGTCACCCCCCGGAACCTAGACCAGCCCCTCGACGTGCTCCAGCGCTACGCGCTCGAGTTCGCCGAACGAATCCAGTTGATGCTCAACATCTCGAGGTAAGAAATCCTCGAGCCGAACCCGTCCGCAGACTATCGCGGGCGGGTTTTGCATTTCAGACACCGGCACCCTTTTGGCTTGATATGTTCGTTCCAATATTCCTTGCCGTAGTCGTACGTGAGCTCTTCGCCTTCCTTGATGTTGCGTCGCGCCATGATAAACACACGATGCTTGCGCACTTCAATCTCGCAGTTGGGGCGACACGAGTGATTGATGTACCCTGCTTTGTTTATCTTTGGCCGTCCATCGATAGTTACCTTCGAATTAACTTCGAAAAGATAGAGGCTATTGCTTGTATATTCTTCCGCCTGCGAAATAAAACGGCCGACATACTCAATGACACACGAACCCTTAGGTATTTCACTAAACGTATAGAGACCCAAGCCTGCACTTGAGCGCTTAACTTTCAAATCAAAGTTCCCGGGATCAAATTTTAACTTTCTTTTCTTGGGTTTCGTTTTCATAGCAGAAATTAAATGGGCGCGTCGTGTACGCGCCATATCTATCAATGCACGTCTGCGAGTATACCAGAGCTTTTTTGGTTTGTAGATTTATTTCTGATTTTTAGTACGCTAGCTGCGGCGTTTATGTAAGCGGCCGCGGCTTCCCAGCGGTAAATGACAGACATGGAGCCATCATGGCCCCGAGCACATCGCAGCAGTCTCCCCGGCGAATCATCGCTTCAGTGAGCGACAAGGGAGGCCTCGGCTTCCTCAAGCGCTTCACCGACACTGGTGGCTGGCAGGTCATCTCCACCGGCGGCACGTTGAAGCAGCTCAAGGAGCTCGATGTCCCCTGCACCGACGTCGAAGAGATGACCGGCATGCCGGAGATGATGGGAGGGCGGGTGAAGACTCTCCATCCCATCATCCATGGTTCGGTGCTGGCACGCCCGAGCACCAACGACATGGACCAGCTCCGGATGTACGTCAACGGCCTCGGTCTTCCGGTGGCAGACGTCGTCCCCATCGAGCTGGTCGTCGTGAACTTCTACCCGTTCCGCGCAACGGTCGAGCTGTTCAAGGAAGACAAGGTGAGCGACGCCGACGTTGTCGAGCAGATCGACATCGGAGGGCCCGCATTGGTGCGCGCCGCCGCTAAGGCGTGCAATGCCGACGGTGGACCGCTGGTGGTCGTGGACCCGAGGGACTACGAGTGGGTGGCAGACGCGCTGCTCTCCGGCACCATCCCACCCGAGTTGCGCAGGCAGCTCATGTACAAGGCCTACGCGGCGACGGCCGACTACGACATGGCCATCGCTGCCTGGACGATCACCCGTCTCGGCGGCAGCGCTCACTGACACGGTCGAAGAGGCAATGGAACGGGCCGCCCGACATACTGTGGCGGCCCGTTCTCTTTTCTAAATAAAATTGAAGTACTGAAACGAAAACCCCCCCGCCCGTGCGCTTGCGCGCTAGGCGAGGGGTTTCCCGTTTACGCGGTCGGGACCGCTTCCTACTTCAGGCTTCGCCGGCGATGCGATCGAGCGTGCCGAGCGCGGTGACCGTGGTGCGATCGCCCTTGCAGTCGCAGGCCAGCTCATGGACGTCGCCCTCGGTGAGGTGCGCCGCATCCATCGTGTCGCCGATCGTGTTCGGCACATCCTTGACGGCGCCCAACGCGTGCGCGGCCATCGCGACCGACTCGAGCGCCGAGCCACGCACCGGAAGAGCACGCAGTTCATCGAGCTCCAGCGTCTCGCCGAGGCTGATGGACTTCAGCTTGCTGAACCCCGGGAACTTGATCCGGATGGCAGCGGCAGCCGCAGCGGCGATTTCCTGCTTCGTGACTTCCTTCGGGATGAAGCTGGTAGCGCCGGCCAGCGGCCGGGTAGCGAGTTTGGTCGTCATGACGGGTCTCCTCGAGTTGGTCAGGATAGGGGGAATCCCCACCTGCCATAGACGACTGGGCGCACTTTCGAACGTGTACTCGCCCAATCCACTATTAATGCTAGCACCGACTATTTTACAGGCAAGCCTTAGCCTGTGCTGAACACACACCTTGCGGCATACTACGTTTGTGAACGAATTCACAAAAAGAGAACTCGCCACTCTCAAACGTCTCAATACCCCTGCAAAAATCCAGGATTACCTCAACGCACTTGCCTTTAATTTTGAAAAGCGCGGAGACACGCTGATGTCGCCGCGAAAAGTTCTCGAAAAGAAAGCGGCACATTGTTTTGAAGGGGCACTCTTTGCAGCAGCAACATTGTGGGTGAACGGCCACAAACCACTACTCCTCGACCTTGTTCCTGATATGAAAAAAGATGATGCACATGTTGTTACTCTCTATAAAGTAAACGGGTATTGGGGGGCGATCTCAAAAACCAACCACGCAGTACTTCGTTTCCGTGACCCCATCTACAAAACAGTGCGCGAACTCGCCCTCTCCTACTTTCACGAATACTTCCTCAATACCACGGGCGAGAAAACGTTGAAGACTTTTGCTGGTCCCATCGACATGAGTCGCTTTGGAACAGCATGGCTCACCGATGAGGACGATTTGATGTATCTGCACAAGAAATTCGACCGTCTCCCCCACACCTCATTTGTGCCGACAAAAAATAAAAAACTGCTGCGTAAAGCCGACAATGTTGAACGTAAGGCTGGTTTAATTGTGGAACAAAAAAGATAGAGTTATTTACGTGGTACGCATTTTATAGCTCTGCTATAGTGCCCCTCGGAGAGGCTTGCGTAGGTGGCCTAGGACATAAAACGCGTTCGTGCGTAACAACTGGAAACGACTGAGAGGACGTTATGGCAAAGAGAAGATCGTACCGAGTCCTTGTCGTCGGAGGTGACGGCAGGGCGCACGCGCTTTACAAGGCGTGCGAAATGAGTCCGCTTGCAGGCGAAGTGCTCTGCACTCCTGGCAATGGTGGTATCCGTACCATGAAGCGCCGCGATGTCGGTGTCATGGACTTCGTCGGACTCGTCGCGCTGTGCGCGAACGAAGCCATCGACATCGTGGTCGTGAGTCCCGAAGCACCGCTGTGCGGTGACGGCACGATGGGCATCGTCGACTACTTCAAGGAACATGCACCCGGCGTGATGGTCTTTGGGCCAAGTGCTGGCGCGGCGCGGCTCGAAGGCTCGAAGCGCTTCTGCAAGCAACTGTGCGTCGAGAACCTCATTCTCACGGCACGCTACGACGAAGTGACCGCGACCGAACAGATCGAGCGAGTTCTCGCGACCCACGGCGTTCCCACCGTCGTCAAGGAAGACGGGCTCGCCGGCGGCAAAGGCGTTACGGTCGCTATGACGGTCGAAGATGCTCGTGCCGCCGCCATTCGCGGCATTGTGAAGGGGCCGGTCATCATGGAAGACGTGGTCACTGGTCGCGAAGTGTCGTTCATCTGCCTCAGCGACGGCAAGGACGTTCTCCCGCTGCGACCGGCGCGCGACTATAAACGCGCGTTCGACAACGACAAGGGTCCGAACACCGGCGGCATGGGTTGCTACAGCCCACTGCCGGAGTACCCGGAAGACGGCCCGGTCTATGCGCAACTGCTCACCATGGCAAATGCCGTTGCCGATGGCATCGCAGTGGAAGACTTCCCCTTCGTGGGACTTCTCTACGTCGGCGCTATGGTGGACCGCGAAGGCACGCCCTGGCTTCTCGAGGTCAATTGCCGCGGCGGCGACCCCGAGACCGAAGTATTGCTCAATGGCTTTAAGGGCGACTTCTTCGAGTACATCGTCGCGTGCTGCGAAGGCACACTCGCGGATATGCCGACGCCGCAGTTTGCGGGGGCGTCAGCCTGCGTTGTAGTTGCTTCGGAGGGTTACCCCGAGAAGCCTGCGCCGCACGGCCTCATCTCGCAAGACTGGCTCGCCCACATGGCGGCTCGCGGCGTCGAGGTGTTCCACGCGGGCACGACCGAAATCGCCGAAGGCGTGAAGCCTACTGGGGGCCGCGTGTTGGTGCTCTGCGCCAACGCCGCAACACACGAAGAGGCGCGTCACAAGATCTACGACGCCCTCAACTCGATACCACACCCCTTCCCAGGGGCATGGTGGCGCACCGACATAGCCAAAGGTGCCGCACAACTCGCGCTCGACTTGTAGTCGAAGCGCCAACCCAAACAAGGGCACGGCCCTCCTGCGCAAGCGGGAGGGCCGGGTTCTTTCTACTTCTTCTATTTGCTCTTCAGCGCGTACGCGAGTGCGCCGTGCAGTCCTGCGGCATCACCAAGTTTTGCGAGCGCAAACGCAGGCGTGCGCGGCAAAAAGTTCAAATGCTCGCGCACCATGCGCTCAACGTCACGTATTGGTATTGAATTTTCACCGAGCATGATGGAGCCGCCCATCACCACCACGTCTGGCGACCAATGCAATATCGTGTTGGTAACACCAACGGCAAGCGTATGTGCTAATTCACCAATAATCTTTGCATCACTTAAATATTTTGGTGCGATATTGAAGCGACGTTCAATAGCAGAGCCCGATGCAAGCGTTTCTAGTTCTCCCTTTCCTTCCGCATCAAACGTATTCATATCTACCACTTGATGTCCGGGTTCAAACCCAACCGCTTTCATATCAATACGTCCTTCAACGATACGTGCGCCACCGATACCCGTTGAAACAGTGAGGTATGCAACGATCGGGTGCCCGCGCCCCGCACCGTAGACAGCTTCACCAAGACCTGCGAGCGCTGCGTCGTTTTCCAAGCGTATCGGACACATAAACATATCGCGCATTTTCTCGACCAGCGGCTTTTCAGACCACAAGGGCAAATGGGGGCTCGAATAAAGCGTAGTACCGCCAGAAGCGAGAATGCCTGCAATGCCAACAACCACTAAACGTGGTGATTCGCCGTTAAGTGCACGCGCTCCCAGCTCACCTGCAAGCTTCATCGCTTGATCAAAGTCCTGAATATTTGGCGCAACAACGGGTTCTTCAAGCGTCACGCCATCGCGACAAACTGCCGCGCGCATTTTAGTACCACCCATGTCAAAGAGGAGGATGGGTCCAGACGTACTGGGAAGGCGGTTTTTTCTAAGGAATTGCATCATATGGCGGTCGGTGAAGATTCAAAGAGTGTTTGCATCCGCTTCCACATGCGTGCATCGTTCTGAACTTCTTTCATGTAGTACCACCATTCTGCACCCCAGAGGTACTGCTCGCTAAAACCAGTTTGTCTCGCGAATGCAAGTATCTCCTCTATCGTATCAGGACTCATCCGCGCCAACTGTTCATCGCGCGACGCTTGGGCAATCGGCTTGTTGAGCCACGGCTCAAGTCCAAGTTCGATAAGTAATGATGGCTTTTTGCCGTACAAAAATTCGATAACGTTTTGCTTAATACGGAAAAACCACGGACCAATGGGGTAACGTATGGATCCAAACGGGTTGTACCACACATAGAGATAAACGCTTGTCCCAAACACGTCTCCTGCCTGCCAAGAGCCGTGCCACTTCCCCATTTCACCAGAGTCAGTTACTAAAACTTTTTTGTTGGGCGCAAGCGTGTGCACCAGGTCAACTTCTTTTTTGAGAAATACCGGGTCAAATTCACCGCAGTATTGCGGGGCAAACTTCAAGTACGGTTCATTCTCGACTTGGAAATACTTCAAGTTGGGTGCGTCTTTGTAGCGCATCACGACTGCCGTGATATATTCGAGCACCTTTGCATCGCGCTCTTCTTTCGAAAGGTTGAGCGCCCAATCAGGCACGTGACACTCAGGCCACCCTGGTGCACGTCGACCGACCGCAAGTATCACGTCAGCTCCCTTCATCTCTGCCATCTGTACTTGGTAGTCGAGGTCTGCAAAGCCAAAGACTCCGTTTTTTGGCTCTACCATGGGCCAATGCGCGGAGAGGCGCAGATGCTCGGGCTTAAGCTCGGTCAAGATACCGTAATACACATCTTTCCAATTGAGACCGAGTTCTTCGGAATGGAGCTTGCTAAAGGAGAGGCCGTACGTGATGTCTTTTGGTATATCACGATGCGACAGCGCGTACCCTAAAACAAATAAGGTAGCGAGCACGGCGAGGATACTATAAACGGCTTTTCGCATGTGATTAGACGAACAAGAACGCAACGCCGATGACAATGCAGATAACTCCTACAAGCTTGTGCGGAAATTTGTGAGGATGTATCTCGCCGTGAAAGATATCCGGAAATACATTGCCGAAAACGTATGCAAACGCTAAGAGAAAGACAAATTGAAGTCCTGAGAGCGCGTTTACGATGGAGACTGAACCAAGTTGTATTGCAAAGAGGACAAGCGCGAAAGCAACACCCGCAAGTACTTTGTTAAACACCACCACTGACCGCAGGCCTTTCGACGAGCTGTGGTAACCACGATGTATGGCCGCCCACGTACCAGGGAGTGCGAGTAGCAAAAGTGCCCCGACAACATTGGCCATGCGTGTCCAAAAAAATCCATCAATAAACGACGTCTCGGCAAAAATAAGTTTTATAAGGAATGCAGAGAGGCCGAAAAGTGCTCCACCGAGAAGCGCATAGAGAAAAGAGGGCGTCGTAAAACGAAAGTGCGAAATAAAAAGCGTACCAACAACCAAAAAGATAAAGGCCAGTACGAACGATGCAGGAAGTGGCGTATCAAGCCAGGTGTGTTCAAGGATAAACGCCATAAGCGCTGACGTTCCGCCAACAACCGGTATCACGTCCGAGGGATTCGTGAGCTTAAGCGCCGTATAGAGCAATACGATTGAGGCAATATAAGACGCGGCCGTTAACAGTGAGAGCCCGAGCACTACATACGATGGTATCGATATATATCCAAACGGAACCAACACCAGCACAAATCCAGACAATAGACTTACGTAAAATGCGTACACCACCGGCTTGCCGATGCCTCCACTGCGCGCAAGAACGTATTTATCAATAACAACCGTGGCTGCGTTAATAGCCTGTGCCAATACAACGAGACTCACCCATATAGCCATTGTCGATGTGAGGAATGTCTCAGGCATGAGAGAAATAACGTACTAAAGTGCGTTCGCGCGTGCGATGGTTTCAAACACGCGAGCAGACGCTCTTACCGTACGAGTAAGCGTAGCATAATCTATCGCTACCAAACCAAATCGCGGCCAAAATCCTTCAGCCCATTCGTAATTATCAAGAAGCGACCAGTGTAAATACCCTCGCACATCGGCGCCGTCAGTTATTGCGCGGTGTACTGCACCAACATATCCGGTGATGTAGGAGGCGCGATGTACATCTTTACTATCGGCAAGTCCGCTTTCCGTTATGTAGATGGGCACGTTATACCGAACAAGGCCCACACTCAATCGATAGAGCGACTCGGGGTGTATCTCCCACCCCATGTCTGAGCGAGGAGCGTCTTTGGCTGCACGCTTCCCAATGGGATGATGAAAATAATGGTTAAGACCAATAAAGTCGTGACATCCTTTGGTCTTTAAAAGAAAGCGGTGATTCCAGAACCAATCCAAAAATCCCGCCAGATACCGTGCCAATACATTTTCTGCAGGATCAAAATCAATATTATGGGTTGCGATGCCAACTTGTACGTTTGAGTTCGTCGCTTTGATAGCTCGGTATGCGGCGACGTGCGCTTTCATAAGTGCCGACAATACACGCAGGTAGGAAATAAGGTTACGCGCAAACGGCGGAAATTTACCTTTTAAGTATCCGTCGCCCGCAAAAACTTGCGGTTCATTGATGGTCATCCAAAATTCCGCCTCGCTACCTAGTCGATCAACAACAAAGCTGCAGTACCGTGCAAACACTTGCGCGGCACCTGCATGTAAAAATCCACCTCTTTCTGAGAACCACATCGGCTGCGTAAAGTGCCACAGTGTGACAAACGGAGTTAGTCCGCGCGCTTTTAGTGCACGCAACACTGCGCGGTAGTGCTCAATCTCTTTTTCATCAAACTTCCCTTCTTCAGGTTCGATACGGGACCACTCTATAGAAAAACGGTGTGCGTTGTGGCCAAGATCTTTTGCGATATCAAAATCCGATTCAAAGCGACTGTAGTGATCGCATGCACGTCCGCATAGCGGCGCTTTTCCTTGCCGTGCCGCTTCAGCCCAATCGTTGTTAGAAATACCACCTTCAACTTGGAATGAGGCGGTACTAGCGCCCCACAGAAATCCCTCCGGAAAAGAACGAACTTCTCCTATTTTTTTATTTTCCACTTCTTCCATTATCCGATTACAGAAAGACCACCGAGATCTTCTTTTGCGATACTTGTGTAGTTTGAATTCCGCATCAAAGCAGGAACACCATTGTCTTCAACAATGTAGTAGGCCATGCCGTGCATCCGACGAATAGGCTCGTAGTCTGCGTGTGGCTTTGATGGATCGTTCGAAGGACTGTCGTCGATGGTTACAAGAAGGCCTGAACCGGTATTTACCAAAATATGTCCGTAGCCTATGGGCATTTCAAGAACGTCGCCTGCTTTTACGTGTACCACTCTGACATCTTCAAGTGCTTCATCCTCCGCGCTCGCGCGTTTCTGGAACAGGGCGATTCCTTCACCTGCAAGTATCCGATACGTCTCTTTAAAGTCCCACGTATGATAGTGACCGAGCGTCTTTATATACTCACGACCCGCTCGCCCAGGCTCCCAGATAGTGACGTTTCCTTTCTCGGGTCCACCGCGGAGCATGTGATAGAAGGTCTCTGGTGCGGGAGCCTCCGGCTCAAGGAGTACCTCTTTCATAGCCTCGTGCGTGCGCGTTGAATACGGGTTTGATGTCATGGCAGAAATTATACCCCGTGAGATAGGCTATCTCATGGGGTATACGCCATCTACGCGCACGACGGGCATCTGCGCTCGCTCGGCATTGACATATACAAAAGGGTGTAGTACTTTGCCTCTTGCCTACGGGGCATTTTTTATGACCGTACGTGCTTGGGGAAAGACCCCAAGCTGCACACCACACTGCGAGGAAGCAACGTGACCAATCAGACCCCCGGCACCGCCGGTTCGAAGATCGCCGTCATCATCGCCAACATCAACGGCATCAAGGTTCCCACGCACAACAACAAGTCGGGCGCCCGCAAGGCCCTGCTGAGCGCCATCGGCGGCGACAATGCCAAGCTGCTCGAGACCTCCACCAAGGTGGAGCTCGGCGAGGTCAAGACCGCCATCGGCGGCCTGCTCAGCAAGATGTACAACACGCCGGCGGCGATCGTGCGCTCCGGCATCGCCGAGGAGCCCGCGCTCTCGAACTTCCGGAAGTTCGCGATGCTGAAGGACCTCGACTTCGATCTGACCGACGAGCTCGGCTGGATCTGGCGGGCGGCCGAGACGCCGCGCAGCGACCGCCTCGGCGACGAGCGCGCCGGCGCTCCCCGCTGACCTGCGTCTTCGCCTCAGTGCAAGACGGGAGGGCCCTCTTCGGAGGGCCCTTTTCAGTTAAAGTGCGCTACACTTTTACCTATGACACTTACCCTTATTACACTCGCAACCGTTCTCTCTACCCTCTTCGGAGGACTCTTTGCACTTAAGTTTCGCGACAAACTACACCTTATATTAGGTTTTAGCGCAGGCGCTGTTATCGGTGTCGCTTTTTTTGATCTCCTCCCTGAGGCGCTCGAACTCTCGGCAAGCTCCTATGACACATCAGTAGTAACCGGCATTGTTGCATTGGGTTTTCTTTTCTATATGGTGCTCGACCGCATTGTCACACTTCATGCGCACGACCATGACGAAGACGGTCACTCACACCGCGGCACCCTCGGCGCAGGTTCGTTCGCACTCCACAGCTTTCTTGACGGCATCGCCATCGGTCTCGCCTTCCAAGTATCAGCTGCTGTTGGTGTTGTCGTTGCCGTAGCGGTGTTGGTGCACGATTTTTCAGACGGCATTAACACCGTGAGCGCCATATTGCGAAGCGGCGGCACAAAAGCGCGCGCATTTGGTTGGCTCATTGCCGGTGCCATGGCTCCCGTCCTCGGCGTCATTGCAACCCGTTTCTTTATGCTCAACACAGGCACTCTCGGACTGGTACTCGCAAGCTTCTGTGGATTCTTTCTCTATATAGGAGCGTCCGACCTTCTCCCAGAGAGCCACCACCAGCATCCAACATGGCTAACAAGTGGCATGACCCTCCTTGGCGTAGGGGCACTCTACGTAGCCATCACGCTTACTGGCATATAAAACTTGCACGTTTTTCAAGCGGTGTTTTGATAAAGGAAGCAGTATCACGTAGCCGGGGGAACATATTATGTCGCTTCGCCTGCAGCTCAGGGACTACCGTCTCACGACGGCGGAAATCCTGTACTTCATGCTCGACCACCGTCACCTCCTGCAGACGTACATCTGGCAGGAACTCGACATCGCGCCTCGATTCCCTGTTCTGACGAAATTCCTGGATTTCTGGCAGAACAATCTCGATGGCAAGCTCTTCGAGGTGAAGGTCGCAAGCGCCGGGCTCATCCAGCCCGCCGAATTCAAGTATGCGGAGATGCTCCGCACGCTCCACTGACCACTTCCACGCGCCCCCGCAAACTGCTGCGGGGGCGAGGCGCTTTTAGGACTGCATTTTCTTCATAACGATAAAAAGGGTCGCCCAAGAACAAACAATAAGGGTCGAGCCAATAAGAAGCGGCGCTTGTATGCCGAGCACACTTGAACCGACCCCAGCGATAAGCGGCGCGAGTCCTTGCGAGAGCGCTAAGAGCGAGCCGTTTATGCCGAGCGCTGCTCCCTGCTTTTGTGGAGATACTCCTTTACTCACCAGCGCCGTCATATTTGCCATCGTGAGGCCGTTGCCGATAGCAACAAGCGGCAACACCATATACATCAAAGCGAGCGTCGGGATAAACGGATAGAGCGCGAGGCCAGAGGCAACCATCAACATCGAGACGCGCAATATTTGCTTCTCATGAAAACGTCGCGTGAGTAGGCGCAAAATGACCAACTGCGTAAAGACAATAAAAATGCCGGAGGTGGCAAAAAATGTTCCGACTCCGGCTTCAGAGAGGTGGAACTTTGCAACAACGAGCACTCCTATAAATGAGGTAAAGAACGAAAAGCCTGCAAGAAAAAGAAAGCTCGTGAGGTATACCAAGCGCGCGTCAACATCGGTGAGTGCCGCACGGATATTGTGTATGCCTTTGAGCCATGTAAATGCGTGCGCTTCCCTTCTGTTGTGATGCGTTTCTGGCAAAAAAAGCGAAACGGAAATGACGTTAAAAATGCCGAGAATACCCGCGACGTAAAATGGAGAAGCCGCGACGCCGGTAAGTGCCGATATCCATCCACCAAGAAGCGGTCCGAGAATAAAACCGATCCCAAAAGCTGCACCAATAAGACCAAAATTCTTTGCTCGATCTTTCGGGTCAGTAACATCCGCAATGGTCGCCTGCGCGATGGCAAAGTTTCCACCAGCAAGCCCTGCAACCATGCGGCTGATAAATATAAGGGCAAGCGAACCTATCGTTATTGAAAAGGCAAACAACAAGTTTGAAAGCGCTAATACGGCAACACCTACGGTGAGAAGTTTTTTGCGTCCATACACATCGGAAAGCTCACCAAGTATCGGCGCCGCGATAAATTGCATAAACCCAAAGACCGAAACAATGAGTCCCGCAAGCAAAAGTTGCATGCTCGTCGAATACCCCTGGAGTAAAAATGCAGGAGACGACGGTTCAGTAAAGAGAACAGGGATGAGAGGAAAAATCATCCCAAACCCGATCATGTCGATAAGGAGTGTGCCGAAAAGTATTGGTATTGCTCGTTTTGCCATTCGTGCAGTTTAGCAGAAACGTTCGCGGGCCGGCCTCTCGTGGAGGCCGGCCCGTTTCGAACATGGTTGGTCCGTGGGCTACATGCCCATGAACTCGCGTTGGAATGTGGCGAGTGGCATCTGCGTGAGCCGCTCGAAGATGGTGTGGTAGAGGCCCGTGGTCTGCGCGAGCACGTCCTTGGGCACGTACTGCTCGCGTACCCATGCGTAGTCGGCGTTCACCTCAGGCTTCCTGCGCTGGATGCCGAGCGTGCGCCCCCAGGTGCGGACGAACTCCTTGTCGTGGGACTTCGGTGTCCGGCCCTCACGCAGTGCGAGGTTCCAGTCGGTCTCGTCCCAGAAGCGGCTCGAGTCCGGCGTCAGATATTCATCGCCGAGAACAAGACGACGATCCTTGTCATAGCCGAACTCGAACTTCGTGTCGGCGATGATGACCTGGCGAAGCGCAGCGTGTATCCGGCCGACCTTGTAGATCTCCCATGCGAGATCACCGAGCTCGCCGCCGTACTTCTCGTCGACCGACTGCGCCGTGATGTGCTCGTCGTGACCCACCGTGACCTTGGTCGTCGGTGTGAAGAGCGGATTGTCGAACTGCGACCCATCCACCAGACCAGGAGGAAGCGAATGGCCGCACAACAGGTGCTTCGGCGCCGTTTCCTTGTAGGCGGTGAGTCCCGAGCCCGTGAGATAACCCCGGATGATGCACTCGACCGGGATCATCTCGAGCTTGCGGACGACGACCGCGCGTGCGTGAAGGTCGCCCTTGTTGAGCTGGGCCTTCGGGAGATACTTGTCGATCTCAGCGCCTGCGGCGACGAAATCGGTCAGCACACCGTTGGGGTTCAGGAGAGCCTTGTCCCAGAAGACCTTGAGCGCCGTCAGGATTTCGCCCTTGTCGCGCACAAAATCCCCGAGCACGAAGTCGAAGATCGAGATGCGGTCGCTCGCGACAACCAGCATGAGGTCGTCGTGTCCCGGCAGTTCGTAGCTGTCGCGGACCTTACCACGATTCAACAGCTTGAGGCCGGGAACCTTCGGACCGAACGTTGTCATGTCCACCATGAACTTCCCCATTACACAGTATTGATGCTGCACACCCTGCAGCTGGTACATACAACCCACTGGTGAGCCTAAACAACCAGTGCCAAATTGCAAACGAAAACGCCGGCCCCCGAATGCAGAGGGCCGGCGTCGTATTTCAGGCGGCGAGGTCTAGACCTCGCCGCGGGCGATCGCGGGGGCGATGCCGATGTAATTGAGCGGCGTGATGCGCATGATTTCCGCCTTCACGCCGTCGTTAACGTCGAGCGTGGCCACGAAGGACCGGAGGTCGTCGAGGCTCACCGCCTTCCCACGCGCCACATCCTTGAGGATGTTGTAGGCACCGCCGACGCCTTCGCGCCGGAGGATGACCTGGATCGCCTCGGTGATGACCTCGGGGTGTTCCCAGAGCGCCTTGGCCATGGCCTCAGCATTCGGGGACGACTTACCGAGACCACGCATGACCGCCTTGTAGGCGATCAGGCTCCAGCCGAACGCGATGCCGAAGTTGCGCATCACAGTGGAGTCCGAGAGATCGCGCTGGAGGCGCGACTTGGTGAGCTTGCGGGCGAAGAGTTCAAACAGCGCGTTCGCGAGCTCGAGGTTGCCTTCCCCATTCTCCCAGTCGATCGGGTTGACCTTGTGGGGCATGGCAGACGATCCCGACTCACTCGCCACAGCGCGCTGCGTGATCCAGCCGTCGCTGATGTAGCGCCACGTATCCTGCGCCAGATCTTCGACGATGTTGTTGATGCGGATCATCACCTGGAACAGCTCGGCATAGCTGTCGTGCGGTTCGATCTGCGTGGTGTAGTGGTTTGCCACGATAACCGGATCGCTCGACGTGAAGCGGCTGAGCGTCGCGATGAAGCTCGATGCAAACTTCGGCCAGTCCACGTTCGGAAACGCAACGAACTCTGCGTTGTGGTTGCCAGTGGCACCGGAGAACTTGGCGTCTATGGTAACCCGGTACAGCTTGTTGAGCTCCCGTTCGAGGCGTTCCTTGAACACGCGCATTTCCTTGCCGAACGTCGTTGGCGACGCCGACTGACCGTGCGTGCGTGCGAGCATCGGAAGCTCCGCATGCTCGACCGAGAGTTTCTCGAGCGTGTCGTTTAGCTCGAAGAGCTGCGGCAGAATGACCTTCGAGATGGCATCGCACAGCATGAGCGCGTACGCGCAGCTGTTGATGTCCTCGGAGGTACGGCCGAAGTGTAGCCACGGCAACAGGTCCGCCATCGAGGTCTGCCGCAGCTTCATCTGAAGCCAGAGCTCGACGGACTGCACGTCGTGGTTTGTGGGGCCGAGCTTCATCTCGCCGTCCACATAGCCTTTGCGTTCGATTTGCTGAATGACGATGGCGTCGTCGAGCGAGAAATCGGCCACGAGCTTGTCGAGGAATTCCGCCTCGCTTTCGGTGAGCGGACGCACCGGCACCCCGGGGAAATCCGCGAGATGCTCGATGAACGCGACCTTGACGGTCACGCGATACCGCACGAGCGCGCCTTCGCTCATGCGCTGCGCTAGAGCTGCGACCGCCTTTGCATAGCGCCCGTCAACCGACGAGAGCCTCTCCAGTGGATGTGCCATCTCTTAACCCTCTTCCTTCTTCAAAAAACGTTGTATCCCTTGCTCCATAAACGCGGAGCAACCAAACGGACTCTACTAGAGTCCAACGAACAAGTCTAGACAAACCTTTAGTTTAATTTCATATTGTCCTTATGCGGCATATATACCGCGGTATGGATACGGGCTGTACGCCTTCGATCGTCAAGATCGAGGCGCTTGCCTATGTCTATAGCCGTGGTGTTTTGCAAAGCTAATCTCCTACGCACAGGAAGCTCTCGAAACCCCTCGGCTGGATGCGAAGCCGAGGGGTTTTCGTTTCCAGCATGACTGATCCTTAACAAGAGAAGGCCAAACCGATGAGCAAGCGTATCAACCGCGTGGTTTTCAAAGACCACCCGAAGTCGAAAGTATTTCTCTCGCCTATCGAGATGGGCGACGTCGATCGCTACTACGCGTGGACCAACGACCACGACGTAACTCGCTTCCTGATGATCCGCTTCCCCACCACACGCAAGCAGGAAGAGACCTGGTGTGCGGGGTCAGCGGCCAGTGCCCAACTGGAGAACATCGTGTTGGCGATTATCGAGAAGAAAGGGGGCACACACATCGGAAGCATCGGGTTGCATCGCATCAGTTGGGGCAACCGTTCGGCAACAACGGGTGCGATGATCGGCGACAAACGCTTCTGGGGTGCAGGCTACGGCAGCCACGCCAAAGTGCTCCTGTTGAAGTACGCCTTCGACGAACTCGGGCTGCACTCCATTGAGTCCCGGGTAGCCGCCTTCAATGGCCGGAGCGCTGCCTACAACAAGAAGTGCGGCTACCTCGAAGTTGGTCGCATGCCGGAGCGGACATTCCGCGACGGAAAATTCCACGACGAAATCGTCATGGAGACACGGCCCACATTGTTCCGTCCTATCTGGAAGAGTTTCGAGGCCGGCACGTTCGGACCCTCGAAGCGCAAGAAATAGCTTCGTACGAAAATGATGGACGCCCCCGCGACTGCGGGGGCGTTTTCATTTGAACTAACCCTACTAAAAAGTCTGAGGGCCCGGCGGTGAAGCCGGGCCCTCGAACCTCTCGAGTCTAAGACTAGCTGTGCAGCGGGACTGGCACCAGCTCGTTGTGGAGAACCTCCGGCGATCGGCCGCCACGGCCCGGGCGGATCATGGTGAGGCGGACCGCAAGCAGCTGAGGGCCCTCCGCCCTCCACGCTTCAACGATCCTCAACGCCCGCTTGATGGCGTTGTCGATCGCTTCCTTCTCCGTCATGATCTTGCTCGTCCACTCGCCTTCGGAGCCAGGCCAGTTGAACGTGTACGTCGCGCCGTTGATCGAATCAGCGCGGAGCGACGTCATCTTCCACGGATGAGCGCCGATCTCGCAGAGCCGCCCTTCAAGTTCACGAGCAGGCTGCGCGAACGTCCGCATAGCCCACTCGGTGTATTTCGAAACCAACTCCCATTCCAGCACGCGCTCACCTTCGATACCAACGGCGTTGACGATGCGTGCGACGCCAGCGAGGGCATCGTGCCGCACCGCCAAGTCTTTGGCGAACGCGACTGTTGCCGTATCGCAGACGTCGTTGTGAACATCTGCCTTTGAGAGCTCAACCATCGCGAGCATCATCCGAGCGCGGCGTGATGGATCCGCACGGAAGTTATTGTCGCGGATGAGCCGCGAGATGAGCTCGTGATGGACCACTTGGTCGGCGCACTTAGCCGCTTCCACCAGAAAACGGCAGAGCTCGTCGGCTTCGGCCTCGTCTTCACTCTCCGCCCACCGACGCACGACGAGCGTGAGCAGCTTTTCGCGTGTTTTCAAATGGGGCGACTTGTTGTCCGAAGGCAGGAGCGTGTAGATCTCCATGATCTCCTTGAGCTGCTCCACCCTAACGGCGACCATCATCTGTTCCGCCGGCTGACGCGCCTTACGACCAGCTTCGCGGTTCTTCTCGTAGATCGCAGCCAGCAAGTAGCCAACGTGCCCCGAAATGATCCCGTCGACTTTCTTGTCCTCCGCGTCAGAGACGTCTTGCGCGGCCAGCCCGAGGACGATCTCGCGGAGCCGCACGACACGCTCCTCGTGCGAGAGCTCCTTGAGCGCCAGCCACGTTACGCCATCAAGTGGGTTGAAGATTTCGTCCAACCGCTTCAGGTGGTCCTTCATTTCACGTCTCCTCTGTGACCGTAGCCACGGTAGCCTTATCCCCGTAGGGCAAGGTGGCAGTGGGGCATATCCCTTCTGCCAACGAAAGCACAAGCGCTTCCGGCAACACTGTACAACGCTAGTTTAACTTCGTCAAAACATATTTTTATCCTGACCATTCCATACCTCTCTGGTATAGTCGACTTCGGAAAGGCGCTCATATAGAGCGGACGGGAAACATGGGCAAGGCCATTGGCATCCTCGGCGGTGGCCAGCTTGGCCGCATGACCGCCGCGGCCGCTGCGAAGCTCGGCGTCAAGACGGTCGTCTACTGCAAGAGCGAGGAGGAATGCGGGACGTTCATCGCGTGGAAGAAAATCATCGCGGACTATGACAACGAGAAGGCGCTCCTCGAGTTCGCAAGCCTCGTCGACGTCATCACCTGCGAATGGGAAAGCGTCGACAAGCGCACGCTCGAGTTTCTCGAGCGTCTCGGACGCAAGCCCGTGAACCCAAGCTCGCTTGTCTTCGCTACGGCGCAAGACCGGCTGCTCGAGAAGAGGGCTGCCCAAGCGGTGGGTATGGAGACGGCGAAATTCTGGGCGTTTCAAACCCCCCAGGAGCTCCATGACGCTGGCTTCTTTGTCGGCTTCCCCGCCATCATGAAGACCCGCTTCGGCGGCTACGACGGCAAGGGACAGCGGCGTGTGAAAAGCGTCGAAGAAGCCCGACGCGCATGGGAAGAACTCGGGCACGTCCCCTGCATCCTCGAAGCATTCGTCAACTTCAAGCACGAGGCGTCCATCATGGTCTACCGCAACAGTCGCGGCAAGACCGGCTGCTTCCCCATGGTGGTCAACACGCATGAGAACGGCATCCTCCGACAGACATTGTTCCACCAAGAAGCGTTCGGTGGAGCACCGTTCTGGACGAAGCATGAACAAGGGCCGAAGCGGCTCGCCGAGCAACTGAAACTCGTTGGTCTCACCTGTGTGGAGCTTTTCTTCACACAAGACGAGAAGTTCATTTTCAACGAGATGGCTCCGCGGCCGCACAACAGCTACCACTGGACAATCGAAGGCTGCAACGTCAGCCAGTTCGAGCAGCTGGTCCGCATCCTCGCAGATCTGCCGCTCGTCGAGCCGTACAGTCCGTTTCGTTCGGTCACTATGACCAACCTACTCGGACACGAAGCTGACAAGAGCGTGCCAGCGCTTCTGAGCCTGCCTAAAGTTTCGGTGACGCTGTACGACAAGCCTCACCGAGATCCAAAGCCCGGTGAACCGCCTCGCAAACGCGGGCACTGGGTCGCCGTCGAGCCGTATCATCGTCACTGAGGCTCCGACCTATCGCAACGAAAGGCCGCCCGTCTGGGCGGCCTTTTCGCGTGGTATAGACTAATTCGTATGCAACAGTTTTCTCTCTACCACCACAACACCTTATGCTGGCAGGCCATTACTTCGGCACTTGAGTCGGCAACGCAGACCATAGACATCGAACATTTTATTTTCAAACAAGGTGGCATCGGTGACGAGCTGCTTTCTATCCTGTATCGCAAAGCAGCTGCGGGTGTGAAAGTACGTTTATTGCTCGACGCTATCGGCAGCGATGAGCTTGCGGTAAGCAATCTTGTAGCAAGGTGCACGGATGCAGGTATCGAGCTGCGTTTTTTTAACTCCATCATTCCCCTCCGACTCAGTCACCACACGCCTATTTTCTTCCGCGATCACCAAAAGCTTATCGTGGTAGACAAGCGCACCGGCCTCACTGGCGGCGTGTGTATCGACGAGCGCATGCGCGCGTGGCGCGACACGCTTATCATTTTTGAAGGAGCCGCTGTTTCTGATATGCAGCGAGCGTTTGACTGCATGTGGAAGATTGCCCACAAAGAAATGCGCCTACGTGACATGCCGAAATATAAAGTGGCGCCCGAACAATATCTTCTCGATATTCCCTTCTCTCTGCGACGCCCTGCCTACCGCGCACTTCGTCGAGCCATTCGTGCTGCAAAACGATATATCTACCTTGAAACCCCATACTTTGTTCCGCCGCATCTTTTGGTGAGACTCCTCAAAAGCGCGCGACGCAGAGGAGTAGACGTGCGTCTTATCCTTCCGGAGCGCTCAGATGCGAGCATCGCCGACCTCGCGGCTGAGAGCTATTTTGAAAATCTGCTCACCGCCGGCGTACGCATCTATCGCTACATACCTTCAACCTTACACGCCAAGATAGCAGTTATCGATGGCTCGTTTTCTATGCTCGGAAGCCACAACCTCGACCACCTCAGTTTCCAATACAACTTCGAAGGAAGTCTCATTTCAAACGATAGCGCGCTGGCAAAAGTACTTACCGAACAACTTACGGTGGATATGGCGCACAGTTCCGAGTTGCAGTTTGCGCAGTGGTATAAACGCGGCTATGTCGCTCGTTTTATGGAAACGCTTATCTGGCCGCTCAGTTTTTTGATGTAAGAGTAACGATCACCAGTAGGGTCCTGGCGCGTTAGACTATATATATGAAAGCAACAATCGCTATTGCCCTTGTTCTAGTGCTGCTCGCCGGAGGCGCCTATTGGTATATGCATAAAGCGGCAACGGCAAAAAGTATTGCAAAAATAAGTTCATTTGAGGAATGCGGAGCCCTCTATCCAGTGATGGAAAGCTACCCGCCAAGATGTGCCACTCCAGATGGTCGCTCCTTTACGCAAGACGTTGGAAACGAGCTTTCAAAAATGGACCTCATCACCATAGACGCACCACGTCCTACGGCCAAAATCTCTTCACCGCTTACCGTCACTGGGAAAGCTCGCGGCACCTGGTATTTCGAAGCGAGCTTTCCCGTTGAACTTCAAGACGCGCAAGGAAATGTGATTGTTCAAACTCATGCCGAAGCACAAAGTGACTGGATGACTGAAGACTTTGTGCCATACAAACTCACTCTCACCTTCCCCACACAACCAGCAGGGAGTCACGGCAAACTTATCTTGCGCAAAGACAACCCATCGGGCGACCCTGCCAAAGATGACTCGCTTGTTGTTCCCGTTGTTTTCTAAGCAGAGTTATCCACAGCCTACGTTTTCTCAAAAAATAAAGGACATCTCGTAAAGAGATGTCCTTTATTTGTCCTTTACGACGCCTCTAGTTACCGTCTGGGCGCACCTGCCCTTCTGTTTTTGCCGAAACATCGAGCTTGAGGCTCTCTGCCCTCCACCCAATGGCATTGGCAATAAGCTGCATAACGTTACCTACCGCTGCAATGGCAAGGACCAAAATGAGGTACCAAGAGAACGCAAAGGCGTAATAGGCGAAAACAACGACGAGTGTCGCCCACATACCCGTACACCACGGACACTGAAGAAGGTCCGAAATAGTCCTCAGTGGTCCCCCGGGGTACGCAGAGCGCTCTACATAGACCCTTCCATCGTCTCCAAGGAGCTCTCGACTTCGCAAAAAGCTATCTCGTAAGAACTGGGTAATCTTGTCGTACACCACCAAACGGGTGATGCGGAAAATGGCGAGTGAAATCAAAGCAAAGTCTGCCAGGGGTATGTAGCGCGGTATGACCCGGTAGGCCGCATAGAAGTACCAAAGCGAAAGCCCAAGAAGAACGGCAAAAAGAGCGGAAAAGATGAGGTTCCAAAAATTCTGATCGTCCTTTGGGCGAATGGTATTCATACAAAAAGCTTACTGCGTTACGGTTTTGAGTGCTAGCGCTACAGGTTTGCGAAAACCGAACACCGGTAACCAAAACCGAGCTGAAGTGGGACAAAACCAACGTCGCACAACACGTTTTTTATAGCAAAGTGGGAGGACTTGACCACTTATCTCTTTGTGTGTCCCTAAAAACGCCTGTTTTTAAACCTATTTTAAAGAGAAACCGTAAAAAATATTGACTCTCGCTCACAATAGTTACCTTGTGCCCATTTTTTACTTATCAACAAGGCAAAAATGGCCGTTGTTGACGATAATAGACGTCCGACCGAAACACGCGAAAAATGGCCAGAATGCTATACTTTAGACACATCCAACCGTTCCATTCAGACACCTTTTTTACGCTTTCCAACTACAAGAGAAAACGTCCTTGTACGTGAGAAAAATCGTTCAAGCACGCGCAAAAAATCACTACCAGCGAAACGAACAGCTACATGCCACTCACGCAGAAAATAAAAAAGCGCAACGGTGAAATCGCTGATTTCCATCGTGAAAAAATCGCCATCGCAATAAGCAAAGCGTTTCTTTCTGTTCTTCGCGATCCACACACTGAAGAGTCTGCCGCAATCGGTCGCACGGTGATTGAAGCGATCGAGCGCAAGTACGGTGAGAACCCGTCCATCATTCCTTCGGTTGAAGATATTCAAGACCTCGTAGAAAACGCACTCATGAGTCGTGGGTACTTTGCGGTTGCAAAGCACTACATCATCTATCGATACGAACATCAGAAAGAACGCGAGGCACGCAAAGAAGAAGTAAAACAACTTATCGCAACGCGTCAGTTGTCGGTGCGCAAGCGTGACGGACGCACGGAAGCATTTTCTTTGGAAAAAGTTCGTACGTCGCTCATGTTCGCGGTCGCCGGACAATCCGGCATCGACATCGACACGCTCGTGCGCCAAGTTGAAATGGAAGTGTTCGACGGTATCGAAACAAAAGACATCACGCGCACCCTCATCATGGTGACGCGTTCGATGATCGAAATTGAACCGGGCTACTCCAAAGTTGCAGCACGCCTCCTTCTCTCTTCTATTAATGGAGAGACTATGGGGCATGGCTTTGACTACACGCAGTTCGATGCACTCTATCGCCAAGCGTTTATTGCAAACGTCCGCAAAGCAGTTGAGTTGAAGAAGCTCGATCCAGAGCTTCTTACCTTTGATCTTGAAGCTATCGCTAAGATGCTACGCCCGGAACGCGATGACAACCTGCTCTATCTCGGTCTACAAACCCTCGCCGACCGCTACTTTGTACGTGTGTCAGATAAAGGAGCGCTTCTTGAGAGTCCTCAATACTTCTTTATGCGTGTGGCCATGGGACTTGCCCTCGCTGAGAAAAAGGAAGTACGTATGAAATGGACCGAGGAGTTCTACGACGTTATGTCACAACTTCACTATGTTCCTTCTACCCCGACCCTCTTTAACGCTGGTACTCCAGTAGCCCAGCTCTCCTCTTGTTACCTCAACACGGTGATGGATGACTTGAGCCACATATTTAAGGTATATGGCGATAACGCTCAGCTCTCCAAGTGGACGGGCGGCATCGGCACCGACTACACCAACCTCCGCGGCACGGGCGCCCGTATTGGTTCTACGACCGGCATGACCAGCCAGGGCGTCGTTCCCTTCCTTAAGATCTCAAACGACGTCACGGTGGCTATTAACCGTTCGGGACGCCGCCGCGGTGCCACCTGCGCATACCTCGAGACCTGGCACTACGACATCGAAGACTTCATCGAACTTCGCAAGAACACCGGTGACGAGCGCCGCCGCACCCACGACATGAACACGGCCAACTGGGTGCCGGACCTCTTTATGAAGCGCATCCGTGAAGATGGCGAATGGACACTCTTCTCTCCTGAAGAAGTTCCTGAACTCCACCACCTCTACGGTCGCGCATTTGAAGAAGCGTACGTTGCCGCAGAAGCTCGCGCTGATCAAAAGTCGATCAAGCTCTTCAAGCGCATGAAAGCGCGTGATCTCTGGAAGAAGATGCTCACACAGCTCTTCGAGACTGGACATCCGTGGATTACGTTCAAAGATCCGTCCAACATTCGCTCTCCGCAAGATCACGCTGGTGTCGTGCATAACTCCAACCTCTGCACCGAAATCACACTCAACACCTCTGCTGAAGAAACCGCAGTCTGCAACCTCGGTTCCGTTAACTTTGCACGTCACATAAAGGAAGGAGCGTTCGACGGCGAGAAAGTTGCTCGCACGGTCACAACCGCGATGCGCATGCTCGACAACGTTATCGACATCAACTTCTACCCCACCAAGGAAGCAAAGACTTCCAACATGCGTCATCGCCCGGTTGGTCTTGGCATCATGGGTTTCCAAGATGCGCTCTATCAACTCGGTATCAACTTCGACAGCAATGAATGCGTAGACTTCGCAGACCGTTCGATGGAAATCGTTTCCTACTACGCAATACTCGGCTCTTCGCAACTTGCCAAAGAACGCGGTGCGTACGAATCGTTCAAAGGTTCCAAATGGGATCGCAACATCTTCCCGGTGGACACACTCGGTCTTCTTGAGCGCGAGCGCGGTGAAGCTATCGCCACCAACCGCACAGAGCGCCTCGACTGGAGCGTAGTGCGCGCGTCGGTCAAAGAAAACGGCATGCGAAACAGTAACTGCATGGCTATCGCTCCGACTGCAACTATCTCCAATATCTCTGGCTGCACCGCAACCATTGAGCCCATGTACAAAAACATCTACGTCAAATCAAACATCTCAGGAGACTTCACAGTGGTAAATCCTTACCTCATTGAGGATCTCCGCCGCCTCGGCCTTTGGGATGCGGAGATGCTGGGTAAGCTGAAGTACCACGATGGCTCCATTGCACAGATACTCGAAATACCAGAAGAGATACGCGCCCGCTATAAAGAGACCTTCGAAGTAGATATGCAGTGGGTCATCAACGCCGCCGCCCATCGTGGCAAGTGGATAGACCAGTCGCAGTCCCTCAACATTTACTTTAAAGGCCAGTCAGGCAAGGACCTCTCGGATATCTATTTCCTAGCCTGGAATATGGGCCTTAAAACGACCTATTACCTCCGTACCGTTGCCGCCTCACAGGTTGAAAAGTCTACCGTCAGCATCGCTGAACACGGCGCAACCCACCTCCGCAAAAAGGATGAATCCTCTAATTCCTCAATGCCAGCACCAGTCACCCCCGTTGTCCCAATAGCTGCTTCGTCCATTCATGCGCAGTCTCCGGTTGTTGAAGGCGTAAAGATGAGTGCCGTTGCAGCCGCTGTTGGTGTCATTGCACCTATGTCCTCGGCAGCATCTATAACCACCGCCGTTAATGCCGCAAAGGCTGTCCACGTCCCTGGTGCAGAAGCCATTGCTTCGCCTATCAAAGCTGCTGATGTTACCCCGGTTCCCGTTGCTCAACCAAAAAAGGAGTACAAGATAGAAGTCATTGGAGACGCAGTGTGCGAAGCGTGCGAGTAAAAATCAGATAATAGAAAGTAGAAATCAGAATATTATAGAAAAACGCTCTTCCTCTCTACTATCTAATCTCTAAATTCTACTCATATGGCCATACAGAGAAATGCCCCGCCCGTAGACGTCAACCAACGCCGCATCATGGGCGGTACTGAAGCCGACGTCATCCAGCTGTATCCCATGAAGCACAAGTTCGCTTGGGAGTACTACAACACCGCCAACGCCAACCACTGGCTTCCGACCGAAATCTCCATGCAGCTCGATATCGAGCAATGGAAATCCCCGACCGCGCTTTCTGCTGACGAAAGGCGGGCGTTCGAGACCGTGCTCGGTTTCTTCACCACCGCAGACTCCATCGCCGCAAACAACATCGTGATGGGTTTCTACAAGCACGTCTCCTCGCCTGAGGTGCGCATGTACTTGCTGCGCCAGGCATACGAAGAGGCCATCCACACACACGCGTACCAATACATCGTTGAATCGCTCGGTCTCAACCAGGCCAAGATCTTCAACATGTACCGCGAGATTGACTCCATCTACAACAAAGAGGAGTTTATCCTCGGCTTCAACGAAGGTATCTTCGACGGCGACTTCAAGATGGACACGTTCGAGAATAAACAAAAGTTCCTTGAGAACTGGTGTGTATTCTCACTTATCCTCGAAGGTATCTTCTTCTATTCGTCCTTTGCGGTAATGCTCGGCTTCCAGCGCCAACACAAACTGACTGGCTCTGCAGAGCAGATTCAATACATCATGCGCGACGAGTCGATGCACCTAAACTTCGGCGTTGAAGTCATCAACACCATCAAGGAAGAAAATCCGGAACTTTGGACCAATGACTTCGCTCGCAAAATTATCGAGCTCGTTAAGAAGGCCGTGGTGCTTGAATATACGTTCGCTAAAGAAGTCTTCCCGACCGGCATCTTCGGTATGAACGCCGATGGCTTCAAGCAGTACATCGAGTACATCGCCGACCGCCGCTTGCAGCGCGTAGGCCTCACACCGCAATACAACGTCCAAAACCCATTCCCCTGGATGTCTGAAGCGATTGACCTATCCAAGGAGAAGAACTTCTTCGAAACCAGGGTCATCGAATATCAGGTCGGTGGTCAACTAAACTGGTAACTAGAACTTTCTAAAAGTCTCACCTGCTGTGTTGCGGGGCCCCAAGCACTCGTCACCGTATACGAGATACGTCTCCTCGTACTTATCCCCGCGCCTTGCATCTGAAAACTTTTAGAGAGTTCCGAGACTCCAAACACATATGCGACATATCACATTTCGACTAAAGGGCGGACAGCTTCTAAAAGAAGAAATTGAGCTACAAGCGAAGAATATTCCTGCAGGAGTCTTGCTTTCTGTCGTCGGCGCCCTTGAGAACGTGAATCTGCGTATGGCAGGTGCAACGCCTGACCGACAAGATATTCGAAATCTTGAAGGTCCTTTTGAAATCGTCTCGGGTATCGGAACAGTTTCAAGTAGTGGATGCCACCTCCACCTTTCTGTTTCTGACAAAGAAGGAAGGGTACTGGGAGGCCACCTCAAGGAGGGTTGTCGTGTTGGGGTAACGGTGGAGGTGGTTATAGGTGTACTTGAAGGCACGACTTACAGACGAACCCTGGACGAAGACACAGGGTTTAAAGAGTTAGAAACCCAAACATGACCCAGCACGACAGTGAGACGCCGGCAGAAGGTAAGCAGGTTATAACTGCGTGCGCGTTTATTCATCACAACTTTGATGGCGTAGAGAAAGTTTTTCTACCCAAGCGTGCTGCGACGAAGAAGTTTCTGCCGAATGTGTTTGAGCTACCTGGCGGACATATAGACTTCGGTGAAGATATTGTAGAAGGATTGAAGCGCGAAGTGATGGAGGAACACGGTATGAATATCTCCGTGGGAGACCCGTTTGCGGTTTTTACGTATCTAAACAAAGTAAAAGGCTCGCACTCCGTTGAGGCAGTGTATTTTGCCTCCTTCACCGACCCGCTCGAAAATATCCGCCTAAACCCAGAAGACCATTCAGAGTACCGTTGGGCAGCTGAAGAAGAAATTGAGGCTTTAACGGAACTAAGCGGCGAAGAGCGAGACAATACCTACAAGGGCTTTGCTCTCCTTCGCGGCGAACCTCATATATTTGGGTGATGTATGAATAAGGAAGACCGACAAAATCTCACCGCCCTCATTGAGGCAAACGGAGGTGCCGATTGGTGGGACCCGCAGGAGTTTCAGGCTTCTGTTCGCGCAAAACTCCCCACACAGCTCCAGATACTTTCTGTTCCTCCGTCTCCTGCATCAAACTACAATTGTTTCGTATACGCCCTCGGCCTCGAAGGTCGTAAGGCATTCCTTGGAGGCAATAACCCAGTCCAAAAGGAATTTATTCAACATCTCCTAAATAAAGGTGTACTCGGGCTAGTTGAAAAGCCTACAGAAGGTGATCTTATTTTTTATAAAGATGAAGGTGGCACAATAACCCACGGCGGGATTGTAAGCGCCGGCGGAAAAATATCTTCAAAATGGATGTGGGGCGCACTCTTCTCCCACGAAACCTGGGATGTTCCTTCTTCTTTCGGAGATATTGTTTTCTATACAAACAGACCTCTACCTGAAGTGCTAGAAAAAGAATACGAGGATTACAAAAACAGTGGAGCCATCATTAATCCAATTCAATAATGGCTGAACATTTTAAAATTATGCCAGCGGTGTTCTTAGTTCTTATCAAGGACGGTACCGTTCTACTTGCTCGGCGAGCCAATACTGGCCATCAAGATGGAAACTACGGCCTCCCTGCTGGGCACCTCGAGCAAGGAGAGTCAGTGCGTGAAGGCATTGTTCGTGAAGCGCGGGAGGAGGTAGCCGTTATTCTCGAGACTGAGGATATGAGCGTCGTACACGTCATGCAGCGCAACAAAGATGTTCCAGGTAAGGAATACGTAGACTTCTATCTCACTGCCAATCACTGGGCCGGTGAACCTAAAAATAACGAGCCCGAAAAGTGCGACGACGTCGCTTGGTTTCCACTCGACAACTTGCCTCCAAACACTATTCCCTACGTGCGCCAAGCCATAGACTGCATCCGCCGCAATCAACACTTCTCCGAATTCAACTTCAACTAACAAAGCTAGCGTATTTAAAAAAACACACTCCTTGTCGCTATAGAGACAAGGAGTGTGTTTTTGCTTTTACCTAATGAATTAGGCCGCTTTGGGCAAATCTCTCTCTATCATATGGTCACCCAAGATGCTCTCTATCTCATGCATGCGCTCATTCGCATCAAACGAGTCCTTCGTCTCACTAGAAAGCAACCGATCGAATGTGGGGGCAACTGCATCAAGTGCTCCTTTAAGCTTTTCTGCCGCTTTTGGGTCTGAAAGAGTCGCAAGATGCGCCTTTAAAGCACTTTGGTACGCAGCCGCCTCTTCCTTTATAAAAGGCATTTGCTCTTCTCCACCTTCAAGATTACCGAATGCAACTTTAAAGTAATTGGCTGAGGTTGCGACATTCTGTGGAATGATTCTAATCGCCAACTCGAAACCTTTTTTAGCACGCACCTGATCTCGACTAAGTCCTGAGTCATTCGCCTCTATGCGAGGAGGTCTATTCATGTTCATAGCAATAACTATATGCCGGCCTGCTTCGTTTGCAATAGGCACATTCGCCTTTATTTCAAGGCTTTTTCGGCAGTGTGTTCCCCTACTTTAGTACGCAAAATATGGAGCGCGAGCGCTGGTACACCCAAAGATTCACCGAGGCGATTTGCGATACTTCTCATATAGGAGCCACTCGAGCACGAGACGCGTACCGAAACGCATGGGTATTCGCGCGTACCGTCGGCAAATAGTTTCTGCTTCCATAAGCGCATCACTTCTTCTTGTCTAAAATCTCCCTGCACCCGATCGATAGAATCCTCGATATAGGCGAGTAGTTGTGGTTCTTTAATTTTGTATCCTTTCTCAAGATCAATCTGGTGGATGGTCACCGTGCGCTGGGGCAGCATCATTGCTTCAATCGCGCCACTGCGCGCCCACGACCACAGCGACTTTCCTTCTACCGTCTTGCTTGAAAACGGCGGGTACTCTTGGCTCAGCGTTCCTCGAAATTGGTTTAAGCCCATTCGTACTTCTTTGAGGCTAAGTCCCTCTGGTTCAGCCGCTTGCCGCACTTTACCGAGGATGTCGTAGGAGTCGGTCGAAAATCCGAAAAGAATATCGAGTACGTACTCTTTTGAAAGTTCCAGGTATTCGTCGCGTCTTTTGTTTTCAGGACCCACCAAACACAGCAATACCCCCTCGGCCATAGGGTCGAGACGACCGGCGTACGAGAGCACTTCGGTCGCATATTGGGGCTTCTGGACACGCAGGCGCTCCAAGCGCTCCCGGGGTGTTTCCCCGAGCTGTTTGTATAGATTGACTACGCCCGCGCTTTTCATACGTTTCTGCTACAATAGCTCACAACATGGCAGATAGCCAAAAAAAGCTTTCTACTGAGGCCTATAAGGGTGTTCGCGACTTCTACCCCGAGGAACAAGCGGTTCAGAACTTCATGTTCGACACGCTCAAACGCTTTGTTGAAAAAGTGGGGTACGTTGAGTATGGCGCCTCCATTCTTGAGCCAGCCGAGCTCTACCGCAGCAAGGGGGCAGAAAATGCCGAGATGGTAAACGAGCAGACGTACACCTTCACCGATCGAGGTGACCGCGAAGTAACGCTGCGCCCTGAGATGACCCCAACCGTTGCCCGCATGGTGGCGGCAAGGCGTCGCGACTTGGGCTTCCCGCTTCGTCTCTACTCGATCCCAAATGTCTTCCGCTATGAGCGCCCGCAAAAAGGACGCCTCCGCGAACACTGGCAACTTAACGTCGACATTTTCGGTACTAAATCCTCATATGCAGATGCGGAGATACTCGGTGTTGCATACGGCATCATGCGAACCTTTGGTGCTAAAGAGAGCGATTTTGTTATCAAAGTAGGTTCACGCTCATACCTTGATGCATTTGCAAAGGAGCGTGGTTTAACTGACGAGCAGTACAAAACTCTGCGTCGTCTTCTTGATGCAAAGGACAAGATGACCGCTCAAGAATTTGAAGCGGGCTTAAGTGAGCTCGAGATAGAACCAGGCATGCTTTCTGCAGACAATCCTCCTGCAGATATCGAACAGATGCTGAAAGAGTTTGCCGCTGCAAATATCAACAATATTGTGTACGACCCATCTATTGTTCGCGGCTTCGACTACTACACTGGCATGGTGTTTGAAGTCTTTAATACCAACCCAGAAAATAGACGTGCCCTCTTCGGTGGTGGCCGCTACGACAACCTCACCGCGCTCTTTGACGACGAGCCGTGCCCTGGCGTTGGTTTTGGTATGGGCGACGTTACGCTGCGGGATTTCCTTGCTTCTCGCAATCTTATCCCGGCATATGTGCCACCCACACACGTCTACATTGCGATTACTTCACCAGAACTTGCCGGCAAGGCGCAGACGTTTGCCGGAGACTTACGCGAGGCCGGTGTTAACGTTGCGATCGACTTTGGCGACAGAAAACTTGCAGACCAGATACGCATGGCAAGCAAGCACAAAATCCGTCACCTTATCGTGCTCGGTGAAGATGAAATCACCTCGGGCAATATCAAAATAAAGGATATGGAGTCTGGCGATGAGAGTCTGCTCTCTAAAGCAGATGTTGCTGCGTTCTTGCTTAAGGCGTAACAATCTTCCGTATGGCCGCGCCGCGTAAAATTACTTTTGACATTGAGACGTCTAATGAATTTATAGGCGGAGATTTCAACCCACTAAAACTCGATTTAGCACTTGTTGGTATCCACGATAGCGCGAATGACGAATACTCAAGCTACACCCAGGAAGAACTGCCGAAGCTCTGGCCTATTATCGAAAAGGCCGACATCCTGATCGGCTACAACTCAGACCACTTCGATATTCCCTTGCTCGGCAAATACTATCCGGGTGACCTCACCAAAATAAAGAGTATCGACCTGCTCAAAGAAGTGCGCGCCGTGCTTGGACGCCGTCTTAAACTCGATTCTCTTGCCGAGGCAACCTTGGGACGGAAAAAGATAGGCGACGGCCTTCAATCCATCCGCTGGTGGAAGGAGGGCAAAGTAGAGGAAGTTCGTAAGTATTGCATCGAAGACGTCCGTATCACTAAAGATATCTACGACTACGCGCGTGCGAACAAACGCCTTAAATATATGGATTACGAAGGTGTGCGTGAGATAAAAATAGACTCATCAAAATGGGAGAAGGGGGCGGATCATGCACTCACTCATACGTTGCCATTTTAACGTTACGCTACGACTGAGTAGTTAGAGGCTGGCGGCAAGAATAATAAGAGCGGCCAGTCCGAGCCGATACCAGACAAACGGCAATAAAGAATGCGTACGCAAAAACTTGAGCATAAAGTGGATGGCCGTAAAGCCTGAAATAAACGCCGCAAGCGCGGCAATAGCAATCGGAGTTGCATCCGCACCCAGCGTCCCACTTTGGTTGAGTTCGAGTAGACCCTTCAGTCCCGCGCCAAAAATAAGCGGTGCAGAAAGTAAGAACGCAAAACGCGTAGCTGCCTCACGGGTAAGTCCCACTAAAAGACCTCCGACAATGGACATACCGGAGCGACTCATGCCGGGAATAAGTGCGAGCGCTTGGAAGAGTCCTACAAGAAATCCTTTTTTCGCAGAAAGTTCAGCCCTCCCATTTGCATATCGCTCTCCAATGATAAAAAGTGCTGAGCCAGCGATAAGCCCAGCTGCTACCCAAAGCGAACTGCGAAATGTGGTGGCAATCGCTCCTTCGGCAAAAAAACCAACCGCTGCAGCGGGTATCGTGCCGAGGATAAGTGCAAAAAGAAGCGTTCGTTCCTCACGTTCACCGCGCAAGGTTCCGACTACGATGTCGACAATATCTCGAAAGAAATAAACGACCACCGCCAGCACCGCGGCCATATTAAGGACGGCGTCTACGGCCAACCCTGAGGAAATCTGTAGGCCTAGGAGGTCTCGAACGACTATGAGGTGCCCAGTTGAGGATACCGGCAAAAACTCAGTAAGGCCTTCTACAAGGCCCAATATAAGGCCGTCTATTAGGGTCATTTGTGCTAGAATCGTACCATACCCGTATAGGGAGATAAGCCTTAAAACACATGACTAGAGACCAACTACTCGTCCCCATCGCTATCATCGTCGCCGGCGTCATCATTGCGGTCGCCGTCTACTTTATTAATCGCAAAGCAGTAACTGTTCCCCCAGGCCAAGTAAACAACACGGCGGTACGTGCGTACGACCCGTCACAAGACCATATCTTCGGTAACCCAAGCGCCCCAATAAAAATCATCGAATACTCGGACATGGAGTGCCCGCACTGCAAAACCTACGCCGTAACGCTTAAGGCGCTTGTCGAAGAGTACGGACCGACTGGGGAAATCGCTTGGGTGTATCGCCACTTCCCTATTGTTGAACTTCACGCAAAAGCGCCAAAGGAATCTGAAGCTGCAGAATGCGCCGCAGACGTAGGCGGTGGAGACGCGGCATTCTTCAAATTTATCGATCGCGTGTATGAAGTAACTCCATCAAACAACGGACTCGACTTGGCAGCACTTCCTGATATTGCAGCAGCAGTTGGAATCGACAAAGAAAAATTCAAAGCCTGCCTTGATAGCAATAAATACAAAGACAAGGTTGCTTCACAGGTAAAAGAAGCGCTCGACCTTGGCATCCGCGGCACCCCGCACAGCTTTATCTCGGTTGCAGGCAACTTCCTTCCTGTCGAAGGAGCACAGTCGGTAAGCGCTATGCGCTCGGCTCTAAACGCCATCATCGCCGAACTCCACAATACGACTGGCACGTCTACGCCCACTCAATAAGAGGAGGCTGTCCTACTCGTCCGCTCCTTCACTCTCGTCTACAAGACCGAGGCGATAAATATCGAACGAATTTTCCCCTTCAAACATGTCAGAGGGGTTAGGAAGAAATACGCGCGTGCGTGATATTTCTGTCGTTGCATCGTTAATGAGTCGGTGGAAGACAGCAAACTCATGCCGGCACTGCGTAAAATCAAGCGCGTAGCGACGGAGCTGTTTTTTACCGTCTGCATTCCGAGACTTCTTGCACTCGTACACGATAAAGCGTCGCACCGGTCTGCCAAGGAGCGCTTTGACCGTGTAGTAATTAAAAAGTGCTTGTATGACAAAGAGCGTCTTCGCTTCTTTAAGGCTGCTGTAGCTGTCGACAAATTTATGATCAACAATATCGACCTCGCCAGGGTAGCCTTTTGATTCGACGACCAAGTCTGAAACTGCCTTAAGGGGCAACGCAAGTCCTTCTACTTCCGTTGACGCCTTTACTTCAACAGCAAGCACTTTGTGTTTCGGTGCCTTTTCAAGATAAAAACCAATGACTTGGGTATATTCGCGCTCCATATGAGCACGCTTTTTCTTTTTTTCTGCACGAGTTTTATGGCGACCAAAGTTGATATCAAAGTCGGCTATCGACTGCAGATATGAGAGCCCTGCGGCTATAGCCACCTCCTTGTCTGCACCTTCATAAAAGTGCTGTAGCGCCAGGTGTCCCGCACGACCCACGTAAGACGCTGGGCCAGATGGGGTGTCATATACGTGCTCTACGTAGCGTTTGTACCAGGCCAGAGGGTTCCTGAGGTACGCCATAAGAGAGGAGTGGCTCCAATGGCCTATTGGGGCCTTTCTATAAGGCTTTCTAACCTCATCCTCCATACCCTTGCAGTATAGCCTTATTTGACAATATATATTTTAGTATGTATAGTTAGCTCGAATGTTAGGTGCGGCGTCCTGCCTCACCCCTTCAAAGAGAGACGATCGATGCCGAAAAGAATGACCATCCTGGTCATGGTTGCCGTGGCGCTGATTGCTGCGCTGGCAACCTTCCTTCTGTTGGGACCCCGAACTGATGTGTTCGCCCAGAACACTACAGGCAAGGCCCAGGCGACCACTCCGTTCGTGCGGCACATCGCCAATCCGCCGACCTTCACGTATGCCGGGAAGGTGAAAGTCCCCGCCCAGGCGAAGTTTCACCTCAACGCGGACTTCTGGGCCAAGCGATTCTCCCGCGGGTTCAAAATGGCCGTGTCGATCGAAGATAACCTCCGGGTCAGCAATAACCGGATGGAATACTTCTACGATTTGGTGGAACTGCCCACACCCGCCGCCACGCTGAAGGTTAGCTACGTCAGCGGCCGCACGCACGACGAAGACCTCAGAGGTCAGTTCAAGGTCAAGCCCGTCACGCTGGGACAGTTCTTCTATCTGCACACCCTGCAGCCCAATGGCGAGAAGGGGCTGCTGCGGACCCAGCACGACAAGGACTGCCGATTCTTCGAGGACATCGCGTGCGTGAACATCGTTCACTACACTCTCGCCGACGGGACGGTCGCCATGTTCCGCTCGCTTTGGATGCGCGGCGAGGGTGGCTGGAGCTTCACCTTCGGCGGCCTGTGCGACCAGTATCGCAACAGTGGATGCGACCGGCATGGTTCTGCCGTGGTCCACCCCTGACACCCCTTCGCTGACTTCGGTCAGCGCGCACCGCCGCCTTCTTTCGAAGGCGGCGGGTTTCGTTTAATAACTTCTTAGACGCTTAGCTTTATCGTGCGTGCGTATTCGTTCAAGTGCCTTTGCTTCAATCTGACGTATACGCTCGCGAGTCACACCAAACTCCTTCCCCACTTCTTCAAGAGTGTGATACACGCCATTGATAAGGCCGTGTCTCATTTCTAATATCTTCCTCTCTTTGGGCGACAACTCATCCATAATCTCACCAAGTTGGTCCGCAAGAATGCGGCGCGCTACTTCCTGGTCAGGAGAGAGAATTTTGTCATCCTTAATGAAGTCCCCGAGTACTGACTTACCTTCATCTTCATCACCCACTGGCGACTCAAGCGAAACAGTATCCTGGTCAATTTTTTCTATTTGATAGATCTTGTCTACGTCGACACCCATTTCAAGTGCAATCTCTTCCGGCATCGGATCGCGACCGAGATCTTGGCTCAAACGACGAACAATCTGCTTATATTTTGCGATGGTCTCAACCATGTGCACTGGGATGCGGATGGTGCGGGATTGGTCAGCAAGCGCACGCGTAATAGCCTGACGTATCCACCAGGTCGCATAAGTGCTGAACTTATACCCTTTGGTGTAGTCAAACTTTTCTACCGCCTTAAAGAGACCGAGATTTCCTTCTTGGATTAAGTCGAGAAGTGTGAGGTCCGGGCTTCGGCCGACATACTTTTTTGCAATCGAAACCACCAAGCGGAGGTTAGCGCGGGCAAGAAGATTTTTTGCTTCTTCATCACCTTCAGTGATGCGCTTAGCTAAGTCGCGTTCTTCTTGTGCATTGAGGAGTGGGTAGCGACCTATCTCACGGAGATACATTTGGATCGAGTCATAGGAAGAGTCACCGCGTGAGTAAGTGTTTGGTTCTTCTTCAGCAACATCGAGCATTCCGCCGCCTTCAAGGACGTCGATGGCTGCTGTTGAAAGCTTCTCGTACAACTCTTCAAGAAACGCGACGTCGTCTTCAATCGTAGGAAATTGCTTCAATATTTCGTCATAGGTAACAAAACCGCGTTCGCGGCCGTGTGCGAGGAGCGCTTGAGCTTTCTTCTCTTTTTCAGCAGCCTTCTTATCAACCTTAACTGGGACGACTTTTACTTTCGCCGCAGCCTTTACAACTTTCTTTTTTGGCAAAACTTTTGCACGACGAGATGCCGCCAATGACGAGAGGCGTTTACGCTGCGAAGCACCCGCGCGGGCTCCTTTTGCCTTGGCGCGCGGCTTTTGCATCTTTTTTGCCCCGCTTGCACGGGTGGATTTCTTTTTTGCCTTCTTAGCCATACTTGAGTGTGAAGTATACCCCGTGAGATAAGCGATTCCAAGAACCACTTTTTGCGAACTTTTTATCTCACGGGGTAGATCTTATTGGACTACTAAAATGCTACTGTCGACCGTCTGTTATGCGCCGTGCTTGCGTCGTGAAAGTTTTTGTAATTCGTCGACGAGCGCGTCTTTTTCTTCAGTATTTCCTTCTATTTCCGCTTGTTTAATTTCCCTCCGTAACGCCTCGAGTCTCCGATTGACAAGTTCCTCGTCAACGGAGGCCATAAGTTCACCAACACTTGCTGGTGTACCATCCCGCTCTAACGAGAACAATAATCGTTCGCGATACGTGGCTGCCGCTTCTTCAGCTTCTGCCAATTGCTCCGGACTAAGTTGTGTCCGTAGTGAATTGACCGCTTCAACATCGTTGAGCACAAACACAAGCGCCGCCGCATGGATTAGACGGCTCAGCGGCTCGTCTGCCAATGCCTCTGGATTCGCAATCTTCTCTTCCTTTTTCGGCAACCGCGCGGCGGCAACAGAAGCCCGCACTGACTCTTCAGGAAGGTCGAGTGCCCGAGCAGCAATCTGGGTGAAATGCGCCTGATCCATAGCCGAACTCATGGTGGCAATGAGTGGTATGACTTCTTCTTCAGCGACACGACGCACGGCGCGTTCATCCTTGCCTTCTTTCCGAGCACTTTCAAGGAAGTATTCAACCGCGGTCTTTGCTTCACGCACCGCTTTGCGCAAATCTTCGACGCTCTCGCGCCCAACATCTGCCGGATCTTTCCCCGAAGGAAACGCCGCGACACGCACATCAAACCCCTCCGCAATGGCAAGCTGTGCCGAGCGCAATGCCGACTTCTGTCCTGCCGCGTCTGAGTCGAGTGCAAGAACTAAGCGTTTGGCTAAATGCGATATGGCCTTGAGATGCTCAATCGTGAGCGCCGTACCCGAAGCAGCAACCGCTGTTGGAAAACCGCTTTGATGCATCATGAGCAAGTCCATCTGCCCTTCGACCAATATGGCGAAGTCGTGCCGGCGCATCGTGGCTTTTGCCTTATCGAGGCCGTAGAGAACTTTTGATTTTCGAAAGAGCGGTGTCTCTGGTGAATTCACGTACTTTGCCGGAGCGTCCCCTTCTTTGACGGGCATATCCTTCATGTTCTCAAAGTGCCGTCCAGAGAATGCAATAATGCGTCCTCCAACATCGCCGATTGGGAACATGATGCGTCCCCGGAAACGATCGTAGATGGTTGATTCGCCTCCTTTGTCCGCCTTAATAGCCAGCCCAGACTGAAGCAATTCTGCATCCGTGAACCCTTTGCCGCGCAGATTTTCCGTTAGTGAGCGCCATTCAGGAGCTGCGTAACCGATACGCCATTTGGCGATGGTGTCATCAGTTAACCCGCGCTTTTTCAGATATTCGCGTACGTCCTCGCGCGTACCTAAAACTTCTTCGAAGTGTTTGGTTGCTTTCTCGTGAAGTTCGTAGAGCCTTTCTTTTTCATCACGACTCGGTCCCCGCTCACCTTTGTATTCCGTGAGTGGAACGCCCGCACGTTCTGCAAGCGCTTTGAGTGCATCGCGGAACTCGAGACCATCTATTTTTTCAACGAACGTAAAGATGTCGCCTTTCTCACCGCACCCAAAGCAGTAAAACGTTCCACGCTCAGGTGAGACGTAAAAAGACGCTGTCCGCTCTTTATGGAACGGGCATCGAGCGCGAAGGCTTTTGCCTGCGCGCTCGAGCTTTACGTAGCCGCCAACCACATCAGCAATCGGGAGTCGGTCCTTAATTTGCTCGGTAGTAGTGTCGGCCATATGTATGAGCAATACCGTGTTAGAGCAGTAGACGCTAGGCGTTGTAAGCTCCCTAAAAGCTATCCACCTAAAGCCTCACTCCTTATGCCCCTTCTTCAGTCGTCGCTGGTGCCGGCTTTTCGCTGTAGGCGGAAGTCTCTTTCGGCTGGATGTCCGCAATCATCTGGTGCTTGCGGCTGCCAGGGAAACCAGTACCTGCCGGAATAAGACGACCGATGATGACGTTCTCTTTGAGACCCTCGAGCATATCGCGGCTTCCATACACCGCTGCCTTGATGAGCATGCGGGTCGTGTTCTGGAAGGATGCGGCTGAGAGGAACGACGCGCGCGAGAGTGAGACATCGAGGATACCCATAACGAGCGGCTCACCAACAGCTACTTCACCACCTCCATCTTTCGTATCGGAGTTAAGTGCAACGAGGTCAGTCTCGCCCATGATGTCGCCGATCGAGAGTTCGGTTGAACCCGAGTTCCTAATCTTCACGCGTGAGAACATCTGCTTCACAATAACTTCAATGTGTTTGATGGACACCGCTGCACCCTGGAGCTCGTAAATCTTTACGACTTCAGAGACGATGTATTCCTGCGTGCGTTCAACGCCAGCAAACTTGAAGAGCTCTTCAATGTCCGCCGAACCGTCAGTGAGGAGTTGTCCCTTCTCTACCTTATCGCCCGCCTTCACAAACGGCGTGCGGCGGAAGTGTACCGGGTACTCAATCGAACCTTTCTTTTTGTCTTCGATGTCCGGGAGAATGATGATGGTGCGTTCGCGACCCTCTTCTTTTATCTCAGAGACCATACCCGAGACATGCGAGATGACGGCTGGGTTCTTCGGTGCGCGGCGTTCGAAGATTTCTTCAACGCGTGGGAGACCAGTCGTGATGTCGCCACCAACTGAGGCAGTTCCACCTGCGTGGAAGGTACGCATCGTGAGCTGGGTGCCCGGTTCGCCGATAGCCTGTGCAGCCACCGTTCCGATTGCTTCACCGAGGTCAACGGGCTTGTTGGTTCCTAGGTCAGCGCCGTAGCAGCGGATACAGAGACCTTTGCGTGCGATGCATCCTATCGGTGAGCGCACGAATACGAGATCGGTGCCTCCATCTTCTACAACCTTCGCATCTGCACGGGTGAGGAAGTGACCTTTCTTGAAGAGTACTTCTCCTTTCGTGTCGGTTGCGTCTGAAGCAAGGTAGCGGCCTTCGATGTTTGCTGCGAGGAAGGTGCCGATACCTGAAGCGGATTCACGCTTGATAGCAAGTCCTACCTTAGTGTTGCAGTCCTCAATCGAGATAACTACGTCCTGCGCAACGTCAAAGAGACGGCGTGTGAGGTATCCGGCTTTTGCCGTGTTAAGTGCAGTGTCGGAGAGACCCTTACGAGAACCGTGCGTTGTGATGAAGTACTCAATCGGTGAGAGGCCTTCCTTCATGGACGTCGTGATTGGGAATTCGATGGTCTCTCCAGAAGTTGAAGCGATAAGACCCTTCATGCCGGCCATCTGGGTTACCTGACCAAGCGAACCGCGGGCGCCTGAACTGATCATGTCAGATACAGGACCACCGACAGGAAGCGAGAGCGGAATAAGCTTTTCGACATCGGCTTTAGCTGCGTGCCAAACTTCGATGTTCATGCGGTAGCGTTCTTCTTCAGAGAGAAGTCCCTGCTCCCAGTGACTGACCACTCCTTCAGATTTCTTCTGCGCTGCAGCAATGATGGCGTATTTCTCCTGCGGAATCGGGATATCGTCGATAGACCAGGTAATGCCTGACTTCGTAACGTAACGGAAGCCGAATGCTTTGATGCGGTCGAGTATCTGCGGAATGCGATCAAGGCCGTAGCGGGAGATGAGGTCATCAACCATGCGTGCGAGCACTTTCTTATCGATCGGCTGGTTGATGAACGCGTAGTCGTCAGGAAGGACCGAGTTGAAGAGCAAGCGACCCACTGTTGTTTCGAAGAGTGCACCTTCAAACTGCGCGTACTTCGCCTTTTCAGACGGCAACACTTTGATTTTTGCTTGGAAGCCAACTTCACCGAAGTCATATGCGGTGATAGCAGCATTCGGGCTCGGGAAGGCTTTGCCTTCACCCTTTGCGCCCGTCACATTCTTCGTCATCCAGTAGCATCCGAGGAGAATATCGAGGAGTTTTGATGCAACAACCGGCTCACTGTTACCTGGCTTCAAGATGTTCTTGTGAGCAGCCATGAACTGGGACGCCTCAAGTTGTGCTTCAGGTGAGAGCGGTACGTGAACAGCCATTTGGTCGCCGTCGAAGTCTGCGTTGAATGCCGGGCAGACGAGTGGGTGTACTTGGATAGCGTTACCTTCAACGAGTATCGGCTGGAAGGCCTGAATACCGAGACGGTGAAGCGTTGGTGCGCGGTTGAGGAGCACGTACTTGTCTTTGATGACGTCTTCAAGGATCGCCCATACTTCCGGTACGCCTTCGTCGATAAGACGCGACGCGCCACGGATGTTGTACGCGAGTTCCTTTTCAAGAAGTTGCGCGATAACAAACGGACGGAAGAGCTCAAGTGCCATGCGCTTTGGAAGACCGCACTGGTTGAGTTTGAGGTCTGGACCAATGACGATAACCGAGCGGGCCGAGTAGTCGACGCGCTTACCGAGAAGGTTCTGACGGAAAAGACCATGCTTACCTTTGAGGTTGTCGGAGAGTGACTTCAGCGGACGGCGCTGTGCCTGGGTTTGTGCCGAGTATGCAGCACCACCGTGACGAATCGAGTTGTCGATGAGTGCATCAACAGCCTCCTGCAAGATGCGCTTTTCGTTGCGCAAAATGACATCCGGCGCCTTGATGGCGAGAAGCTTAGCGAGACGGTTGTTGCGGTTGATGACGCGGCGGTAGAGGTCGTTTACGTCGGAAGTCGCATGACGGCCACCTTCAAGTGCAACCATCGGACGAAGTCCTGGCGGGATAACCGGAATGCGCGTGAGGAACATCCATTCTGGGCGAACACCTGAGCGGATCATGCCGCGAATAAGCGAGAGGCGCTTGTGGAACTTCTCGCGGTCAGCAGCACCTGCTTTCTCAAGCGCCTTAGTGATGCGTGCCTCAAGTGCTTTAAGGTCTACCTTCTTGCAGAGGTCATAGACCGCTTCTGCACCGATACCAGCTTCAAACATTGGGCCGAACTTGATGGCGTAGCGGTGATAACGGGCTTCGTCGAGAACGGCTCCCTGGAAGATCGAGTCGATGTCTTTCTTTGCTTCGACATAGAGCTCCTTCATCTTGTCCTTGGACTTATCGTCCTGGAGGTTCTTGAGTTTGGTTTTGTACTCGGTCTCAAGTTCCTTCGAGATGCGCTCGCGTTCGTCTTCATTGACGGACGTGACGATGTATCCAGCGAAGTACACTACCTTCTCGAGGTCAGAGGCACCGATACCGAGTGCCATCGCCATACGCGACGGGATGCCACGGAGGAACCAGATGTGTGCGACTGGGACGGAAAGTTCGATGTGTCCCATGCGCTCACGGCGAACAATGGCGCGGGTGATTTCAACACCGCACTTCTCACAGGTAATGCCCTTGTAGCGGATACCACGGTATTTACCGCAGTAACATTCGTAATCTTTTTCAGGACCGAAGATGCGTTCGTCGAAGAGACCGTTCTTCTCTGGGCGCTGTGTTCGGTAGTTGATGGTTTCAGGTTTGGTGACCTCGCCCTTTGACCACTCCTTGATGCGCTCCGGCGACGCGAGGCGCAACGTGACAGCGTCAAAGTCTGCGGTTTCTGCACCAAGTGCGCGGCGAAGTTTGACTCCCCCTTCAGAGCGGTAGAGGTCAACGTCGAGTGCAAGGCCACGGAGGTTGTGAAGGAGCACGTTAAAGGAAGCCGGTGCATAGTGATGGCTGATGCGCTCACCCTTGATGATGGAATCAAATGCAGCCGAGCGTCCGACGATGTCGTCTGACTTAACCGTGAGCATTTCGCGCAGCGTGTAGGCGGCACCGTATCCGAGGAGTGCCCAGACTTCCATTTCACCAAAGCGCTGACCGCCACCTTGTGCTTTACCACCGAGCGGCTGCTGTGTGATGAGCGAGTACGGACCGATGGAGCGCATGTGGATCTTGTCTTCCACCATGTGGTGGAGTTTGAGGATGTACATGTACCCAACGGCGATATCTTGGTCGAAAGCTTCTCCGGTGCGGCCGTCGAAGAGCTGCATTTTGCCAGACTCCTTAAAGCCGGCTTTGACGAGCTCTTCTTTTATCTCACCTTCCGTTGCACCAGAAAATGGCGGGCAGATGGCCTGGTAGTTGAGAGTATTTGCAGCAAGTCCAAGGTGGAGTTCCAAGATTTGACCGAGGTTCATACGGCTCGGCACACCAAGTGGGGTGAGAATAACGTCAATCGGCTGACCGTCTGCGGTGTACGGCATATCTTCCTCAGGAAGCACACGCGAGACGACACCCTTGTTACCGTGACGACCGGCGAGCTTGTCACCGACAGAGACATTGCGCAACTGCGCTACTTCGATGTGAATGCGCTTGATGATGCCAGAGTCTAGATTGTCACCGCGCTCGCGCGAGAAAACTTTGACGCCAATGATGCGTCCTTTCTTGCCACCTTCCATGCGAAGGGACGTGTCCTTAACGTCGCGCGCTTTGTCACCGAAGATAGAACGCAAAAGACGCTCTTCAGGAGTAAGCTGCGTCTCACCTTTCGGCGTGATCTTTCCAACGAGGATATCGCCAGGGCGTACTTCAGAACCAACGCGAACGATGCCGTCTTCGTCGAGATTGCGGAGCTTCACTTCAGAGACGTTCGGGATGTCGTGCGTGGTAACTTCCGGACCAAGCTTGGTATCACGGACGTTCGCAACGAATTCTTCAATGTGAATGGAGGTGAATTTGCTTCCCTTTACCAAACGCTCAGAGACAATAATAGCGTCTTCGTAGTTGGCACCAGACCAGCACATGAAAGCGACGCGTACGTTCTGACCGAGCGCGAGCTGACCATCATCGGTAGAAGAAGTATCGGCAAGAAGGTCTCCCTTCTTAACCTTTTGTCCTACGGAAACGCTCGGGCGCTGGTGGAATGCGGTAAAGCCGTTGGTACGCTCAAAAGACACGAGTTTGTACTCCTGTTCTTTTTTGTCGCCCTTCACCGCGATGCGGTTACCGTCGACGTATACAACAGTGCCCGCCTCTTTAGCGAGGATGAGGCGACCTGAGTCGCGTGCTGCTTTTCCTTCGATACCGGTGGCAACAAGCGGCGCTTCAGGGATGATGCACGGGGTCGCCTGCTTCTGCATGTTCGAACCCATGAGTGCACGGTTTGCGTCGTCGTGTTCGAGAAACGGAATGGTCGAAGTTGCAACGGAGAATGGCTGCATCGGAGCAACGTCAATGTATTTGACCTCCTTGCGGCTGACGCGAGACGGCTCACCCATGAGGCGCACAGCTACCTTTTCATCAACGATATTGTCTTTTTCGTCGACGTTGGTTGCTCCGTGTGCAATCGCGGACTTTTCTTCTTCAGCAGCGTTAAGGAATACGATCTCGTCCGTGACATGGCCATCAACAACTTTTGCGTATGGCGTCTCGATCATGCCGAACTCATTGAGGCGGGCGAAGTTTGCGAGACGCAAAATAAGACCGATGTTTGGGCCTTCAGGAGTGTGAATTGGGCAGAGACGACCGTAGTGTGACGGATGCACGTCGCGCACTTCAAAACCGGCGCGCTCACGGGTGAGACCACCCGGACCAAGTGCCGAGAGTGTGCGGAGATGCTCAAGCTCAGCAAGTGCATTCTCTTGGAGCATGAACTGCGAAAGCTGGTTGGTGGTGAAAAATTCTTTGATGCGTGCTTGAAGCGGGCGTGGGTTTACGAACGCAACCGGCATCGTTGCATCAGCATCGATGGTGGACATGCGGTCCTGGATATTGCGCTTCATGTGCGTCAAACCAACGCGCACGCGCTGCTGGAGCATTTCGCCGACGTAGCGCACGCGACGGGAGCCGAGGTGGTCGATATTATCTTCGACAGCCTCAGGGTCGTTCTGAAGTTCAATGACTTTAAGAAGCGTCGTTACAACGTCGTCGAGGCTAAGCGTCTTGCGAAGGAGTTCTTTCTCATCAAGCGACTTATTGAAGCGCTCGTTGAAACGGTAGCGACCAACGCGAGAGAGGTCGTAGCGTTCTGGGCTAAATATCGAGTTGATATAGTCGCGAGCGTTGTCTGGGGTTGCCAAATCGCCGTCGCGAAGCTTTTTGTGTATTTCGACGTAGGCATCGGACACCGTCTTTGCCGTGTCGCTTTCAAGGGCGGTTTCAATCCACTTCTTTGCGTGCTCGTTCTTGCTGAAGAGCGACTTCATGTCGGAATCAAACGCTGCACCAAGAACACGGAGCAGGGTCGTTGCCGCAAACTTGCGCTTGCGGTCGATGCGCACCGATATTTCACCGTCAGCAGAACCTTCAATCTCAATCCATGCACCACGTGCTGGGATTATCTTTGCACCGAAGTAACGCTTGCCCTTGATTTCATCCGCTGTAAAGAAAATACCGTAGCTTCGTGCAAGCTGCGGGACAATAACACGCTCAACACCGTTGATGATGAACGTACCGTGGTCGGTCATCACCGGAAGGTCGGCAAGGAAAATCTCCTGCTCCTTCTCCGTACCCATCGCCTTGTTGATGAGTTTAACGGTGGCGCGCAAAGGCACCTCAAGCGAGAGCTTCTGCGCTTTCGCGTAGTGCTCGTCGTACTTGATTTCTCCCATTTCGATCTTTACAAATTCAAGATCGAACTTCTTGCTCGAGTAGTCACGAATAGGCGTGAACTCCTTGAAGGTTTCCTTCAATCCGTGGTTGAGGAACCACTGGAAGGAATCGCTCTGTGCAGCGACGAGATTTGGGGTCTCAACGCGCGGGGCACGGAAACGGGAGAACGTTTTTTGCGTACGCATCAAGGTTTGCGTTTAGCGGTGGGTAAGGGGCACCAAATAAGCGCACTTTTATAAACAGAAAAAGGAAGTCGGAGAACGCATAAGTCCTCCACTTCGTGGGTGTTCGCGAACCGCTATAAGAGTGGCAAAGCGCCACAGATGTCTTTTGAAACCTAGCTGGTTGCCCTCCCGCAACTCATCCGCGCTCCCTGTAGGTTTACCCCATTGTACTCACGCTAACCTCACTGTCAAATGGCTGTCCACAGACCTCATTTTCTTCTCTCCAATTATTGACTTTTGAATAAAAAATTGTATTATTACTTCAGGAGGTCAGTAGGCGGTAACCATATAAGACCGCTGAAATAAAAGATGGGCGTCTCAAATGAGCCCGGCATCGACCGGGGCGAACTGGGCAGCGGAACCATCGTTCCGACCTGGCCGTCGCGCAAGTATCGGCGTTTCAACGATCCGCTCAACTGGCGGTTTATCTTCACCATCGGGATCGGCATCGTCGGCATCGGCGTCGCCACGGGCTGGTTCTTCTTCTCCCTGGTGACGCTGGGTCGCTTCAAGAAGAAGTCGTAAGACTTCAGCGTTCGCGCAGATGCGCGGCCTTCACAGGCCGCGCATTGCTCGTTTATACCCCGCCACTGCGTCTCCGCGCACGCCAAGCATCTATCTCTTTGTGATTGCCCGAAAGTAATACTTTTGGAACGCGATGCTTCTTTCCTTTATGCACAAAAACTTCTGGTCTGGTGTACACATCGTGGGACGCCACTCGACTCTCTTCTATTGATTCAAATTTTCCCAGTACACCGGGAATATGGCGCGCCGTAGCATCGATGATTGCAAGCGCCGGTACTTCCCCGCCAGTGAGCACGTAGGGACCCACTGAAACTTCTTCCGCTTTTAATATCTTCGTTGCGCGCGCGTCGATGCCTTCATAGCGACCGCAAACGATAATCACTTGGTCAAACTTCTTTACGAGCGTCTTTGCGTACGCATTGGTGAGAAGTTTTCCTCCAGCAGACGTCATAATGACTTTCGTCTTTGCGCCTTTCTTCTTTGCCTTTTCCACTGCGCGAACAATAGATTCCGCTTCAAGCACCATGCCAGGACCTCCGCCGTAGGGACGAAAGTCCACTTGGCTCCATTTGTGCTTCGAGGAGTCGCGCATCTGATGTGCTTTTACCTTAACGAGCTTGGCCTTCTGTGCGCGACCAAGAATCGACGCATTGGTATACGCCTCAATCGTCTCGGGAAAAAGAGTTATGACGTCGAATCTCATAGGGGCACCCTACTATTCTTTCCAGAAAATATCACGGCGTACTAGATCGTTTGAAATCACCTCAACAAAACGCTTCATAACTGGGTACTGCGCGACCGGCTTAAATTTGTTTGAAACGTTCATTTCGTACGTAATCTTCAAACGCTTAAGGGACTTCTCATTGACCGGATCGAGTAATTCAAAAAGCGGTTCCATCTTATCGATGGCGTATGCAAAATGACTCTCGGGAGTTTTTTGTTCCTCGTATTCAATCCAGTAGTCGTAGCCGATTTTTTGTAGCGGAGGCGGCAACGCTGCAAATACTTCATTTGCCGCAGCCTGCTCTCGCTCTACATCCTCATTTGTCTTATGGTACGTAACAATATCTCCGTGCTTTATCTCGCCAAAGTCATGAAAGAGAAGGATGCTTTTAACCTTTTGTGCATCAAGCGAAGGGCCAATCGGCTCTACTTCCAAAAAGTAGTGCGCCAAAAATGTAATGGCGAAGACATGTTCCGCGACTGATTCAGCGTGGAGATTTTTATCACGCGCCGTTCCATACCGAATCGTTTTCTTCAACGCATAGGCACTTACTAATTGATGTGCAATGGTGAGGATTTCTTCGTCTGTGCAGGTCAGTGGCGATGTGTCCATAGAGTTATCGTAATTCCTCGCGCAATTTCATCCAAAGTTTCCCCATTTCATTGCGACCCAAACCGTCGAGACCATCGCCCCAAAAACGGTCGGCCTGGTGCTTTACGATTGTCTGCTCTCCCGACGCCACGAGCGCCTCGTGCACATCGGCATGCTGCTCGAGCTTTGCACGGAATAGCTCTTCCATTACCTCAAGCTTGCGGTCATCCCAATCGAGGATCTGCATCTGCTTATGCTGCTGCGATACCTCCCATGCAAGGTAAGCACTGCGGGCTGCAAGCACTTCTTCGATAATGGCCGGATCCTCGTACCGCTGCGCGTGGTACGCGTGCTCAACCGTCGGATAGACATATCCTTGAAATTCGAGCATGTGGCCAGAAAACGGCGCAAAATATTTCTCGAAAGTCTCAAATGGCAATATATCCCTCATTGCACCATTACAGTGCCATACTTTGCACCACCTCGACAGGTGCGTTACGGTGACTGAGATTGCACACCACAGAGGACCTTGGCTGGAGGTTAATCCATGTTCATTCGACATCTCGCTATCGCGCTCGTTGCGTGCACTGTTTGCACCGGCTGCGACACGGTGGCCAAGCTTGTCACCGCACTTGCCGACAGCGAGACCAGGCCGCCGGCCTGGGACAAGCCAACCGGCAGCTATCATCCAGACAGGCTCAGAAAGGGCTACACGCCCCCGAAGTAGAGCCACTCGATCGAGACGAAAAACGCCCCACGGGTTTCCCGGGGGCGTCTTTCCATTTTGACGAAAGAAAATTTAAAGCTCGAGCTCGGCCATGGCCTCGTCCACAGTCTTCATGGTGTGCGTTTGTGGTTCGCTGCGATACGTCGTCGGGGCTCCTGCTTCAGCAGTGTCAGAAGTTCGTGATGGACCCTTTCCACCTTCAGGTTCGTTTATTTTGAGATTAACGCGGGCGTTGTGCTTCATACCAACAACGCGAAGGAGCGTACGGATAGCCTTTGCCGTATTGCCCTGGCGACCGATAACCTTACCCATGTCGTCTGGGTGAATGTCGAGTGTGAGGAGTACCCCCATCTCATCAACCACACGGTGTATCTTTACGCTCTCAGGCTGATCAACAAGACCCTTTATCACAAACTCCAAAAACTCCTGATCCTTCTCAGTCATTGCAGTATCTTACGGATATATAAAGGCACTCAGTAAATTGTAGCAGAACTCGCCCAAGAAAAGCCGGGTTATTCAGCTGCAGCTTCAGTCGCAGCGGGGGCTTCCGGAGCAGCTTCGGCTACGACAGGCTCAGCAGCTACCTCAGCCACCGGCGCCTCTTCAGAAACCACGGGGGCTGCTGGTGCAGTTTCAGCAACCACTTCAGGTTTAGCAACTGTCTTCTTAGGAAGGACGTTACGCTTTTTGCCCTCAACAATGCCCTTTGAAACAAGGAGGTTGTGGACCGTATCTGAAACCTGAGCACCCTGGCTCATCCAGTGCTTGATGCGTTCGGCTTCAAGTTCAACACGATCGGTGCGTGCATCATAGGAACCAACCATCTCGAGGTATTTGCCGGTCTTTGGGCCCTTTTTGCTATCCAATACAAGCACGCGGAACGAGGGGTCGTTCTTGCGGCCACGGCGCTGTAGACGAATCGTTAACATGGGCGCCATCGTAACAGACATGAGAAGCGGGGTCAAACGAAGAACGGCGGCCACAGGGGCCGCCGTCGCTGGTGCCGGGTCCACCCGGCGGATCAAGATCGTAAAGTACGGATACGCGGCGTAAAGGTACCGCTCCGTTGCGTGGCGTTGGTTTGACCAGAGTGGTCACACCTCAGCATTCGAGTTCAAGCATTCAATCCAACGAGTGGTAGAGAACGGATTGAAACACGGACGCTTCGTCGATGCCGGAGATACACACCTCGATATCTTGAGATGTAACCCCTCCGATTCCCCGCGGGCTCTCGCCGCACACATGATTGAGTGACAAACCAGTCGCCCATGTGTGGCACATACGTCTCGAACAAAGAAAAATATAAAGCACATCGTCCACAATGCAAGCCCATATGCTATAGTTTTCCACATATGGCAGGTCATCGCGCTCCCCGCGGGCGCGCTTCAGGTGCCGGCAACGGCGCGTCGCACACATCTGACAAGAGTGCTCCTCTCCCTCGAAAGAAAGAATTTGAGGGCATTATTGCCGTGAGCGCACGCGGCACTGGCTACCTGACGTGGGAGGCAAGTGAGACGCTCGGCGATATCGAAATCCCGAAAGATAAACTCGCTCCGGCACTAAATGGCGACACCGTGCAGGTAAAAACCCTCACGGTGGTTCAAGGCCGCATGCAAGGCGAAGTAACTAAGGTTATTGAGCGCGCAAAAGAAGCGTTCGTGGGTAATGTCGCCGAGCGTGACGGCATCCAAGTATTGGTACCCGATGACAAGCGAGTGTACTTGCCTATCCGTATTGAAACTGACAAAAAAATAATCCCAGGGACTAAAGTGTTGGTGCACCTTTCTGGGTGGGACGAAAAAGGACCAGTGGGATACATCGAAGAAGTCATCGGGCGCGCAGGAGAACACCGTGTCGAAATGAACGCAATTGTTCTTGAACACGGTTTTCGTACTGACTTCCCTGCCGAAGTCGCGCGCGAAGCGCGCGAAATAGAAGAGAATCACACCCAAAGCATCGCTACAGAAGCGCCAAATCGCCTCGACTTCCGCGACACCACCACCTTCACCATCGACCCAGTTGATGCCAAAGACTTTGACGACGCACTTTCAATCAAAGAACTGCCTGATGGTCTGTATGAAATAGGTATCCATATCGCCGACGTAACCTTCTTTGTACGTCCCGGCATGGCGCTTGAAAACGAGGCGCGCAAACGCGCAACAAGTATCTATCTTGTTGATGCGACCATCCCCATGCTTCCACATGAGCTTTCAGGAAACGTATGTTCATTGCGCGAAGCAGAAGACCGCCTCACCTATGCCGCCATTTTCATAGTAGATAAAGAAGGACGCGTAAAAGAACGCACCTTTGCTCGCACCATCATCAACTCAAACAAACGCTTCACCTACGAAGAGGCGCAAGGCGTACTCGATGCAAAGAAGGGTCCGTATCTGCACGAGCTCACGACGCTGCGCGATATTGCTCGCAAACTGAACGCACAGCGCAAACGTGAAGGCGCGATCGAGTTTGACCAAGACGAAGTAAAATTTGTCCTCGATGACCGAGGTGTTCCTATCAAAGTGGTACGCAAGGTGCGCATTGAGACCAACAGCCTTATCGAGGAGTTTATGTTGCTCGCAAACCGTGAAGTAGCCGCCTACGTCAGCAAACTTGCAGAGAAAGTGCCCGAGCAAAAAATGGCGTTTATTTACCGCATCCACGATATTCCAAAAGAAGATCGCATTGAAGAACTCTCGACGTACCTGCGCGCTATTGGCTACGAACTCGAAAAGAAAAAAGGTAAGCGTCTCACGGCTCGCGATATCAACGAACTATTTGCAGAAATAGCTGGCACCCCCGAAGAGCAGCTTATCAAGACGGCTACCATCCGCTCTATGGCTAAAGCCATCTATTCGACGCGAAATATCGGACACTTCGGTCTCTCTTTCACGTACTACACACACTTCACATCTCCCATCCGCCGCTATCCTGACATGTTGGTACATCGCGCACTCTCCACGCACCTGCACGGCGAGCCAATAGGCCGCGACGAATACACGACACTCGAAAAGCTTGCGCTCCACTCTTCAGAACAAGAAGCGAAGGCGGTATCTGCAGAACGCGACTCCATCAAATACAAACAGGTTGAGTATCTTGCACCGAAAATTGGTCAAACATTCGATGCGCTTGTTTCAGGCGTTGCCGACTGGGGCGTCTACGTTGAAGAAGCTGAATCAAAAGCCGACGGGCTTATCCGTGTGCGCTCGCTTGGTGGTGATTATTTTCAGTACGACAAAAAGAAATACGCAATGGTGGGCTCGCGCACCGGCAAAAAGTTTAGTCTTGGTGACAAAGTAAAAGTAAAACTAATCGGTGCAGACCTCGCGACACGCCAACTTGAGTTCGCACTAGCTTAAACGAAAACGGAGGCCCTGCTGGGCCTCCGGGTTTGAGGAGGGGGTGAACGGAGGCGTTGCCGCCTAGTTCTTGGTGTTCTCGCCGCCGAGGTCCTCGATCGCAATGAGGACGCGCGAGGGGATCTCGTTGAGATCCTTGGGTCCGAGGGTCTCGGTGCCTGGGCTAGCCTCAGTGCCGCTGCTGAGCCAGCGCTTCAGGCTCCAGCTGCCATCCGGCTTGACCGTGCCGCGGTAGCTATAGTCGTTGACCGTAATGGCCACAGTCGTCCCACCGACGACTGGTGCGGCGGCCGCAGTGGCCAATCCGCTTGGTGATGCCTGTGTCATTTTCCTGAATACTCCCCGTGGGAACTGCCGCGACCAGATGCGCGGTATTGTCATAGAACACCCGGGACGCAACGCTCGTCAAGACACTATTTGCGACACCTTCACCTTTTTGCTTTAGTTATCGTAGGTAGAGTAAGTTGCGTACGCGTCAAATGATTCAGTGAAAAGACCGGCCAAGGAGCCGGAAGGAGGTGACGCATGTGCGTCGACAACATACGAACGAGTACCCGGTTGCACATCAAGGTGCCTGGCGGAGTGACGGACGAGGTCTTCATCGACGTCCACACCTTTCTCGCATCTCGTGGAAAAGTAACCGAGAGTCAGCGTAGTGATCGGTACGACCCCAGTCTCATCATCGTGCAGTTCGATCATGAGCAGGACGAGCGTGAACTGATCGAAGCGCTACAGATGGAACTGCGGACAAATCAGGGAGTTGATACTAATGTGGAAATTCAACCACCCCGCACGGCCGGATAAGCCGTTCCAAAGGGCCTGCCACCAAATCGATCCCCTTCGATCGGCAGGCCCTCAGCGCGTCTACTTTGCTACCGCCACCGCTTCCTCAAATTTCACCGACAATAATTTGGAGGCGCCCTCTGCACCCATCGTCACTCCATAAAGCACACTTGCACGAGACATCGTCTCGCGGTTATGAGTTATCACAATAAGTTGCGAGTGCTTCGCCAACGTTTCAATCATGTCACCGTAGCGGCGGCTGTTTGCCTCGTCGAGCGCAGCATCAGTTTCATCGAGTATCAAAAACGGTGGCGGGTTCACCTGGCTCATCGCGAAGATAAGCGCGATTGAAGTAAGTGCTCTCTCGCCACCCGAGAGCATGTGGAGGCCTTTGATACGCTTGTGCGGAAGCGAAACGCCAATTTCAATACCCTCTTCAATCTCCTCTTCGGGTTCTTCCTCCGGGGCATCCTCACCACCTTCTTCGGGTGCGCCTCGACGGCGCTTCGCTTCGCGAACCAAATTGAGGCTTGCCTCTCCACCGCCAAACATCACTTTGAAAAACTCACTGAACGCATCGTTTACTTTTACGAGACCGGTATTGAAACGCGTCGTGAGCGTTGCGGTAAGTTCGTCAATAAGGCTACGCAGCGATACTTGTGACGCGGCGAGGTCAGAGAGTTCGCGCTCAAGAAATTCATCGCGTTCTTTAGCTTCACGATGCTCTTTGAGTACCTCCTCCGAAGACGCACCTCCTTCGCTTTCGAGTTTTATTTTCATCTTCTCCAACTTGCGGCGACGCTCTTCCTGTACCGAGCGCTCCTCCGTCATCGCTTCAGCAGAAGACACCGGGTATTCCCCGTACGTCAAAAGCTCACGACCGATCAAGACAGCGCCTTCTTCTCGCTCCCGTTTAAAATCGTCTTCCTCACGAGAGAGCATCGCCTCCTTCGAGGAAATCGAGAGGATCGTTTGCTCTACCTCGCTGCGCTCGGTCATAAGGGTGAAGAGTTCTCGTTCAGCCTCACGTGCCCCTGCTTGCGCATCTTCCATTTCTTTACGCATCGCTGAAACACGACTGCGTAGTGCCTTTTCTTCCTCTTCAGCCGAAGAGAGTTCTTTCGTAAGTTCGGTTATGCGCACTCTGCGCTCTTCAGCTTCTTTTGTTACCTGAGGCAATTCACCTGCTTCTTCTGGTTTTACCGACTGAGCAAAGCGCTCTGCGACGGAAAGTGCTTCAGTGACTGCGGCAGAAAGAAGTTCGAGTGTGCCCTTTTCACGGGCTTCCTTTAACCGACCAACAAGGTCAGAGAGAAACGTGCGCACTGACTTCAATGGCACCGTTGCAGCATCTTCATCTTGCGCGCGGCGAGAAAGCTCCGAGAGACGGCGAGAGAGAAACGCGTACTCGCCTTCAACGCGCGAAAGATCGCGAAGAAGACCCTCCTTGCGGTCACCCGCTTTACGCATGTCTGCCTCAAGCGCCATAACGGCAGAACTTCCCTTTGTTGCGGCTCCTGCTGCATCAAGTTCCGCACGTAGCGCAGAGATACGATTGTCCATCGCTGCACGTTTAGTCTCTGGCTCGTGGCGCGCTTCTTTCAATTCCTCGCGACTATGGGTGAGATACAGGTCTTCGCGCCTCAAATACTCGCGGTACCGCTCTGAGAGTTCTGCACGCAAAATATTTACCTCTTCTATTTTCTTTACCTGGCGCTCAAGAAACCGCAGGTGTGGCGCAAGTTCGCGACGCAGGCTTTCAACCTGGCCCATATTTTCTCCAGTCTTCTGCAGTTTCCGTTCAGCTTCCTCACGCTTATAGAGATAGGCTTTAAGACCGAGCGCGTCCTCGAGCATTTCTCGGCGCTCGCGGTTAGTGGCAGAGAGAATGCGATCTGCTTCACCTTGGGAAATAATATGGTGTCCAGAAGCACCGATATTTGCCTGGGCCAATAATTCTGCAATGTCACGCAAACGCACCGACGTACCATTAAGGAGATAGTCATTGACGCCATCACGATGAACGACACGCTCGATAGACACTTCATCAAAGTCGATATTGAAAAGACGGTCACCATTGTCAAAAAGTAGTTTTACCGCCGCACGATTGCCGCGAGGCACGAGTTTTGAGCCACCGAAAATAAGATCTTCGCCGCGCTTACCGCGCATGCTCTTCATTGACTGCTCGCCGAGTACAAAGCGGAAGCTCTCGGCAACGTTTGATTTGCCTGAACCGTTTGGACCCACAATCGAGGTGATAGTGGTTCCAAAATCGAGCGTTGTCTTTTTGGCGAACGACTTAAAGCCGTTAAGCTCTATGCTCTTGAGGCGCATTGCCCGCTATTGTAACAAAGAAAAAAGCCCCCTTGAGGGCCCTCTTCTGCCTACCAAGCTTTGGACTCTAAGGCATTCCGCGCCGCATCAGTCTCAGCCTCCTGCTTAGACTTGCCTTCTCCTTCTGCCACAAGCACCTCTTTCAAATAAACACCCACCACGAAACGTTTGTCGTGATCGGGACCAGTCTCGCGAATAGTTGCGTACGTAGGAGTCGCTCCTTCTTTGTCTTGTGCCTTCTCTTGGAAATGACTCTTCGGATCAAGCCACAGCTTTTTCTCAAGTATCTCTTCTATTTTGGTGAAGAGAACCTGCGAGATAAAGCGGTCTGCAGCTTCAAAACCCTGATCAAGATAGACAGCCCCAACAAGTGCTTCAAAGGTATTCGCAAGCAAAAAGGCACGAGCGCGGCCAGTGTCTTTTGCTTCTCCCTTCGAGAGAAGTAAGTAGTCATTCATCTTGAGCGACGCTGCGGTCTCTGAGAGCGTGTTGGTGTTCACGAGAGCGCTACGCAGTGCCGTGAGGTCACCTTCGTTTTTTTCTGGAAATTTATTGTAGAGAAATGCGGTGGTCGCGAGCTCAAGAACCGCATCCCCTAAAAACTCAAGGCGCTCATTGTGTTCCAGCTTTTCAGAGCGGTGTTCGTTTAGGTATGAGCGGTGCGTAAACGCGCAACGCAAAAGCGCCTCGTCGCGAAAGACGAGGCCGACACTTCGTTCGAACTCACTAAAATCTTTATCGTTCATATCAATTAGCGTTTCCGGTTCTTCGGTCGCTCAGTTACTCGAGGCATCTGAGAGGCCATCTCATCACCCACCAACTTTCCCACCGCAAGCGTCACAATCGGCAACATGTCGCCGTAGAAGTTGAGATCGAGGCAATCTTTCACCTTAAACCAACGCGCATCATCGAGACCCCCTTTCTCTTCAAGCGTAATGTCGTCGTAGGGCGCTTCAGCCAAAAAGTATGTGACGTGTTTGCGCTTCTTTCCCACCTCTGGGTCTGACGCAATGTACTCGTTTTCTCCTATCTTCTCTTTCAACTCAACATCGAGCCCGAGTTCTTCTTTCATCTCGCGAATCGTTCCCTGCTCGATCGTCTCTCCTTCTTCAATCTTTCCTTTAGAGAGGGTCCAATGTCCGAAGATATCGTGAACGAGGGCCAGATAGACTTCGCCGTTATGGCGCGCGTATACCACTGCGCCACCGAGGTTTAGAACGGGCATTTCCTCGTACGGAATTTCCTTTTTCTTTTTCTTGCTGGTCTCGTCTTTCCCAGGCTCGCCAAGTTCTTTGTACACCGCGCCAAGAACGCCGTTTACAAACTTACCTGAAGTGTCTCCACCGTAACTTTTTGCCAGCTCTATCGCCTCATTGATGGCGACTTTTGCAGGCACTTGGTTTCGGTCTGAGAAAAGAAGCTCGTAGAGGCCGAGGCGCAATATATTGCGGTCGACCATAGCGATACGGTCGATAGGCCACTCAGGAGCGGCTTTTTCTATAACGAGATCGAGGTCCGGCCGGCGCGAAAGAATACCGCGCAGGAGTTCCTGCATAAACGGTACATCGCCTGCTTTAGGCGCGAACTCATTGGCATTGCGAATAAGCGCCTCGAGAGTTGCTTCCTGCGGCAATTCGCGGAAGTCCCACTCGAAGAGGGTTTGCATTACTACGGACCGTGAGAGGTGCCGATTCGCCATGTCAATCAGTCAAAAGAGCGTTCAATGAACCTAATAGACCTGAAGGAGAACGGGGCTACTTCGCAGATTTCTTCGCTGCGCGCTTGATGGTCTTTGCGGCCTTTTTCGAGGCTGCACCGGCCATAGACTTACCGCGATACGAACCGCACGAAGGGCATGCACGATGGCGCATCGTTGGCGCTCCGCAGGAAGCACAATTCGCCACCGCAGCGGACACCAACGCGTGGTGCGACCGGCGGTTGCGGGTATGAGCCCTGGTGTGGCGCATTCGGACTACCATAAAGGGCACTATAGCCAAACCGTGCTTAAAACGCAACGCCAGACACCTGTATATGTTGTGAGGAAAAATCAATGCGCCGCCCGGAGGGGTCCGGACGGCGCGTGTAGGGCGGGCTTGGAGTCCGCTCTATATATTGTTGCCGAGCTCAGTGGCTCGGCGCGATGACAGGCGCCTTGACGCGCCGCAGCGCGAGGATATCTGGCGATGCCAGGGCGAAGTTGTCGCAAGTCTTGGGCGGCTTGTCGACATCAGCCCGTTTCCGGCAGCCAAACTTGCACTGCTTGCCGATGGTGACTTCGACACCATCGCAGCTCCTGCACGGCACATCGGGCGAAAACGCACCGATGAAAAATGCAGTTGCCTTTTCGTCGACTGGCCCTGAGCCAGCGATCATACCCGTACTCATCTCAGTTCACTCCCCAAACGCGATTGACACTTTTTTACAGCCCGCTTGTATCGCCTCAGCGACCTTCCCGAACTGCAAGCCTTAACTGTAGGCCGACAATTGGCCCTAGTCAACCGTGACAAAAACTCCGGCGGTGGATGTCGCAGAGACCAAATGTCCTCATAGCATCCTTATGTATTTTCGTCCCATACCCTTTGTGTATCTCAAATCCGTACTGCGGATACATAGAGGCAAACCTTTTCATCAAACGGTCACGGCGTACTTTTGCCGCAATAGATGCAAGTGCAATCACTGGCTGAGACGCATCTCCACGAATAATGGTCTCCTGCCTTTTGTAATGGGAAGGTGCACGCAAGCCTCCATCTAGTAGTACGAGTGACTCCTCTGGGTCTGTATCGAGTCGCGACAGCGCACGATTGAGCGCTGACGTAACCGCCCAAACAATGCCACGACGGTCTATTACTTCGTTTGATGAATACTGGACTGAAAAACGGATGAGGCCACTTTGCTGCCAAGACTTCATGCGTCCGTACCACTCCTCGCGCGCAGCTTCATTCAGCTGCTTACTATCACGCACGCCGGAGAGAAGTGTCTGATCAAAATGAGGCATCAAAAGTACCCCCCCTACTGAGACAGGGCCGGCCAATGGGCCCCTACCTGCCTCATCAATCCCGATAAGATATGCCGCCACGCCTATAAGCATACGTGACTTCGATGCTTCGACTATAATCGGGACATGTCTGGCTTTTCCCCGCTTCACGTCCACTCGCACTACTCCCTTCTTAAGGCGTTGCCTAAAGTTCCCAACCTTATCGCTAAAGCAAAGTCCGTCGGCGTCCACGCGCTTGCACTTACCGATATAGACAACCTCTACGGCGCCATCGAGTTTTACAAAGAGTGCAGAGAAGAGGACATCAAGCCTATTTTAGGTCTCGACGTAACATTGGAAGACAGAAAACGTCTTGTGCTTCTCGCTGAAAACAATACGGGGTACCAGAACTTGATGAGCATCGTGACGAAAACGCACGATGTTGAAGCAACTGGGGTACCACTTACGCCTCAGTTGCTAAGCGAACACAAAGATGGGCTGCTCGCGCTTGAAATAGCTACTGGTACGCCGGAGACATATCGTTCTATTTTTGATGCAAAAAATTGGTACGCCGCAGGCACTGTCGCACTGCCAGAAATTTACTACCTCGAACCAGATGACCGACGTGCGTGGGAAACAATATGTGCCATCGAACACCGCGGCGCACGCGACGAAGGCGGCATAACCTCAGGTGACGATGACTTCTACTTCCCTGCTGAAGCAGAAATGGAACGACGCTTCAGTCCTGAGCAACTCGCAAAAACAATCGAGGTAGCAGATAGGTGCGATGTCGAACTTACCATCGGCAAATTCATTTTCCCCGAATTTCCACTTCCGCCTGGCAAAACGACGGACGAACTGTTACGCGAACTCTGCCTCGAAGGACTCAAAGCCCGCGGTCTTACCGGCCGTGCTGACGTCCTCGAGCGTCTTGAATACGAGCTTGGCATCATCAAATTTAAAGGCTATGCCGCGTACTTCCTCGTGGTAGAAGACCTCATCCGTTTTGCGCGCGAACGCAATATCTACAACAACATCCGCGGATCTGTCGCAGGCTCTATGACGACCTATCTGCTCCAAATTACGAAAATAGACCCACTCGAATATCAGATTCCCTTTGAGCGTTTCCTTAACCCTGAACGTCCATCTGCGCCCGACGTTGATATGGACTTCGCCGACGATAGGCGTGACGAAGTGATTGAATACGCCAGAACTAAATACGGTGAAGATAAAGTTGCGCAGATAGGAACGTTCGGCACCATGCTCGCGCGCGGTGTCGTTCGCGACGTTGCGCGCGCGATGGGTTTCCCCTACGGCTTAGGTGACGCCATCGCAAAACAAATACCAATGGGTAGTCAAGGTTTCCCCATGACCCTCGAACGAGCGCTCACTGAAAACCCTGACCTCGCAAAGATGTATAAAGCGGACTCGCAAGTAAAGTCCATAATCGACCTCGGCAAAATAATCGAAGGGTGTGCGAGACACATCTCGGTACATGCAGCCGGTGTTGTTATTTCACCCCGCCCACTTATCGAATACACACCGCTCCAACGCGATCCGAAGGGCGGCAAAGTCATCACGCAGTACGACATGTACTCCGTCGGCGAAGATGGCGTGGGTCTCACCAAATTCGACTTCCTCGGCATTCGCAACCTCACAATCCTTGCTGATGCCGTGAAGCTCGTAGCGCGTATTCGCGGGGAGACCATCGACATTGAAACCATTCCCCTTAATGATGCAAAAACATTTGAGATGCTCACGCGCGGCGAGACCGAGGCAACCTTTCAATTAAACGGTCAAGGAATGACGCGCTTTCTTAAGGAATTGAAACCGACCAGTATCCACGACATAAACGCAATGGTCGCACTCTATCGTCCAGGCCCGATGCAGTTCATCCCACAGTATATTGAGCGCAAACATAATCCAGCACTCATTCGATACATGGATCCGTCCATGGAGTCCATTCTCAAACAAACCTACGGCATCCTCGTCTATCAAGACGATCTCCTTATCATGGCTAACGCGCTCGCCGGCTATAGCTGGGGCGAAGTAGACAAATTCCGCAAAGCCGTCGGAAAGAAAATCCCGGAGGAAATGGCCGCGCAAAAACAGAAATTTATCGATGGCTGTGTTGAACACTCCAAGTGGGAGCGAAAAAAGGCAGAGCGTGTGTGGGAGTGGATAGAGCCATTCGCCGCATACGGTTTCAACAAAGCACACTCTGCAAGCTACGGACGCGTGGCGTATCAAACTGCGTACATGAAGGCCAACTATCCAGTTGAGTACATGACCGCGGTCCTTACTGCTGAAGCAGGCAACATCGATACTGTTGCGGTAATGGTGAACGAGTGCAAGCGCATGGGTGTCACTATTTTGCCGCCAGACGTTAACGAAAGTTTTTCTGACTTCACCGCCATCATCGACGGTGGCCCTGACGGCAAAGGCGCCATACGCTTTGGCCTCTCATCGATAAAGAACTTTGGCGAAGGTGTGGGGCGCGCAATTATCGAAGTGCGAAAAGAAGGCGGTCCGTATCAATCACTCTCTGACTTCTTGCGCCGAGTCACTGACAAGAACCTCAACAAGAAATCACTCGAGTCGCTGGTGCAGTGTGGCGCACTCGACAGGTTTGGCGAACGCGGCACGATGCTTGCGGGCCTTGAACGCATGCTCGACTATCACAAGCAACACGCTGACGTGAACGCAGCACAAGATTCCCTCTTCTCGCTTATGAGCGACACGGGTGTTGCCGATATTATTCTTCCAAGCGCGCCAGACGCACCTACCGAAACCAAGCTCGCGTGGGAAAAAGAGTTGCTCGGCCTCTACGTTTCCGGCCACCCCCTTGAAAAGCATCGCGAAAAATTGGAGAAGCGTTCTACCAATATCGAACACACCAAAGCGAGCTTGAAGCCAGGGATGCAGTGTGTTGTGCAAGGCCTTATTGAAACCGCAAAAATTATTCTCACCAAAGGTGGCGACCAAATGGCATTCCTCACCGTTGCTGACTTAAGTGGAAAAATAGAAGTCGTTATTTTTCCAAAACTGCTCGCCGCGAACAAAGACCTGCTTGTAGCTGACGCGGTTATTGCCATTAAAGGTCGTCTCAATAGTAGAAACGGCGAACTCTCAATCGTCGCCGAAGCGGTGAAGCCTCTGTAAAAACTTGATTGGATAAACTTGCTTAATTTTTAATTTATTGTATAGTATAAAAGGTAACCACTTCCTTTGACGGAGACTTCCGATGGCTCCCGAGCCAATCAGACTCGACTATATGCGCCTCCACCGCGCCAGTCGTGCGATGCTGAGCATCTGCAATTCGTTGCTCCTGTCGCAGAGCCCTGCTCCCAGGGAAATTCAGGAGCTGAAAGCTTCCACGGAGGCACTCAAGGCGGTCGACGCGCCTCTGAACTCCATGTTCCAGAGGACCGTGTCGGTCCTCCAGGTACAGCAGAGGCTGCTCACCCTGCTCGCCACCCCCCAAGCGGGTGCGCCGATCAACGTGCGCCTGGAGATTGTCCAGCAGTGCATGTACGCGGCCTACGCTCTCGGAACGCTGGTCGAGACGTGGATGCTCTCGGTCACGAACGTGCTGAGTGCTCAACGGGACCAACGAGTTGCCCACGAAGTCAGTGCGGAGCTCGACGCGCTGATTCAAAGTCGGCGCCAGAACCCAGGATCAGACACGCTGACCTGACTCGGGTACGAATGTGCGGAAAAACGGCGGCCCGCCTGTGGCCGCCCGTTTTCCTTTTGCAAAACTTGTTTGACAACTAACTCCCTCGCGCTAGGATACTGATTACAGTGATTGTGGCGTCTACCAAACGCCAGTCCACATCGGACGCTTCGGCCTAAGCTGTAACAATGAGAGCCGCGATTCTTTAAAGACAGCGCGGAAACTCGGTGGAACCACGGTCTCTGTAAGGAGAAGATCGTCCGAGTGAAGATGTGACCCATGTCGTGTCTTCGCTCGGACGTTTTTATTTATCTGAAATCACTATGGCCTCACTTGAACACATCCGTCATTCCCTCGCCCACCTCCTGGCCACGGCCGTGCTCGAGCACGATACTGGCGCCAAACTCGCTATTGGCCCTGTTATCGATACGGGCTTCTATTACGATATCCAATTTTCTTCAGGATTCTCCGACGAGCACCTACCGAAAATTGAGGCGCGCATGCGCGAACTTGTTGGAAGCAAACTCCCTTTTGAGCGCATCGACGCAACTCCTGCGCAAGCTCGCGAACAGTTCAAAGACCAACCCTTCAAGCTTGAACTTATCGATGAGTTAGAAAAAGATGGTTCGGCCATAAGTCTCTATCAGACCGGCTCGTTCATAGATCTCTGTCGCGGCGGCCATGTAGACAACACGCAAGAAATCCCTGGCGATGCGTTCAAACTCGATAAGATTGCAGGAGCATACTGGCGCGGTGACTCTTCTCGAGAAATGCTCACTCGTATTTATGGACTCGCCTTCTCGTCTAAAGAAGAGCTCGACTGGTATATCGAAAAACGAGAAGAGGCCCTCAAGCGGGACCACCGCAAGCTTGGTCGTGAACTAGACCTCTTTACCTTCTCTGACCTTGTTGGCTCGGGTCTTCCTCTGTTTACCCCACGCGGCACGGTGTTGCGCGAAGAGATAAACACGTTCAGTCAGAAACTGCGCGAGAAACGCGGATATCAAAAAGTGTGGATACCCCATATCACCAAAAAAGATCTCTACGAAACTTCGGGACATTGGGCAAAGTTTGGCGACGAACTCTTCTTGGTAAAAAGCCAAGAGACGAGCGACCAGTTGGTGATGAAGCCCATGAACTGCCCGCACCACCAACAGATTTACGCTTCGCAAAAGCGCAGTTACCGCGACTTGCCGATCAAGTATCTCGAGACCACGACCATTTACCGCGACGAGAAAGCAGGCGAACTACTTGGACTCTCGCGCGTACGCTCCATCACTCAAGATGACAGCCATGTTTTCTGCACGCCCGAGCAACTCACCGAGGTATACGGAGAGGTGCTCGACGTCGTAAAAGAATTCTACGCAACGCTCAAGATGCCCCTACGCATCCGCCTCTCCTTCTGCGACCCAAACAAGCCAGAGAATTATCTTGGTGAAGAATCACTCTGGCAGAAGGCTGAGGATATTCTGCGCGAGACTGCAACCGGTGCCGGCCTCGACTTCTACGAAGCGCCCGGTGAAGCAGCCTTCTATGGTCCAAAGATAGACTTCATGGCCACCGACTCTATTGGTCGCGAGTGGCAGGTCGCTACCGGTCAACTGGATTTCGTACAACCTGCTCGTTTCGAAATCACCTATACCGACAAAGATGGTACGGAGAAAACTCCTATCATGATCCACTTTGCGGTGGCGGGTTCACTCGAACGTTTCCTCTCGGTGTACATTGAGCACACCGCGGGTAACTTCCCGCTCTGGCTTGCGCCACTACAAGTTACCGTTCTTCCAGTCGGCGAAGCACATCACGCGTACGCGAAAGAAGTCACTGAAGCGCTTCGTGAAAAAGGGATGCGTGTTGAACTCTCCCTCGATGACTCGCTCGGTAAACGCATCCGTGCTGCAAAAGTAATGAAAGTCCCTTATGTACTCGTGCTCGGCGACAAAGAGCTTGAAGCGCGCACCGTCACTCTCGAGAGCCGCGACAGAGGAAACCTTGGTGCCATTCCCCTTGCTGAAGCACTCTCACAGTTAAGAGACGAGGTAGAGACCCGAGCCTAGAAAACAAAATCCCCGCATAAGCGGGGATTTTGTTTGGTATCTTATTTATTTTTACAGCATCGTTGCACGGTGTATCTGCGAGAGGATGAAATCATCCGCATGACCAACCGTACGCTTTACCGCCGCAACTGCTGCAGTTACTGGCACTGCAACTTCATGCACTATCTCTGCAACCGTGTCTCCAACCGCGTGTTCGGTTGCAGCAATTTTCTCACTGAGCACTGAACCCTTTACGCCAAGCGCCTTAACGAGGGCGATTTTTGCAGAGGTGTATTCAGACCCATAGGAGCGATCGACTGCAGAAGCCAGCGCATCGATAAGCTTCTCTACTTCACTGTTGCTCATCGAAGAGATGGCTGCGGCCGTGTGCTCGTTTGGCGTACCAGTATTGTCGATGCGGCAACGGTAGGCGTTATCAAGCTCACACACCGTCTTGGTCATGAAGTCTTCAGCAGATTTCTGCGTAACGCGAAGATTGCGGAGGAAGTCGAATGCTTTTTCACTCTGACCGTTTGCAATCCAGCTAATGAAAAGCGGAACTGCAGAAACATAGTCAGACGCCTCCGATGCACGCGACGCAGCAATGCTTACTGGCGTGCGGACAATTGGTTCCTCAACGCGAGGTGCAACCGGTGCAGTGCGGACAGGTGCCGTGTATGCAGGACGCTCCGTTGCAAGCGTAGAGCGCATCACCTTAATAGGAGACGGCGTCACGCTTGAGACGTGGGTCATAGCAGATGCGTGTGTGTCGTGCTCATCTTCTGCAGCATCGAAGTGCGGCACGGTTACAGCTGAACTGCCGTTTATGTATTGCTCAACAAAACGCATCGGAAGGCGCTTTACGGCAACGAGATAGGCAACGACTGCAGAGAACGCAATGAGGAACATCCAGAAGAGTGCAACGCCAAGCGGACCTGCTTCATACCCGGTATATGGTATTTGGCTCAGTGTCACGAATGCGAGTGGCTGCTCTCCCGGTTTATGGAAGAGAAAAACGTTTGGCGAATTGAGACCGCCACCGCAACTAGAGCCGGAGCACGGCGGAGGGGTGCAGCTAGAGCCCGAGCACGGAGGGGTACAACTTGAACCAACGCAAGGTACCGAGCTCAGCGTAATAGTTGCAGCACAGTTAACCGTACCAGCGGGGCCAGTAAAGGTTGCAGTGTAAGTAGTCGTAGCATTTACCGTAACGGTTTGAGAACCGTTCGTTGCAATTGCTCCACCTGGTGAAAGTGTTGCACCAGTTGCACCCGTGCTCGTCCACGTAAGTGTCGCCGTTCCACCTGGAGCAACAATGCTTGCTGAAGGCGTAAGCGTACAAATAATGCCTGGAGGAGGCGGAACACAGTTACCGCTCGAGTCGATGATAAGACCTGCGGGCACCGAGGACTGCACACCTGCGATATTCGGACAGTAGTCCGGAGGAGGAGGCGGGGGTGGGGGCGGAGGAGGCGGGGGTGGAGCGCCGCCACCACCGGAGTCACCACCACCTCCACCGCCAGTATCACCACCACCGCAACAACCACCACCGTCACCGCCACCAGCGCCGTCGCCACCGCCGTCGCCACCAAAGGCCTGTGCGGTCGATGTTTCAAAACCAAACATGGGCGCAACCGTGCGATCAACAACGACAAAAGCCACGAGAGCAAAAAGTGCTATCGCGAAAGTAAGGCCGAGGGCCTTAAAAATGAGTGTTGAATGGCTCTGTGCGGTCATAATGCGGCGTGTGATTAACGAGACCATAATATCAGGCTTAATAAGAAATGTCAATACCCTGCCCGGTTCATTCTTCACTACTACAAATACCACTCTGAGCATGAATTACTAGTGAAAATGGAAAAGGCGCCGACTCGAAAGTCGGCGCCCTTCGCCCGCGGCCCCCGAAGGGGCCGATACTTCAACTCACGCCCATCACCTCCTTGCGGAGCTTCAGGCATTCGCCTTGGCAGAGGATCTCATCATAGATGCAGTAGCCCTGCAGCGTGATGATCCTGAGCGACCAGTTCGAGCACACGTGGGGCCGGAACAGCACATAGAGTGTGCCATCCCTGTCACGGAACTCGTACCAGTCGGCCTGGCGCGTCTGGTCCGCCCGCCAGTGCTCAACGCCGGAGACAACGTTCGGCAGCACCACGCCATCCGCGTAGACCATGTTGGTCGAGCGGAAGTTCGGCGGGATGGGAGCGACGTCGTTGGGTCCAGCCTGAACCCGAGCGAGCAGGCCTGCAGTGACGCGAGCGCGCTTGGCGTCGTCCGGGATAAGCCCGCGATGGAGGAGCTTGCTCAGAGCCAGCTCCACTCCACGGTTTCCGAACGGTGCCACGTTGGCCGCATTCCAGCAGGTCTCCTTCTTGGGGTCACACTTGTCACCCGGCTTGGCAGTGTTCACCGCCAAACCGGACTCGTTCATCGAGGCGGCAGAAGGCATAGGAGCCCGCTGTCCGCCCGTCGTCTGCGATGGCAGGCATCCCGCCGCGAGCAAGCCCGCGACGAGGAGTGCCGCCAGTTGCGGTATCAAACGCATGTCTTGCCTCCTCTAGCTGGTGTACTTGCTGCCGGACGGCGGCGGAAGGACGATCGGTTTCGGCGTCTGGTGGTTCTGCTGCGGCACGGCGCCGAACAGGATCCACTTACCGCCATTCTTGATCGCCTCGCCCACTCGGGTGTAGCCCGGCCAGTTGCCCGGCAGGCCACACGAAGTGTTCTTCCAACCGCTACGCGGACCGATGTCGAGCTTCGGAGCTTCGACATCGATACTCCAGGTGGCGCAAGCCAGGACCTGGGGGAAGCCTTCGAGAATCGCCCTCGGAAGGACGAAGCTCACCTGGCCAAGGTGTTCACCGCCGCGAAGCGGAAGACGGACGCGGATCTCGTTGGACGAGACGCGTTCGACTTTGGCATACCCGCGGCAGATGCCGTCGCGGATGCCCGGAGGCTGGTTAGGCGCCGTGCCGGTGAGGTACGGGACCTCGTCCGGAGCGCCGGCGGCGTTAACGCCGAGAATCGTGAACACGATCTCGGCATCGGCGCCGTCGTAGCGCGGCACGTGGCCGTCCTTCACGTCCCTGTAGAGGGGCATGAGGTAGTCGCCCGCCGGCGTACGATTGTCCAGGTGCTCGAGGGCGCGAGCGTTCCGATTCGGCGTCAGGACGTCGAAGCGGAACAAGCCGTTGATGCCTTCGAGCGAGAAGCGCTCGCCGACCCGGCAAGCCGGGACAGGCATCGGCGTCTTCATCGCCACGGCAGTGACGCCGCGGTTCGACCCAGACAGGGTCGATATCGCGTCGCCCGCTGTGGTGTTGCACGCAGAAAGCGAGCCTGCCAGCCCGAGGGCCAGCAGTAGGATTCGGATGATGTGCATCGCGCGGTTTCCCTTCTTGGAGTTGTGTGCCGCGGCGCGGCACTGGTGTGGAATGGTTGAACGTTAGAGTTGAAGTCAAAGAGTCCTTCAAAATTATACACTATAAAAATACTCTTTGTCAAGAGTAGCTAAAATCGTGACTCAGGTACGAAAAACGGCCGCCCGGAGGCGGCCGTTTCGTCGAAGGTTTGCCGTGAGACCGATCAGGTCTTCGGCGGCGTTGTCAGCGCCGGAGGCGGAGCAGCCGGAGTCGGCGTCGGCGCAGGCGGGGTTGCCGCAGGCGCAGGCGTCGGCGCAGGTGCCGGAGCCGTCGTGACCGGCGGTGCGGTCGGCGTCGGCGCAGGCGTCGGCGTCACCGTCGGCTGGGGAGCCGGGGTGGGAGCAGGCGCAGGTGCCGGAGCCGGAGCCGTCGTGACCGGCGGAGCAGCCGGCGTCGGCGTCGGCGCAGGCGGGGTTGCCGCAGGCGCAGGTGCCGGAACCGGAGTCGTAGCCGCCGGAGGAGGCGCAGGCGTCGGCGTCACCGTCGGCTGGGGAGCCGGGGTGGGAGCAGGCGTCTGCGGGGCGTGACCCGGATTCGGCGAAGCACCCGAGAGCTTGCCGAGGTCGGCAGCCTTGATGATGATGCCGGTGGGGTTGTTGCACCCATCGACACCATCCGGCTGACCGTACTTCGGCACGAGGCCGATGAGTTCGGCATACTCGCCCACGATCACGACCACGTACGAGAACAGGACCTTGCGCGAGAAGGTGGCCTTGATCGGCCCCCACGCACTGCCCTTCCCGTAGCCCTGAATCGCGATGGCGTCGCCGTTGCCGATCATGGTGTGCCGGATACCACCGGCAACCCACTGACCTTGCGCAGCAGACACCGTCGGAGCGGCGATGGCACCGCGGTTCCGCAGCAGGCCGAAGCTTTGCTGCGGCTTCGCCGGGTCGGCGAAGACGTGCGGGTCGCTGCCGACCGTACCCCAATTCTGGAGGTTGGTCGAACGGCCGATCGGGCCGGCGACGCAGTCGGGGGCGAAGGAGTCGACACCCTGGAAGGTGCCGATCTTCTTCATCTCCCCCGTGCACTGCCACGCGGGCGCCGTCGGCGTCGGCGGAGTTGTAGCAACCGGACCACTCGTGGTCCGCTGCTCCACCGCACCCGTGCCCTGACGGGTCGGGTACGGCTCGTTGCCAGCAGGCGGCGACGGCGAACACGCCGTAACCACCAACGCGGCAGCCAACGCGGCTGTCGTCAAGATTTTGCTGAACTTCATGGAAGTATCCTGTTTTCGACGAACGTCATATCTGCAGTTACGGGCGCAGAACTCCCCGTTTGCTCCTTCCAACTTAGGAGCGTTACTCAAAACTTGTTGGCCGGTCTCGCTTTCCTTTCGCGAAGACCTATCCGACCAGGAAATTAATTCCTGAGCGAATAGCTCTGCACGAACTCAGCCTCAACAACGAAGCGGTCTCCCTTGTCCGCAAACGAGTTGCAGGTGACAAGCGTAAGACGGCGCGTTCCGTTCTTTGAGAGATCAATTACGCCGTTGTCTACCTTTACGTATTTAACGGACGTCACGCGATACTCGTACGCGGTCGTCGCCGAGTACACAGTGACTATCTCCCCCGTCTTCAGTTTCTGAATGTCATTGAACTCTTTGTACGCCGGGTTAAGCGTCGTGCGCAGGTAGCTCGAGTGGCCGAAGAGAAGGACGTTGCCGTCTTCATTCAACATCGCCGAACCTGGATAGTGCACGGCACTCTTCATAAGAGCAGCGTCAAGCACGTGAATGTCCGAGCTCGCCGGATTACCAACGTTGTTATCAAGTTTGATACTCGACGCAACAACGCGCACAGGTTCCTCCGCAAGTGTTTGTGTCACCGACTCGCCGGCAACTTCACCCACTACGTCGGACTGTACCGAAAGCTCCGGCACTGCACCAATCGTGGCGAGCATGCCGAAGGAAACAAAAAAGACAGCAAAAAACGTCAAAGAAAATGCTCCTTTGCGCTCCGCAATCAGTCTTAGTATCGTTTTTGTGCTTCCGTTTTGAGCCATATCGTAGGCACAACTGTGCCAAAGCGAACGGCCGCACAGTACATGTAAATAACAGTATTGTCAAGTCTTACGTTTATCCAAATTTCTGGAGTACTTGACAAGTTTAATAGGTGTGATATTGTCTTGCCATGCAAATCATGCAGCCAAAAAACCGCGATTTCCGTACGGCTTCACTTAAGGCACTCGCCGTAGTGGGTTTTATCGCCATACTTATATTTGGTATCTGGGGTGTCATCCAGGTAGGCCGCATGCTCCCAAATGTTTTCTCAGCTATTTCTTCTGCAGCTGTTTCCCTCTCTTCGATATTTGTTCCCGCTGAGCGCCTTGAGATTACTCTCCCCTCTGCAAATATTCCCTCAGGCGAACCGTTCACACTTACGTGGACACACGAAGGTAAGCGTGCAGACGGTACCTACAGTCTCTCGTTTGAGTGTCGCGACGGCCTCTCCGTAGAAGCTCCGGCACAAAGCGGCGTGTATCAGAAAGTTTTCTGCAACACTCCATTCAACCTCACCAACGAAACGGCATCGATGAAGCTTATCGCTATATCGTCTGAGAGCCGTTACCTCGATGTGCCTATTAAACTCACGTTCACTCGCCTCTCAGACGCTAAAGTAACGGCGCAGACCGAAACGGCCATCACCGTTATCAACGAGAAAGTAGTAACAGGTGCCATTGCTACGACCACCACACCCGTAACAACCACAACTACTAACCCTCGAACAACTACGACCACTACTCCTCGCCCAGGTACGTCTTCTCGCAATACGTATGTACTCACGCAGGCAGGCCGCGTCTCAGACCCGAACGGTCGTCCGGACCTCGCCGTTACCATCCTCGACACCGGCACTATCGACTCAAGCAATATCTACACGAAAGTAGGTTCTATCAATCGCAACGGTCGCGGCGCAGTACGCTTCATCGTTGAGAACCTCGGCACGAAGACCGTCGACAACTGGACGTTCAACGCAGTACTCCCGACGCTTCCGATGTACATCTTCTCCTCGCCGATGCAGCCGACACTCGGCCCTGGCGACAAGATTGAGTACACCCTCGCGTTTGACCAAGTCGACGGTGCTGCAACAGCAAACACGCTGACCATAAACGCAGACCCAGCTAACACGCTCTGGAACGAAGTATCCGAGAACAACAACATCGCAAAAGTTATTCTCAACATTGTTCAATAAGCAGTCTTAAACAAAACCCCCGCCTCAAAAAGGCGGGGGTTTTGTTTTTAAGCTATCAAACCTTATATATCGAGATTCGCGTGCTTCGCGTTTGATTGGATGAACGACTTGCGAGAGAAGACGTCCTCACCCATCAAGATATCGAACACTTTGTCTGCGTCTTGAACGTCATCGATAGTTACCTGCTTGAGCACGCGATTATTAATATCCATCGTGGTTTCACCAAGCTCATCAGCATTCATTTCACCGAGACCTTTGTAGCGCTGAATGTGTATCTTGGACTTCTTTGCTTTCGGTGTATCTTCTGCCTCGTCAATTTCGTCACCCTCCTCTACCGGAGCTTCCTCTCCTTCTTCTGCGAGGTCTGCATCCTTACCAAGGAGCTTTGTCTTTTCTGCGTCAGAGTATGCATACATCGTTTCCTTGCCGCGTCGTATTTTATAGAGCGGCGGGTTGGCGATATAGAGAAAACCTCCATCAACAATAGGCTTGAAGTAGCGATAGAAAAGGGTAAGAAGCAGCGTGCGGATGTGCGCGCCGTCGACGTCTGCGTCGGTAGCGATAATGATCTTGTGATAGCGCAGCTTACCGATATCGAACGTGTCGCCGATGGCGGTACCGAGTGCGAGCACCAAATTCTTCACCTGTTCAGAAGCGAGCATCTTGTCGAGGCGCGCACGCTCGACGTTCAATATCTTTCCTCGAAGTGGAAGCACTGCCTGCGTGCGACGATCACGACCCATCTTGGCCGAGCCACCTGCTGAATCTCCCTCTACGATAAAGAGTTCTGATTCTGCGGCATCTTTACTCTGGCAGTCTGCGAGTTTGCCCGGCAAGGTCATACCCTCGAGCGCACCCTTACGCAGCACGCTGTCCTTTGCAGCTTTTGCGGCTTTGCGAGCCTTAAGCGCAAGTATCGATTTGCTTATGATGGCGCGCGCATCATCTGGGCTCTCCTCGAGAAACATCGTGAACGCTTCGCTAAATACCGTTTCCACGGCACCACGAGCTTCAACAGATCCGAGCTTTCCTTTCGTCTGACCCTCGAACTGTATCTCTCGCATCTTTACAGACACCACGCCAGTAAGGCCTTCGAGTACGTCATCGCCCGTGAAATTCTCCTCAGAGTCCTTAACCAAGTTGTTCTTGCGGGCGTACGCATTCAGCGTGCGCGTAAGTGACGTCTTAAAACCAGTGACGTGCGTACCTCCTTCAACGTTGTAGATATTGTTTGCAAAAGCTAGGAGTCGGCTGGAGATATCATCGGCGTATTGGAGCGCAACTTCAACAGCGACGCCCGCCTCTTCCTTCTCAACATAGAAAATAGTCTTGTGGAGTGGCTTTTGGTGTTTGTTATAAAAACGAATAAGAGATTTCAAGCCGCCGTCAAAATAGAACGTCATGGACGGAGCGTGGGTAAGCTCCTCACGCATGTAGAACACGTCGCCCGCTTTTGGAACGCTGATATCAAGTTCGCGTGCGTCAATAACTGTGATGCGCAGACTCTTTACCAGGTACGCCTGCTGACGCACGTGGTTCACAATGCGGTTGAAGTCATACTGCACGGTCGGAAATATCGTTGGGTCAGCCTCGAACGTTATTATTGTTCCGTTGAGTTTCGATGAACCTATTTTTTTCACCGGCCCCTTCTTTTTACCAACAGAGTACTCCTGCATGTGTACGCCGCCATCGCGGTGCACTTCTGCGCGGACAAACGTCGAAAGCGCGTTGACCACTGACGCACCTACGCCGTGAAGACCGCCTGAAACTTTGTACCCTTCACCGCCGAACTTACCTCCGGCGTGAAGTGTGGTCATAATCGTCTCGAGTGCTGAAACTTTGGTCTGCTTGTGTACGTCAACCGGGATACCGCGGCCGTTATCTGCAACACGTATCATCTCGCCCGGCAAAAGCGTGATCTCGATATCATTCGCAAAACCACCCATCGCTTCGTCGCGAGAGTTGTCAAAAATTTCCCAGATAAGGTGGTGCAGACCATCGGGCCCCGTGGTGCCGATGTACATGCCCGGGCGCTTGCGAACAGGTTCAAGACCCTCAAGGACGGTGATGTCTTGCGCGCTATACGAGCCAGCTTTGGCGGACTTTTTATCTTCTTTTTCTTTGGCCATGCAGCTAGATTGAACCGGGTTATACAAAAAAACACCGCCTTCTTCGGTACTCTTATTCTATCAAAATAGTCCTACTAAACCAAGCTAAAAAGGGGAAAAGTATGGCCTAAAATCAACGTATTTCGTAGCCCTCCCCCGTGAGCGCTGCGTAGACTCCTTCCATTGCCGCATTTGCCTCTTCGTCCGTAAGCGTGCGGTCGTTGGCCTGAAAGATAACGCGGAAGCCATAAGAGATTTTGTCTCCCTTTTCGAAGCGATCAAACACGCCGACAAGAACCGCGAGCGGACCTGCCGCATCGCCTATCATCTCAAACGGTTTTTCTGGCCCCGTACCTACCGGTGCCCAAAATGCGACATCGCGTGTGATGAACGGATAGCGGGAAAATGGGCGGTACCGCACATCACCGAGGGTCGGTAATTCTTTGTACGAAAGCGGATCTGGCGCTTGCATAACAAACGAATCAAAATCGAAATTTACAATCGCTGCATCAGGAATCTCAGACGGCTGTTTTGCATCAAACTCTTTGATAAGTTCCGAGAGAAACACGCTTGCCTTTGGTGTCGTCTTGCCGCCAAGCGTGCCGAGTACCAACACCATTTTCTCTTCCCCGTTTTTCCATACGGTTCCAATCTCAAAGAGCCGTGCATCTGGCACACCAAGCAAATCTCGGTTGCGATAATTTGTCTCAAGCGCTTCCTGTAAGTTCGGCCACACCTCTGAGCGCAGATAGGGCCTGTCGCTATCTACTTTATTGAGCACTTGGCGCTCACCGTTTAAAACGAAGACACTCGTATATATTTCGGAAAATCCTTTGCTTGCCAACCACTCCCGTACACGGTCTATGTAGTAGAAACGTTTGTTGATGGCAGGAGCTACCGGTAAAGGTTCTGGCACAACGGTCGGTATCTTGTCATACCCGTATAGACGCCCGATATCTGCAACCACATCCTCAGGTATGGTCATGTCCAAACGTTCAAATGGAACTTCAACACTGAAGCGCCCGCCATTGTTGGTGTGGTTCCAAGCAAATCGCTTAATAAGACTTTCAACATCTCCGTCATTAAGCGACGTACCGAAAAGCCGATTGACGTCCCCAGCTGTTACCTCAACCTGCTTTAGCTCAGGCTTGTTTGGGTATTCATCGACAAATCCAACCAACTCCCCGCCAGCCAGCTTCTGTATTAACTCGATAGCCGCAGAAGCCCCATACCCTGCAAGTTCAGGCGATATGACATTTTCATAACGCACCGAAGCGTCGGTACGTAGGTTGAGCGCTCTGCTCGTCCTGCGCGTCACCACACCGTCGAAGTTCGCGGACTCAAGGATGATGTCAGTTGTCGTTTCGGTAATGCCTGCGGGCGCGCCGCCCTTAACTCCCGCCAAACCAATTGCCGCTCCATTGTGAGCATCGCAAATAACGAGCATCGAGTCTGCGAGTGTGTACTCCTTACCATCAAGTGCGAGCATTTTCTCACCTTCCTTTGCCTTGCGTACTGAGATGGCGTAGGTGCCATTGCGTTCGGTCATCTTGCCAGCATCGAACGCATGGAGCGGCTGTCCCATGTTGAACATCACGAAGTTCGTGGCATCAACAACGTTGTTGACCGAGCGCTGCCCCATAGAAGCAAGGCGCTCGACCAACCACGCAGGCGACGGTCCTACTTTGACACCTCGCACATGCGCCGCAACATAGCGCGCACAAAGCGTTGGTTCCTCAATAGTTACTTTTACGCTATCAGTCAGAGGCGAGAGGCTCGGCGGCACACCGAGCGGATCACTTGAAAGCGGCATATTCAAAATGGCCGAGACTTCTTTTGCAACACCGCGATACGAAAGGCAGTCGTGGGTGCGGTCTGGCAATACTTTGACGTCGAGTACCGAGTCGCTACCGATCTCTTCTACCCCATCTATCTCAAATGCATGGAACGTTATGGCGCGAGAAAGTTCCTCAACCGATGGCAGCGGCGCATCAAAATACTTCTGTAACCAAGCGTAAGAAATTTTCATAGTTAAAACTGGTTGATGAAGCGCAGATCAGCCGAGTGCATCAAACGCACATCATCGATACCGAAGCGGAGCATGGCCAAGCGGTCTATGCCCATACCAAACGCAAACCCAGTGTATTTCTCTGGGTCTACACCTGCCGCACGAAGTACGTTGGGGTGTATCATGCCCGCGCCCATTATTTCTATCCAACGATCTTTCAACTTCTCAGGCACATTTGAACCCGTGAGGCGCATATCGACTTCAGCTCCCGGCTCAACAAATGGAAAGAAACTGGGGCGCAGACGTACCTCAACTGAACCTTTGAAAAGCTCGGTAAAGTACTGTGCAAGTACGCCGCGCAAATGCCCCATGTGCACGCCTTCTCCAACCATGAGTCCTTCAAGTTGGAAAAATTCTGCTTCATGTGTGATATCCGTTGCTTCATTGCGAAAGACTTTGCCAGGAACAATGATGCGATACGGCGGCTTAATCCCCGCTTTCATCTGCGCTTCCATATAGCGCACCTGCACGTTACTGGTGTGCGTGCGCAGCACATACCCGGGAGCGTCTTTGATAAAGAACGTGTCCTGCATATCTCGCGCAGGATGGTCTTTGGGGACGTTTAGCGCATCGAAGTTATAGTGCTCGCTCTCCAAAAGTGGCCCTTCAGCAAAGGCAAAACCCATCTTGGCGAAGATCTGATGCGTCTCGCGTATAAGCGAGGAAATAGGGTGCAAATGCCCCTTAGGAGCCTCCGTTCCGGCCACTTCCATATAGGGGCTATACTATCGCCCATTTCCCCCCAAAACAAACCGTATTTACCGACATCACACCTTCAAAACCTTGCATTAGACCGGCACACTTAGTTGTACCTATAGGATCATTTGAGTGTGCCGTTTCTAGATCACAAAAAGACTAAGGGAGGTTGAAGAGTTTTTTAAGAGGCGTGTCGTACTCGACCCTCTCTGCAACCACATACAAGAGACTCTTCCCAATCCGCTTTTCGGCTTTCAGAAGAGCCACATACTCTTCACATTCATACGGGTAAATCCAAACACTATCCTGCAATCTTATAAACCCCGCCCGTGACAATTCTCTTCGGATAGAGATTCGAATTGATCGCGCCTTCTCTGGAATATCGAAAGTGACAATGCGCCATTTCTTGTCCCACTTCTCTGGAAGTTTAAGGACTGCACCCACATTCTCATATTCAGCAAGCTTTTTTCTACCTTCCTCCGTCAAGGATATATATTTTTGGCCATCCCGAAACTGAAATCCGATGAGTCCTTTCCGGTGGAGCCGGCTAACAGCATTCTTTATATTTGCTCTCGGATAGGGTTTCTTTTTCCCAATGCCAAAGAGTTTTAGCGCTGGTCCGATGCCAGGCGCTACGGCTGCGATTGTAATAAGACCAACAACTGCAAGAGTGGCCAACAAAATCGATTCTATTGGGACCCGGGACGTTTCTCTCTTCATATAAGTCTCTAGTAAAGGCACACTCAAATGATCCTATAGGTACAATTAAGTGTACCTCTTAATTATATGCGCAACCTACTGTGAGACGCCCCACTTGAAACGGATAATTCCGTAACTCAGCGTCGGTGGCGCTGTTCCCGTCTGAAAGAAGTTTGTGAAAGCGGTCGTATCCTCGTCAACTGACCCAAAACGCGGCACAAAGATGACCGCAAACATATCCATCCCCTGCGTTGGACTGGTGAGTGCCGATTCAAATTCAAACTTCGATGTCGCAACACCCAAGTAATGGGACGAAACTGCAGTTGAGCTGCCAACGGTTCCAATAAACAAAGCCCCGAATCGATTCCCACCAAAGTTTGACGATTCGTACGTGCACCTGCCCTGTGTCCCATTTCCAAACTGATAATATCCACCTTCAATAAATGAAACGGTGTCTGGCTCACAGAAATACCCGATCGAGCTTAGAGACTGACTATTTTGCTTTTTAGGGCTGGCGTTTAGAGCTGCACCATTAGCATCGTTTCCATTGCGCCAGAAACCATCATTGGGATTCCAGTTCGAAGGGGTACTTCCAAGTGTGTTTGGTTGTGTCCGCTCCATTGAGCGTCGAGCAGTGTCATTCGTTCCTCCACACCAGTTGCCACTACAGGCAGTCGCAACGGGAGTGCTATCGATGGTTGTGGTCGCTTGGCCACCAGGTGCGTACGCCAGCGCTATTGCGACTGGCATAGAGGTAAGCGCTTGGAATGGGTAGACGAAATCCGAAGCAACACTTGTGTCAGTTTCCGTTCGCTCAATGAGAAAAAAGGACTCTCCGGAGATAGTCCCGCTTAGTGATACAGGTTCTGCTGTTCCAATACTCAATGCAACACTGCTCAGCGAAATCGGATCAGAACTACGGTTATATAACTCAATCCATTGGGAATCCGGGCTTGCGTTCGTTCCAGACCAAGCAACCTCGTTAATCGCGATTGGCATTTCCAATGATTCAACAGACACTGCAGTTGAAGTCGCAGTATTCCCTGCAGCGTCATACGCCACAACCGCGAGATTGTGCGATCCAGCTGCGAGGGATACTTGAATCTCTGAATTTGACGAGGTTGCTGTAGCGGTGCCATCAACCAAAGCGGCAAAATACCTCATGTCCAAACTGCTTGAGGCGATGCGTAAATGAGCTTGATTCATAACGGCGCATCCAGAAGTCTTAAGCGAATGACTACACTCAAATACTGAAAAGCCACTCACGTCAGGGGCAGTTCTATCTACCGAAAAAGAGCGAGTTGCGCCAACCGAGGTACGTCCATTCAAATCTACCGCTGTGACACTTAACTGAATTTGTCCCTCTGTGGGCGTTATTGCAACAGACCAAGTACCATCGTTAGCTACTGTTGTAGTGGAAGATCTATCTGTTGCATTTTCTTGATACGAAACACTGATGCCGAATCCAGCGTCAGAAGTTCCAGATACCAAAATTGATGCTTCATTGTGAGAACTGTCTGCGAGCGGCAAGCCGATTGTAGGAACTGTTACATCTTGTGGCTGCGTGCTTGTGCTAGCGGTAGTGGGAGCCCCGCCGCCTCCGCCTTGCGGCACTGGGAAAAGCTCTTGGTCTGTTTTCTTGGGCAGAATGACCGAAGGGGAGCTTGTTGCTGCATTTTGTACTGCTGTTCCTTTTGATGTTTCCTTAGATGGAACGTCCTTTATTTTTGACTCCTCTGTGGCTTTTTGTTTGCTTATTTGAAGCACTTTGGACGGCTCTTCCACAACAGATGGGTTTGGGAGGGCTTGGATAGCAGCAGCCGGGGATGAACCAGTTAATTCGGCCACATCCTCTTCAGTAAGACTCGAACCATAAAGTTTTTTTACTAAGCTGAAGCCTTTAAGCGCTAAATTCTTTGCGCGACGCTCTGCCTCACTCGTATTTTTCTTCTCGATAGTGTGAGTCTTTTTCTCACGTTCCACTTCCCTAAAGAAAAAGTCGATGACGCCTACACCATTTCGTATTGCTTCGCGAGACAGGTAGGTCCAGTAGTCTTTTAGAACCAATCCTCCAGGATCATCCAAGGATTTATCGGTATAAGTAGGCTGACCGAAAGTGTCATGAGTGACTTGAACATAGGCAACCTTGTGCCCATCAATCCTGTCATATACAAAATTGTCGTCTCCTAGATTAAGGCTTGCGAGTGACGGACTCTCATAATTTTTAAAAAGAGTATCCTTGCTGACAAAGCCCTGATTTGTATATAAAGCCATCGCTGAAATGTATTCATCCAGAGATTCATATTTTTGAATCGTCCCAAGGTTTTCTGGAACTTTTATCTGCCCGAGGCCAAACTGCCCTGAGAACTTCTCATATGAATCTGGGTCGCCAACTCCCTCATGATTCAAATGTTGATCGTTGCGCACATGCGCTGGAACTGACGAATCCTGCAAAAGATGGAGGATATGCCCCAAACTTCTTAATCCTCGATTTTTATCACCATACACATATTCATATAAAGCCCTATCCCAGGAGTAGTCTGTTGCGGAACTAAAGTAGAGGTCGTTGTATCCGACGCGTTTTGAGCAAAAACCCCAGTCACAGTAATTAGCCTGCGCTTCTGTATTTTGCGCCCAAACACGCGATGGTGGCCAAGTGTTAAAAAAGACTGAGAGACCTCGTCCGTTGATTGGGTCAAAAAAGTGATTCAAAGGGCGCGACCCGTCATCCTCATCAAAACTCCCCTGGACTATTTGTTCAGTTTGAAACGAATCGAAAGTCTCACCGCTTAGACTTTCATACGCTGCGACAGTTGCTTGAGAAATGCCCTTGTGAGTGTCTCTTTCATAAGCAAAAAGCAGGTGTGGTTGCAAAACTACACCTGCAATCAATGGGACAACTAATCCTATGGCTCTAGGATTTTCCATTTATTTGTAAAAGTATTTTTAGTCAATCGAAATAAAAAAGGGATGGTGTCGCCCTTTGCATATACTCTGAGCTGGTAATTTCCTGTAGCTTTCAATTCTTCGCCTTCGACTCTTCCGCTTTTGTATGCATCAACAAGACCTTTCGTCCCGTCTATTTCCCTGCTTATTTCAAATTTTGAAAGTGCCGCCTTTTGGTCTTCAGGGATAAAGTACTTCGAAGCCAGATTAAAATCCTTTTTCTCTATCGCTTCAACAAATAGTCGGAGAGTTTCTTCAGGTGTATCACCACCGTAAGTGTCATTCTTGTATTGCTCGTCGAGTTGTTGGCTCTGGTAGTGGAGAAGCTGGGCAGCAAGACCGCGAGCGTATTCATCCGTATGCGAAAGATCGTAATCGCCGCGCCAATCAAAATACGACTTCAAGTAGAAGGTGCCCAAAATCAGAACTAGAAAGCCCAACCAAAACCACCAACGAAAATAGATGGGGCGGCGCGTGCCTGCAGCCGTTTTCATGGAAATAGTCTAGATCAATATTGAGCGTGCAAATCGAGATATCAACAGTTTCCGGTCGTGCCGACAAAGGTACACTCATATGATCCTATAGGATCATATGAGTGTACCTTTTAGAAAAAATTTTGCGTAGAAAATTTTAGTTAAAAAATAAAAATCAGAAACTTAGAGACCGGAGATCTGGTAGAGCCTGGTGCCATCTTTCACGATAAGGTCTCCATCTATGATGCGGAAATCAACACCGCGACGAGAGAAGAGCGAAACAAGAAGCGGACGCGGGCGGATGTCACCTTCGATAAGATAGACGCCACTTTCTTTAGTGGCATATACAATGCCACCACCATAGAAGCGTGCGGAGGTGGTCGTCTCTTTCCCCTTCTCTACCGTAATATCACGTACGCACGAAGACGGCGTTAGGCAGAAGTTGCTCGGAATAGTCGTGGTTGAGCGGGCCCAGTGGAGGCGTACGTTACCGTTTTCGACATACAACTCCGAGCCGCCCTGCGCGTCATCTGGTAGAGGACCTAGTACCGCGAGTTCTTCATCGGTGGTCGTTGAAAGCCCGGCGCGGTCTGCAACTTTTTGGCGCGTCGTGGCAGATGTCGTCGCGACTGATTTGAACTCTTCAAGATAGCCATCGTAGGTGGTGCGCGAGACGCCGAGCGTGGTTGTCGATGTCGTAGTAGCGCCGCGCACCAGTTCAAAGGTCTCAAGCTGTTGGGGCACGAGAAGCGCGCTTGCGTCAGTTACCAGATACTTTTCAACAACGATTGTTTTGTACCACGGGTAGTATCCGTCAATTGAGACATTCAAAACGTAGCTACCTGGAGCAAGATCTGCTTCATAAAACGCGCGATTGAAAAGACTGCTCTGTCCGAGTGCTTTGCCATTCAGTGTCACCTCAGCCCCTGAGAGTGGGACCGATACATACATTCCGCCCGTTGGTACAAGAGAAAAACCACCACCGAGGCGAAAGCCCGTAGCGTAAAGAATGGCAAGCGGAATAACGATAATAAAAAAGACGATGAACAGCACAAAATAGCGCATGCGCGTCCTCGCTGAGAGCGGGTCCATGGCTATAGCTTATAGCCTTTAGCCAAGCGCTTCCAGCGAGTAGTTAGTTGCATTTCTCCAACCACATAGCGACACCCCTCAGGGCCTGCTGTCGCGTTGTGGCGTTCTCCTCGGTTTATTTCAATCTCCTGGCCTGGGTGGAGTGTGAAGTCCTCCATTTTATCGACCCTCAACACGTTAATTCTCATTTCACCCGCCACGATAACAAGCTTCGTTTCGAACGGATGTTCGTGTTCTTCTTCTATTTCGTCAGGTGGCGCATCCCACGCATACACATTGTCATAGCCCTCGAGTTTTAAATCAGCGACAATTGTTTCTTCGCTCTTCATTATGAAGTTCGCGCTTTGGGTGTCACCCAGAATCCCATGTACTTTCCAATCATCAAACGCAATTGGGTTTCGAGCCCCGGTATCGCGCTAAAGGCCACCATCGTAAAGGGTACGAGTATCCACTGCCCCACCATAAGAAGGCTTCGGCGCCAGGTGTACGCTTCTGGACGCTCTGGGATAAGCGCCATACAAAACATAGCCGAGAAAATAAGACCGACCATGGCGAGCGTGAGGAATGCTTTCACCACGATAGGAAGGTTGTATGAGAGTACCGTCGAGTTAAACGCGTGCCCTCCAACGATAAGCGGCATCCACCCAACAAGAAAAAGAATGAGCGGGCTTGTTGCAAGAGACCAAAAGCCTTCGATCTGTACTCCAATGGCACGCCACTTTTTTGCACGTGGGATGCGTGGGTTTTTGAGACAGTTGAACATGATGTATGGCACGTTCTCAACGCCCCACGTCCAGCGGCGATGTTGCTTGTAGAGATTTACCACTGTCTGCCACCAGTTGGCACCAATGTTTGCGTCCATCGAAACTGGGTATGAGATCGGCACCACCTCGTAGTCGCCATCGTAGTGAACAAAAAGATTCCAATAGATGCGCGAATCTTCAGAGACAATGTTTTTCTGCCAATACCCTGCTTCGTGTAGTGCCTTAAAGGAGAGTGCGTGTGAGGAAAACGTAGCAAGCTTTTCAGGACGCTCCTGCTGCACCATCTGCCAGAAGGTTGAGGAGTAGGCCAAAACGCGGGAGAGCGTGGGTGCTTCCCAAATGTTGTTGTTGTAAAGAGGCACCGGCTGGAGCGACACGCGCTCGGGGCGCTCTGCGGTGAGGTAGTGCCAGGAGAGGCACGTAAAGTATTGCTCGTAGACAACGGTGTCTATATCGAACGCAGAAACCAACACATTTTCGTATGCGAGTTTATGTGCATCGAGTATGCGCGTGCGAGCTTCTCGAGCAGCGTAGGCAATATTGGAGCCCTTGCCAGCCAACTCTCCCGGAACATCGGCAGGATGGATCGTAACGATAAGGTCAAGGAATTCTTTGCCAAACTCGCGACGAATGCGCTCTGCAATGGCGTGCGCTTCTTTGCCGGCACGCTCTTCTGATGCAATAACAACAGCAAGTTTCTTTTTATCCCAATCGCTCTTAACAAGTGCGCGGACACTTTCTGCAGCTACTTCGTAACTTTCTTTGTAAAAGGGGAAGATAACGAGATGCGTGAGTTGGTCGTACTTGACTGTCGCGAGCCTTTCGCGCCATTTAACCTCCATATTGTGACGAAGCCGTTTGAAGTTGTACCGCAAATGCATTGAGAGATAGAGCGTTTTGAGCAACCAATACACTGAGAATGCGATGGTGACATAGGCTGCATAGGTTGGCGCCAGAAAAGAGAGTGCGATAAAAATACCGAGCGTTCCAAACGAAAGAACGCCTGGCAGAATCTCAAGCGCGCGATATAAAAAGCGGTCGCGTCCAACAAGGTCCCGTGCGGAACCGACGTGTATGTACGGATGCGTATTACTCGTCTGCATGCGTTTTTACTGGAGCCGCCTCTCGGGCTCGAACCGAGGACCCTCACTTTACAAAAGTGGCGCTCTACCAACTGAGCTAAGGCGGCGACTTCGCTATATTACCCTTCCTGCTGTTCGACCGCTTCCCCCTCCCCTTTCTTCTCTTCTTTAGAAAGCAGGCGCTTGTAGGCTGCCACTTCACGTAAGAAGTGCGAGGCTTGGCCGCTTTGTTCAAGCTTGCGGGGTGCGCGGCGCAGGTGTTTTAACCCGCCCTCAAGCATGTTTTCAAGACCCATGAGCGCTTTGGCAATACCGAAGCTTGCATACGCACGAACGATGCGCGTCGTGAGCCGAGCAGCGCGCGCGGTCGCGTGCGGCATCGTCTTCTTTATATTTTCAAAGCGCTTATCGAGCGCTTCCCCTGCGCGTTGTCGCATGCCAGAGAAGAAAAAGCGACCAAACCGATCTTCGGCGGCTTTGAACCCAATAAGGCCGACGAGGCCTAGTATCGAGATGCCGAGGATTATTATTGCGATATACATTGCTGTGTGCGCACTATCTTCCTCTTTGGCGCAGCTTCTCTACTAGCGGACCGTAAAGATGGCCAGATTGGTCACCTCGGTACGCTCGCCAAACTTCTGCACCGCCGCATCCGTGAGCGACTTGATGGTTTTCGAATCATCCTTGATGTACGGCTGCTCGTTTAGCACAAGCATCGCAAGCTGTGCTGAAACCTTGCCTTCAAGGATTTTCTCCTGAATATCAGCGGGCTTGGTCGTATCAACCTCTTTGCGAAGCGATTCGCGTAGTTCGTTTAGCATCGACTCAGGAACATCCTCACGCTTGATATAGCGCGGTCGCATAGCAGCTGCGTGCATGGCGATGTCGTAGGCGAGGCGCGAAAACTCCTCGTTTTTCGCAACGAAATCCGTCTCACACGAAAGCGTTACCATGGCACCTATTTCTTTGTTCGAGTGGATGTACGAACCGACTACGCCAGCAGCAAGCGTGCGGTCAGTTTTCTTGCCTGCAATATCACGGCTCTTCATCGCCAAAATGGCGAGCGCCTTTTGCATGTCTCCCTGCGCTTCTTCAAGCGCCTTCTTGCACTGCATGACCGAAATGCCAGTCGAATCTCGTAGCTCCTTGATTGCTTCAGTGGTGATTTCCATAGGTACTTTTTTGTAACTCATTCAACGAACAAACGAAACGCCTCGATAGGCGTTCGTTGAGACTTAAGCGCCTGTTGTCGGAAGCTCAGGGAGTGCCTCCTCGCGAAGCGGAACCTGCGCTTTCTTTCCTTCCTCCCATGCGGTCTTCAGGTGAGAGAGGAAGAACTCAATGGACTGCATCGTTGCGTCGTTTGCCGTAACTGGGTAGTCGATAATGCTTGCGTCGCAATCAGAGTTGAGGAGTGCCACAACTGGAATTTTCATTTTCTTTGCTTCAGTAACTGCAATCTTCTCGCGGCGTGGGTCGATGACAACCATGGCTTTCGGAAGACCTGTGAGTGACTGGAGACCGCCGAACATAGACGTTAGGTCATCGATTTCGCGGTCGATAAGAAGGCGTTCAAGTTTGGTGAACTTGGCAAGCTCACCCTTCTCACGCTTGTCGGTGAGATCGCGGAGACGTTCGATGCGCTTCTTTATTTCAGACCAGTTGGTGAGAGAACCTCCGATAAAGCGGCCGGCCGAGTATGGGATATCAAGAGACTGTGCCGTGCGAACAACTGCTTCGCGTGCCTCCGCTTTACCACCTACGAGAAGGATAGTTTCACGGTCTGCGGCAACAGTACGTACAAAATTCATCGCTCGCTCGAGGAGTACGGCAGTCTGTTCAAGGTCAAAAATCTCCGAGCCTCCTTTCGCGCCGAAGAGGTACTTCGAGACGCTCGGGTGGCGGCGGGAACGGGTATAGCCGAAGTGTGCTCCGGCTTTGAAGAGATTATCTATGAGGCCCTGGTTTTCCGCCATGACGCGGTCTACCGTATCACAAGGATTAGGCTTCCGCAACCTACGTAAGGCCCCAATAACGCCTTATTCTTCGTCTTCTGTAGGAGTTGAACCTCCGCCTTTTTCGATAAGCGCGTCGATAATGTCGCCTATCTCGCCTTTCATAATAGTCGGCAGATTGTGCCAAGACTCCTTGATGCGATGGTCGGTCACGCGATCCTGCAGCACGTTGTACGTGCGTATTTTCTCAGAGCGGTCGCCTGCACCAAGAGACTCTTTGCGCTCTTGAGCAATTTTCCTCGCTTGCTCAGTCTCGTGCATCGTTTCGAGCTTTGCAGTAAGCACTTGCATCGCTTTCTCGCGGTTCTGCGCTTGGCTGCGTTCAGATGTGCAGCGCGCGTCGATACCCGTCGGCTTGTGAATAAGGCGCACTGCCGTTTCAACTTTGTTGACGTTCTGCCCACCCGCACCGCCCGAGCGTGAGAATTCGATCTCAATGTCTGCCGGGTTTATCTGTATCTTTGATTTCTTGCGGATGGGAAGAACGATGACGGAAGCTGCCGATGTGTGCACGCGGCCAGACTTTTCTGTCGCAGGCACCCGTTGCACGCGGTGCACGCCAGTCTCGAAGCGCAGACGCTCATAGACGCCGCGGCCACGCACCTCAAAGAGCGCTTCTTTATACCCACCAAGTGGACTCTTGGATTCATCGAGCGTTCGCACAGACCAGTCTTGCGTCGCCGCATACCCGCGATACATATTGGTGAGCTCTTCGGCAAAAAGAGCCGCTTCTTCGCCGCCGACACCTGCGCGTACTTCCAAAATTATCTCATTGGGAAAATCCTCTTCTGCCGCCTCTTTGGTAAGGATGCGTTCCATCTCATCGACGAGCACCTGCATATCGGCATTGATGCGTTTGAGTTCAGTGGCTGCAAGCTCGCCCATTTCGCCTTCCGCCATTGCCTTCACTTCATCTTCCTCGGCGACAAGACGCACCAAACTATCTGCAAGGTATGCAGTTTTTGGGTTTTCCTTATATTTGTTGAGGTCAATATCCATAGACACGAACCTCGGCGAGCGCCGAGGTTCTAAAGGAGCAATCTATTTACCCTGCTTTTTAGCAGAAGCGGCCTGGCGCGACTTGAAGCGCTCAACACGGCCAGCGGTATCCATAAGCTTATCGCCACCGGTGTAAAACGGGTGGCAGGCGCTGCAGATTTCAACGGAAATAGCCTCCTTCGTCGAGCCGACGACAAATGAGTTCCCACAGGCGCAAGTCACCTTGGACTCGGCTATGTATGCTGGGTGGACATCCGTTTTCATGCAGGCAAAATACCATCCGTTAGAAGCTTTTGCAAGAGCCGCCTAGGAGACTCTCTGGGAGAATGGTTGGGAGAGTGGCTGAGCCGAGGCCTCACGTTTAAGTGCTCCATAAATCTCGCGCATAGAGCCGAACACCGTTTTCTCCTCGTGGGGAATGCCGTGCGCTACACAATACGCTTTGACCACGTCTCGCGCCTGTCTAAATTTAAAACGTGACACGCGCGTAAATACATGATGCTCTATCTGGAAGTTAAGGCCGCCGAAGAGATACGTGACGAGTCGTGACGGCCCAAGGTTTCTACTGAGAGTAATCTGGTGCGTCCACAAAAATGGGTCTTCAGCGCTGAGGATATCCTGGCCCTTGTGGTTGGGTGCAAAAATGAGTCCCATGTATATCCCTGTTGTGGCGATGGCGATACCAAGGAAAAGCATGACGACAGCAACCGGGAGACTCGAGAACAAAATAAAAAAGATGAGGAAGAAATGTACCGCGACGAGCAGAAGCTCGGATACGCGCGTCATATCCATGCGGGAAAAAATATGATCGAAGGATGCGCGCAGATAGCTTGGATACACTGCCGGCAGGACAATAAAAAAGATGATGTGCTGATGCGAACGAAACAAACGATCGAGAAAATTCGTGCGACTACTACGCTGCTTCTCTGAAAAACAAAACGGTATATCAATATCTGGGTCGTCGCCTACTCGATTGGGATGTTTGTGGTGTGCGTTGTGCCATTCATACCACTTCTCTTGACTGAGGCCTGCAAAAAGACCCCAGGCAATGGTTCCAAAAATGGCGTTCAATCGATCCGATGCAAATATCTGTTTATGCGAGAGGTCATGTCCGAGTGCGCCCCACTGAACCGTAAGGAATCCAAAGAAAATCGCATTCAGTGCCTGAAGTGGTATTGAGTCACTTACCGTAAGAAAATAGAGACTTGCGCCATATCCGCAGACAAGAAGTACCGCCAGAAATCCATACCGCCATAGGGTTCTCTTGTAGAGACCAGTCTCCTCAGCTGCCGCTACAAGTTCGTCGTACGAAGGGGTGGTGAGAGACTCAGTCGTCATTTTTGCAACCGTTGCATTGTAACTCAAAAGAGACAGCTGCCTAGTTATCCTTAAGGAAGTCGATGTCGCCCTGATACTTATCGGCAAAGGAAAGAACGCTCGCGGCATAATTGAGCCCGCTCTTCTGCCAGTTACCACCAGCGTAGTAGCGCGCTGCAGCTTCACGCTCTGCGCTGTAGGTTCCTTTGTTCGCCCCAAGGTCTTTTAGATAGAGTGCGGTTGCGGTAATAGCGTCCTTAGCATTCCATGGGTCAGGCGTAGAAACGCCAAGCGCCGCCGAAAGCCGCTTCTCGTATATCTTCCACGTCGAAGGGATAAACTGCGACGGACCCATCGCACCCCCGTACCCAACTGACTGCGGACACGAAACCACCGTCGAATACGGGTCGCGTCCCAGGCGATCGAGAAGATCGAGGAACGGTGGTATATCGCGATCTGCTTTCATTACATTGTTAAACACCGTGCCGGTATTCTTTCCTTTCCCAGCACCCGTTTCAGTATTGGTCACCAAACACTGACCAACATTCGCTCCGAGATTAGTTTCCTGCCGTAAAATGGCGAGGATAAAAGCCGTGCGCACGCCAGTCGTCTGCGACGCAAACGATGCGTATTCAAGCGCTTTTGCAAAGGGTATTCCCTGCGCATCTCGCAGTTCGAACAATGCGTTTCGAATAGCCGCTGCACGTTTTTGCCGCTCAGCAAGCACTGCCTGGTAGGATTTCTCTTCGTTTGTGGTGATGGTAAGGAGTTGTTTCTTTTCAGTCTCGTTTTTCTTTATCTGCGCCCGCTTTGCTTCTACTTCATACCGAGCGTCAAGTTCTTCATTCTTTTTCTCATCGAGTGCGGCACGTTCATCTTCAGTCTCAGCTTTTACTGAACGAATTTCATTGAAGCGCTCCTGCAGGCTCTGGTTAACGGTATCTATCGCGTCAATATCAGCAAAGAATGAAGAGAGTCCTTCGCCGCCAAGCGCGATCGCCGCAAGTGGATACGTGTCGGACTCATTTTTTTGGCGCAACAATTTACCAAGCGACTCACGCCCAGCAGAGAGACGTGACTCGAGTCCTGTAATGCGCTTCGTTTTCTCGTTTATCTCACCTGCGATGTTTGAGATGGAAATATTTTTGGCACGTATTTGTGTCTCAGCTTGCTTTATCTGAGCATTAAGTGCGGTAACGTCACCCGTGAGTGTCTTTTTCTTGGCACGCGTATCGTCGAGCACTTTCTGCCACTCGGCTATCTCTTGCTGCAGCTGGTCATACTCCGCGCGCAGTCGAGTTTTGTCTTCTTCGGTGAGCCCTTGGGCGTGAAGCGTAGGAGGTATCACCGCCGCATACATGCCGACCACTACAACAAGACTTGCAATCGCAAGGAAAAACAGGCGAAAAGAACTCGGGACCGAAAGCCGCATATGCATCAGTATATCAAACCCGTGAGAGAGCTTTTTAATTCTGAGAGGCACTTCACACGAAGTCTCTCCTGAGGTAAACGAAAAAGGAGCGCATGTGCTACGCTCCTTTTTTCCCGTATCAGATTTTTCTTATGCCTCTTCAACAGGAGCTTCCTCCTCTTCCTTCTTACCGCGTTCAACGGACGTCTCGATGGCGCTTAGGTCAACAGGTGCGGCCGGTTCCTCAGGCTCATCCTTAGCGGTGTCTATCATCGCAACAAGTTCATCACCATCAAGCTGTAGTACTGCAGATTTCGGAAGCGTAAGGTCAGCAATCTTTACTTGACTATCAAGCGTTGCGAGTGCAGAAATATCAACTTCAATCTCGTGAGGAAGTTCAGACGGATCAACTTCAATTTCAAGTTCGTGCATAACCTTAACCAAAATACCCCCGAGATCTTTCACCGCAGCAGAGACGCCAACGAAAGAAAGTGGCACCGAAACGGTCACCTTCTGACCCTTCTCAATCACATAAAAGTCGGCATGACGGAGCGCGCCAGTTACCGGGTCCATATCAATATCATGGATGAGCGCCTGCTTGGGCTCTCCGAGACCCGAGAGCTCAATAACCGTTGACTCCCCTGCAGCCTTAAAAAGCTTGTCGAAATCCTTAAGGTTTACCTCAATCGGGGTCGAAGTTTCGCTACGGCCATAGATGACCGCAGGAAGGACGCCCTTGGCGCGAAGGGCTTGGGCTTTGCCTGTTGAGCGCTTGCGTACAGCAAGAGTAAGCATGCGGCGCATACTACAGAAAAATAGCTCAGAGGGCAAGCGCCCGCGCTACTGGCAAACGTACGCTGAGGTTGCGCCCGCGCTTCTAACCGGAGAAGCACCCAACTGACATCTCACGACCTGGCAGTACGTATATGCTGATGCAAAATCTGAATTAACGACAAGCGAGCCGCTTGCACAGGATTCACCCGTTCCTTCAAGAGCGTAACGGATGTAATAACCATTACATGAGCTATCAGAGCACGCGTAGTTATACCCGGTATACGTATCAAGCCCTCCTTCGTCTCCCGCTGGTGGTTCACCGCTGACGACTCCTCTAAACTGTGACAACAACGTATCGTCTCCGGCAATGCCGCCAAAGCACGTTTGGCTCGAGGTGCGGCCAAGACAGCGGTATGACGTGAGCGAGCCCGGGTACTGTCCGGCTGCATCAAAATAAATTTCGGCTGCTTTTGTATACGTGTTTACTTCTTGCAAACGGTTGGCGTTACGAGAGCGCACCCGCGCAATAGTAAGAGAGGAAACGACCACGGCTGATATAAGACCGATGATGGAAATAACAACAAGGAGTTCGAGGAGAGTAAAACCTGATGTCCGGGTGTGAGATGTATTCATGGCGTACCTATTATCGCCCACGCATGATTTCAAGCTGTATTTCATCACGCTGCGCTGGAGTAAGTTTTGGCGGTGCTTTGGTTATATTCAAATAGAGATACGCAGTAAGTCCTAGCGCAATAAGTATTGCAAGAACCATCACCCACTGAACCGTTGCCTGAGTCTTTCCGAGACCCAACTTCATAAAATAACTCGTCACCGCACCTACTTGCTGCGGGCGTTGTGTCGCCTTTATTGACCGACCCTCTTCAAATTCAACTCCCATAGGCTTTAATCAAAGCACGCCCTTCTCTTTAACGACAGCTCGCAATCCCCTAGAGCGAAACACGGTTGCTAAAAAGCATGATGCGACGATAGGCCACCTCCTCAACTGCATCGGCACCTGCTTTCAAAAACCTGTACGGCGCGACTTCTTCCGCATCGGCAGCAAGCCCCGCGTCGAGACCTTTGCGATATGCAACACGCAATTCTGTGTTGATATGCACCATACGGATACCTGCTTTGATAGCTGCGACAAAGTCTTCATCCAGTGTTCCTGAGCCACCGTGCAGCACGAGCGGCACCGAAGAGGCTGCGGCAAGTGCTTCAATACGACGTATGGAGAGTCGCGGCTCACCGCTCGCGATAATGCCGTGCACATTCCCAACCGAAGGCGCAATGAGGTTCACCTGCGTTTCAGCAATAAAGCGTGAGAGTTCTTCAGGCGATGTCATGGCCTCTTCAGTGATAGCAACCCCCTCTGGCAGGGTCGCGTGAATCTTCGACGACGTACCGATGTAGCCAAGCTCTCCTTCTACTAACACTTCTTTTTCAGACCCCTTTGCATACGCTGCAAGTGCGCGCGTCATTGCGATATTTTCATCAAAACTGAGTTTTGCTCCATCGATGATGACTGAATCGAATCCGAGATCAATAGCGTGCTTTGCTCGTTCAATGCTGTAACTGTGATCGGCGTTAAGGTATACCCGCGCTCCTTCGTCGCGCGCCGCTTTAACCATGCCCGCCAAAACACCCATACCTATGAACTCGCCTTCTCCTTCAGAAACACCAATCGCAACCGGTTCATCTGCTCGTTTTGCTGCTCTCAGTACCGCATTAAATTGCGTCGAATCGGATACATTGAAATGTGCGATAGCCGAGCCATTGTCGCGTGCGCGTGCGAATTCATCTTTAAGCGTCATAGGACTATTTTATCACGCAAAGAGGCGGGCCGCGCAGGCCCGCCTCTTCGAACCAGGAGTTCACCACTCGTGATCATCAACCTTCTTGAGGTCATACAAGAGACCCAAGGTCCCATTGTACTGATCGCGATACCGCACCACTTCCTTCGGCATTCCCAGAGATGCCGGATCAGTGATGACAATGCCGAGACTCCCACTCAATTTCTCGCGACGCTTTGCGCCGCCGACACGCACCGCCTCAAGACCCGCGTGCCTGCCATGCAGCACGGCGGATGCAACGTGGCAGAGGATTCTTCGATTTTCCTTGTTCGGAACCCCTTTCACAAAAGGTGGCCGAACCCAGACGAAACATCCGCTTCTTGCCACAATGAATGGCAGCCCGTCTGCAATTTTGGCGACTGGAAGCGCCGGGTAGTCGACCGTTTCGTTGTCGGCCATTACATGTCACCCCAAAAAAACTCAACCGTCCGTAGTATACTTTCAGCATGTTTTGGAGCAAGAAAATTGACATCCTTGCCATTGGCGACACGACCGTTGACGCATTCATCCGTATCAAAGACGCGCACCTCAATTGCAACGTTAACCGTGAATCCTGTGAGATTTGTTTCCGGTTTGCAGACAAAGTGCCGTACGAATCGGTAACCGTCGTAGCGGGCGTTGGTAACGCTGCCAATGCATCCGTCTCTGCAGCCCGTTTAGGCCTCAAAAGTGCTTTTCTTGGTGTGGTTGGTGAAGACAGAAACGGCCGAGAATGCATCGATGCGCTAAAGAAAAGCGGCGTCGACGTGCGCTATATGACGGTCGAGAAAGGTAAGGAGACCAACTATCACTATGTGCTGTGGTACGAAGCAGATCGCACCATTCTCATCAAACACCAGGAGTACACGTACACCATTCCTCGCGGCATTGCCCCATCATGGGTATATCTCTCTTCGCTCGGTGAAAATTCGCTTCCCTACCACCGGGAACTTGCAACCTATCTCCGCGATAACCAAGAAGTGAAGCTGGCATTTCAGCCTGGCACGTTTCAAATGAAGCTCGGCACCGAGGCGCTAAAAGATATTTATGCGCGCACTGAAGTTTTTTTCTGCAACGTTGAAGAGGCGCAGCGGATTCTTAAAACAGAATCTCGCGATATTCAGGAGCTACTCTCAGGTGTACGCACGCTCGGGCCTCGTATCGCCGTTATTACTGACGGACGCAACGGTGCCTACGCAAGCGACGGCACGCTACGCATCCAGCAACCAATGTATCCCGACCGCAAAGAGCCAGTGGAGCGCACCGGAGCAGGCGACGCGCTTGCCTCCACCGTTGTCTCGGCGCTCTGTCTTGGTAAACCTCTTGAAGAAGCGCTTGCCTGGGGTCCCATTAACTCAATGGCGGTCGTTGAAGAGATAGGCGCCCAAAAAGGATTGCTGGATCGCCCTGCGTTATTGAAACTTCTCGCGGCAGCGCCTAGCGATTATCGCGGCTCACGGCTATAATCTTCGCGATGCTTCTTACGATTACCGGTCCCTCTGCCTCTGGCAAAACATCTCTTGCGCGCGCACTGATGACTCGAGTGCCGGCTATGACTATGCTACGTTCGGTTACCACTCGCGCATCCCGCCCTTCTGATTTGTTAGGTGAGTACCACTACGCGTCTGGAGTCGAGTTTGACCAGCTCTTAACTGACCACGAATTTCTCTGGATGGTTGAGGTGCATGGCAACCGCTACGGTACACGCAAAGAAGATGTACGCGGAGCCGTCGAGCATGGCGGCATTATTTTGGGCATCCTTACGGTTGAAGCCACAAAACAACTACGCGAGTATTTAACGTCACTCGGCAAAGAAGACGAGTTGACGAGTGTCTACCTCGATATATCCGATGAAGAATTGCTCCTCAAGCGCCTAATGAAGCGCGGGGACAGTCGTGAAGATATCGAATTGCGCATCAAACAGTGCCGCAGTTGGGCACAGGAACGCGACCGCTCCGGCGTTCCCTATATTATTTATGACGCCTCAGAGACGAGCGACGCACTCTCGGAGCGCGTGCTTTCTTTACTTGAAACCGAACATCGTAAGGCGTGAATCCTAATTCCCCGCCTCCTCTTCACGCACAAATCGCGGATGAAGCGTTCCTTCTGGACTCTTTGCTTCTCCAAGAAATGACTCTTTGGAGCGCACCCACATTTTTGAAACAGGATTATCGTAGAGCGCTTCGTACATAACAAACTCTTCAAGCGTCTTTACGTGCTTACCAACGGCAACAAGGCGGTACCGCGTATTTGTTTTTACATGGCGGTACACCGCACCAACAACAAGGGGCATCATTTTTGTTCCGTTACCGTGGCGCGACCATACGCCTGTTCAAACGCCTCATCAACTCTGTCAGCAAGTGTTTTGAAATAACCTATTCGTTCGTCGACAAAATTGCTCGTAAAGTACACTACCGCAAGCGTCATAGCGGCAAGCAATGCGACGGCATAACGTGGATTTAAATATCGATCCCTAGGCATCGCGTTTACGATGATACGCCTTTCGCGCCGCTGCCGCTATATAGGCAGCACTAAGACCGTATTCGGTCAAAAGTTCCGACGGCGTGCCTGATTGTCCAAACCGATCCGACACTCCCACTAACTCAAGTGGCATCGGCGCAAAGGTGCCGAGACATTGGGCCACAGCAGAGCCAAATCCTCCGCGCAACTGGTGCTCTTCAACCGTGACAACTGCACCTGCCCGTTCAGCTTGTTTGAGTATCCCCGGTATATCAAGCGGTTTCAGGGTGTGGACATTTAAAACCGTAACAGCAAAATCATTTGCGAGTGCTTTTGCGGCAATAAGCGCTTGAGACACCAACGTACCCGTTGCAACAATAGCCACGTCTGGCTTTGCTGCATCAAGAAGCAAGTTTGCCTTCCCGAGAACAAACGGGGTGCGTTCAGTCGTTACGTTTGGCGACGTTTCGCGGGAGAAACGTAGGTACACGGGGCCATCATGCATTGCTGCTGCAAGTGTCGCTTTGCGCGCTTCAAGTGCGTCGGCAGGATTTATAACGGTCATATTCGGTAGCATGCACATAAGACCCAAGTCTTCGAGCATCTGATGGGTAGCGCCATCAGGACCGACGGAAATACCTGCATGCATACCAGCGATAATGACCTTCTGTCGATTGAGGGCGATCGTGGTTCGTATCTGTTCGTAGTTTCGCCCAGGAGAAAACGCAGCATACGATGCGACAAACGGAACTTTTCCCATCGCGGCAAACCCAGATGCCAGTGCGGCAAGATTCTGTTCAGCCACCCCAACTTCGATATAGCGGTCAGGATATTTTTCTTTAAAGGCAAGGGTGCGTGTTGACTCTGCCAAGTCAGCACACAGTACAATTACGCGCGGATCGCTCTCACCAAGCGAAAGAAGTGCATCACCGAACCCGTCGCGCGTTGCGCGTTCTTTTTCATCTTTATGTTTTCTAAGTGGGACGTTTCTCTGAGGCATAGCTATTCGTGTTCACCGCGCACCTTACCTCGCAAGCTTCTCAATTCTCGCAAAAATACCGCGGCCTCCTGTGCACTCGGCGGTTTTCCGTGCCAGCGGTAATCGAATTCTATTTCCGAAACACCCTTACCTGGTATGGTGTGGGCAATGATAACCGTTGGTTTTTCATAAATCGCTTTCGCCTCATCCACCGCATCGCATATCGCTTCAATATTGTGACCATCAACATCAAGGACGTGCCAGCCGAACGCTTGATATTTTGAACGGAGCGGCTCAAGAGGCATGACCGATTCGGTCATGCCGTTTATCTGGATATTGTTTCTATCAATAATGGCCGTAAGGTTCGAGAGGCGATTTGCACCCACGAACATCGCTGCCTCCCAAATATTGCCCGCGTCTTGTTCCCCATCAGACATGAAGCAATAAACTCTCATTTTTTGGTTATCCATCCGTGCGGCATACGCCATACCCGCCGCTTGCGAGAGGCCCGAGCCAAGCGGACCCGATGTTGTCTCAAGTCCGGGCAGACGGGTTCTCTCCGGATGTCCCTGGAGACGACTGCCAAATTTCCTCAGCGTGAGAAGTTCTTTGACAGGAAAATAGCCGGCGTGAGCCATAGTGGCATACCTCACCGGGACAATGTGTCCATTTGAAAGGACAAGCCTATCTCTATCTTTCCATTCAGGTTTCTTCGGATTGTGATTGAGGATATGAAAATAAAAGGCAGCAAATACATCGGCCATACCTAAAGGACCTGCGGTATGCCCCGAACCCGCGGCAACAAGCATCTCAATGATGCTCGCGCGGATTTTTGCGGCCATTGTTTCAATACGCAGGACCTGCGCATCAGTAACGCTCATAGCACTAGTATAGGCGATGCCAGCATGCTCGCGGATACGCGCTGTGCATTGAGATTACTGCGTGTGAGCGTTTACCGTCGTTCGCAGTATTCGATAGTTTTCTTTAGCGTCACCCTCAAATATAAAAGAGCCAGCAACCAATCTCGATGCGCCAGCCTCGACAAGCGCAGGACCCGTTATATCGTCAACGCCACCATCGACTGAAATGATATGTGAAGGAAACCGGTCGCGCATCTCACGGACGCGTGCGAGTGTGCGGGAATCAAATGGTTCACCTTGTTTGCCGATATGTGAAATGCCCATAACTTGAATGAAACTTCCAAGGTGGGCGAGGCTGTCGAGTTTCTCTATTGGGGTGTCGAGTGAAATGGCGAGTCCAACTTCGACACTCGCCTCGCCTTCACGATATATCTGGAGTGCTTCAAGTGCGCCGCGATCATCAGGACTTTCTATATGGATGACGATACGCGAAGCCCCGGCGCGCACCCACTCGAGCGCTGCTTCTTTTGATGCCTCAACCATCAAATCGACTTCAAATTCAAAGTCTTCCCACTGCGGCATTCCCTCTTCTTCGCGCAAGATCCGCTCAAACGAATCTCGATCACGATATGGCCAGGTCGCCATAGGAGCAAATACTCCGTCGACGACATCTATTTGCACCGCACGCGCAAATCCTTTCACGCGCTCAAGATGCGATACAAGTTCGTCGAAGGTCGCAGGCAATATCGCAGGGATGATTTCTCTCATTGCTCCAGTTTTCCTAGTCGACGCATATGCCGTTCATCGTGACCAAATGGGGTGTCAATAAACATCCGAATTGCTTCTTCAGCCTCACCGCTCTCAATAAAACGTGCGCCGAGACTCAAAATATTTGCGTTGTTATGTTCGCGTGCAAGTCGTACGACGTCCAGATTGCCGCCGTAATACACTGCAGCGCGTGCGCCAAGTACTCGGTTGGCCGCGATTGCTTCCCCTTGCCCTGATCCTCCAATAACAATGCCGAGACTCCCTCCTTTGGCCACCTCGCGCGCCAGCGGAAAAATAAAGTCAGGGTAATCGTCCTGCGGGTCAAGCGTGTGAGCACCTAAATCTACCGCTTGGTGCCCCAGAAGATTGAGATACGGCACCAATGCGTGCTTGAGTTCAAAACCCGCATGATCCGAGGCTACATAGACTTTCATAGCCTTAGTTTAGCGCTTTTTATTGAAAGAGGTAGGAGAGGAGCAGACACAACGCAGCACCCCAAAAGAGCGTCCAAAATGCCTGGTACTTTAAACCATGCCATTCAGGCCAAAAATGTAACTTCCGTTTGAGGAAAAAATGTTCCCATCCGAACAAGTAAATAATGTGAATAAGTAGGTCGTACGCAACCATACCTACCAGAAAATACAGCAGGAATTCTTTACTCATCGCCTACGTCAAACGCCTGGCCGCTGAGCGCACATGCCGAAGCAGTGTATGCGCGTACCCCATTTCGTTGTCATACCAGGCAAGCACTTTTACCAAATTTCCTCCCACCACACGTGTAAAGGCGAGGTCAGCGATAGCTGCATGTGGTTCACCAATAATATCCCCCGATACGAGGTCTTCTTTTGTAACCGCAAATATTCCCTTCCAACGCTCTTCAGTTGCCGCCTGCTCAAGCATTAAATTCACCTCTTCCGCCGTTGTGTCTCGCGAGCTTACAAACGTGATGTCGACGAGCGATCCAGTTATTACCGGCACGCGAATGGAGATGCCGTCAAACTTTGAGACAAGCGAAGGGTAGGCTTTCGTTACTGCAACAGCAGCACCCGTTGATGACGGGACGATATTCTGCGCTGCTGCGCGACCGCGTCTGAAATCGCTTCCTTTTACTGGAGAATCGACAATCGACTGCGTCGCCGTATAGGCATGCACTGTTGAAAGTAGTGCCTTCTCAACACCGAGACGATCGCCCAGTATTGCGATAAGGGGACTCGCAGCGTTGGTGGTGCACGAAGCGTTTGAACTTACTTCGCATGTGGAAAGACGCTCTTCGTTGAGGCCTACAAGTACGGTCGCGCCGTTTTGCGCCTCGTCTTTTACCGGAGCTGTAATGACCACATGAGACGCGCCACCGCGCAAATGCCCGCTCGCTTTTTCATAGCTTTCAAAAACACCCGTTGATTCCACAACTACTGAAACGCCTAAGCTTTTCCACGGTATAGCCGCTGGATCTTTTTCTGATATCACCTGAACTTTCTTGCGCCCTGCCATAAGAAATCCTTCACCGTGTGTCACCGCAAAGTCTGCTTTGCGGTACGCAGAGTCATACTGCAATAGATACGCGAGGTTCTTTACGTCGCCCAAATCGTTGATTGCAACGATATCGATATCTTTTTGTGTTTGTGCTGCGCGAAAAAACGCACGCCCGATACGTCCAAATCCGTTTATACCTACGGTTACTTTTTCTCCAGCCCCGAACGCGGTGAGCAGACTTTTCATACCTTTATTGTACTGCCTCAAAGGTCAGCACGAGCACAATCTCCACACGCACTATTGCGCAGGAGTAGTTGACGCTTCAACCGTCGTACCACTTCCAACAATCACCGTACGAGTAGCCGTACCGACATGTCCCGCGCCGTCAGTAGCCTTATAGGTGATGACGTAGGTAGCATCGCTCGTAGTAGGTATTTTAATTTGCGAAACTTCTACCCCATCAAGGAGCGTCTTATACCCTAAATCTGCCCCAGAATCATCGGTCACCAGTACGCCGAGGTCAGCGTATACCTCTCCGAAACTGAGGCGTGCAGGGTTGTTTCCAAGCACTTGTAATTGCGGAGCGCCCGCACCTCCAGTTGCTTGAATACCCGTATGAGGCTCTTCTTGGGACGCAACGCCTCCTGCAGAATCTGCTGGTGGTGGAACGTATTCCGGTACGACTTCAGTACGATCGTCGATAAAGGTACCAATAAGACCGCTATACGTTACGGCAACAGTCTTTTGTGTCACTTCCTTGCGTTCTATCCCCTGAACTTCAACAAGGAGTGCCATCTCACGGTCAACGCGCTGCTTGAGTTCGCGGGTTACATAAAAACCGAGGCTCCCTCCTTCAAGTGCATCTTTCCCGACTTTCAATGTCTCTTCCTTTTCTACATCTTGCCAAACCGAATCTTTCAAATCGATGGTGCGTAGCAGGTAGTCAACATAATACGTGTCGACGTCTTCTGTTACTGCACGTATTTCAACACGTGGCGTGTATGATGCTAAATCTTTCCCAACAATATAGGTATTGTCGATGGATTGTACCGTCTGCTGAGAGGAAAGGAGCGAGTCCGCAACGTCGCTTCGTATCTCAGGGCTCGCGGCAAGGGTCGTGCCGAAAGAAAGGAGCACGAGCGATATCACAATAGGAACCGCATTGTTGTACTTGAGGAACTTCCAAAAAGACGACATACCCTTCTACGATACCATGCGACTTCCCTTGCGACGGCGGTACGTATAGGAAAGTCCCAACGCAAAAGCTGCACCGATAAGCGCTGCGGCAATATAGGGCAACCATTTATAAAGCACCCCGCTACCCTGCTTTTCAAGTACGGTGACTTCAAACGTCGTTTCTGCACGTGTTTCGGCGGCGGCCTCGTAGCGGGCATATACCGTATACGTTCCCGGCGTTTCAAAGGTATACAGAAGGCCCGTATTCCCAATTTCTGCATGATGTATGCCCGTTGCAAAGAGGGTGCTCGAAGCACTCACGATGCGAAGCCACACGTCAGAGTATTCCGCAGCGCCTGCTGGTGTCTTTTTCCAAAGTTTAAAATCGAGATACGCAGGCTCCCCCGCAACGATAGGGTCAGACAAGCCAACATCAATAAGATAGGCTCCGGCATCGCGTTCGACGCTGCGACCGGTGACGTGACCTGATGCTATAAACGGTGAAATTGCAGCTAAAAGTAAAGTCAGCGCAACAATACTTCGGGGAGCTCTCATAATTTTACTGTATCAGAGTTAGAGACCTCTCCGTGGATCTTCGCAGTAAGGACGGTATTTCTCATCAATGGTAGGACACACGTTTTGGTACTTCTCAGGTGCATACACAGATTTTGCCGTAGCAAACACCGCACGCACACATCCTATACGCTCATCCTCGGTAAGGGAGGCTTGCGAGCAGAATCGAAGTGCGATGCGGTACTCATTCCCCACGGTTAATCGCTCAAGAATGCCGGTGGGGATTCCGGTGATGCACGGGTCGACAAGATCCGACCGAGCACCGTGGCATGCATTAACAATCGATGCAAAAGCATCGGTCGAAAAATCCCTCATTGTAACGCCAAGGACGCGGGAGATCCCCTCCATGGCCAATCTTGAGTCAATTCGATTTTCGATACGTTCAACAAGGATTATCGACTTAGTGAAATCCGACCCGGTCTGCCTGAACACAGGCAGATTCATCTCGGAGAGGCATGGGGTTCGTATCCTACTCTCCTTCCAAGATGCACATACGCCATACAGATCGGCAACTGCAAGACGTAGACCGTATGCGTTGTTTATGTACAACAGGGCAAGAGAATCGAACGCGCCTGAAGCGCATCTGAAGAAATGTGGTTCAGTCGGATCAACACGTTCGCACAGCGCAAGTCCAGGTGCGATAAGTTTCTTTGGATCTTCCCAATCTCGTGGGTCAGCACCATCGACCGCGCCATGGCCGATTCCGTGATAACAGGCGCCTTCCACATTTCCTGCACCACCAGAGAGCGAACGTGCCGCTTCAGCGCAAAAGCGCTTTGCTGCAGCGACATCGCCTGACTCCTGCAACATCGTTTCCATGAACCCATGATAGAACCCGAATCCGCAGTATGAAGCCTTATCCAAAAGCGGCATTGTCCCCTCCCGTGCAAATATCCGATACGCCGCTTCGCCAAGTGTATGGGCCGATGCGTGACACCAATCAGCGAACGCTGGATTTGTCTCATAGAGGCGCGACATTTCATTGAGCGCGGCTTCAAGCCCACGGTCAGCGAGTACGCCATTGATATGCTCCGCAAAACATTCGCCCGTGGGAGCATCCTTGTCCGTACACGTTTTTTGTACAACCGCCCCTCGTTGGTCAAGAACGATTATTTCTCCAACACGGCCAGGAACGAGGTGGTCATGGTATTGCCACAGACCGGGCGTAATAAACGTAAATGTCCAAGTGTCTCCAGGCGGTACCGGCCTCCTTGGATCAAAAGCGGCATAAATATTGTGCGTGGGATGGGGATCAGATGCAGGCCACGCTTCTTTTCCTGTCGCATTCACAAACTGAACAGTGTCTCCCTGCTTTACGACGAGGCGTTGCGGGGAAAAGCCTTCTTCGGTGAGCGTAACGGTCCTGCCCTCAGAGAGCGTGTACTGGTCACCCGCTGAGAAAAGCGAGCTCCTGATGCCAGAAGCAAAGTAGAGAAGCGCGATGAGGACCGCTAGTGCACAAATGGAAACTGGGAGAGTCTTTTGCTTCCATATGGAGGAAATCAAGGTCATACAAAATTTTCAATTCGACAAGAGCGTACATTTCTTCGCATACTCCGGAGGGAGCGCAGCGCACAGTGCTTGTCTACTGGGACTCCCCTCGACGAGATTGAACCGCATCATAGAAAGCAGGTAGGTATAGCAGCCATCTTGATACTCCGGAGACGCCAGCGCGCAGGCTGCTGACGCATCGGCTCCTTTTGTTCTATCTTCTTCAATAAACGCATTGGCAAGTATGCCGATACACTCAGGCACTCGTCCTTTCGGCATTTGCTCGCAAAGAGAAACTCGCGCTGAAGGATTACTGATACCGAAACGCGCACCGATACTAAAGACCGTTCGATAGCAGATTTCTTGTATCTTTGAATCTTTGCTCGATTGGCAGAATGCCTGTGTACCTGTAGCAGTTTGAAGTTCGTCTCTAAAAAGAGGCCAGCCTTCACTGAAGCATTGCCCTCGCTTTTGTTCAGTGTTGTAGGCAGCACAAAATGTCAGAAGCGTCTCTTTGGTCGGCTTAACGGGCAGTCGTTCGATGAGAGCGTAATCTTCAGGCTCAAGAGGCTGAAAAATCTGCATAAACACACCCGAGACACACGTTGGCACATACGCTTCTCTTCCCCGTCGTTGTGCGATTGCCCCACAATAATCCGCCGCCAAAGAGAGGTCTGCGTTCGTTAAGTGGGTCAATACGTGTCCAAGTGCGTGATAACACATAGCGCGATCGAGGTCCGACGGCTCCCACCCTGGAGCTCGCTCGCACGCTTCTGCGAAGTCGGGAACAATAGCGTCAATCTGCTCCTCGGAGAGGACCGCGTAGTTGAAACGCCCTACGATGATTCCATGAAGAAAACCATTTGAGCAGAGACCGTCGGGCGGGTTTCTATGCATCAGGTCAACCCATTGATCCGGATTCTGCTTTACCAAAGCGGCTCCAAGCTCGTGACCGAGCACATGGCAAAAACGGTACGAAGTATCTTCACGCTGTAGTGCCCGCACTACTGAAAACACTCCTTCGATAGGACTCACATAGAGGAGAAGCGGCACGTTCTCTTCGTAACAAAGCGGTTTGTCATTCCTCTCCGCACAATGCGTAACAATGACATGAGCCGCTGCGCGCGCAACACGCGAAGAGAGTCCTGGGAAAGAAGCAACGACGACGTACAGAAACGCGCACACACCAAACAAAATGGCGAGTATGGTTCCTATCGTGCGAAGTACAGTGCGAGGTGTTTTCATGTGCGTCTATTTGGAAGGGTCAATGCACATAGCTTTCAAATCAGATTCAACCCGGCTACAAATGGCCGCGTGTTTGTCCGCAGAATAAAATGCCTTTTCAGTTGCAAACGCAGCACGCATACAAGCTACATGCTCATCATGCGTGAGAGACGACGTGGAACAAAACTCGAATGCTTTTTTGTATTCCTCCCCCGGTACCCCACCCTCATACATACCTCCAGGGATTCCACTGAGACACGGCACAACAAGGTCACGGCGAGCACTGTGACAGGCAGCAACCGCTGACACAAAGGCGTCTGGAGATGCCGATACTAATTGTGCACCAACCACTCCAGCAAGGCTCTGCATAGCCATCGCTGCGTGGGGCATGCCATCAATACGCTCAATAGTCTGTATCGCTTTCTGTAAATCTCGACCACTCTGTCGGAATACCGGTATATTCATCTCGTAGTAACACGGGATGCGTATTCGGTCCTCCGACCAACGCTCGCAAATACCGTACAGATCTGCCGTATCCAGTCGCAGTCCATAGGTATTGCTTATATACATGAGTGCCAGGGAGTTGAATGCCCCCGAAGCACATCTGAAGAAATGCGGTTCAGTTGGGTCAACACGCTCGCATAGCGCAAGTCCAGGTTCGATAAGTTTCTTTGGATCCTCCCAATCTCGAGGATCGGCTCCATCGACTGCACCGTGCCCAATGCCGTGGAAACACGCACCTTCGGCATTTTGTGTCTCATTACCGAGTATCTCTTGTGCGTGGGCACAGAAATCACGAGCCTTCCCCACATCTCCCGTTGACTGAAGCATGGCTTCCATAAATCCGTGATAGAAACCGAATCCGCAATACGACGTCTTCCCGGTAAGCTCCAAAGTGCCATCCTTCTCGTAGATGCGATACGCCTCTTCTCCAAGCGTGTGACTTACCGAATGGCACGAGTCCTTAAATCCTGGAACTTTCTCATACAGACGCGCCATTTCATTTAACGCAGCTTCAAGCCCCCTTTCTTTAAGAACGTCTTTTACATCAGCTTCAAAACAACTGGCAGACTCTCTGTTAGCACTCGTGCATGCAGTTTTTACAACTGCACCTCGATAATCGAGAACGATAATCTCACCTGTTTTATCTGATGCAAGATGATCGTGATATTGCCACACGCCGGGATTAGTAAATGTAAACTCCCAAGAACCTCCAGGCGCTATCGGCGCTCTGGGATCAAACGCTGGATAAATAGTGTGGTTTGGATGCGAATCGGATGCTGGCCAAAACTCATGCGTCGTCGCGTTGTCGAAGTGAACCGTATCTCCTTGTCTGACAACAAGTCGTGCCGGAGAAAAGCCCTCGTCAGTGCGCGTGATAGTTCTCTCTTCAGAAAGCTCGAACCGCTCGTCTGCAACGAAAAGTGAACGAGCCGCACCGGAGGTAGCAACAAAAGACAGGAAGAAGGTACATGCAATAATGACCGATGCGATCGTGAGGGGCTTTAGTTTTGAAAATAAATTTTTCATAACGCAGGAGGGCGCGCGCCCTTAGGCGAAATGACCACTGCGGCGTGTATATAGAATGCACAATAGTCCTTATCCGCCTGAGGGAGTCCTTCGCATATTGCCATCGCCTTTGTACGGATGGTGCTCTCGGCAAACGCGCTACTTGCAGCGGCTGCGCGGCATAGCGTTTCTTCGTATTGGCGCGATGCAGCATCCTGACAGAGCGCAATAGTCTTCTGCATGTCGTATGCGACCAACATCGGTGCCACGTAGCCAATACCTTCAAAACAAGGTTCTCTCAGCGCTGAGGGTGCGCTCCGACACCACCTACCCATTTGCGTAAAAATCACCGAGAACGTGACGCCGGGATAGTGCGTCGGTTGCGCCCACCACTGAGGCTGCCAAAATAAACAGACACGCGAATCTTCCTTAGAGAGCTCGAGACAAGGGAAAAAAGGATCATCTCCAAGCGGTCGGAGTCCTTCGTCACCTGGACCTCGCATCGTGTGCAAGTTGTATTCCATGATGGCCCCATTGATACAGTCTCCAAGTGGATCGTGGCTAAGTTCTTTGCACGTTGTAAGCGCCTTCTTTAGTCCTTCGACGTTGTAGCCTAGGTACAACTGTATCCCGTGGCCAATACCATGGTTGCATCCCACGACATTAACGGCATCGAATGTCTCAAAACATTTTTGACCAAGCGCGGCGATCCCTGAAAGTCCTTGCGCTTGTATCACATATCCAAAAAGAGAGTGGAAACAGCCATATTGAAACGACGAGTCGCAGACTGCCAACCCATCGATACCCACACGCTCCGAGAGTGCTTCACCGAAGAGATGTCCGGCTGCGTGTTGTTGGGGCAGCGTTAAGTTTGCGTAGGCTTGAAGAAATTCTGCGTAGGCTTCAGTGCCACCGAGCCGCTCTATTTCCCCCATCCAAAATTGATGGCCTCTCGACACTCCCTCTGGCGTTGTTATGTCAGGTGCCACAAAGTGAACGTTGGGAGAACCAATGTAGGGAATCAAAAAGAATCCAGCTGCGAGCGCTGCAAGTATAAGCGCAGCTACTATCTGTCTTTTCACTTCGCGCCGCGACATATGGTTTGTGCGTCCTCAGGCAAGAGTTTGCAGAGTGGTTCGCGCTCCTCGCTTTTCGGCGCATATCGAGCCATAAGATGAGCGAGGTCATCGACGCACGCGTCGCCGTATTCTTTATTTTTGTTTGCGAGTACGTGGCAGTACCTAACCGACACCTGGGGCTCATTCTCTCCACCCCAATAGATGGAATGGAGCACGCTGAGAAGACAAAGCGTGGTGTCATGTTCGTTCCCTGAAAGGGCACACCACTGCCCCATCCGCTCAAATTCTTCATCGGTGATGGTCACAACGGTTCGCCTATCACTTTGGCGTGCGTAATTGAGTATTTCTTTTCCAAACGACGCAACACACGTATTTCGATCGGGGTCGTTGGGCGCAAGCACACGGCAGTACGAAAATGCTTTCGGATATACCGCTGGATTTGGACTATTCATGTCACCACCAGCAACTTCGATAAGGTGCGGAGTTATGTAGCTGTAGCAATAGGTTTTAACTTCAGCAGGCATAAATGCGGCGTCACACGGATAGAGCGGGTCTGCAGCATACAAATAATGTGGCCGCATCGATGCCCAAATACCAGGATTGTGACCCCCGCCAGAAATGGTCTCCATAACCGCCCCTCCAACACATTGTCCAAATTCCTGTCGATCATATTCGGCCGTCGCCGTTTTCTTGCACAGAGCGATGGTTTTCTCGAGATTGTAATCGGTGAACGCTAATATGCCGTGACCAAGCCCATGGAAACACATGGTGTACGCGCCGAGCCCTCCAGGCGCTTTCTTGCATGCGGCCTGTATGTCGTTGGTTGCCGCTTCGCCGTAATCGAGCATGAGACCGACAACAACGGTGTGCGAACAGGCATTTCGAAATTCGCTCGTACAGTAGGAAATCGCGTCCTTGCCATATTCTTTGTATAGCTGGTCGCCGATAACGTGTCCGAGCAAGTGAACATCAGTTTTTGGCGGCAAGTCCACACGTCTCAATATTTCGTAGGCATAGAGCGCCCCTTTTTTTTCTGCGATATCTTGAAAATAATCTCTCAGCTCGTTGAAGTCGCGCTGGTGCGATGCGATATCTCGCAATTCCGGATACGCAGTGGCTTTCTTCGTATATGCCACATATCCGTAACTGAGAAATGCTGCAAGTACTACCAACGTCGCAATAGCCACCACGCGATTATTCGTCACTCGCGCGGTACACGTTAAAAGAAAGTTACTGTATTTCTTCAGCATAAAAGGCAGACGGGATTTAGTATGCCAGAGGCACAACGCCCCGCCTACGTATCGTATACTAAGATACATGCCAGCCGCGCTTGCGCTACTTGTCACGATTGGGTTTGCTGCAGGTGCAGGGGCAGCGCTCTACGCATCACCCCTTATCGAGGAAGGAAGCAGCTACTCAACGTGGGTCCTCGGGTCACGTTCAAATCTCCTGTCCCTAGGCGGAAGTGTGGAAGCAATCGGGGATAATTTTTTTGTACTGAAAGAAGAAGGTGGCGATATGCGCATCCATATGGCCTATGACGCGCAAACGCTCTCCCTTGCCTTATCTGAAAAAGAGGAATCCGGCGTCATAACCGGCACGCGACTCTTGGTTGTCCCGCCGCAAGAATACTTACAAACAGGAGCGCTTGTGCGAATCGTACTGCGCTCGACACCAGAGACGAGCGCACCGTACGCGGCACTTATTACCCTAACACCCTGATATGTTCTCTGTACCAAAAGAAACATACATATACGTTGGTTGCATCGCTATCCTTGCCATACTCTTGGGTGCAAGCGTTGTTTGGAATATCTTTCAATTGCGCGCTGCTCAGCTGGCCTCACTGCAGCAAGACAAAGCAGTGATAGCGGCTCTCAATGAAAACTTGCGACGCCGCGGCACCGTTATTGGAAACGACCCGATTACAAAAAAAATACGCATTGCGTACGTGGCAGCCGGCACCACGGTTAAGAAACGCATGGAAATCACTCTTAGTCCTGCCGCGAACATCCAACGCACCAGTGCAATAAAAAATAGTGAAGGTGTTATTGTCGGCGTGAAAGCAGCGCGAATACTTCAGGAAAATGTACGTATCGGAGAGGATATCTATCTCATCACGAAGCCTACGACTGTCGGCGAATCATTTGAAACATCGACCGTTTTTGTTGGAGATATTCTTCAGCGTCAGTAAGTGACTTATCGTGCGATATGCAGACGCTTTCGTTTGTTGAAATTCGGCATTCGCGTTTGCGCCTCAGAAAGTAGCTCAACGGTAAGCGGTGCAACGAGTCCTTTTTCGACAAGATCAGCGTAGGTATGTATGGAACTTACCTTGAGCGCAGCCGCGAGCGTAGAAGCGCTGTTGTGAATTGAAGCGTCGGTATACAGCGTGATACTAAGAGAAGGCAATGTTCCATTGTCCTGCCACAGCGCACTGAAATCGAAAACTGGGTGAGGTAACGAGTAAACCGCCTCTTCTAAAGCAGCAACGCTTATCCCTCCGAGCGGCACCTTGACCTTATCGAGCGTAGCCCGCCCGAGTATTTCCATAAGTGGCTCTGTGCTTCCGCAGACACACGGTACAACCTGGTGGACAACCGCATAGTCACCAGTCCGGTAGCGAATAAGCGGAAATCCCATAGGCACAAGCGCAGTGAGTACCATCTCGCCTTCCACCCCTGCATCAATTTCAAGCAACGCTCCAGTCTCAGGATCAATAAGTTCGATGGCGTACGTTGAGAATGGGTGGATATGGTTGGGAGCCTCCCTCAAGCGCTTCGGGCACGTATGCGCGGCCATACCTTGCGATTCAGTAGAGGCGTACATGGTGGCTATTTGCGCTCGCGGAAACGCGTCCGCTATCTTATTGCGCTGCAGAGCCGTAAGACGTTCCCCCAGCAGAAGGATGAACCGTATGTTCTCCCGCAAGGACGAGGCTTCAAAGTGTGGCAATATGCTTACCAAAGGCGACGGGAATGAAAAGATGGAGTCAGTCTTAGCCTCTTCACCTAGGCGGACAGAAAGTTCTGGATCATGAAAATCACCGACGACAACCGGCATGCCGTCTGTTGCTTGCAAATGCGCCTCGTGGATAACGCTCGCAGCGGAAAACATGAGCAACGAGTAAGGATCTTCTTTCTTAAAATACGGACCAAAATAGCGACCGGCGAGGTCCGAGTCCTCGTTAAATCCGACCGATTGCCGATAGCGCATAAGTTCGGGTTCCTCAAGGACCGGAAAACCTATCACGCGTCTTCCTGACGACCCAGACGTTGCTCGAACAAAACGCATCATTTCTCGCGGGACAAACACACGATCGAAGAATGGCGTGGCGTCAATCTCCTCTCGCGTGAGAAGTGGTATGGAAGGAAGTGGTCTTTCAATGATCCTCGCATAATCCGTGCCGTACTTGCGTCGGTAAAAATCCGAATACGGATTATTGATCGCAAAGGAAAGTATCTGCGAAAGCTTTCTCATAGCGCTTCATCGTAGTACGTCTCCCCCGACGGTGCGACAAATGAAGGGCGCGCGCCTTTTGGATGAACGACAAGCCACCCGCGTACACGCGACTCCAATCCCATGCGCACAACATCGCGCGCAAAATCCTGCAGCGCTTCTTCTGTACCAACCACCGCTTCGATCGGCACTTCTTCCATAAGGCCCGTAAGAGCAGCGGCATGTGTGGTTAGTGCCAGACCGGTCACAATAGAACGAGTGCGGGCCTCGAGATATGCCGTTCGATGCAATTGCGTTATAAACGGCAAGAGTAGGCCGAGCGCTCGTGGACGCACCTCATCGAGCATGCGTCCGAGAACTTTCCATGAAGCATCCACGGGTCGTAGGTCAATACGAACAGATCCATCGGAGTGACGCACTGGCGTCGGACGCAGCATGGGTGCTGCTGCAGCAGATCTTACATCCATCAATCTCTCTATCTATGTGCTAATAGATTCCTCCGCACCAGATCTGATATACCCTATTAAATTTTTCTGCGTGCACTTCTTCTCCACTCGTCATTACTCCAAGCTCTGGATCGGTACAGTTAAGAAGCTGTTCTTGTTTTGTGGGAAAAGAACCCAATCCAACAATCGAAAAAAGGAGAGCAACTGCCGTGAGTACTTTCTTTTGCATGTGTATTTCTAGTATACAGAAAGTGCTCACTCCTATCTACTTACCGATTCTTTCCGCCAGGACAGAGCATCGGTATACTTCGCTCATGGACAACGCATGGCCTTTCTGGCTTCGCACCGCTCTGATTCTTGCCGCAGCGGCGCTCTTCTTCTATCTACTCCACGGACACACGCCTCTGCAGCAACCTGGATTGGAAGGGTATATCGGCATACACGAGCACAATCCGATGCTCGCATTCCCTGGAACTTCACTTCCTGACATGCAACTCGCCGTGGATGAACTCTCGATTAGCGCTAAAGCGGCGGTCTTGCCTTTTCGGGACGATCCGAGCGGGATTCTCCATACGGAGACCTACCCGGTCGCTTTCCTGATGGCGATACCAAATACCGAGAGAGCTCGGCGGACGATGCTTTCAACGCGTACAGAGCAGAGCGCAGAGACATACCACAAAACACTGCTCTCTCTCATCGAAGCTTACGAGGAGGCACTTTCGCAGGCGATCACCTTGCTTTCAACCGGGACGCCCACCGTGCTTTCTTCTTTTATGGGCACGAGTGATTCAGCACATATCGCGAAAATCTTGCGCGAGGGTCAAAACACGCTCACGCAAATGAAGATGGAGGAGATGCGCAGGCACTCGTGCGCAACAGGAGGAGGTACGGCCTGCAGTGATCGACCATACTGGGACAATGTGCCGATGTACGCGACTAAATCTACGCTGACGCCTGCAACGCCATTACCAGACGACATTGTTTTGAAACGTGATGCCCTAAGAAAGTACGCATCGCACTCTGGCGTATCAATGGAGGACGTACACACCTTCGAACTATCCGATTCCTCCTGTTATCCTTCCTACGCTCCAATCTACTACGACGTATCCACAAATCGATCGACTCTCTCCTCCGCTACCATGGCCCATATCACCTTGTTGAGCGATGTTTTCTTCTACGATCTCGAGAAGATCCGTGGGGCATTCAGCCGCGCACTGTATCAAGCTGGTAGCCCGTATTCCTATCAGCCATTTAATGCATATATCTGCCAGGATTCAGGAGAAGAGTTCGGCGACTTGCTCGCCATGCGTTATGCCCGCAATGAGCTGGCGGCGCATCCTATAACAGCGGCAAGCAATGACACAAAGTTATTGGACGAGCTCCTCGCCGCACAAAAAGAATTCCTGGCTGAAAATCCGACACGCGAAGTGTCCTACCGACATCTTATGTCAGAGGCGGAACGCCTCTTGCGTATCAAAGACGCCAAGCTCGTCGAGCTTCTCGGATCACAAGAGCGTGTTACGGCCTTACGAGAGCTTGCACTTAGTGCTCGAACACGCAGCGCAGGACTCGAGCTTGTTGTAGGTTATTTTGACGATATGCAGGCAGGCTCATATATGACCGCCCGCTTTGACGCGTATCGGACTAACGTTTTTGCGCTGCTCCGATCAGGCATATCCCCACTCTTACTTGTAGCCAACGAGACCGGACCATTCAAAAAGAGTACGTCTCTCTTATCCAACGTTTCCAAAGAAGAGCTTGCACCAACTGATTATTCCCTGCTCTCATACAATCGCGATTTACGCGAACGCTATACACTCGAAAAATTGCTTTCGTTCCATCTCATCGCTCGCGAACAAGTCATAGAACCAATCGTCAAAGATCTTACCGCCCGTCGGGCGGCACTTTCTCACTGACTATTTGGAGATCGCACCGAAGCACATTTTAGAGCGTACGGTGGCGGAAGCTTGGCACACAATTCAAGGCGTAGATGTTCTTCCTGCATAAAGGAGTATGGAATCATAATTGAAAGCGCCTGATAGCACTGGTCACCAACGCCCGCTGTTGCGGCACGTCCGCAGTAGGTAAACGATTGATCATAGTCGTGTCCGGCCATGAACGCATAGGAACCGGCAGATGCGTAGCACCAGCCTCGTTTCTCCTGCGGGTAGGTAGCGCAATAGGCATCCGCAGCGTCCATATTGAAATAGGTGTCGCGAGCAAAGAGACGAAGTTGGGTGCCTCGACACAAATCTCGGCGCGAAACATCAAGCACGCCACAATCAAGCGGATGCGGCGGGCCCTTGCTTAATTCTTTGTAGAACAAGGATGCGCTTCGCGCGACACACGCGGCCTCTACTGCTCCAGAAAATGTTTTGCAAAATGCTCCAACCGTTTCCTTTGTCTGTCCATTGTTTCCAATAAGCGCATAATCTTCCGGTTCATGCGGTTCAAAAAGTTGCATAAATATTCCGTCGTAACAGGAAAGTTCTTGACCATCCCGCGTAACCCCACCAGCGTCTTTAAAGCGAACTGCTGCACATAGACCGATCGACCGCTCAAGCGCTCCGTCGGTGATGAACATGAATAAATGACCCAGTCCGTGGGAACACATAAATAAAACGGCAGGAGAAGACGGCGCCTGCGGGTCAAAATCACAAAATCCTTGTACCTCCTCTAAGAACGCGGGAACCTTCTCAAGTGCTAAAAAGTCGGTCTTGAAGCGTTCTTGAAATGCTCCATGCAATCCTCCGCTTAAGCACACCCCTTGCGGCGTGCGCCGGGCAACCTCTTTCCACTTAGACGGATCCTTTGCAACTTCGGTTGCCCCTAAACGATGTCCAATGTTGTGACAATATTCGCCGCTGGTATCAAGGCGCTGTATCTCTTCAGCTATCGCAAAAGTGTCTTCAAATGAGACTCCGCGGTCAAGCAACTTTGGAACTTCATTCTCGTAACAGAGCGACCGGTTTTGCGCCTGTGCACATTGATCAACCACCGCATGCGCATACCTCTCTAAGGACACCGGAGCGGCACTGTAGACACGCAACGCCACCATGACTAGTGCCACAATCAAAAAACCTCCCAAAAATGACATCGTTCGTCGTGGATTCACCTTCATGTCGACAGTATATCCCTCAGACACAGCAGCGGGCTCTTTAGTATACTCAGGGACGAAATGAAGGCGACGTACGCCATGCTGGGGTTTCTTGCGATTGTCAGCTTTGCCGTTGCAACGTACGGAATAGTGAGCCAAGCGCGTTTTTTTCCTTCTGCAATCACATCCAATCCAAAGGATCGTCTTGCTCAGTATGTCGAAGCACATCGACTTGACCCAATATTTGCATTCCCGGGCATTGATGTCGAAGCAATGCGACAAGTGGTAAAAGAATTCACGATAAGTGCCCGCGTCGCCATGCCGCCGTACAATAATCAGGAGGCGATACGGGAATCGCTTTTCCCTTTTCAATTTCTTGCAGCCGTAGCAGACGCAGAGGAAGCCCGCGTCAAGCTTTTTGCGGAGCCTAGTCGTGAACATGCTGATGTCTATCACCGCTCACTTATGCATCTCATGGAAAACTACAAGGAGGATAGCTCCCACGCGCGCGATATCTTAGAACACGCAAGCACGACAACTCGCATATTCTTTTTCATCGGAGAGACGAGCCCCGCGCGCATCAAAACCGTACTCGCCGAGGCGGAGGTGCACGCGAATGCCCTTATGGAAAAAGAGGAGCGGCGTTTTGATTGTCTTTTGGGTTTAGCCGCACAATGCGAGTCAATCGATTCTCTTATCCTTCAATTTGGCGATATGAGCACCGGGACACGTTTGGATACTTTGCCGACTGAGAAACTCACTAAAGTCGCCGAGGAAAATTTCAGCACCCTTGCCGCACTCAACTCACAACTTGCGTCAAGCACCCTCGTCGAACTCTCTCATTCTGCCTGCTATCCGAGCGCGCCTACCTACTACGCAGTAACAACAAAGATATCGAGGCTCTCCGGTCTTCCCTCTGCTGATATCACGTACCTCAACGATCTGTACTTCTACGATCTCAAGCGTACAAGCAAGCAACCGTACTTTGACGAGCTACAAAAGGCAGGGGCGCAGTACTCATACCAACCATTTAACGCGTATCTTTGTCTTGATGCTGGGGAAGATATGGGACGTTTAATGACCATTATCCATACGCGCATATCTCTCGCTCACACTCCTTTGAAGGCCCGAGGCGGTTACATTCCACCGTTGATTAAAGAGGTACTAGAAGCGCAAGAACAATTCCTCGCAGGGACTACCGTGCGCTCAGATGCCTACGATAGGTTGATACGCAACGCATCCCTTGCCGTACGAACGTATGGAATGACCGGTGTGTCTTCATATTTTTCTGATGCCACCGCAGGGGAACAACTCGTCGACTTGGTTATACTCTCGAGAACTCAAAGTGCTGATTTCGAGAAAATAGTCGCCTATTTTGACGACCTGCAAGTAGGAACATTCCTCCCCTATCATTTCAATCCCTCTCCTCTGTATGCGTTCCTCATGACGCGCGGTGGCCTCTCTCCGCTGCTTGCACTTGAAAACCGAACCGGCGCTCTACCCCAGGCGCTCTCACTTTTGGAGACCAATGTGCCACACAAGAACCCGTATGCCTATATGCACATAAGCCTACGCTCTTATGAAAACGACCTTCACGCGACACGTGCGCGTGGCACGCTGATACAGACCCTCCTTGACGAACGTCGCGCGCACGACAAAGCATTCGGGTTGCTCATAAGCGATCTACAAATTGCACGACAATCGTATAAAAAAATGCTTGAAACATGCGGCGGGTCCGTGGCACTACATACTGAAGAATCACCTATCCGACGAATCTGGAATATGACATGCACTCCAGCTCCCACACCTGGCTCTTAGTTCAGAATCTCTTTTGTGCCCGCACAATACTGGTATTCTTCCGAATCTGACTTTGTAAACATAAGACACTTCTCTGCGCGTTTGCCTGGGTACCACCGCGCTAAATCTTCTCCAGAAAGAGCGAGACATACTGCTTTATCTTTCTCCGGAGCGGCATTGCAAAGGTCGGCATATCCCTGCACGTCTCCTCCCGTTGCAAATCCTTTGAATATGGTCGCTTGCTCAAAGCACGACTCGCGGTCTTCAGCTCTCTCAATGCCGGAGCACACCGATGCAACGTACGTCATATCATCTGAGAGCAGCACCGCCTGCGCTCCAAATGTTCCATAACAATCTGTCCTGAACGCAGGCGGTATACGGTTGCAAAAGAGACTCGTCTTCGCATAGTCAGCTCGCGATTGCTGCAGCACGAATGTGGAGCGCGACGCGTAGCATTGATGCTGGTACTTTGCCGCAAGTTCCGTACACGGATATTCAGGGTTGTCTTTGTCGACCGTTGAGTTTCCCTTACCTCCGTTAAATGAAAACGTGTCCTCCATAAAAACCCCCGTATAGCAAATACCCTGGTCGTGCGTATCGGCAATGTAATCGCAAAAAGGGAGCGCCTTAGCAATGTCATTATTGGTTTGAAGCATGGCGGCGTGACCAAGCCCATGGATGCACGCATCGTACGTGACACGATTCCCCGCTTCCTCTTCCTTGCACGCATTTTGAATCACCTCCTTAGTCACCGCTCCCCCATGCGCTTGAAGATATCCTTCGAGCGTCCCGTGGAAGCACCCCTCACCGCAGGCAATGTCGGTCGAGCACGCAAGGAAACTCTGAGAGATACTGCCTGTCTTTTTAAACTCACGCTGTCCGAGTACATGCCCAAACGCATGACACCAACCGCGTATTTGCGGTTCATCTTGTATCTCAGCGAGGCCTTTAAGTGCAGCGGGCAATTCAAAATGGGCAGTCACCCGATTTCCTAATTCCTGATAACAATCACTGCGCCATACATTGTCACGGTATTCCTCGGTGCCGTAACACGTAAGAAATTCAGTACGCAGATATGACGCAACACTTTCAAATGGAAACGGGTTCCGTAAACCATATTTGCCAAACAGTTGGCTGTAGAGAAAAAATGGACCAAGGATACAAAGAAAAATTCCCGCGAGAATAAGATTCCTTTTCTGTGTTCGCACAAACAAACGCAGCGTGTGCATGGCTTAGCACTATCTACCGAACAAACCATTGATAAGACTGACAAACGGCAGTCCGAAAGAACCGGTGCCCACATCTGCGACGGGCGCGTAGAGGTACGACCCCCTATCAACAAGCGCGTCCTTGCCTTTAGCAACCTCAACAACAATTGGATGTGCCAAAATGTAAGGGTCATGGCGTGTGCCAGTTACTTGCCACGAAACCGTGCCGCCTGCTACTCCACCTGCAACGCGGAAGCGATTATCTTTCACGCCATCGCGAATATAGAGATTCGGCATGGGCTGACCTATCGGTTTTAATTGATAGCGAAAATCTTTATTGAGCGCTTCAAAGTATGCCGGCAGCTGCACTACTGCTTCACCAGCGTTATCGAGCTTCGCCACACCATCGTACATATTTTTTACATCAGGACTCTCCACGAACGAGTGATACAGCAGTTTGTTTGCAGGGTCGAGTGGATGGTCGATGACGAACGTTCCGCTACCTTTAGAAATATTTCCAGTGACGTTAAAGTTGAGCGCCGCGGTCGCATTTTGTGTAAACGTAAGTTGATACGACGGCTGATAATAGCTCTGGTAATACCCCTGGTAGTAGCCTTGGTAGTACCCCTGGTAATACCCCTGGTAATAGCCTTCGTAATACCCTTGGCCATAACAAGTGCCACCTCCTCCACCGGCAAATGCCGCCACCGGAAGCAAGAGCCCGCCTGAAAGCATCGCAGCCAAAAGGCGTAGCACGTGTCGCTTAGTGTTTTTCATAGCCTTCATAGAGGTACGCTCCTTTTTTCACGAGTGCATCTTCACCTTTATCGACTTCCACACGAGTATCAATTTGCAGAATAGCAGGGTCGTGACGATTGCCCGTTATCTGCCACGATACACGGTTTCCTGGTGTACCGCCGGCAATAACAAAACGATTTTTCGTAACATCTGCACCTTCCTTCAGATACAAGTTCGGATCTGCGCTATCGAGCGGAAAAAATTGATACCTGAAATCTTTGTTAAGTGCATCGAAGTATGGTGGCAGCGAAATAATTACTTCGCCTTTCGCATCAACAAGCGCCACACCATCGTACATATTTTTTACATCAGGACTCTCCACGAACGAGTGATACAGCAGTTTGTTTGCAGGGTCGAGTGGATGGTCGATGACGAACGTTCCTGTGGTTTTCGTCAACGTCCCAGATATGGAAAGGCTCCCACTAAAGCGTGTTCCTACGGTGATGGTGACCGCAGTCACGGCCACCGGCGTAATAAGAAGCGCGAAAGTGGCAAGCCCGGTGATAATCTGTTGTTTATTTACCATAGGCTTCAGGCGTCAGATATTCTCCCTTCTTTACCGGCGTTGAATCGTCCTTGGTCACTTCAGTCACGATAGGGTTATCCATAATGAACTTGTCATGGCGGATTCCCGTTATCTGCCAGGAGACCGAACCCCCTGCCACTCCACCGGTAATTGTAAATCGTATGGGTCCAAACAACCCGAACCAGCGACGATGCACTTCTTTTTTAAGATGGAGATTCGGCATGGGCTGCCCGATAGGCGTCGCGAGGTAACGGAAATCTTTGTTAAGTGCTAAAAAATATGATGGGAGCGGTATCTCTGCCTCGCCGTTTTCATCAAGCTCAATAATCCCATCGTAAATATTTTTAACGTCAGGGCTTTCTACAAAAAAGTGATACAGCAGTTTGTTTGCAGGGTCGAGTGGATGGTCGATGACGAACGATCCGGCAACCTTTGAGAGAGCCCCGACGACGTTGGTGCCCTGTATAGCGACCGTTGAGTTAAAGGTAACCGCGTCTACCACCGTTGCCGACACCCCCCACAAGAGGAGTGCCCCGAACGCCGCCACAAACCCTCGCTTCAACATACCTGCAGGATACCACAGCGTCTTATTTCCTTTCTAGACCGACTCGTAAATCCTTTGCTTCAGCATACGCGGGCCTCAATTGAAGCGCCTCGTCAAGCATCTTCTTCGCTTCGGGACGCTTCCGAGCCAAGATGTACAGCTGGGCTGCAAAAAAACGAGCTGACGGATCACTTGGAGATCGTGCAATCGCTTGATTGAACGCTTCGACACCCGACTGGAGAAGTTCCTTGTCTGGCTTCATGGCGTATCTCTCTGCAATGGTAATACCTAGCATTTTCCAGTTCTGCGCGTTGTATGGGTCGCGAGCGGCAATATCTTTTGCAACAAGAAAGGCGTCATGGAAGAGCGGTGAGACCGCATCGACCGTAGCGTTATGTTGGGACAGCTCGCGCGCTTCAGCGCGGAGAATCTGAGCGTACAATCGCCCCGCTCGGGAGTTGGCATCCATTCCGTACGAGAGCTGCATTCTGACCCGAGCGTTTGGAAGATCGCCAGTTGCCGCCGTTGAAAATGCACTGACGTACAGAATCGTCGCAAAAAGAAAGTACACAGTGCCCGCTGCACCTATGTAGAAGAAGATAGTTGCGCCTCGCGCTACGTATGGATGTGGTACGAGGGTGTGAGAAGAAATTCGTTTGCATGTGCCGAGTACGACAAAAGAAAGGAGAACGACGGCTACTGAAGGTTCTGCAAATGCGAGGGATGCTACCGACACCAGAAGGAGTACGGGCCCCAGCAAAGCCGAGAGGCGATGCATGTGTGTAGACGTGCGCCAACGAGTAATACCATCCACGGTCGTCTCAGCAAACACGGCGAAGAATGCAACGACCAGTAGAAAGGTGCCAAGCAACCCTATTTCAATAACGAGCGTCGGTAGTATGCCGGAGCCGGTGGTAAAATCTTCACTCCAGAAAGGCGTGAGATTCACGCTCTGCGGCCGATACTGCTGCCACGCGCGCACAAACGCGCCCGGACTCTCACCGACCAACAACGCGCGTGTGCCGTGTTCAAAAAAGAAACTCGACGCAATAGACGTCGTCATCGACAACGAAGGACGGACGTGTGGAATCGTTCGTAAATATGGAACGGAAACGATACCGATAAGGAGCGTGCCCGCTACAACAAGAAGTGCGCGTCGTGGGATATCCGGGAGCGCACTACACACCCAGGAGAGCGCCGCGCATAGTAGGAGCATGAACGCTGAAGTCATATCAAAAGCGAGACTTGAAAATACTTCCGCAATACTGCCGGAACATGCCGCGGAGACAACAACAATCACACAAAACAGAAAGAGGCTCGCCTGTGCAAACGACGTCTTTCTCACGTCAGGCACGTATCCACGACGTATTGACCAGATAAAAAGAGAAATACCGCACAAAAAAAGAGCTGCCGCGGCAACGCTCTCAGCTGCCGGACCCTCCACAAAAAGAGAAACGGCCACGTAGACGGCGGCCGGAACAAGACATATACCAAGTGCAGCGTATGGAACAACCTTGCTCATTGCCTTCACAGTATACGGTACTGAAAAACTCTCGGAGGCCGTTTAGTGTTGAACGTTGATAGCTTCGCAACGCTTGGTGAGTTCCTTTTGCAGCGTCTTACAAAAATCCTTTTTTTGAGCCGCCTTCCCCGCAAATCCTCGCTTTACCGCAGTAGCTACATTGAGGAGGCATTGTTCTTCAAACGGTCCCGCCGTCGCGCATCGTTTATGCATTGTATCGAAATCGGTTCCACTATCGGTGATAGAAATAGATGCGACTTGTTCTCGACACGAGAAGGCATTCTCTGCTACATCGAGTTTGGCGCACGCTGCAAAGGCGCCGGCAAAATCCCCTCGGTGAGTGTTGAGGTAAGAGCGTCCAACAAAAAGTGAACATTCGGTCTTAAAAACCGTAAGTCCATTGCACAGCGAGAGCATGCTGTCCCCTTCCTGCTGTTTCGGCAATTTCAGTGAATTGATGTAATCAACGCTATAGAGATAGCTCTTCTCCATGAGTGCTCCGTACGCACATCGACCACGCATCCATTCGTATGGCAGCCGCGAACAGATAGGAAGCACATCACTTACCTTGTTCTCATAGGCATACATAAGGCCGTGACCTACCGCATGGAAACACTGCATATTTGCCGTCCAGGAAAAATCTTCCGTCATCGGGTTCGTCGGCACCCAGTGGTCGGCACAACTTTCATGAATGAGTTGGTCAATCGGCGTACGACTTCTCTCTACTTTGAAATATTCCATCAGGAGCCCGTGCTGAAAACCTTCGTAGGTAAGGTAGTTGGCATACGTTGGCGCTTCAGGCGGCAACGTGTCCATCGCCGCTTTGCGAGAACCAAGCTGGTCATAGGCTTGCATGCCGACCATGTGCATCGCGAGATGCGCGGTGTTGCGGTTGTATGGAGCTACTACTTCAGCGGTATAGCGAATTGCGCCAATAACATCACCGCTCATCGCGATATAGTGCGCTTTATCACGCATACACACGCGAACATTCTCCTCTGAAAAACACGAGTCTTTGGGACTCAGGTAGAACACGACGTCCGCGCGATACACGTACAGCACGATGGCACCAAGTACACCAAACGCGACGAGTGCAGCGCGTACATCACGCTTTGCCAACATAGAGAGGAGCCATTGCTTGGCGTGTTTCATTATTCAAGACTATAGCAAACGTTTCTTTTTGCTCCATCCAATCCACGCTTCAACCGGGCGACACTCAATCACAATGGGACGCACCGACCCTTCTGCGACAATATCAGCGTACGAAAGCGCCGGGGCTATTTTGATCCCCTCACTGAGGGTTTTTGCAATCGCTTCATCAAGTTCCCCATCTCCTTCATCCATATAGAGCGTGATTGAAAGCCCTGGCACTTCTCCCGCGGCGTCCCAAGAGGCAGCAAACTCTTTTATCTCAATAGAAAGGCCCGCAACCGCCTGATCAACTGCAGCGATGGTAAGCACCCCGCGCGGCACACGTATGCGATCGAGCGTGAGTCTGCCCATACATTCAAACAAGAGCGGGCTACCCTCGCACGAACATGTCTCGGAGCGAATGCGGGCAAAATCGCCGGTACGATAACGAATAAGTGGAAATGCCTGGGGCTCATGTGTGGTGATGACGAGCTCTCCTTCCGTACCGGCCGTAAGCGGCAGACTCTCCCCTGTCTCTGGACTAATAAGCTCAATGAATAAGGAGCCTTCAGCAACATGGAACGCTTTCGGGTCACTGCTCATTTTCTCTGGGCACGTATAGCCGACAAAGCCTTGCGATTCAGTGAGTCCGTACTGAGATGCAATCTTAGCGTTCGGAAAAAACTCTTGTAATTTCGTAAACTGCAATGTGGTAGCTAACTCCCCCACAGCGACCACAAGACGCACCGCTCTGCATCCATCCAGTGCTTTCAAAAAAGGAGCAAAAGAGACGAGACCGCTAGGACTTCCCACTACGGCATCAACTTGTGCTTCTGCGGCAAGTCGTGCGGTAAGCTTCGGTTGCGTAAAATCACCAGATATAAACATTCGCCCCTCCATGCCTCGCACACGCACTTCATGTACAAATGACCCTGCAGAGAAAAGCAACTGCGACTTAATGTTCATTGACGAGAAGTATGGCTCGAAATAGCGAGACAATTGCCCCGACACGGGCACGTGGCCAATGCTTTTCAAATATTCTTGGTACAGTCCCTCCTCAAGCATCGGAAAGCCAATGACATTTTTCCCCGTTGAACCGGATGTCGAGCGTATAAAGCGCACCATAGTTTGTGGCACAAATACGCGTGAGCGTAACGGCACTGCTTCAATCTCAGGCCTTGTGAGAAACGGTACCGCAGCGACAGACTGTGAGAGAAGCGCTTCGAACTCTGCGCCGTACTTGCGGCGATAGAAATCGGAGTGGGGATTATGGAGCGCAAACGTAAGCGCCCGATGCATGAGCGTCTCTATCTTTTCTTTCATGGCAATAGGTCGTGCACAACGATGGCGCCGGGGACGTCAAAAGAACTTTGCTCTTCCTTTGTAGAGAGAACGACCCAAAGTCGTATACGCTCAAGCATGCGAACCTCAGTTAAATCTGCCAGGAGATTGCGGGCGCCCACATCGTTCGTAATCACCGCATCTATTTCAACGTTGCGCATGAGACCCGTGAGTGCTGAGACATTGGTCGGCATGGCCACCGCAGTGATGACGCCGCGTTTATTTGCTTCCTGGTACGCAGCAAAGTGTTGCTGCCATGCAAACGGCAACACAATGCCGAGACCTTGTATGTTTGCTTCTTCAAGCGCCTTCCCAAGTACTGGCCACGTGAGGCTCACTTCCGCTGTCTGCGCAACAGGAACAGCAAACGTTTCCCCGTAGGCGCGCGGAACGATGCGCCATAGTTTTGGGTCATGCTCCGGCACGCGCATAGCAAACTGCTTCAAAATAATCGGTCTAGAAAAGCCCCCCGCATCCGACGTAATACACCCGTTCATCTGAGTCCTTTTGAGCCTGCGTATCGCCATTCTGTTCAGGAGACGTACACTGGAGCGCCGAAACATCTCCAGACGCGTGCCAAAGGCCAAACGAGCCAAGAACCGCAACGGCCGCAAGTGACATAAGTGAGAAAGCTCCTTTTAAAAACCGCTTCATACAGAGAAGTATAGCAAACCATGGCCAAGCGCCTACCTTGGACATTTAGAACGAGGCGCTATTGAACGGCTGCTCTTTCTTCACTGAGGAGACTGGTACCCCCTGCCCATCTTCAGTGGTCTTCAACTCATGGCCAAGATACTCGGTGTCGTCTTGGTCAGGACGTAGGTTAGGCCATTTGGCGGCATCATAGCGGTTAGCGATGAAGCGTGCCGAGACTTCGCCTGCCTTAGTTGCCGACACGATAACTGCAGCCTCGTTCGGCATTTTCTTGTAGAAGACACGGCCGTCAAATGATGCGGTGAGATTGATGACGAGATTCTTCCAATCTGCACCGAAGTCGGTCACTTGGTAGAAGAGCCATAGGTCGCTTCCCTCCTCCAAATCGTTGAAAGAGAGTTTCTTTTCGTAGTAACCCGTCTTCGCGTTGTACTGCTCAAGTTCAAGCGCAGCAACGGCCTCTTCTTTAATGCCGATGGTCGAATGACCGTATGTCGCATATTTCACTCCGTCGATGGTGTAAACCGGGTCGATGGTTGAGACGTCAAGTTTACCGACAATCTTTATGTCGCCCTGGAAGGTTGACGTTGCGGTTCCAAGACCTGTTGCGCCACCTGCACCAACGAAGAGGCGGTCAGAGATGGAAAGTTGTTGCGTTGGAGTCGACGTACCGATGCCGACCTTACCGTTGTTGTCGACGATAAATACTTTTTGGTTCGAGGTCGTCGCAATCTGGAAGAGGTTATCGGTCGTGTTAGTAGAATTGATGGTGAGGAGGTATTGCGGTGTTGTGGTACCGATGCCAATCTTATTCTCAACAATAATGTTGCCGTTGCCAGTTGGCGTGCCCGACGGGCAGGAACCACCGGTGCAGATCCAGAGGTTGGTATCGTTAGAGAAAATATCAGAGCCTTGCGGGGTGATGGTAAGATCTCCGACTGAACTCGTGAGGAAGTCCGTGTAGCGCGTCGTGTCATATGCGATGGTGACTTGCGCGGTTGAAACAGCATCTTGTACCGATATTTTGCGCGCAGGAGTGGTACTACCGATACCGACGTTTCCACCATTGTCGATGACGAAGCGAGTGAGTGTTGATGAGCCCACCACAAACGCTGGGCCCGTTATACCGTTTGGATTAACTGACAAGAGTCCCCATGGGGTGGACGTTCCAACGCCAAGGCTTCCCGTGGTATTAAGCGCTGCAGCAGTGATAGTACCGGTGAAGGTAGGAGACGCAGAGAGCACCATGTTCCCTGTTCCGGTCACGGCATTAGAGAGGGTTACACCACCGTATGTGAGTGCGCCTGAGAGTGTGGTGGCGCCAGTGACGGAGAGGGTTGA
>CALREW010000001.1:350711-425570 GCA_943356415.1 Candidatus Nomurabacteria bacterium
GAGTTCCGCGGAAGTATCTATAGAAGTAGAGCCAAGCTTGCCGTTGAAGAGAGACCAGTCTGTGGAGGTGAGGAAGCCTTTAGCTGAAGCAGTAGCAGCGGTGCCGTTGGTGTAGTCAATAGAAATGTTGCCAGAGGAAGCGTCGAAGTCTGCAGCTGCGAAGGATGCAGCACCTTTCGTGGAGCCATCTGCTGCAGCGTTAGTAATGGAGAGTGTGCTTCCAGAGAATGAGAGTGGTGAAGAGACGGTTGTTGCTTGGACGGCTCCGGTTGCAGTTGAGGAGAGGAGTGAAGAGAGAATTCCAGAGACGGTGAGGTTGGTGGTGCTTGCGGTTGTGGCAGTGATGGCGGTGGTGGAGGCGTATGGGAAAGTGTTGGCTGCGGTTGCGGTGGAGGTGAAGGTTGAAGTTGCACTAATAGCTCCGCCGAAGAAGGAAGTGCCGGAGATGTATGAGTTGCCTTGGACCGAGAGGCGCTGGGAAGGTGAAGTAGAACCCAAGCCAAGAAACCCACTTGAGTTGAGTATTGAAGAGAGGGCGCCATTGGTATCGTATATATCAATGATGTTTGCCGACTGGGATGCTGCCGGCACAATTGCCAAGGTTGTTGTTGCTGCAGCGCCGGAGAGCACTGACAATTTTGCATATGGAGTTGAAGATGCGCCGACCGCAACACGATCAGTGGTTGTAGACAAACCAATGTTGCCGAGATTATCCGTTGTCCAGCCACCACCGGAAGACGCTCCTCCTGATGACGAGATTGTGGCGCATACAATATCCCCGGAAGCATTAGTTTGAAGTGCCTGACTTCCTGTACACGAGCCGAGGGCTGAAAGTGTTAGCGTACTTCCAAAACGACCACTTCCTAAAACATACGCATTCCCCGTCGTCGTTGCACCACCTGAGATGGTGAGACCTGTGGTTTGTCCGCCTGCACCGATGGTTGAGGAGGCAGAAGAGATGAAGCCGGTGAGTGTTGGGGTACCCGTAAGCGCTGGGGATACGGAAAATACGGCCGAACCAGAACCTGTTTCGTCTGTTAGGAGCGACGCAAGCTCAGAGCTTGTATCTATAGAGGTGGAACCTAACTTGCCGTTGAAGAGAGACCAGTCCACTGAAGAGAGATATCCATTTTGAGAGGCATTACCTGCCTGTATAGAAAACGCTCCGTTAAGCGTGTTGTACGAGAGTGGTGAAGATGCCGAGATTGAAGATGACGCCAGGAGGCCAAGCGAACTTGTTGCCGTAAGCGTATACCCACCCGAAGCATTTCCTACAAGAAGCTGTCCATAGGCAGGAGCGGAGGTGAGGCCTGTCCCGCCGTACACGACCCCAATAGATGTTGTTGCAGAAACAAGTCCATTATTCGCCTGCAGTGGTCCATTGAGCGTCCCCAATGTGAATGCTCCGTTAAAGGTATTGCTTCCAATAAAAATATTGCTGCTATAGGTTTTTGGAAGTGTTGTTGATGCGTCAGCAAAATAGGTTGCTGAAGTTGTGGAGAAAAAATTGTTCTGTGTTTTCCAATAATCAGTCGATGTCGTTGAAAATGCGAGACCCAAACTTGCGAAGTAACTATCCGAGGTTGTTGAGAAAAAATTATTTACACTCTTCCAATAGTTAGCAGACGTGGTTGAAAACGAGGTAATCGATGACGTGTCGACACTGAGTGCGCCGTTCGTTACGGTAAGTCCCGTGCCAGTGAAGTCAGTGATGTAATCACTGCCGAGCAACAAATTGGTGAGTGCAATATTGGTCAGTGTCGACGTCGCTGTTGTTGATGTTGCAGTGAAGTTTGAAGCAACGACTTGCCCAACAACTGACAGCGGCGCGTACGGTGACGAGGTTCCAATGCCGATGCGACTGCCAGAGCGAACAAACGTGTTGCCAGAAATTTCAAGTGCAGCTGTGCTTGTTGTTGAAACTGCACCGATTAAAACTTGATTCGTTGTTGTAGAAAGCTGAATACCAGAACCGTTGAAATAACTCCAGTTACCATCCGCTCCGCCCCCGCCTCCACCACCATCAAATCCACAAACAAGATATCCATTCGCATCAGTGTCGATGGTATTGCAGCTGATGAGGTTAGTAACGGCAAGTGCCGAAACCGAAAGCGGTCCTGCAAAGGTACTCGTTGCCGTAGTCGTAGAAACCGAAAGTGAGCTGACGCTAAGCGCTCCCGAGATAGATCCCCCAGATGATGGTAAATAGCCAGAAACCGTTATGGTGTCTGGTATATCAGCGTCAGTGAGACCAGAGAGTCCCTCGACACTCACACTTCGCAGTGACGTCCCGGTCAGCACATCAATGCGTGATGCGTGTGCAAGATTAACGGTGTTTTGCGAAGCGCCCGGAACTAATTGTGACGAATATTTAAATATTTCAGACGAAAGTGAGTTGCGCAGTATCTGTAACTGCTCATCCACGTATGACTTCGGTGCACCACTTTCAACAACAACACGTTCAGTGGTTGGCGCGATAATCGTACGCACGATTGGCACTTCAACGCGGACGACACGCGCCGCTGTTTGTGCGAGAGATGCGTCGTCAGTGTCACGTGCAATCACTGGTGTTGACGACGCGGGGCGCGAGAGCGCCGCAACTGGTTGTGACGTATGTCCGAAGAATGCTGCAACACGTTCACGTGTGCGAGAAAGTGCGCGCGCAAAAACTGACGTGTCGTTAGAAATTCCCGGCGCAAAAAAATCTGACTCGATGCGTGAAAATGCATCCGCAGCGGCAGCAAGTGCACTTCCGATTTTTTCACGCGTTGTATTATCAGGCGCTCTTCCGTCGCGCACATCATCAACAACATCTCGCACAACGTCATACGCAAGCTGCGGATAATTTTGCGCGAGTGCAGCATAACCTCCAAACACAAAGGTGAATGCAAGAACAACCGCAACTACTTTTTCAGCAAATGCAAGTAACGGACCCTTGCTAAACAGCGATTCATGAACGTTGCGTGATGACGTGCGCAACACCGGCATATCCGACGCAACTGCAGTGAAAATTGAATCAAAAATATCAGCCGAAGAAACCCCCTGCGTGTTCGCCGCATCGCCCCTATTTTTACGAGCCTCGTCCTCTCTTTTTCGAGACTCGGAGAGTTCCCTCAACGCATTGTCACGATCAGCATCTCGTGTTGAAAGAATGCTCTCAATTGACGCCGCATCAACATACCAAGTACGTCCAACCAAGTAGCCGCGCAAACGCCCCGACCGACACATGCGCGAAATGTAATCGCTCGTACAACCATAGCGATTAGCCGCCTCTTTCGAGGTTATAAATCCATACTTGCCTAAATCGTGGAGTTCGTTCATTTAGGCTTTAATTTCCTAGATAGTTCGGGAAGCGCACTAGTGAAAATTATACCGTTAAAGTGCGCAACAAGGCCGTAAAAAGTTGAAGCTATTTTGTGGATAAGATTTTTTTAAAATTTAGAAAAGTAAAAAGTTCTGACCTCAAAAACAAGTTGGAAACTAAGGTTTATTTTGGAAATAAAAAATATGAGTGGGTGACGCGCGCGAAGTAATCTAAAATAAAAATTCTTAGAATTCAGTTAGCGTATCAAATATGTTGTAAACAAAAGAGTTCTCGGCAATTCGAGAACTCTTTTAGGCAGATATGTCTTGAACTTACCTCTTTCTTTGTATCTCTCGACCAACGACAGCAGCGTTCTTCGACTTGTCCTTGAGAAGAGCTTTAATCGCTTCATTCTCCTTTGCTAACTCGCTTGCGCGTACATCTTTGCTCTTTATTTTACCCTTTAGAAAGTTTTCTAGCGCTTTTTCTTCTATATGCCACGCCCCACCAACGATTGTGGCAATTAATTCACCTGAAGCGCAGCGTGATCTCACGTACTGCTCAGAGCAACCTAGAAGCGAGGCGGCTTTAGATACATGTAGGTATGTAATACCTTTGCTTTTTAAACTGGCCCGCCTATTTTTTTCTTTCATGATAAATATCGAATACCGCTTATATCCTTTTATTCCAACAGAAAAAACTTGTATCTCGTTTTAACGAGATAAAGACTCTAAACTAGCAGATAGAGAAGTTCCACTGTATCTAACCTCTTTACTTGCAAGGATGCTGGCCGCTCCAGCCACAAGGCACAAGACTGCTAAAATGAAGCTAGCGGTGACTAAAAGTTTGCCTCCGAAGAGAGCGCCTGCTACCCCCTTGAAACGCTGTACGGCCATTTTGTTGCCTTTGAGGGGCTCTTCGCGGACGAAGTCAACAGCCGTTTCCTCCAGAGGTAGCACTTCTGGGTTGGATTCTTCGGGCAGAGCTGACAACGCGCTTAAGGTAACCTCATAATGCATGGGAACCTTCGTTTCAGCGGAAGACGTCTCACCAACAAGTTGATCAAACTGCGGCAAAGTAGGCTCGTTGTCAGGTATGTAATTAAGCAATTCGTAGGACGAGTCTGCTATCTTTTTCGATTCGCTACGGCCAACGACAACCGCCCTCTCAACCTCTAAGGCCGCTTCTTGCTTTTCAATTTTAGGTTCAGAAATATAGCCAGTTCGTGCTGTTCGTTCTGTACGTTCTAGTTGAAAATGCGCTTCGAGGGACGCGATACTTACATACCACGCTCTGCCGACTTTTCTACCTTGGAGCTTTCCTCCCCGGATAAGCTGTCCGATGTAATCGGCAACGTAGCCATGCTCTTTAGCAGCTTGTCTTGCTGAGATGTATTGCTCACCGTCTATCTCGAGACTGTCCATGCTGAATAGCATACCTTACCTCTCGGATACCCAAGATAGTCTTATCCCCTTTTATTTTTTTACGAAAAGAGCCGGACCTGGGTAGGCTCGGCTCTTGTGTCGGAGGAATAGTTTGGGCTTATCGCGCGAGTAGGCGCACAAGTACTTCTCTAAGGACTCCTGGGTCGGCTGCTCCTTTACTTGCCTTCATGCCTTGCCCTACTAAAAACTGGAGTGCGGCATCCTTGCCTGCCATATAATCTGCAACAACTACTGGCTGTGCGTCGATAACCGCACGTGCAACCTCCTCCAATGCACCTTCATCACTCTGCTGATAGAGGCCTTCAGATTGAGCAATTTCATGAGGTTCTCGGGTATCCGAGAACATTTTGCCGAGTATATCCTTTGCTCCTCTCGAAGATACTTTCTTACTTTTGGTTAGCGACATAAGTGTCCCAAAGCGCTTCGCGTTGTTCTCATCGAAAAGCCATTCCTCGCTTGCCACTCCTGCCTGCAGCGCTCCGGCAACATCAGACGCTAAGTAATTGGCAGAGAGTAGCGCCAATCCCCCATCTTCGCTGCAGCTGCGGTCAAAAAAAGTGCCGAAGCGAGTGTCGCGCACAAACATATCTGCATCCTCAGCTTTAAGACCCAAGCTCGTGTATCGTGCACGACGCTCCCACGGAAGTTCTGGCATGCTCTTGCGCAACACATCTGCTTCAAATTGTGGGTGTTGCGAAAGAGTAAGTTTCGGAAGGTCGGGATCTGGGAAATACCGGTAGTCATGCGAGGACTCTTTCTTGCGTTGAGAAAACGTTTCCCCTTTTGCATCATCCCACCCGCGCGTCTCTTGCATCACGACATCTCCAGATTCATAGGCGGCTATCTGACGTTTAACCTCGTACTCGATTGCGCGTTCAACTGCTCTAAATGAGTTGATGTTCTTTACTTCAACTTTTGTTCCAAATGTTGCGTCGCGACTTACCGAGATGTTTGCTTCGATGCGCATCTGACCTTCTTCCATATTTGCTTCAGACGCACCGAGATAGCGCAACAATAGTTGCAGCTCACGCGCGAAGTTTCCTGCAGTAACGGCATCGTGAATGACTGGCTCGGTGACCAATTCCATCAGCGGAACTCCAGCGCGATTAAAATCTATGAGCGTCCCGTCTCCCCCGTCATGTATGGAGCGAGCAGTATCTTCTTCAAGATGTACGCGCGTAATCGCAACTCCGGAGAGCGTGCCGCCGGAGATAAGCGGATACACGTACTGACTGATTTGATATCCCTTCGGGATATCCGGATAGAAATAATTCTTGCGATCAAACTCAGTGTAGTCAGCAGTAGTGCCGCCCACCGCATGACCGAGACGCACAACATGCCCAACCGCATCAGCATTTATAACGGGAAGTGTCCCCGGATGTGCCATGCACACCGGGCAAATATTCACATTCGGTTTACTCTCGCGTGGGTCATTTCGCGAATCGCAAAACATCTTCGTGCGCGTAGAAAGCTCCGCATGAATTTCGAGACCTATCGTCGGGCGCCAGTCCATATACCGTGCCACTATACTGCCACAGCCTTTTGAAGCCAACCCTGCGCCGCCCTCTTTATTTACGCGATATGCACTGAAAGAAGTCTTGTGAGTCGATCACGCAAGGCCTTAAGCGAAGTGTCGTCGAGAACGGAGACTGCCACTGCTTCTTTGCCTTCTTTTTTGAAAAGTTCTATTGCAGCCGCTACTTCTTGCGTATCTCGGCAATCCGATTTTGTAAGGAGGATAAGTTCAGGCTTCTGCGCAAGCTCTTTACTGTAGGCAGTGAGCTCCTTTCGGACCACTCCATATCGCTCCATGAGGTCATCTTCCTCAAGAGAAAGGCAGTGGATAAGTGCCCGCGTTCGAGACACGTGACGTAAGAACTTCTGTCCAAGACCCTTCCCTGCTGAGGCGCCCTCTATAAGACCTGGAATGTCGGCGATGACCTTGCCGTAAAAAGCGCCGAGGTTCGGGTCAAGCGTCGTGAATGCATATGCGCCGACTTTTGCCTGCGCGCCAGTAATGGCATTAAGAAGCGAGGATTTGCCGGCATTGGGTAATCCAACAAGCCCAAGATCGGCAACAAGCGCCAACTCGATATAAAAGTCAGCTTCTTGCCCCGCCTCTCCGGGAGTGAATTCTTCCGGTCGGGTATTGGTCGAAGATTTAAAATACTCGTTTCCAATGCCGCCACGACCTCCAGCGAGAATCATTATTTCTTCGTCTTCAGTGAGAAGCTCGAAACGTTCTCGGGTAGCCGAGTTATGTATGACCGAACCCACAGGCAGCTCAATCGTGATATGTCCTCCATTGGCACCATGTCGACTGCGATTTTCACCAGGGCCCCCGTTCCCTGCAGCAAAAAGCTTCTCGCCGGTGTATCGCGAAAGGATGCTGACGTCACGCACCGCACGTACATATACGTTGCCGCCGCGGCCGCCGTTGCCACCCGCGGGTCCGGAATATTCCTTACCTTTAAGGTGGAGCCAGCGAACGACGCCGTCACCGCCACGGCCCGCGCGAGCGTGGATTATTAGTTCATCTACAAATGCCATATATGGTCAGTAGAGCGGAGCTTACACGAGTTTGCCCTACGAAGCGACTACCCGAGTAGGTGATCAACAATGTATGAGACGGCGGACAGTATCGCGGATCCAACAACTGCCGGAATGATGCCGTCAACAACAAACCCTGGAACAACGTATGTCATCGCAAAGAAAAGAATTGCGTTGAGGACAAACGAGAACAGTCCGAGCGTAATCAGCGTCAGTGGAAATGTAAGAACTTTGAGTACCGGTCGAACGAGCATAACGATAAGTGACCAGACCGCAGCAACGATAAGTATCGTCTCTGTGGTACTAACGTGAATACCATTGATATAGGTCGCGATGGCATAGACTGCCGCCGCAACAGCCAAGAATCTAATGACTAGCTTAATCATCTAAATAGTTTAACAGATGTTTTTCCCCTATTCCTCGTCAACACCTGAGATAAAAGGCTCAGATGCAAGGCGTGGGGATGAGCGCGAGGAGGCGTATCTCTGTGCATACGGTGACGAGTCCGTGGGGACCCACAACGCAGCAGGTGTGCCTTTTAGACAGGCGGCTTATTGGCGAAGACCTAAGCCCTTGCGGATCAAATACCAGTTTATGGAAACCAACACCACAATCATTGTTCCCAATATCGCTACCGATATCCACAACGATACGTCTGCCGTTCCTAAAAATCCGTAACGGAAGCCGTTGATGAGATAAAACAGCGGGTTCGCGTACGTAATAGCCTGCCACCACGCTGGGAGCGAGTGCACAGAGTAGAACACGCCACCGAGGTACACGAGCGGTGTGAGCACAAATGTCGGCACCAAATTAATGCCATCTATCGACTTCGCGTAGATACCGTTAACCAGACCAGCCAGCGCAAACACCAAACATGTCAGTAGCGCGAACCCGAGAATAATGAGTGCGCTGTGGACGGAGAGCGAGAGCTCAGTGAAAAATACGGAAACGAGGAGCACGATGGCACCTGTGAGCAGGCCGCGTATCAATCCCCCGCCGATAAAACCCGCAATCATCACCCACGGCGGCGTTGGAGAAACTAAAATCTCATCGATGGAGCGGGCGAAGAATTTCGACGAGAAGAAGGTGAAAGACGTATTGGAGTAGGATGTCGTCACTATCGAGAGCATGACAAGTCCTGGTACGACGAAGGTCATATACGGGACCCCCTGCATGTCGCCAATGCGGGAGCCCAGTACGGTCCCAAACACAAGGAAGTAGAGGACCGAAGTAACTACGGAAGGGAGAAACGTCTGGACCCAGATGCGGAACATGCGTACGACGTCACGTCGTACCATGGTGTAAAAGGAAATCCAGCGTCGGTAATTATTCATATTATTTATCAGAGGTGAGCATGAGGAACACCTCTTCGAGCTTGCCTCCGCGATACCCGTCTTTCGATTCAGAGCCGTCATGCATCGCAAGAATCTCTTGCATTGAACCTTGGGCAGCAATCTCTCCTTTATTGATGATGGCCACATGCGATGCCAACTGTTCAGCCTCTTCAAGGTAGTGAGTGGTGAGCAGTACGGTGAGACCTCCGGCAGTAAGCTTCTTTAGGTAATCCCACATCGAACGGCGCAGCTCAACGTCAACACCCGCCGTTGGTTCGTCGAGGATGAGGAATCGTGGCTCGTGCACAAGCGCACGCGCAATCATCAAACGTCTTTTCATGCCACCACTAAGCGTCAATCCACTCTGGTACATCTTCTCGCCAAGACCAAGATCCTCGAGAAGCTGTTTTGCACGAGGAATGGCCTTTGAGCGCGGGATACCGTAGTAGCCAGCTTGGTTGACGACAATATCAAATGGCTTTTCAAATGGATTGAAATTGAGCTCTTGTCCCACAAGACCAAGCTGCGCCTTGGCCTCCTCTGGATTTTTGTCTATGTCATAGCCAAAGACCGAGACGGTGCCTCCGGTTTTATTGACCAGCCCTGTGGCAATGCCGATAAGCGTCGTTTTTCCAGCCCCATTGGGACCGAGGAGTGCGAAAAAGTCTCCTTCGGGTATTTCAAGCGAAACGCCCTTCAGCGCTTCGGTACCGGAAGCGTATTTTTTGGTGAGATTAGAAACGGAGAGTGCCTGCATGGGGGGCAGTATACAGGAAATGTTCTCTTCTAACGAATACGGTCACGTATGGAGGCAAGAAATGCAACATCTTTAGGATGAGTGAGCAATGAAAGCGCTTCATCAATAGTTACCCATCGCGCTTCAGTTATCTCTCCGTCGGGGTCAGACGGCTTCAGCTCATGTTCGGTTGTTTTAAAAAGGAAAAACGTGCGGTGCCCCATTGGCCGATCATGATCCTCGCCTACTCCGCCATGCGCTATGGAATACCGCTCGTACGCTCCAAGTTCTTTAATAAGCTCTAACTCCTTAATGCCTGTTTCCTCTTCTATTTCCCGGTGTGCGCACTCAACAAGCAACTCTCCCTCCTCAATTCCACCCTTTGGCAATGACCAAGAATTGCTATGCTGACGCACCAGCACGATGCGACCATCTTCTCCAAGCACTACCCCTCCGGCAGAAATGCGCGGATTCATGCGCTCTGTGTAGGATGCAATCGACTCTGATGTTCTTCAGTATTAAGAAGTCCGCACTGTTTCCATTTCTTCCCCGAACCGCACGGGCAGGGGTCGTTACGTCCGATGTCGTCGGGAGTCCCTGCTGGCAGGCTCGGAATGGTAGCGCTCGATTGCATGCTAAGCGCGCCCGGCATGATAGAGAGGCGCAGAATAAGTTCAACCGTCTGAGCTGATGAAGATGCCTCCATATCTTTAAAGAGCCTCAATCCTTCTTTGCGGTATTCAATAAGTGGGTCTCTCTGGCCGTAGGCGCGCAAGTTAACGCTTGAACGTAAGTAATCCATTGCTTCAAGGTGCTCGAGCCAGAAGAGGTCGCTTGTCTGGAGCGCAATGCGGCGAGACGCTTCCAAGAATGCATCAGTGCCGATGTCGGCTTCCTTCTTCTTGAGTTGCTCGAGGGCGTCCGGACTGAGACGCAAAGCAAACTCTTCCAAAACTTTGCGCACTTCGTCTGCCGTACCGGTGAGCATGATGCGACGGCGAGAATAGATGGAGACGCGCTGTTTGTTGAGAACATCGTCAAACTCAAGCACGTGTTTGCGTGCATCGAAGTGGTGACCTTCTATTTTGGTCTGCGCTGACTCAAGCGAGCGACTGATAACGCGATTGGCAATCGGTTCATCCTCGGGGATACCGAACGACCCCATCATTCGTTTGATGGTGTCTGAGGCAAAAATGCGCATCAGGTCATCGGTAAGTGCGACATAAAACTGCGTCTCGCCTGGGTCTCCTTGACGACCAGAGCGGCCACGCAACTGATTGTCGATGCGTCGAGCTTCGTGTCGCTCAGTTCCCACGACAAAGAGTCCGCCGAGTCGCTTCACTTCTTCATATTCCTCAATAGTCGCTGGTATACCACCAAGCTTGATGTCGACACCGCGGCCGGCCATGTTGGTTGCGACGGTGACTTTCCCCTTTTTGCCTGCCTGAGCGACTATTTCTCCTTCGCGCTCATGATTCTTTGCATTAAGGATTTCGTGCGGCACCCCTTCTTTCGTAAGGTAGGCCGAGAGAAGCTCGTTTTTCTCTATAGATACCGTACCAACAAGAACCGGCTGCCCTTTTTGATGCAATTCTTTTACTTTGCGAGCAAGGGCTTTAAATTTGCCCTCTTCCGTCTGGAAGATAAGGTCGTCACGATCGATACGTGCGGCGGGGCGATTTGAAGGTATCTCAACCGTCTCGAGCTTGTAGACTTTGTAAAACTCCTCACGAGAGGTCGACGCGGTACCTGTCATTCCCGCAAGCTTTCCATACATACGGAAATAGTTTTGGTACGTGACTGAAGCATAGGTGCGCGATTCCTTCTGTACTGGAACGCCTTCTTTTGCTTCAACCGCTTGGTGCAACCCTTCAGACCAACGGCGACCAGGCTGCAGTTTGCCCGTAAATTCATCAACAATGACGACCTCGCCGTCGCGCACTACATATTGATTGTCCTTTTTATAGAGCGCTTTGGCTCGTACCGCGGTCTCAAGGTGATGGACGTACTTGATGCCTTTTTCGGTATAGATATTGTCTATACCCATGGCCTTTTCAGCCGATTCGATGCCCTGGTCACTCAATTTGACCGAACGATGCTTCTCATCAACCTCATAATCTGCTCCTTCAGAGAGTCGCTCTGCTATTTTGGCAAACGTCTTATAGAGTTCGTCACCGTCGGAAGATGGTGCCGAAATAATAAGCGGCGTACGAGACTCGTCGATAAGAATGGAGTCCACCTCGTCCACAATTGCAAAGTGGTGGTCCCGCTGGCGCAACTCTCCTACTTGATAGGCAATATTGTCACGAAGGTAGTCAAAGCCAAATTCGCTATTGGTTCCATACGTTATGTCAGCCAAATAGGCTTCGCGACGCGAACATGGGCGCAAAAACTCATAAAATACCTTGAACGAACCCTCTTCATCACGCATCTCATCGGTCTCGATATGTCCTGCATCATAAAGATACGACGTCTCGTGATTTATAACGGCAAGCGAGAGTCCAAGTGCGGCGTACACCTGCCCCATCCACACCGCATCGCGTCGTGCGAGATAATCATTCACCGTGATAACGTGCACTCCCTTTCCTTCAAGTGCGTTGAGATAAGCCGGCAACGTTGCAACCAGTGTTTTACCTTCGCCGGTTTTCATTTCGGCAATTGCATGTCGATGCAAGACAAAACCACCGATAAGCTGTACGTCAAAATGACGCAGACCCATCGTGCGTCGGCCCGCTTCGCGCACCGCTGCAAACGCCTCAGGCAATAGCTGATCAATCGTTTCCCCTTTCGCGAGGCGTTCTCGGAAATACGGGGTGAGGCCTTTAAGCGCTTCGTCACTTAATCCCTTCATTTTCTCCTCGTAGGAGGCAACTTTAGGCACGATTGCCTCTGCCTCCTTGCGCAGGCGGTTTTCATCAAAAGAAAAAAGTTTTCCGAGGAGCGTCATTACGGGGCTAGCATAACAAAAAACACCCCGCCGAGCGAGGTGTTTTTTGTCGTGCCTGAGATTAGGCGCGGCGGCGAGACTTCTTTGCAGCCTTCTTCTTCTTTGCGGCCTTCTTTTTCTTTGCCATAGTGGTAGCGTTTTTTGTAGTTCTGCATCGATCGACCTCGCGTTGTGCGCATGTGTGATACATGTGCGCAGGCGTATTGTTCGATGTCTTGCTCTAAGTATCGCGCGTGCACACCTTCGTTACAATGCATTGCACGATTTTTTTGTGGATAACTTCGCGCGATGTTTTTTTGCGCGCATGTTCCAAAAAACTATTTTATTTCAAAGCGTATTGCCCATCTGCGCACCGTGCATGATAACTACTTCCGGTTCAAGTTCTATGTTAACCAGTGCAAAAACTTTTTCTTTAACTTCGAGTGCGAGATTCCGCACGTCACGCGCAGACGCTCCACGATCTGCAACAAGTGCGAGTGCTTGTTTTTCAAAGAGTCTCACCGTGCCGCGACGGTACCCGCGCAATCCAAGCGCATGATCAAGAAGCCACGCGACAGGTATTTTTATTTCATCAGTTTCTGGCACTGGAAATACGGGCAATCCAGGAAAACGCGCAATAAGTGCGTCGGCCTGCACCCGCTCTACACTCGGATTTCTAAAAAATGAACCGGCAGTCCCTTCGCGAGAGAGGTCTGGGAATTTGCCTGCACGTATGGCAACGACCGCCTCACGCACTTCTTGCAGTGAAGGCGCGGTGTCAGTAAAACGCTCCCGCAAATCGCGGTATGCAGTATTGGCACTACCTTCATGAGAGAGCTCAAACTGCACTCCGAGTATGACGAAGCGGTTAGGGTTTTTCTTGAACATCGATATGCGGTAGCCGAAGCCACACTCAGCCTTTGTGATGCGTCGGACTAACATCGCCTGGCGATCGAACACATCAACAAATGAGAGATGCTGGGAAAGTGCAGCTCCGTATGCCCCAATATTTTGCACAATAGCACCACCAATACTTCCCGGTATTGCTGAGAGATTTTCAAGACCCCACAACCCGCGTTTTACTGACTCATCAACAAGAGCATCCCACGACACGGACGCTCCTGCATTAACCTCTACGATGTTATTCCCTTCAGTGAAAGAAAGGTCATTAAAACGAGGAGCTATAAAAACACCCTCAGCTTCACCATCATCTGCAAGGATGTTTGCTCCCCCTCCGATAACGACAACTGGGAGTTTCTTCTGTTCTGCAAATAAGAACGCTTCCCCTATTTCCTCAGGAGTTGCAACTTCAATAAAATAGCGAGCGCTGCCACCGACCATAAACGTCGTTCGAGGAGCAAGCGGTTCGTGTTCGAGAATAGTCATGAACGGCGCCTGAGGAGCAACTAGCTAGAGGTTTCCGCCAAGCTCACGCGCAACTTGCGAGAGCGCCTCACGGTACTGCGGAGCTTTCTGCGCCGCCAAACGGAGCGTTGCAATAGCAGAGGGGAGATTCCCGGACTCTTTTTGAGCAACCGCGTACGACACCAGTTTTTGTATATTGTCTGGATCAGCCGAAACCTTCATCTTCCATATCGCGGCGACCTTATCGAACTCCTCTGCACGCACGTACGCGGTCAGTAGCCGACTGTCGTCAATAACGTCAGTACCGAACCATCCGGTAAGGAGTTTTTCTCCTTCGTCAGCCTGTTCATTCATGATAAGTGCCGAGGCGTAGAAAATGCGCGCCTCCCTAAACTCAGGCGCAAGCTCATATGCCGCACGGGTGACCTCAACTGCTTTTTGTAGATTGCCTGTCTGTGCGTAGTTATTAAACGCCGTTTCAAACGAGATCCATTGTTTTGCAGGCGAAAGCTCGTGCGCACGCAGTAGATGCGGGAGTGCCTCACTGTACGCACCAGCCTGATCAAGGAAGGCACCGTAGAAAAGCTCGAGACGGGCATCGTCGGGACGCTCGGCAAGCATGGCTAGACCCCGCTCCTTCGCAAGTGCGATGAAGCCCGCTCGGATATCCGGCGACACGTTTTGATTCGCACTTATTACCGCCGTTGCCTGAAACAATTGTTCAATCGCTTCTTGTCGGCCAAGTGGTCCACTCAACGCTACCGTCTTAAACGACTCGAGGTTTTCTTTTGGGTCTTTTGCAACCTGCACACTTTGACCGAGTGAGTTCTTTCCAATCTTGGCTGAAGAAATAGCATCGATCAATTGGTGCGATGTGGTAATGCCTGGAACATTTAGATACCAGACGGCTGCACACGTCAGTACGACGCTCGCTGCACCGGTGAGCCACAAGAAACCTCCTGTGACCGGGCGCGTGAGCACAATACTCGAAGGAAGCGGCCGACGCGTGAGTGAGTGTGCGAGCGCGAGTATAAGGAAGAAGTACATTGAACTTACCAAGTTGTCGAAGACAAAGAATGAGTGAAATGCGTACGCGGCAATAAGTCCGATAAGTATCGAACGCTCGGCGACAGTAAGTCCTGGACCTTTAAAGAATGCCCAAAACGCAAGCGCAAAGAGGCTTATAAAGGCAGCGAATGCGACAACACCTCCCGCAACGAGCCAATCAATGTACTCGCTGTGCGCACGATCGAACCACTGCTCCTGCCCATACATCTGCGGGTTGTAGTACTTGTTGAAGACATAACTAAAGTTTTCCTGACCCCAACCAAGTATTGGGTGTTCCTTAAATCCCTCGTACGCCATGCCCCAAATCATGAAGCGCGCCTTGATGGTTGTTTCGGTAGCAGAAATAGTGGCGAAGCGACTTAACACTGGATTGCGCTGAACTGCCGGCAGATTGTGAACCGCAACAAATCCGACAACAATGAGACCTATTGCAACGAGTACCCCGATAGCCCATTTCCTGAGTGCCGGACGGCTCGTATCAAAAAGCCCTATGCCAAGTGCTGCCACAATCAAGCCTCCAAGAAGGCCGAGTGTCGCACTGCGAGTCGCTGTGTAATAGAGCGCCACCGCATCAAGCACAATCGCGAGACCGTAGAGATATTGGACGAAGCGAGGGCCTCTCCAGCGCATCATAAGGAACAACCCAATGAATACATGGAAGAGCATGTACACCGCCATATAAATAGCATTGCCAAACGTGCCATCTACGCGTATGCCGCCCTGGTTAATAACGAAGGCGCCACTCACTTGCAAGATTCCATAGACGCTCATGCAAAACGAGGCGAAAAGTGACGTCTGCAAGAACCGCTCCCACAACTTCTCGGTAGAAAGCAATATGGTCACCACAAAGAACCACAAACCCATGTGAAGGGTGCCTATAAGCCCTTCCATGCGCTCAAAATTGCTCCAGAAGCTCTTTATAGGGTCAACACTGCCTATTGTGGCGAGTATCGCGGCTGCCATAAGGGAAAGTACGGCAATGCCTACCCAGGAAAATCGAGGGCGGTATTCCGGGTAACGCAGGGCCAAGATAAGGGTTCCTCCGGCAAGGAGCTCAATCAAGATACGGAATGCGAAGTTCTTCCCCGTAATAAACGGGAAAAACATACCATCGGCCACAAAAAACGGTATAAGAAAAACGCTAAAGAGGCCGGTGAGAAGTGTTATTCTCAGCAGATTTTTAGTCTCCATGTGGCCATACTATACCACCATCAAGTCAGCGACCATCAACGACTGCTTATGCTCACGATTGAGGCGTATGAGGAAGTGGTGCCGTTTTTTCTTCGCGAAAAAGGACAAATTTGAAGAGGAGGAACGTCACGACCGAAAAAATAAGGATGACTGAAGCAATGACCACAAGGTACCAATTAACACCGACGAACGCGGTGACGTGTTTGACGACGTACGCCTGCACATACGTCAACACAAGTGAGTAGACCAAGAAAATGACGAGTCGACGCGTATGATCACCTTTTGTTTTAAAGGTGACAGCCGTATGCAGCACAAAATTGTAGAGAAGATTCGCCGCAAGGCCAATAAGATAGGCTGAAAAATAGTGTTCGCGCCCAAATACCAGCTCAGCAAAAGCGGCCGTGATACCGAGATTGATAGCCACTCCTGTCGCTCCAACAACAAAAAAGTGAAGATACCGCGTACGCACAAGCAGGCGATACCACCATAGTGGATTAAAAAACTCAGCGGACGGACGGTCAGTAGTCGTCATTCACTATTCCTAGACGTTTAAGTATGGAGAGTTCATTGAACATACCACGATACTCAAAACGAATACGGTGGGCTCCTTCAGGGACTGCGACGGCCATGTATAACCCATTAGCTCGGATAAGTGGAGCGCGCGCTCCATCAACCGATACCTCCCACCCTGGAAGGTACGTCTCTGAGAGAACCAAGAATTGCTGAGACGCTGTAATAGTCTCAAAGAGATGCAGCCCGTTAGCACTGCGAACTTCTTTGATCGAGCCTCTGCCGGATACTCCTTTACAGTCCGCACAATCAAGATACACCGCTTCGTTGAAACGAAGACCTTCGTGTGCGACGAGTTCCTCAAAACTCTGATGCGACGACGGAACAACCGAAGGTGCGAAGTAATACAGCGGAGAAGCCTTTTCGTTGAGATAGCTATAGATCACCATTCCATACGAAGACACTGAGGTCGTTGCGAGAAGTGAGAGCGCTGAGCTCTCGAGCGGAACTCCCGAAAGTACGTACCTCCCACCCATCATAGAAAGTATGTCTACCCTATCGAGCAATCGCTCCTTTCGCTCCTCGTTAGTACCTGAGCCGTATCCGGCACCCAACTCTCCCCCAATACGCTCCAGTGCCGTGAGCGTCCCACTTGGTTCGAACTGGTCATAGCCGTCTACGGAAGAAAATCTACTAAAGAGATGCATGTTGGGTGATCCCGCTTTCGCCAAAAGTTCGACCGTTGCGTCGTCTTCCTCACGCGACAGTTTATATTGCGGCGGTATTACCTTTTGAATCGCAAGCGATGGCATAAAGGAATAGAAGCGGTACTGCGTGGCTTCCTCAATCGTGACAAGCGGATTGAGAATGTTGTCTGCCCCCAACGTTGGAGAGGAGCTAAAAACATTCCCCCATCCAGCGATGGTGACACCAAAAATCGTACACACAATAAGCATGCATGCCTGTGCTTGAAATTGGGCAACGGAACGCTTCCCATGAACAAACAAGAGAAGTAATACGATACTCGCAATAAGAAGTGCGAGCGGAATTGCAACCGATGGCTCCGATAGGTTGAGCAATTCACGATACGCAGCAACGCCTCTGTTCACCGCATCGCTATAATGGTCAACCCTATTTTGAGCGAAGCCTGCGGTAGTAAAAAGTCTCTCCACAATCCGACCAAAAAGTGTCGGTACATATGAACCGAGCATTCCAAAAATAACCAAACCGCCAGAGAACATGGCCGCAACTGCCGCAACAACGTAGAGGGCCATTTTAAACACGCGCTCTTTTGCCACTTCCGCAGCTCGATCAAGTCCAAAGGCACCAAGAAGCGCCAGCAAAAATGCACCAAGAAACATAAACCGGAACGGAAAGCGGAACAGTCCGATAACAGGGAGCTTGCTCAGAAGAAAGAAAATCGGTGACCATTTTATCGCCGCAAAGAATGCAAAAAGAAAAAGTACCCCAATAGCCGCAATGGTGCGGTCGTGGCCTGCCAATGAACGAATGCTCCTTGAACGTAAGGCGTTCATTCCGACCACGAGGAGTACGCCTACCCCAAGCAGTGCGAGAAGTGAGCCGACAAACAACGGTTTGCGGCCAGCAGTAACGTACGGCACGTAGAAATATGGCGGAACAAGGGCAAGAATCGCGTCACCAGGGTCAATCACTTTGAGAGTTAGCTCGTGGTAGGTCGCTTCTTCTCCTCTTGAAGTGGATGGCAAAAATTTCGCCGCAGGAAGAATCTGAGGCAACCCAACAACCACGCCGATTACCGTTGCAATGATCCACGCGCCAATTACTTTGCAAAAACGGCGTAGATTTGTCGGCCCATCAAAGTAAAACAACTGCAGCAACACAAACAAACCCACGATAAGGAGCGCGTAAACGACCAACTGAGTGTACCCGGAGAGAATGCTCCACCCGATTCCTATTCCAGCTAACAATACGTACCTCCAGAAAAGCGTTTCATTCCGTATCATCCGCACTGCGCACAACAACAAAAGCGGCAAAAGGAAGAGTGTACTTGCGGTAAGCGGATTGGAAAGATACCGCCAATGAAACGCGAGGAGATACGAAGGACCGACAAGCATAGCTGCGTAGCGCGATACGCCAAGTGCGCGTGCGGCAAGATACGAAGTAACGCACGTAAGTGCAACATCAATGATGAGTCGCATTTCAACACCGGATATACCTGAAAAAAAGCGGAAAATGAGTAGATTGACTGGATCAAAGAATCCACCAACCTGGCTTAGATATATAGGGAAGCCTGAATAGATGGACGGGAGCCACAAGAAAGACTCCCCAGCATGAAGCGCCTGGCTGTAGAAAGTAAATATTGGGTAGTAGTAAACAACGACATCCGCATCATTTAAAAAAATAATCCGCCCGAACGCGATTGGCCCAAAAAAAGCAACCAGCACCAGAGCGAAGAAGCCTGCAACGAATAGGCCCGGGTATCGTTTAATGAGATTCATATAGTGTTCAAAGTGGAAGCGGGTGGGACGTTTCTTTTTGTATTAAGAACAAGCGCAGCCGCCCCGAGAATCATCACCCCAGAGATAGGCAGTCGATATCGAGCGTTAGAAACCGGTCCCGTAAGTAGCGCGAAGTAAAGAACGAGTACCGCACCTAAGAGGACGAGTGGTCGCAATCGTCTCGTCCACAATTCGACAACAATGCCTACAAAATAGAGCACCGTTACCATGAACCAAAATCCGCTCCCAATCACTAGAAGGACAACGGCGAGTGCTCCCGTGCGTATATACGTCACGATAGCTTTCATATTGCCCGAAAGAATTAGACTCGAAATGTTAGGAGGTGCAACGAGGGGTACCCCGGATATTCGGGCAATTTCACGCAATCCATCAGTGAGGAAAAAAGGAACGGTTTTTGCAACATGAAAGAACAGATAGGTATATTCGTGACCTCGTATCACTTCTCGGAAGTTGCTCGTAAAGACCGGCGCTCTTGAAAGCGAGAGTGCTTCATCGCGAGGAAGAGAGTCCTGCTCTGCTTTAAATGCAGTCAGCACGGCCTCCCCCTTCATATCTGGGTAGTCTGCGAGGTATGCAGGGGCATTGTAGATCATCAGGTTTGCTGCGCCAACTGAAGATACCCCCCACGATCCAAAAAATTCGTGATTACGTAGCATCCACGGAAAAACGATAACTGCAGTCGCACATAAAAGAAGTACCGCTTTTTTGAAGCGAACACCTGCTGACATCCCAGGCGCAATAAGCACGTACCCCGCGTAAAGCGCTGGCAAAAAGACAGCGATGGGACGGACAAGCACGCTCACGCCAAGTACGACGCCCGAGGAGACAATAAGTAAACTTTTTTTATGCATCCTTCCCCGCTCAAGCAATACAAGCGATCCCAAAAAAAGACAGGTGAAGAATGCGTCCGAGAGAAGAGACGCCGAGAAGAAAAGACGCGTCGGCTCAAAAACGAATATAACCGCTCCCCACCACGCTGCGCGCTCGCTGTACGACTTAAAGAGCACATATAAAAGCACGGGTGCGATGCTCACCAGAATTGTCTGCACGAAAAGAACGGCGATCCAGCTACGACACAGTGCGTAGAGAATGCTCAGGGAAAAAGGGTACCCGGGCGCACGGAAACTCTCAGGAGCAAACGGGGTCGTGGTTGAGAACGTAAATGCTGATTCTTCGAGCAAATGCGTTGCAAGTATTTGATACCCGCGTGCGTCCCCGGTGAGACGTACCATATCGAGCCCTTTTATCTGCGTGAACCATAAAGCGCCGCCTGCAAAGAGCACGCTGACAACAAGAGAAAGGAGTCCGAGCGTAAGTTCCTTCTTATACACCGTACGCCAGGCACGCATACGCTTACTGTACCTTACGAGCAACGGCTATAAGGGATACTCCCCAAGGCAGTGGCCCCACTCGTAGTAGGAAACGCTCAAAACCGAAGAGGAGCGCGAGCGGGGCGTTGAGGAAACCTGGGGTGCTGGAAAAGTCACTTTCTTTCTTGCGCACATTCAATGCGTTACTAGCAAGACGCACAAGAGCAATCGCAGGAAAAAGAAAGAAATTGTAGTAACTCACAAACGCCGGGGTAAGACCTGCTCCTTTGAGTCGTTCTACCAGTTCAGCTTTGCGATATCTCCTACGATGATGGGCCAATTCATCGTGCCCACTCCACAAAAATCTAAATGCTGGCACCGTGATAAGCACAATACCTCCAGGGGCAAGCGCCTTGGTCACTGCACGCAAGGCGCTGTGGTCATCATCGAAATGTTCGAGAACGTCGAGCAACGTGACAATGTGATACTCATTGTCTTTAACAAGAGGTGACGGGAAGGACGCCTCAATGAGGTTCGCACTCGGCGCCTTCTCTTTTGCAAAACGTATTGCTTCCTGCGAAGGCTCAATCGCATCGACAAGAAACCCGTGTTGACTAAATTGCTGTGCATTGATGCCGGTGCCAACACCGACGTCGAGCAGACGCTTCCCCATCGGTTTGAAGCGTGAAAGGAGATCAAATAAAACGGCGCGCCTCCCCCTAAACCACCAATGTGCCTCTTCAAGTGAGGACATCTCTGCATAGAGGTGTTTTTCCATAGATTATGCGTATGCGCCCATCCACGCGCGAATACGTATGCGTGCAAGCCCCATCAAAGATCGGTACACCTCACGGAATGGTCGAATGCGGGAATCTGCGTCGTCCGTCCACACCACGGGTATTTCTACGTAGTGGTGTTTGCGTACGTGAGTGACATAGATAAGCTCCGCCTCAGCAACAATATGCATCTCATATTGGTGCGCAAATATGTCTGCCAATGCGTTCTTACGGAACATCTTAAAACCGAGTGCAAAGTCCGTAATATTCCACATCCAAAAAATAATCCTGGTCAGATACAAAAATCCGTAGCCAAGAAATACGCGCAGAGGTGGCTGCCACACGAGAATTTTCGACTCAGGAAGCTCTCTACTACCGAACACTGCGGCCAGAGTTGGGTCGGCATCAAAAAGCGCAACTGCCCGCCCTATGGCCTCCTCAGCAACTGATCCATCTGCATCAGTCTCAAGCACCAAGGAGCCTCGAGCGCGGAGCATTGCGTTTTTGATCGTCGGCGTGCGACCCCGATTTATGCCATCAGAGATAAGCTCTAGTTCCGGATGGGTTTTTTGAAGTTCTCTTACGACTGCAGCCGTGCGGTCCTTACTCCCATCATCGGCAATAATGATTTCATAGGAACACTGCAAGGTAGGCAAATATGCAAAGAGCTTCCGAAGTGTCGGCGGAAGCCGACGCTCTTCGTTGTATGCAGGTATCACAATTGAGAGATGCGGTTCAGTCATGCTTCTTCACCTCCTCATGGTACACGCGCTCAACATTTACGTCCCACAGGTTGTGGTTAGCTCCTTGTATGTTCTCTACCGCAAGCATTGCCGTGAGCATCGCATGGTCCTGATTGTTGTACCGATGCATACCGTTGCGCCCCACCGGATAGACGTTGCTGAGCTTCGCAAAGGCTGCATGAATGGTCGGCATAGCCGCCTCGTAGGCATCATCGTAGACCGGATATGTTTTCTCTATCCGTGCCGCAGCACCATCGATGACATCCTCCTTTTTTGCAAGACCAATGGCTTCAATCTCATTCGAAGCAAGCTCGATAAGTTCCGCGTCCGTTTTCTTCCAAATAGCGTCGGTGGTAAAACAAAAGTACTCAAGACCAAGACAGGTAGTCCCATTATCTGGCGTCATATACGGAGACCAGTTATTAAAATTCTGAATGCGTCCCACCGCGACTTTCGGCTCGTGGATATATATCCAGGTATCAGGAAAGAGATCGGTTCGCTTCAAGATAAGTGCCACGGTGATGAAGTCACGGAAGGTCAGCGTATGTGCAGCCGCGAGGTCCTCCGCGCTCATAGCAGGCGACATGAGATCAAACAACTCTGCAATAGGGATGCTGGAGATAACCGACGAGACCGGTACCGTCATCTCACCCTGAGGCGTAGCGATGGTCGCTTCATATACCACTCCCCCTTTGTGGGAGAGACGCGTAGGACGAGCATTAAAATATATTTTTGTCAGTCCGGTAGAGAGGGCTTTCTCGAGCGTTTTCTCCCACATCATTCCTGGGCCCAGTTTTGGGTAGTTAAACTCTTCGATAAGACTCTTTATCTCGTTGTCCTTATTACCAAAGAGGGCCGTGCGTATGAGACTCGTCACGGAGAGACCCTTAATGCGCTGAGCAGCCCACGAGGCTTTAATCTTAGTGCACGGTATCCCCCACACCTTCTCCGTATACGACTTAAAAAAGGTGCGGTAGAGTCGCCAACCAAAATTATTAACAATATAGTCCTCGAACGAATCTTCCTCTTTGCGTTTGAATACTTTCGCTTTTACGTAACTCAAGCCTGCAAGAAAACTCTCCCAAAATCCAAGTTTCAAAACCACATCGAATGGCTTTATGGGGTAGTTAAAAAACTTTCGTTTGTAGTAAACGTGAGAGAGTCTTGGTCGCTTTATAAAATCATCTCCAAGAATCTCGCGCCACATCTCGTTAACGCGTTCAACTTTAGTGAAAAAACGATGTCCCCCGATATCAAAATGATATCCCTTATATTTTATGGTTCGAGAGATGCCGCCGACTATCCCCTCTTTTTCAAGAATAATCGAACGCTTCCCCGCCTTGGCAAGTTCATACGCCGCGGTGAGGCCCGCAGGGCCTCCACCTATAATAAGTACTGCGTTTTCATCGGATGAATTCATGAGCGAGGTTTGCGAGCGATAATGTAGAGATGCGCACTGACCGCTTCAGCACCCGGTAGTGACGCAAACAGAAGATCGAATATCTTCAAAGGCCCGAGCACCAGCATAAAGATGTGTGCCAAAAACGGCGCAATCTTGCGTGATCCAAACGAGAAGATAACCCCAAGCCAGTACGCAAAAAACATAAGGAACGCACTCCAGGGACCTGAGCGTACACCTAACTCTATAACTTCAAATCCGGGAAATAGTTCTTTAAGACCACTTGTCGTAAAGCGATTGAAGTCGTCAGGAGAGGCGTGATACGGATGAATAAACGGCGCGCTTGCATACACAACGCCGCCAGGCTTCAGCACCCGCATAAGTTCTTGAGCTACCGCTCCCGGATTCGCCACGTGCTCAAGAAGCGATTCTGTCGCAAGACCGTCAAATGTCCCGTCCTCAAACGGCAGGCGCTCAGCGCTCGCCACAATATCAACACCGGGAAATGGGAAGATGTCCACATTAATAAATTGAAGGGAGATACGGTCAGGACCCGATCCTATATCAGCAACAAGTGCATCTTTTCCGACGTGGGCGAGCAGTTTCTTGGGTCCGTTTTGAAGCATGAGCACCGGGCAGAAGAGTCCCCAAATTGCGTAGTAGAGGAGCGGAAATTGTTTCAGAAACGATTTTAGCCAATTCACCCCCGAGAGATGCTCGTCTTCGTGGAGTGAGTACGACTGTCCGTCAGCGAGGATAGGCACGTCCTGCGATGAAACCTCAAACTGGTGTCCCACCGGACACGCTGCTTTTTCTCCTATGCTCAAAGTTTCGCCACACAAAGGGCACCTGAGGTGCGGACGTACCTTCTCTAAGCGACCTGCTGCCCCCTGCATCGCAGCCCCTGGCTTGCGTAGGTGCGTGAGTCGATGACTAAGGAGTAAGAACATCGAGCGAAACCCGTCTTTGTAGCGTATCTTCTTCCCTTCCTCTACCGTGCGCGGTGCATGGCTAATCGGTACCTCGACAATGGCATACCCCTGAGCAGCCGCGTCGCCGATAAAGAGGTAGTCTGCTTCAAAACCATTGCCGATAAAATGTGCCTTTCTCGCAACCTCTTTTGAAAAAAGCTTATAGCACGTCCATGCGTCGGTCAGATGCAATCCATATAAGAGATTTACAAACTTCGTACTTCCCCAGACCCCAAGACTAATGACTAGAAAATCCTTAATGCGGTGCCAGTGGGTTTCCATATTGCGTGAACCAAACACAATAGGTGCGCCCGTTTTTTCTACAACTTCAAGTAGCTTGCGAATTTCTGCTGGATTGTACTCAAGATCGGCATCCTGCAAGATGAGATACTCGCCCGTTGCATGCGCAATCCCTGCTCTCTCGGCAACACCTTTCCCACCATTTTTTGCTTGAAAGATGACCTGGTAGCCGGGCTTTTCCTTGTATTTCGAAAGAAGGGTCCGTGTTGAGTCTTTTGATCCGTCATCAACAACGATGATTTCTTTTTCCCAATTGCCAAAATCTGCTTTTTCAACACGAAGAAGCAGCTCTTCAATGGTTGCTTCTTCGTTGTAGCACGGGATTATGACACTGACGGTCCTCATAGTCTCATTTAAACAGTGCGGTCAAATGTACCATAGTCACATCACGATAGACAAAAGAGATTTCGTGACGCCCCGCAGGGACGTGTACCGTCTGAAAAAGGTAATTCGCCGTGTAGATGTTGGTCTCTACTCCGTCTACCATAGCCTGCCAACCCGGAAGGGTGCTCTCGGAGACCACCACCCAGGCGCCCGAAGGCGAGTCGACTGACACATTGATTTCTCCAGGCTCATATTTTGAAACCGTGACCACTCCACCCGATAGCGCGTCGGTGCAGTCGGCACATTCAATAATCGTCTCTTTGGAGAAGTCCTTCACTGCAAGGAGTTGTCCTAGTACTGCATTTCCCTCGGAAGAGACGAAATGAGGTTTTGCTGCAATATAGATACGCGGCAGTACGTTCTTGTTTTCATACACATATACCGGGAGCGTGTCCGCACCTGCCGGAATGGTAAGCGTCGCATCGAGCGCGAGCAAAGGCGCCTCGAGCGGATAGAGCGAGTACACATATTTCACATTCATCATGGAAAGGAGTGGCACCCGGCGCGCAATATCGCGCAGTTTTTCATCCAACAAAACCCGCCTCTGCACGTCGCGGTTATACAACTGATCAAGTTTGCTGGTAGCAAACGACGGACTTGCGTCGTCAAACACATACTGCGCGTAGTCATACGCAACAACCGTGGTGAGCAGTTGATTCGCACGAAGCGTGCGATACGGCTCCATTCCGTCCATGCGCTCAATGCCCCAATACAGATTCGAATTGTTGAGGAGCAAATCAAGGTCCAAGGTTGTTGTTTGCGCAGGGGTCAGTGTCTGTTTGGAAAATACTTTGTCAAAAAGTCCGTCGCCGACAACATACCCGAGAAAGCGGTACGTGTGAGGGTCTGTCTCTTTACTCTCCAGAAAGCTCACCAATGCGGGTTTTGCAGCATAGAGAGACTGCGGCACAAACTGATCCCACTGAAGTGCGTACGTACCGAGCGTGCTTAGGCACATGATGGCAACAATGTATTGCGGAACAAAACGGTGCGTACTCTTTCGTAGGAAATAGAGGGCGAAAAACAGACAGGCGACGAGCCAGAGACTGACGCCAAAAACAAATCGATCGTTGCTAAAAGAAAATGTGTGCTCAATCTGCGTAAGCGACTGAAGCAAAAGTGCCGTGTAATGCTCCGTTGGGTACAAAAGCGTGCGGCCATCGGTATACCAAGAAATGAGTCGTCCAATTAATTCTGGCGAAGAAGCAACGACGCGGATAAGGGCACTCAGTCCGACACTGAGCGCTACAAACGCCGCTGTGATAAACGCACTCCCCCACACCAAAAAAAGCCGCCCGCGACGCGATAACCGCTCGGGAGCCACAACAAAACCTTCGACGCCTGCGGCAGCGAGATAGGAAACGGGAAAGGCAGCGCCCACCATCCATCGGAAATTGCCGCCCATATGTGAAAAAGGAGGAATGTGCTCGTTGAGCCAACCGAGTACGGGAAGATGAAAGGCAATGCCGAGTATAAGCACGTACAGCGATGCAAAAAAAAGCGACGTCTTAGTCCGGTAGTATGCGAGGCCGACAAGTACAAACAGAAAACCAAGTGCGCCGACATACAACCCAGCAGAACCGCCGCCGCCGAGGAATGGAATGTCTATATACGGAGGCAAGAAGAAAGCCACGAACTGCGTGACGAACGGGTGGTACGCGTTTTGGATGGCATATGTATTGGTTCGTATGGTCAAATCGATCAGATATGCCGACGGGTAGAATTGCCACACACCGACAAGGAACCCGATCAGCGTCATTCCCACATACGAAATGCTCGTAGAGAGTGAGCGAAACCATGTCAATCCACCCTTGAACTTTTCCCAATCAAGGAAGAGCGCGTACGCACCCGCTATGCAAAAGTCGTAAAACACAATCTGCATAAAACCCGCCAAGAAACCGATACCAAGAGCCAAACCTCCGAGAGCGGTTGCTGTAGCAAACGGGCGCCAGGCGTTGCTGCGTGAGGAGTACCAGAGCGCCAAGAGCAACGCGGGCAAAAGCGCGAAAGAATGAGCTGCAATCGTTCCAATTTGGAGCCAGGCGAAGGTTGTTGCGGATAGATAGCTGAGTGCGAGCGTGAGGGACGAGGCATCCGTCCATCCTTGCACTTTACCGAATCGATACGAAAGCAAGAGCCCTGCAGTTGTTGCAATACAAATGCTCAGGTGATGCGCAAAGAAAAAACCGAACATTGAAAATAGCGAAAGGTTGAGCGGATACCACGCTCCCACAAATTGATCCAAACTTGCAGAAACACCTCCATAGTAGGCGCCCTGCCACAGCAGCGGCACCCCGTGCACGAGTGATTGCTGCACCCAAAAGGAAATCACATAGTAAAACCCCATCTGCTCTTCCCCAAAGAACGCTTTACCGAAAAAGAGAGCCGGTGCGTATATAAAAAGTCCTGAGCCAATGAGCAGCAGTAGCGGCAGCACAACTCGGCGCAACGTCATAGTTGCAATCGACTATACCATGCTGACAATCCCCTTCCCTCTATAAAAATTAAAGGGATACATTGTTCATCCACGAGAAAGACTACCGATGCTTCCACTCAAGCGCTTCTTTCGGCAACAGCGCATCATCTACGAGATCAACCTCTGCAACTCGTCCGACAAGCTTCTCGAGGTCTCGAGGTTTGATACCAGAACCAGGCCCTTTGATAGTGAGCATCTCCTTTTCGATAACAGTTCCTTTCGGAATTACTACCGTCGTTGCAACGCTCTTAGCAAGCTTCTCGCGCAATGGAATAAGTTCGGGATAGAGGACTTTCTCGCGAGAGCCGTTAATTTTCTCAATGCGGCGGATATCGCGCACCAACTGCGCAAGCTCTTGCGGCTCAAGCGAGCCTGCATGATCTGAACCTTTCATAGTCTTGTCGAGCGTAAGATGTCGCTCAACGATGCACGCACCTTTTGAAACGGCGACGAGCGTCGGCAAGAGATCCGGCTCATGCCCCGAATACCCCACCGGCAAAGGCTTATAGCGTTCAGTGAGTACGTCCATCACGTTCATGTTCAGCTTCTCCTCAGGAGCCGGGTACAGAGATAGGCAGTGGAAGAGGATAAGGCGGTGGTTGTGCTTGAGGACCGCTTCTACCGCATCGTGTATTTCCTCAAACGTACTCATACCCGTTGAAAGGAGCACTGGCTTCCCTTTTTGAGAGACGTATTCAATAAGGGGTGTATTGGTTATATCGGCCGAGGGTATTTTGTAGGCATCGATGCCGAGTCCGTGCATCACATCAGTACTTGTCTTGTCCCACACGCTTGCAAAGAAAAGAATGTTCTTTTCTTTTGCATACGCCATAAGCTCCTTATATTGCTCCTCGTTAAACTCAAGCTTGTCTCGGTGCGCACCATAGGTTGGCGCATAGGCGTGTGGCGATGTGTACGCTTTCTCGAGTCCTTCACGGGTCAGAATCTCGGTGGTGGTGCGTTTCTGGAATTTGACCGCATCGGCGCCACCTTCGACTGCAACATCAATAAGTTTCTTGGCGATGTCCATATCGCCGTTGTGATTGATGCCAATCTCGGCAATAAAAAACACCGGCTCACCCGCACCAACATAGCGCGTTCCTACTTTGACTCGGTCTGGGTTCCCTTGAACGAGGTGTTTTATTCTCTCGAAAATACTCATGATACGCGTTAGCGTCGCATAGAACAGTTGGGGTGTAAAGACGACATGCTCTATAACCCCGTCGAGGCACGATATGTTTCAGATGCGTGATTTGAATTGGAGGTAATTGTGTGGCATTGTAGCCCTGGAATTGCCCGGAGGGAACCAAAATCATGACTGTCTCTAAGCTGGCCATTGCGGCCAAAGACGTGGCTGCCGCTCGCGCGGTAACGCCGATCATCTCTGAGCTTCGGCGCCTCAACCTGGAGCTGCGTATCGAGCTGTATGTCGAAGGGTTCGCCGCTGGCGAGCATTTCGGCATCGCGCCCACCCTATCCTCAAAGAAGGGCGGCTCCCTCAATTTGGCAGAGGTGCTCAAGCGGCTCGGAGAGTTCGACCCGGACGTGTTACTCGTCGGATGCTCAACGTCCGACGAAGGCCCTTCGATCGAGCGAGCGCTCATCGAATCCCTCAGTGATGAGCAGCGCCGCAAGATCAAGATTGTGGCCGTCCCCGACTACTGGCGCGCGGAACATCGGCTGGGTCTCTCTGTCGATTTGCTGCTCGTCATCGATGATGTCGCCAAGCAGTTGGCCGTGCAGAATGCGGCCGCAGCCGAAGAGCCGGTAATCATCGGTGACTTCGTGGCATCGGACGTGGAGGTGCAGAAGTGGATCGCCGGGTCCTTTGAAAGTGCCCTGCCCAAGGGGCTCGATCTCAACAAGACGCTTCTGGTCGTGGGGCAAGGACTACCGTATCTCCCCGACCTCATGAGTCTCTCCGTCGACTGCCTCAAGGAGTCGCCCGGCTGGACATTGGTGCCACGTCTCTTCCACCCCAAGAAAAAGCCGGACGATGGCCTGGTGGAGACCTGGAACCGGCTCTCAGAGCGATACCGCGACCGCATCGTAGAGCTCGATGCGCACATCTTCTCAACCGATGCGCTCGCCGTTGCCTGCGGCGCGACACTCTCTGGCTTCTCGACGACACTGCGGTACGCCGCCGCAGCCGGCAAGCTCGCGCTCTCGGGTGACACCGAAGCGGTGCGTGCCGGACGTTTGAAATCCACCAGCATAGAGCTCTACCCGCCGGCGATAACTGGCGAAGCGCTCGCGGTGACGCGGGGTATCCCGCTGCACAGCATGGGGTCCACCGTGCGCCCCTTCAACCCAACACTCGCCGCCAAGCGCATCTTGGCCCTCAAGTGAACCCGCGGCCTCAGGCCGCCTACATCGCAGAACCCCGCCCTAACCGGCGGGGTTTCGCACATCAAAAATATCGACGCAGCCTCCTCAATGCTCGTGTGAAAAACTGTAGTTTCTTATTTACAAAAACCAAACGCCAAGTTCCCCCTGCGTATTCGACGCAAGATATCGAGGCAAGTGCAAGTGATTGCCGCTCGTTGGTAAGCCCCATAAGAAGGTTTTGCAGAATAAGTTCATGCGCCACAATGCACACCGCCTCCTGCGAGTTCGTTTTCCGCTGTTCGTCAAGAACGGCCCCGACTCTTGAGAGTGCTTGCTCATAGGTCTCCTCCACCGATCGTGCCGCGGTCTCTCTGGCTCGAAGTGACTGTACCAGTGCCGCAAATGCTTTCCCCTCAAGATCGTGCACCGGTTCCCATTCACACAACCGCTCGTCAAGACGAAGTGGTACACCGCACGTTAGCGATATGAACTCAGCAGTTTCTTTTGCGCGCGCATAGGGACTACTTATAATTGATTCGATATGTTTCCCTTTTAAAAACCGAGCCGCGGCACGGGCTTGTGCTTTACCCCACACTGAAAGTGCCGCTTCACGCGCTTGCAGAGGTGTGAGCCCCTCACGTGGAACACTTTCTCCATGCCGCACCAAATAAACTTTCATGCGCGTCCTTGTGTCTTCATCAAATACTCGTACGTGCTCCATCGCTCAAGGGTGTCAATACCGTTTTCTGCATGCGGAAGTATAACGGGTACAATCTTTTTCCCTGAGAGACCCTTAAACGCGGTAACCGTGCGCGCCCAAAGCGCATCGACATAGCCCACATGCTTGTACGCTTTCGGCAATAAATACGTTGGCTTATTAAATGCTTCTTCCCCTTCAAGTGCGATAAGCGGTTGTAAATACCCTTCTTCATCGACTGAGTACATTTTGTAAGGCGATTGCTCGGGTTCAGTGACCGTGCGCGCAGAATCCGCATCAGGATGCTCAGAGAGAGCCTCGATAGTTGCATCAATATGCTCGACAGTTCTAAGCGGCGACGTAGGGCGCAACTGCACTAGCATGTCGGGTGTCTTTCCTTCGTGCTCCTCCATCCAAGAGAGAGCGTGCTCAAACACGAGATAGTCGCGCGCTTCGTCAGTCGACATTTCTGCCGGACGCGTGTAGGGCACCTCAGCGCCAAGCGAGCGAGCGAGCGCTGCTATTTCTTCGTCATCAGTCGAGACAATGACTCGGTCAAGATAGGCTGACTTTTTGGCCTCCTCTATCGTCCAGGCGATAAGCGGTTTGCCACAGAGTTCCTTGAGGTTTTTACGCGGAACACGCTTGCTACCCCCTCGGGCAGGGATAATCGCCGTCACCGTATACGACTGAATCATATGCCGTATTTAACCACGCAGAAAAACAAAGGTCACTGACCGAACCCGGGCGTTCGTTTACAATAGAGCGGTATGGAAACCTACCGCGAAGAGAGGCCCTGGGGAGCCTTCGAACAATTCACCCACAACGAGCCCTCAACCGTAAAGCTTATTCACGTATCTCCAACAGGTCGGCTCAGTCTGCAACGACACCAAAAACGTGATGAGTTTTGGAGGGTGGTTTCGGGCAGCCCTCGCATCACTATAGGAGACATTGTTACTATCGCTAACGTAGGTGACGAATTCTCAATTCCAAAAGGCACGATCCATCGCATCGAATCACCAGATAGCGCCTCAGTGATACTCGAAATTGCAACGGGCGATTTTGATGAGAGTGATATCGAACGGCTCGAGGATACTTACGGTCGAGCGTAAGCATTAAGTCCCCTTGCAAGCTCTTCCCCGAGACGCCGTCCAGCGTTGCCGTCAAGCGGATCGAGCAGAAGCGCCTGTGCACGCTTCCGTGCGGCTTCATCGACATACGAAGGAGTAAAACTTGCGAGCACTTCCTTGGCCAAATCCTGAGGCGTCGGGGCATAGGCGGCAGCTCCTGTTTCCATAAACGCTTCAAAGTGCGTGTAGCAGTCGTAATACCGCTTCACCGAGAGCCAATACGGCATATCTTTTCGTGCGCCATCGAATCCAACACAAATGGCGCGACGCCCAAAAGGAATCGCATCAACGGCAACCGTCGAAGCTGCCGTTACCACTGCGTCGGCATAGGAAAGTGCGTGCATGTAGCGCTCCTCGCTGGTAAGGCCTTTCCCTTTCTCGTCGAGGTACGACGTGTCTCCATCGAACACCACGTGAGTAAATTGGGCTAGTTTCTCTGGCGGCGGTTTAAATTTTGGATGCGCCCGCACCAGCACGCGCGCGCGAGGCCCGAAGGCGCCGTCGCGCGCCATGGCATTCATCACCTCAATCGCTCCCATTTCCTCAACAAAAAGGAACTCTCCCATTGCGCCGTAGAACACTAGTTTCTCCTCAGGCGAGAAACCGACACTCGCAAAAAACTGAACTTTAGGAATGAGTGTGTCGCGCGCTCGCAGATAGGCATCGTAATGAGGCAGTCCAACAATCGACATCGGAACGCGAGATACACTTATCCCCTGGTATTTCGTAGCCATGTCCCGCAAAAAGACATTTTGAAGGAAAAAACGATCAGGGACCACGCGTAACAGACCGTGACTTGAGAGATTGTCCCAGCTGCGAACCATTCCGAGGAGTGGGACCTTCTGCTGCCGCGCCGCGCGTGCCAGTGGAACGTCAAAGTTAAAGTTGGTGAGCGACAAACATACCAGCACGTCTGGCTGTAGGCTCCGTATACATTCAGTTGCCTCTTTATCTGAGGTGTAACGAATGATGAGAAACCGTACGAACCGTTTGAAAAGCGAGCTGTGTGCAAAAAGGGCCGTAAACACGCGTTTGCGATATGCCGACAAAAGACCGATGTCCCCGCGGGTATAGGCCCGCATCTTTGTCCACAGATTGGTGCGCGTCGGCAGGCCACTGCGCGCCAGAGACATAATCGCGCGTTCACGCGCTGTTTCCTTGCCACGCGCAAAGGTAACAACTTGCGCGTGCGCGCCGACCCGCGTGCGAATATCCTGGGCAATCGCTTCGTCAGCAATGATGGTCACCTCCGACGCCTCAAGAGTGCTAAAAAATGAATCGACAAATTCTTCGGTCAGTATATTCCTGGCGATAATTGCCTCTCCAACGGTTATAGCTACCCGCATACGCGTCAATGGTACTTCTTTTCTATCGTCCATTACAACAGCGTGCGGACACTCGTTATGTCTTCACAATTCTAAATATCCTTAGATAACGGACGGCAAGTGCGCGAAGTTCACTCAAGATAATAATGTCGTCAGCATCGACGGTAAAAAAGTCCCGCCAATCAAGCGAAAATCCGGGCATAAGTTTCTTCAACGAACGATAGCGTTCCCACGTGTAGAGCGAATTGGATAGGATGTTGGCGTACGCGATGCCGAAGAGTCCAAAGAAATGAATCATGACGGGCGTCAGGACGATAACGAGTACGAGCTTGTAGAGGGATGCAAAAAAGAGGTTGCGCTGTGCTTGAAGCGCATAAAACACGCCCCCAAAAATAATGTCGAAGGCAACCGAAATAAGCATAAGAAGCGTAATTTGAAACAGCGGTACGGACGAGAGGTATTGTGGGAAGAACCAACCGATAAAAAACGGAGAGAAGACTGCAGCAGCAATGCTCACGAGTGCGTAGCCAGCCAATTCATATTTAATTGCCTTTGCGACAATGTGATGGAATCGCTCTTTCAAATGAACATACTGCGGCAGCATGGGGATTATCACTCGATCAAGCGGCACGAGAGACATGGTGTGCCCGATGAGCCCTTGCGCGACCGCATAAATACCGACTGCCTCGGTTCCAAGGAAAAACTTGATAATCCATGGACGGATATTGCGCCCAAAAACACCGAGATAACTTGAAAAGACGCCCCATTTCCCATGATGGAACAAAAAGTGGAACGTCGGGTAGCGCGTCTGTTTGGTACTCCAAAATGACGAGTCGATGCGCACAAACGGAAGAGAGAACGCGAGTAAGCCAACCGCTTGCGAGAGGACAATGGCTAGTACCAAACCTTCCGTGCGCATATCGAACATAAAGAAGAAGAGCGCGAGCAAAAGCAATTTAAAAAGTTCTTCCGCAATAGAGTAGAGCGACTGTTGTTTAAATTCAAAATACACGCTCTGAAGCGCTTGCATGCAGATTCGTACGGGCGACAGCAAAAATGCAAACGAGATTATTTTGAATAACGTGGACGCTTCTTCTTTGCCGTACTCAACGGCTAAAAAATGCGCCCCAAAGAAAACGGCCGCCCACAATAGTATTGCGAAGTATGCCTGCAAACGGAGGAAAGAGAAGAAGAGCCCTTTCATGCGCGGCAAGTCGCCTACACCGCGCTGCCGCCCCATATCTGCAATAACGGTTGTACTGAGACCCGGTAAGAGGAAAAGGGAGAGCAGTGGTATCGCGGTCAAGACGAGCTCCGCGGAACCGTACTCATGGAGCGTGAGGCGGTTGAGGACGAGTAGCACTGAAAGGAAACTGAGCCCCTTCATTACAAGGGTCGTCCCTGCCAACCACGTGGTCCCGCGTCCCACCGTCGATCTAACCGATGCATCCATCTTCATAGGGCGCTTTGTATAGTACGGTATAACCTACCAAAGTGCCCGAATGAAACCCGCCTCGGTTGCAAAGCATGTAAAATATGTCACTATCGGGACGCTGTTTCTTTGCCGCCGTTGCGGGGGTTATTAGAGTGGTCTAGGAGAGCCCTAAAACAGCGTCATCTACCATATGAAAAAAAAGAAGAAAGTTGCTACGAAAAGTAAGAAGCGAAGGGTATATACCTACGGGGTATTCGACCTATTTCATAGCGGGCACGCGGAACTCCTGAAGAAGGCAAAAGGATTGGGTGACCACCTTGTTGTCGGACTCTTTACCGATGAGGTTGCGGCAAGCTTCAAGCGGCAGCCGGTTATCCCCTATGAGCATCGCAAAGCCGTGCTTCATCACATAACCTTTGTCGATGAAGTTGTTCCACAAGATGAACTGCTCCCCCACAAGAATATTCTTAAAATAAAGCCTCACATTCTCGCAAAGGGGCCAGGCGCTGGCTGGGAGCCAAAAATGAAGGAGGCCCCTGGTGAAGAGGCGATAAAGGCAGTTGGCGGGAAAGTGGTTCGTCTTCCGTATCACGAGGGCATATCAACGAGTCAAATTATTAAAAAAATAGCAGACAACCATGGTAATAGTCTCAAATCACCTGCTCGAAAAAACCGAAATTAATTTTCCACGCGAGCACGTTGTTATTCGTATTAACGTCGCCTGGATACAGACGAAGGAAAAGTTGGTTGAACTGCTTGGCGGCATCTCTCACGATATTTTCCTCGACTACCCGCAAGGACGCTCAAAGCCGCCTCGCCCAACGCTCACCCTCGACGAGACGATAGAACTCATACCTCAGTTTCCAAACATCAAATATTTTGCGGTCTCAAACGTCGAAGACCCTGATGCCGTCGCGCTCATAAAGGACCGTCTCCCGGAGTCGGTAGAGCTTGTACCTAAAATAGAAACGAAGAGAGGCGTCGAGATGCTCAAAGAGATCGTCACCCGCATCGGCACGAAACACATCATGCTCGATAAGGAAGATCTCTACACGAACGTCAATCTAGACCAGGAGGTCTTCGAGCAGCTCGTGACGCTTGCGCGTGCAAACTGCAAGGAAACAGGCGTTGCCACCCTCGAGCTTCAAGGGGTCGTTTTTGCTCCACACGAGTAGGCCCGTTTCTTACTCAACAATTCTTTCTATCCTCGCGAAAACCTGGCTCGCTGATTTTTCAGGCTGAGGATTGAGTACCATCGCACGAATCTTTGCGCGCTCACCCGCATACGCCTCCGGCTGCTTTGCAGCGTCAATAAGTGCCTGATAGAGCGCTTCGACGTTTTGTGCCTTTTGCCCTGGGGTAATTGCCTCGTAGTCAAAGTACATCTCGCGCATCTGACCCGTGTAGGTATCGAGGTCAAATGGGAAAAAGACGATTGGTCGGTCAAGCACCAAAAACTCGATGTATACGGATGAGTAGTCCGTCAAAAGTATGTCAGTAAAGCGAAGTGGAAGCATTGCGCCCACTTCTGCAGGCAAGAAACTAAGATTCGAAAACGGTTGATTCCCTGCTGGTGGAAGTTCGTGGTGCATCTTTATATACATGTGCATCGCGTGTTTTCCTAAGAACGCATCAAGGGCGGCGAAGTCGAGTCCACTTTTCTCGAGCGGATTGTTGCTCCCGTCACGGAACGTCGGCAAGTACATAATTACTTTTTTTGTAGCGCGAATTGCCTCCATGGTCTCAATGAGCCTCTGTTCACTTGGAAGTACGAGCACGTCAGATGAGAGGAGCGCCTCGTTACGTGGTTGGTTCTCAACAATCACGTGTGAAGTGTCGACGCGGAATGCGGAGCTAAAGAAATCACGCCAGGACTTTGATTGAGAGAGCACGTAATCGCCAAAATCAGCCTTGTACGGTTCGAAAAAAAGATGATAGAAGCGCTTTAGCCCAGTCGTGGTATACACCCAATTATTCTTCTTGGTCTTTGCCGAATCATAGACAATCTTTTTTATCGGCAACCCGTGCCAGAGGTTAATCTTCACCATTCCGCCAGTCAGGAAGTAGAACGCCGATATGTGGGACTCGATAACAATTACTTTTGCACGAAGCGTGTACCAGAGTCCTTGAAGTGAGTAGGCGTGATACGCGTGAAATCCTTGCTCGGTAAGTTCGGCTGCAATCTCATCCGAATGGGTAATCCAAACCGCTTTCAAGTGAGTTTGATTGTTGTGCATGTAGAGGTAGAGATATCGAGCATTATCCGCAAAGCGCTTCCCTCCCCATTCATCAAATAGCCATACGCGTTTGCTTCGCGGCACACAAAACGAAAGGCCGTACAGTATATAGAAAACACACCGAAGCAGCGCTCGAGGAATATCTAACAAAAGTCGTATCATCCGTTTGAAAATCATTTCACCTATGTTGAAGACGGGCTACTTTTTCCTAAATACATACAGCGCGACGCGGCCGAAGTGTTTGTTGGCCGGGTAGGTAAACCTGCGCAAAAAGCGCCACGGCATCTCCGGTAAAAGGTAGGAGGTTTCCACAAGTTCAAAATGTGTGAGAAATCCCTTCTTCAAAATGGGATCTGTAAGAATGGAGATGTGGTCGTTGCCGGCCAAAAACCTATAAAACTCCCCGCGCCGCACGAAAAGTATCTTATTAAACGCGTGGTTCGGATTAGGCGTTGAGAGAATTAAGACACCGCCCGGCTTAAGGAGGCGTGCAATTTCTCTGGCAAAGTGAAATGGATTTTCAAGATGCTCCACGGTCTCAATCGACGTCACTGCGTCAAAAGAGGCGTCCGCGTACGGATACACATCGCGATTAAAATCAAAGGTCTGTAATCCTCTCGTTGGAAATCCTTTAACCAGAAAATTTTCAATATCAGCGCCGTACGTCTCCTTTAGCCCCAGCTCATGGAGCACCGTGAACACGTGGCCGTTAGCGGAACCAAGATCGAGAACTTTGTCGCTTGGCCGAAGGTGCGTACGCAGCGCACGCAAAAATCCTGGAGCCGCAAAAACACGAGTCTCTGCATCCTGGTACTTCTCGCGTAACTCATCCGCGATTTCCTTCATCTCCGCAACTGAAAGATACGGAACCGCTTTCTGCTTCTTTAGACTAGGCATACCTATGTGCTAGTAGCGTACATGGGAGCAACCGTTGGGCAAAGGGGTGCCTTCTTGCCCCTGTTAGGTAGTACGCTTATTGCGTCGCCAAATTTTTATATACACGGCCATGCACAAAAAGAGGAACAGGAGGGCGAGTATGTACTTTATCTGGAGCGGCGCCTGATTAATGAGGGTGGCATACCAAAGCGCAACGATATTCGCGATGAATTGTATGAGTAAGAGCCAAAAACTCAACCCTTCAACACTTTTTGTTTTGAGAGTCTTATATATCTGCGGTATGTAGCAGACGGTGAAAAGGAAGGTGGCGGTCCATCCAAGGACTAAAGCGAGTGACATGTGTGTTTTTACGGATTAGGTGCGCTCGAGTATGTAAACCTAGCACTATTCGTATGCATCATACCGTGTGGGTAAGCCTTAAACCAGTCTTGTAAATAGACCTTTGCGTCAGCAACATACAGACCGTTTAACTATTGTCTGTATATAAAGGTTTCCGTTTTTAGAGAAAGCTGAGAAAGAGAAATCCCGGGCCGTACGGCCCGGGTTCCCCTGCTTCGGCTATGTCGCCGAGGCTCAGGCTGTGCTGCTTTGCGTGAGGTTGCCCACGCGCAGGATGTTTGGGCCTGGCATGCCCATCGAGTGCTCGAAGGTAATGCCGGGCGCGCCAGGATTGAACGGGATGTTGAGCAGAGCGCGGACGCCGTCCTCCAGATCGCCTCGCAGTCGGACGAGGTCCTCCCGCGAAAGCGTGTCCGTGTAGACGTACGACTGGTACCCGCCCTCGGGGTCGCCCTTGTAGTAGTAGGCCTTCGCCAGAGGGTCGAACGCGTCGAGATAGAGGCGGTCTCCCGTTCCACCCCCACGCAGCGGTACCGTGTAGACCCAAGGCCCTTCAGGGTGCGCTGGATCGACCGGCTCGGCGTCGTCGTAGTAGGGCGTGCCGGGATAGCACGTGATCAGCGAGACGTCGAAGTCGTTCGGTTTCTGGGCGAGAAGCCACTGGCGAGTCTCCTCGATAGTTGCTTCCGTTTCGCCCGGATGACCGACCGACATAAGTGCCTTCACCTTGATCCCGTGCTTCTGGGCAATCTGCAGGCAGCGAGTGTTGTCTTCAGCCGTCGCCTGCTTGTGGATGTTCTTGAGAATCCTCGGTGAGCCCGACTCGAACCCGACGAGAATCCAGCGGAAGCCGGCAGCGTACATCGCGGCGGCCTGCTCTTCGTTGAAGAGCTCGGCCTTGATGAACCCGCGCAGACGCCACTCAACCCCCAGCTCTTCTTGCTTGCGGGCGATAGCCTTCATGAGGCCGACGAGTTCCTTGTTCACGTTGAGTTCGTCGTCGTAGAACATGAAGCCCGTCTTGCCCGTGGTCCTCCACAGGTGCTCCATCTCCGCGACAATGTCCTCGGTCGTGCGCGTACGGATGCGTCGAAGCATCGAAGACTTGCGTCCCCCGCAGAAACGGCAGCCGAACGGGCAGCCAAGTTGCGCAATCAGCGAGATCGCCGGGAAGCCCTCGATCGTGTAGCGATAGCTGGCGGCGTCCACCAGATCCCGAGCTGGCCACGGAAGCTCCTCGAGCTTCTCATTGGTCAGGAAGAGATCAGACGATGGCTCGTCGGCGTCGATGAGTTTCGGAGCGCCCGGATGGCACGCTTCGAAAATGGCCTCTTCGCCGTCGCCGGCAACGAGGACATCGAAGAGCTCGCCAAGTTCTTGCATGTGCGTTGCCGCACGGCGGAACTGCGCGTTACGCTTCGCTTCCCCCTTGGCAGCCGCATTCACGAGCGTGACGTGCGGACCGCCGAGGATGATCTTCGAGCCCGGCTTCTTCTGCCGCAACACGTTGACGATTCCGGCAACCGCCGGCATCTGCGGCGTGGTCGCCGTGATGCCGAAGAGCGTCGCGTCGCTGTGAGCAACGAAATACTCCACGGTCTCCAGGTAATTCTTCACGCCGGAGAGGTCGAGAACCCCGACCTCCGCTCCCGCCGCACGCAGCACCGCCGCGATACGCAGGACTCCGAGGAACATGAAGACCCGCTCGTCGAGCAAGAATGCCGACGGCGGAATGATGAGCGTAATTGCCTTCGGCACGACCTTCTCCGGAGCCCGAGCTCCGCGAAGGTCCGCCTGTGCGGTCTCACGCATGAGCAGACTCCTTCCAAAAAGTGAACCGATGTGCCCGTGCCCAATAGAAAGGGCGGCCGAAGTCACAATAGCAAGTGCGTACTCGAACCGCAATTACGAAGTCGAAATAACCTCGAATATTCTCTTTGCGCGCTCCTCCCACGAATGGGTCGCGACTACCTCCCTCGCCTTTATTGCCGCACGGTCTGCTCCAGCAGCGAATGCCTTTTCGAGCGCTTCTGCAAGTGACTGCTCGTCGTCAGGAGCAAAGAAAAATCCAGCATCTTCTGGAAGCACTTCCTGTATTGAAGGGAGTCGCGCGGCGACAATGGGTCTCCCGCTTGCCATATAGCCAAACAACTTCATCGGAGAAGTGTAGTGGGATGAAATCATTTCTTTTCCAGAATTTGGGAGGACAAGTACATCGGCAGCGCGTTGCCAGAGCGGCAACTGGCGATATGGAACGTGTCCCACAAGTCGTACCGAGGGTATGTGCTCGTAGCGTGCTGAAAAAGCGGCAACATCTTTTTTAGTGCCTCCAACAAAAACACACAGCGCGTCCGGAACAAGTGCGGCAGCCTTCGCAAGCGTATCGACACCTTTCCACTCGTAGAGAAGTCCCGTATACACAGCGATGGGTACGTTTTGCGGGAGCCCGAGCGTTGCGCGCGCTTCCTTTTTACTCGTCTCTATAGAAAACTCCTCGAGCGCCACTGCATTTTGTTCGACAAAGACCTTTTGTGAAGCAAGATGAAATCGTTTTACCAACTCTTGCGCCTTCCAACGGTTCGTTGCCAAAATGTGCCTCATGCGCTTGAGGAATATATGGTAGAAATACAAACTTTTTTCAGGAAAATCATGCACTGCGTAGACCGTATTTGGGAAGAAGAACGAAGCAAAATACAGCGGGAGTGACTCATTGGAATAGAGAATGTCACTCTCTTTAGCTTTCACCAGAAGGTACAGAAGTGAGCTAATAGAAAACGTGAAAAGACTCAACCGAAATGCAATAAATGAAAGGAGCGGCACTCGGAAAAGATCGATGGTTGGGAGATAGACGATCCGTACACCTTGAGGAAGCCGGTAGTACTCGTGCGCGTCGCGAGGGATCCTCCCCAACCGGCGAGGAGCGACAATCGTCACTGCCGCGTGCCGTAAAAATGCACGCGCCTCTTCCGCAGCAAAAAGAGCGGCAGCTTTCTCACTGGGGAAACGCCCATGCAGGAATATGTAAATGCATCGAGAGGTATTCATAGTGGTGTTGCACGAGAGGATATCTCACGAGGGTGACTAAAGAGAAACCGATAAAATGCATCTGCACGCAAATACGTTTCAAATACTTCGCGCCCACGACGCTGTTTTTTTACATACTCCTCGTCATCCATCGAGTCGTAGTACGCGCGAATATGCTTCCCCAAAGAAGCCATGTCTGTGTACGGCACGAATAAACAAAAACTCTGGTAGTCGATTATATCTTCAAGTGGCAAAAGACTGTCAGTATCCACAACAACCGGCATTCTCCCTACCGAGAGCGCTTCATAGAAGCGTGTTGCGGCATTTCCATCACCACGAACAGTCAAAGCAAAATCTGCACCGACGAGATTATCTAGAAACTCCTTTTGTAACGATTCAATCGAACCTATTGCCGTTTTTCGATTAAGTGAGAAGAAGGTTCGTACGATAAAGTGTGTCTCAACATCGGGTGACGCGGCAAGGATTTGTAACATTCGTTCACGGAATGAAACACCTCCTTTATGCGCACGTAAGTATGGCGCGCGGAGAATGATTGCCTTACCTTCCCAAAAGCTATTCTTTATCCATTCTTTAAGACGTGCGCGTAGCGTTGCGTGCCGAGCCCGTCCGCAAAAAGAAATTGAAGGTACACCGTCGTGTTTGTGTCGCAACGTAATTTCCCCTTCAAGTTTTTCCGGAGCATACGGTGGGATGATAATCTCGTTTTGCCGCTTTCGGTGACGGTACTGCGAATACCGGAGTACGATGGTGTTTGAAAGTGCTATGTCGGAGTCATCATCCCCATAAGCGATGAGAATCAGAATTCGATCAACTGAGCGCGCAAATGCGACAGCGGCTTCTAGGTGTGCCCTGTCGTCCTTGCGTACTTCTTTGTACCAGTGCGGGTACAGCAGGTAATCCGCATCTGAAGGATTGGCCACAACCTCAAAAAAAGGAGTGTATTTCTTAAATATGTCCGCCAAATGGACCTGGCTCCGGGTGTAATAGTCTTCAGTGCCATACACCGGGTACAACTCAGGTATGATTGGCTTTCCCTGGATACGTTCGTATACGTAGATTTTGGTCATATTACTGATCTACGGAAAAGAGAAAAAATCGGTGCGAGGGATCATCTGCATATTTTTTCGAATAAATGAGCGTAAGTCCCACGGCCCTTGCTACTGCGAGGAACCGTTCGGTGGAATACCCTTTTTTGCCAAGTTCCCAATAGTGCTCACCATTAAAGGTGTGTTTTTTCCAGAAAAAAGGAATCTGAAAAAGGAATGCGGTGCGAGGGAGAAGCGGTAGCTTGCATACAAAAGAAAAAACCCACCCAGGATGCGGAACCGAGATGACCACACTTTTCCTTGAAACTCGCGCCAGTTCACTCAACGCTTTCTCTACATCTTCAAAGCGAATATGTTCCAGAATCTCTGCGGCAAGCACAACATCATATGAAGCTGGCGGAAACGGGAGTGCTAGTATCGAACCAACAACATCCGGGTGCACATCTTCTGCAATATCGATAGTGGTAACGTCACACCCCTGCGCTTTAAGTTCGCGGGCCACAACCCCACTACCGATACCAATCTCAAGCACATTTTTTGGGTGTGTTTGCCATACCAAAGCCATCTGGTGGAAATAAGAAATCCACCGCTCTGCGGAACGATAGGCCTTGCCTTCATAATGTGTCTTATCTACCTGTGGCGTATACGTCATGTAAGTGCTTCGACAATTTTTGGGACAAGTTTCTGCAATGAATGATTCTCTCGCACGTACGTAGTAAGTGGCTCCATTGAAACCTCTCTCGCATGCAGTATAGCGTCAGCAACACGCGTTGGATTGTTTCCTTCTACATAGAGTCCGTATGGCGTAAGGAGACTGCGAAATGCTTCGTTGGTCGTTACCAAAGGAAGCCCTGAAACCAACGGTTCAAATCCAGCCTTGTCCATATTCCCTGTTGTACCAAAGTTAAGAAATACATCGTGCTGCTGAAATAGTTCAGGAATTGCCACGTGTGCGGCTGGACCGTACAAAACTACCGAATCACGTAAGCCCATGCGCTCTATATCTCCAATCAATTCCCGGCTGTATTGCTCTTCTGCAGCGGTCCCAGCGCCTCCGACAAATGTGAGGAGTGGTTTCTCACCACGTCGCAGGAGCTCAGAAACAACGGGCAACATTTCTTTGAGGTGTTTGCTCTCTGCGATGCGCCCAACGGAAATGAGTCTCAGTCGATCGGCGTGCGCTTTTTGTTGTGGCTTGAATCGCTCCATGTCCACTCCGTGGCCCATGGGTTCTAGTTTGGATGTCCTCATACCGAAACTTTCTTTCGTGACGCTAAATACCTTGTCGGTAAAAAGTAGTGCTATGCGCAACTTCAGCGTGACACTCTTGTGTGCGTACCATAGGGATGTCTTTTTATTCCACAGTTTCCAAAACCAACCACAGACAACCAAGTATTCCGGATTCATATGAACAAAAACGGCATCGTAGGAATTCCTCTCTGCTATTGAAACCTGGAGCAGGCGCCATGCGTACGAAATAGAAGATGCTGTTCTCTTCTCTTTACCTAAAGAAAAAACTCGCACATTCTGCGGAAGCGAATGTCTCCCCTCCTTTAGACACACCACACTCACCTTTTCGCAATGCTTCGCAAACTCAGCAACCCACTCATGAAAAAACCCGAGATGCGGGTCATCGCTATCGAGTACTTGCGTCGTAATTAGCAGTCTCATATCCCGTAGCCCATATAGTACTACTTGGCTATTTCTTCCCGACACGTGCTCCATATACTCCCCGCAAAAGACCAAGGTCTTTCTTTGTCGAAGTTAAAAGGGCAATATTTTTTGCTTCAAGTGCGCGCAATACGGCAAGACCTGTTTTGTCCTTTGTAAGGATCTGCTGGTACATACCGCGCGCTGCAGCCATGTCTTTGATAAAACAGCCGCCACCTGCTCCACGGCCGCTTTTATGAAGCGGCCGTGCGTACCGATTGGAAATAAAGGGGTCTGCAAGCGCTGCTTTCTCGATTGGTTCCCAATCGCAGCCAAGTGCTTTTGCAAAGTCGTACATCAGATTAAAAAGGATGACTTGCGCGTAGCCGCTTAGATTGTGGGTGTACTTAAACACTTCTGCTTCGTCACTTGAGCACGTGAGAACAAACGGAGCCTTAGGCAAAATGGCGTGCACGAGCTTTGCCGCTTCCACGTGCTTCTTTGTCTTACGAGGCAAACCAACGATATTCTCAGCTGGATGTGCCGCATCATGCGCAGCGGTCCCCACACTAAGGAATTCCGGAGAAAAGAGGACGGTGATATTTTTGTGAGCTGATTGGAAACGTTTGGTTGTACCCGGCAACAAGGTCGACTTGATGACCGCGATCTTTCCCGACCCCACAAGCGAAAGTGCCTGCTTCACAATGCCCGCATCAAAACCCTTTGGGGTCGTCGGTGTTGGCACGCCGATAAACACAACATCGCAGTCTTTGATAAATGCCTTGTTACGAACATAGGGTTCTTCAAGCGAATACCGTACGACAGAAAAGCCACGACGCTCAAAATCGTTCGCGTAGTTTTTCCCAACGTATCCCTGACCGATAAATCCTATGCGTGGCTTTTTCATGAAAATTGCACGCGCTCTGCGTGCACGCCCCAACACCCTCACAGCATACAACACCAAGATACTATGCGAAGTTTCAAACGAAAAAGCCGTCCCCAGAGGGACGGCTTCTCCCAGCCTTGCGGCTGAAATGTGTGGGCGAACCGCGTGTGCGGTTAGCCCAGGAGCTTAAGCTTGTCGAAAGCCCTGCAGACGCTGAGCGCGTCGGCGAACTGCTTCGCGATCTTCTCGCGCGGACGGTTCCGAGGGCTCATCGCCGGCACAGGGACGACCTTCACGTTCAGTCCGGCGGCGATGGCTCCGAGTGCTATCATGCCATCGAAGCCCCAGGACACCTCTTCGCCACGGGCCCGCTCGACCTCCGCGTGAATCAACATAGCTTTGTCGAGCACACACCGGAGCACATTCTTCCCCCGGAAGAGCTGAAAGCCGTGGGCGCACGAGAGGCGCAGTTTGCCGCCGCTCGTCTGCCCATAGAGTTCCGGGAAAACATCCCTGTGCATGACCTCGTCCGCGGACCCGTAAATGAGGCCGTTGGACGAGTGGCTGAAGTCGAGGTCGCCGATGACCATGTCGGCCCTTTTTTCCTCCAAGGCGCGGCAGAGGTCCCTGATCTTGCAAATGGGATGCTCCGCCGTGTCCAGGCGAACGATGGTTTCTTCGGACCCACCGCAGAGCACTGCGGTGTCATAGCCAGCGCGCAGAGCGCCAGCAAGTCCGCGGACGTGCGAGTAGACGCCGACCATACCGAAACCCTTCTTGGCGGCAACACGCGCGAGTTCGACATCTTCAGCAGGGTCGGGGCAGCCATTGACCGCCACGATGATCCTTGTCGAGGTGTCTTTCATCTCCTTGCGCAGCTGCGCAAGGAACGAGCCTTCTTCCTCGGCGGCTTTGATAGCCTTTCCTTGGAAGTCGGGCACGACGATAATCAACTTGTCCCAACCTTTCCGGGATTTTTACCCGAAAATATAATACTACAGATTTTAATAAAAATCAATATCTCTATCTGCTCATCATTTTAAGACTCCTCTCCAACGAAAAAGCCGCCCCCAGAGGGACGGCTTCTCCCAGCCTTGCGGCTGAAATGTGTGTGGGCGAACCGCGTGTGAGGTTAGTCCAGGAGCGCGAGGATGGCTTGCGCTCCAATGGACGGATTGAGCGGCTGCAGCTCGTACTTCGGCCACTGCCGCTTAAAGAACTCGTCGAGCGGTTTGGGTTGCGCCAGCACCGGGTAGCCGCCCTGCATCATAAGCGGCGACTTCTTGAGACCCGCTTGGCGGAACAGCTCACTAGCCGTGCTCTGGTTCCAGAGCGTGAGGGCAAGCTTCCCCGCCGTTGCCGGCCGCATCAAAGTCGAACTGTAGCCGGACGCCACGCCGTCGGCGTACTGGATGATCTCGTCGGTCGGCTCGGACATCATATGGACGCGGCCGCACATCGTGAGCGGCTCGAGCACCCGGTCACACCACACGCCCCAGGTCGTCCCATCTTCCCGCAGGACATCCTTGAACTTCGGATGGAACTTCGGGATCAGGATGACACGCTGCGAGGTTTCCAGGATCGAGCTGACCAGATGACGGAGTGCCGGATCGGCATCCGGGCCACCGTCAGGATAGACGAGCAACTTGTCGCTCGCCTTCTCGCGAAGCGAGTCCATCCTCGCCTTGAGATCCGGGTTGGCCTTAACCGGTGTGATGCCGGCGAAGCCAACCTGTACGATCGAGACTTGTCTGCCGGGCCACCGCTGCCGGACGAGCGTGTCGCTCACCGCGTCGATGGTGAGGTAGAGATCGGCGGGCTGCTCAGCCCGCTTTTCCACACCCCAGTAGTCCACAGCATGCACCAGAGGAACATGGTGCGAGAAGCTGCGTGCCTGCCGATCGAATTCGGCCTCCATCACGCGCGGCGAAGAGATGCCGGTGACGAGCGCGTCGGGGTTGAGCTTGACGAGGATGTCGCGAGGGGAATCGCCTTCGTCGACGAGTTGGTAGGGCTGCAGGCTCTCGTTGAGCTTTGCCGTCGCCCTGCCGTCCTTCTCGATGAGCAGATGTACTTCATGGCCGAGGCCGCGAAGTTCCTGGACCATGGGGAGCAGCACATTGGCTGGCCCCATGTCCCGAATGGCAACAACGATTCTCTTTTTCAAGGCGCACCTCTAGTGCTAGGGTCAATTTCCAGAATGGACCGTACTACAAATTTTCTAAACCGTCAATAGAAAGGCTCCCTACGCTTTCGTAGTCCGAGCTGTATCAATCACATCCTCACAATATCTTTGTATATATTCCTTTTCAGTTTGGTACGGGTACGAATGCAGAACTCCTGTGCGGGGACCTTCGGTACTCCATGTTTGAAGTGCTATAGAAAAATCTTGTTGCGCCACAACAGCTGCTCCCGCTTCACGTGCCACGCCAACATCGGTTGAAAGCACCGGCACGCCTGCCGCGAGCGCTTCGATAATAACCATGCCGTACCCTTCATACTCCGATGGCACAAGTACGATATCTGCAAGTTGGTAGTACGGAGCTGAATCAGTATCGCCTTCAAAGAAAACACTGCTCTGCACACCACGCTCTTTTGCTAAACGTTCGAGTGAGCGCCTCTCACTTCCTTCTCCCAAAATAATGAGGCACGAGTCGGGGATATGCGCGCGAGCAAATGCATCAACGGCAAGCGAAACATTTTTCTCTGCTTCAAGACGCGAAACAACAAGACATACTGTTTTGTACTGTGAAAATCGCGCAGTGAGTTCAACAGGAGCTTGCGCATTTTTAAAGCGTTCGATGTCAACAGAAATCGGAAGTACGCTAATAGGCGCATTCACATTGAAATGCTCGAGCACATCACGCTTAGTACGTTCCGAGACTACACGAATTCCTGAAGCGTAGGAGAGCACTCTCCGCGCAATATGCATCCGCACTTTATTGAGTATTGAGCGTCTGAATGCAGGAGAAAAAAGATCGGTGTGTATTTGCACATGAAGCGGCACGGCAAAGTATTTCGCAAGCATGAGTCCAACAAGACCTGATTCGAACGGATCCTGTACCGATATAACGCTTGGTTCTGGAAGTTTCTTTCCAATACGCACCGCATCAGTGACGTAGAGGAGTCGCGATAAGGAGTTCGTTGGATACACCTCCAGTGATCCGTCTTTTACCTCACTCAAGCCCTGCGACGCGCGAGAAAAGACAATGATGTGAGAAGCCTCGAAACACTGCGCGTATGCCCGCACTCGCTTCCCCGCCCGACTGGCAGGATCAAGAACTGTTCGATCACTTCCTATCGTGAGGACACGCATGTGGTAATCGCTTTAAGAAAGTCATCGGCAACCGCGTTCCAATCCCTCGTAAAGGTAAAGGCTTTGATCCGTCGCTCTATATCGGCATACACCTTCGGATCAAGGAGTGACTCGATTGCACGCGTAAGCGCTTCTTTATCTTGGGTATCAACAAAAATACCAGTGTTTCCAAGTCGCTCTGAAATGCCGGTGTCTTTCGTGCAAATAAACGGTTTGCCGTAAAGCACCGCATCAATGATCACGTTGGGCGAAACATCACTCACCGACGCAAGAACAACCGCATAGCAACTTGCGATGCGCGCACGATGTGCGTCTGCAGGAAGTGCGTGAAGATCGAGCGATACGTCGTCGTACTTCTTAACAAGTTCGTGGAATATCTGCATAAGGAGTCCCTCCTGTTTGAGCTTCATCGGCCGTCCCGCCGCAACAAAGTTTTTCTCTGTCGGTGGCGTCGAGGGACGTCGCGCGGGATATTCATTCTCGATAACGGTTGCTTGGGTAAGCGGAACGTCATACACTCGCCGCCACAACTCAATCTGCCAACGCGAATTACACGCAAGCACATCTGCGTGCTTCAGAAGAAAGTGTGTACCACGATACACGATGCGCTCCTTCAAATTCCATTTGTCGCGTCGAGTGTCGTAAAATTCTGACAACTTCACCATGTCTCCCGTGCGTTCAACGTATTGTTCCCACAGGAAATCTCCTCCTACACGGACAATAAATGGTCTCCCCAAAATCTTTGCCGCAATAAGCGAAGGGATACCGACACTCCACGTATCAAATGCCAAAACGACATCAGCCCCAATAAGGGGCAAAAGTACTCGAAACAAATAGACGACATGTCTTACCCCGATAGGTAGTGCTAATTCGAGGCGCGTATAAGGAACTGTTGTGCATTTGATACCACGCTCGGAAAATCGTTCAGCAAGCTTCGCTGCATAGCGAGCGCCGCCTCCCATTTCATGTGCAAGTCCGGTTGAAAAAATGACTCGCATAGCGTGAATTACTGCTTGCCCTTCTCGAGAGAGAGGAGGAAACTTTTGTTCTCCAAGAACCAATCGACGAAGCGATCAACACCTGTCTCAATCGAGACTTTCGGTTCGTACCCGAGATCACGCTTCGCTTTCGAACAATCAGCGCGCATTTCCTTAACATCCCCCATCGGCATTGGTACCAGTTTTTTCTTTGTTACTTTGCCCATACGCTGCTCGATAAGCGAAATATATTTCTTGAGCGGCACAAGCTCAGAGCCTCCAAGATTATAGATACGATAGGAGCTCGTTGGTTTGATATCAATCAGTTTTAGAATTGAGTCAACAACATCACTGACATAGGTGAAGCATCGCTTCATATTGCCGTAGTTATACAAAGAGAGCGTTTCGCCGTTCATAATCTGTTTTGAGAATATAAAGAGCGACATGTCAGGTCTCCCCCACGGACCATAGACTGTAAAAAACCGAAGTCCGATAGTTTCGATGCCGAAGAGATGGTTATATGCGCGTGCAAGCACTTCAACCCCCCGCTTTGATGCTGCGTAGAGCGATATGGGCGAATTAACATCACTCTTCTCCTCCGCAAGAGCTCCAGCATTATTCTTGCCGTAGACCGAGCTCGAAGAAGCGTAGATCACGCGCTTGAGCTTAAGACGACGCACCACTTCAAAGACGTTTAGTGAACCGATGTAATTGCTCTCAGCGTACGCCCACGGATCGATAAGTGAGTAGCGAACCCCCGCCTGCGCAGCGAGGTGCACAATCTCGTCCGGCTTTTCTTTCTTTACGATTGCTTCAAGATCTTTGTAGACCGTGATGCTCTTTTTATAAAACGTGAACTTCGGGTGTCGTTTGAGAAACGAGAGTCGCTTGTGCTTCATACGCACGTCGTAGTAATCCGAAATGCAGTCAACACCTGCCACCGAATATCCTTGAGAAAGGAGTTCTTCGCAAAGATGATATCCAATGAAACCGGCAGCGCCGGTCACCAAAATATGCTTGTTTTTAGGTGTCTTTTTGGCCTTTAACATACGCATCAACCTACCACAGATGCACTAGGCGAACCACCGCGCAGAATTTCTCGCATCTCCTCGGAAATCAGCTCCCACCCGTACCGCTCACGAACTAAACGGAGTCCCCCTTCAGCAATACGATTCGCCTCGATAGGCTGTTCAATAATGCGAGAAATTGCCGAGACAACTGCCCCGGCATTATTAGGTAGAACAACAAATCCAGTCTCTTGGTCACGGAGAAAATCCGGTATACCTCCAACACTTGTCCCAATAGTGGGCAACCCGGAAGCCATTGCTTCAATAAATGAGATGCCCTGCCCTTCCGAGCGTGAGGCGCGGATAAAGCTATCGGCTGACGCCAAGTAATCAGGCAAGTCTTTCTGGGATATCTCGCCGAGGAAGGTAACGCGGTCGGTGACGCCACGGGTACGTGCGAGCACTTCAAGCTGCGTGCGCTCTGGCCCGTCACCCGCTATGGCGAAACGAACTCGCGAAGGAAGTTCCCCCATCGCTTCAATAACAATATCTACGCCATTTTTTGGAACGAGACGTGACACGGTGATGAGCAGGTGTTCATCCTCTTTTGCATTCATCTGTTGTCTACGCTCACTGCGGCGCGCCGGCGCAATAGGTTTTCCAAAGCGACTAAGATCGACGCCGTTTGGAACAACTTTCACTCGCCGCGCGCCCATACGCTTTGCCCAATCTCCCAAAAAGTTTGAGAGCGTCTGGACCGCGTCAGCACGAGTGAATGCCGCTCTAAACAATGGTCCAAAAATGCGCATCTGTCGCTCGATGTGCTCCGGCGGGTCTCCTTCTTGGAGCGTGAGCAAATAAAAAACCTTCGAGTGGAAACGCTTAAAGAGGCCTGCCGGTACACCCGCTGAATGTGCCATCATTCCCCACACAATGTTGTATTGGTACGTTCGATTGAGCGACCGAGCTTTAAGATACGCAGCAATCTGAAACCAGATTTTTAATACACGGAAAAATGGTTTGCGTAAGTCAGCAATGCTCGGACTTGGAAGAGAAGGTCCAATGCGATGGACCAACACATTCCCCTCTCTCGATATGCGCGGCAGTTTTGAGTCATAGCGCAGCGTCACCATATGAAACTCGAACTCGTCGCTGAGACGGTCCGTGAGTTCTTTGAGGGCCACTTCAGCCCCGCCGACGAAGCGAGGAAAGTAGGCCATCGAAATAATGAGTACTTTTGGTTTATTCATTCCACAGAGACGTACACGCGTATCCTATCAGAGCAACTCGTACTCTTCTGCTTCTTTATCAGCGGTAGCAACAGCGCTAGGTGATTCAGAAACACTGGAAAGACGTGTAGCTGCAATAGCTCCCGCACCGAGTGCACTTAAACTTACCGCCCCTGCAAACCAGAGCAAGAGATTTGATTCACTCGTACCCTCCGTAGACATCGGTGCCGTGACAAGGGCGGCAGCGGCACCAGCTACCGATTCAAGCGCTTTAGGAACCGGCTCAATATCAGGCTCTTCCTGAGGAGGAACAAAAAGTGGTGCGTACGAGGCAGGGGGTTCTTCAGCAATCGAGAAATGCTCGAGTGCCGCTTCTACTGGGCTCGCCTCCTCCCCATTTGGGTACAGGAGGCGCGCCAGCCCTTCTGCCGGAAGCCCCGTTGTCTGGAGCGGGAGGCGTACCCCTTCACCTGCAAGAATTGCGGTGTTTTTTGGGAATCGGAAACGCACGCCCACACGATCAACTTGCCACAGTGAAATATCGAGATCCTTCTCTCCTTTATTCAACACGGAAAGGGTGCCGTCCGTTTCCGCGCGAAGTAGCACCTCAGCCGGATGCGCTTCTGCCACAAAACGCTCTTCTGCAGTGTATTCACCGACAGATGCTATGGCCGAGACACGGTACCGCCCGGGATAGCGATAAAAGTACTGGACCGAGCGACCTTCACGAGTGTCTCCATTGCCAAACGTCCAAACCACTCGCGCGTCTGGAACCAACTTGCCTTCAATGCCATACACCTCTGCAGAAAAAATGGAATCTGCCCCAACCGTTGTCAGTCGGTCTCCTCCTGCGTGAATACTGATTGAACGTACCGGAGTAGCAACCTGGGCTACCGCTGTTGTGTTTGTCGCACTCTGCGTTGAGGACGTACCGCTATCTTCTTGTGACGACGATGTCGAGGATGATCCTCCTGATGAAGTTCCCGGCGAAGGTGTTTGTGCTACGAACACGCTTCCGCTGCGACCAAGACTCTTCCCATCACCTTGCGCGCCCATACTTGAGGCATACGTTGCCGTGTCTTCCTCTGCATCGGCGCCGTTTTTTATACCAAGCGTCTCACCAGAATTGCTCAGCGAGAAAGAGCTGTCGAAAAGTTTGCCCGTAAACTGAGGCCAATCGAGTAAAAACTTTGCTGGCGTGACTGCAATAACAGCCACCTCCCCAGGTGCCAGTATCGTTGTGCCCTGCACCGATACCAGTGAATGATTCGTTGCCGCTTCGAAAAGTTTGAACGAAGCAATATCAACCGATGTTGAACCAGCGTTAATGACCTCTATCCATTCACGGTCAGTATCAGTGCCTTCAACGTCATACATGATTTCGTTGATAAGCACGTTTGCGGACACAGACACCGGCAATACTGCACTTGCCACTATGGTAGACAATAAGATTGTGGTCCGTCGTGAAGACTCAGACAAAAACTTTCTGTTGAAACAGAGCTGCTCCGAAATCTTAGACAAAGCAGACGAGATCTCCATGCGCGTCCGCCTTACTCTTCGTCGTCGCGAATCATGTTCTTAAGTACCTCCTCCGGCAACTCAGCTGGTTTGCGTGATGAAGATTGAACTGGCGCCTCTTCTTTCTTCCTTGGCTGAGTCGGTGCGTCGTCGAGACTGAGTTCCGGACCCACGTCCGGTGGAGCTTTAGGCTTAGCGGCAGGAGCTACTCGATTGAGCGCCTCGCCAAGCTTCTCACTTGTCGCTTTAGCAAGCGCATCCTTCAACGAATTCGTACCTTCAAGTGGTGGTCGATTAGGCTTCACTTCCGGTCTAACTGACTGGGCAGCAGGTCTCGGTGGGCGATTTTCATGACGACGCTCTGCTGGCACTGGAGGACGAGGTGGGTGGGATGCTTGGGGAGCTTTTTGTGTTACCGGTGGGCGAGGCGCAGAAGGACGCGGCGCTGCTGGGCGAGGAGAAGAGGTCGGGCCCAACACGGCCGCAGCCTGCTTAGCTATAAGGTCTTGGGAACGTACGCCTCGAGGAGTAAACGCCGGTCCCGGAGGGATGCCGAGCGCGTCGCGTTCTGCGCGACGAGCATCCCGTTCCTTCTTTTTTTCAGCCTCCTTTGCAAGCTCAGTCTCAGAAGGAGCAAGTGCATCGTCTTGCCATTCATCAATACTTTTCTCTACATTAGCGCGCGGGGCGCCGTAGGTGCGTCGTGAAAATGCAATTATTTCATCGACATGCATCGTTGGTGGCGCATCAAACGGTGGCAGCGTTGCTGCTGAAAATGGCGCAGAACCTACACCATCTATTTGTAAGGTGAGGTATATCTGTGCTTTTCCAAGATTAACCAGGTCCGTTGCTTCAAACTTTGGTTTGAATATGGTTTCCAATACTTCAGCATCAAACGGCCCCACTCGGAAGGTTGCTGTAGTGCCGACGTTGCCGAATACCGCATCGCGCACTTCTTCCTCCATTTGCTCAATATACTGGTGCGCAATAATAAGATTGAGTTTATATTTTCGCGCTTCAGAGAGAATGTCAGCGAATGATTCATTTGCGAATGACTGGAACTCGTCTACGTAGAAATAGAACGACGAAGTCTCAGCCATCTTCCCAGCTGAGAGATCCGCACGTGACATCGCTGCAAGATATATCTTGGTCACCAACATTGAACCTAGGAGCGACGCATTTCCCTCTCCGACACGCCCTTTTGAGAGGTTGATGATCATGATCTTTCTCTCGTCCATCATCTGACGGATATCGAAAGAAGACTTTGGCTGGCCGATGATATTGCGAATCAGAGGATTCGATGTGAACTGACCTATTTTATTTTGGATTGCAGGCGTGGCCTCCTGAGTGTAACGATCACCGTAGTTGGCGAACTCATCTACCCAGAAACTCTTAACCGTCGTATCGGTTATATTCTCAACAACTTTCTTACGGAAATTCTTGTTGATGAGCATGCGGTTCACATCAAGGAGTGTCGAGTCCGGATATTCAAGCAATGCAAGTAGCGTGTTGGAGAGGATGTATTCCATACGCGCACTCCATGCATCTACCCAAATCTTGCGGAACGCAGACATGAGTCCAGAGACCACCAAGTGACGTTTGTCATAGCCGACGTCCTCCATGACGTTAAAGGCAATGGGGTATTCCATATCAAACGGCGCAAAGTAGAGCACGTCGTTGATGCGGTCCTCCGGTACGTACTCCAACAGTTTGTCAGCAGTTGAGCCGTGTGGATCGATAAAGGCGACGCCCTCTCCATTGCGGATATCTTGTATTGCCATGTTCTCAAGCATGGTCGATTTACCCATGCCCGTCTTGCCGATGACGTACATGTGCTTCGCACGATCAATACGCTTGATACCGAAGGGTATCTTTTGGCCTCGGGAGTCGGTCGAGGCAAAGTACGTTATTTTGCCCGGGTCTTCACGCATATGCAGTTGAAGTATATCAAAGAGATCCTAGCTCTTGGTGCGCAGAAAGACGCGTTTTAACTCGTCACCATCTCGTAGTTCCTCGGCGCTCTTCTCAAGCACAACCTTTCCATACGCAAGTACGTATGCGCGCTCCGCAACTGAGAGTACTGAAGCAATGCTGTGTTCTACGATAACGACCGCAATAGAACGGAGACGGTGTATCTCTTGTATAAGCGTAAATACTTCTTTCACTATTTTTGGCGAAAGACCGAGCGATGGCTCATCAAGAAGAAGCACCCGCGGATCAGATATAAGCGCCCGAGCAATGGTGAGCATCTGTTGTTGACCGCCAGAGAGAAGTCCCGCTCGCTCGTGTCTCTTTTCTTTCAGGATTGGAAATATTGAAAATACTTCTTCTATCGCGCCACGGACATCTGCACGGTTAGGAAGAACGTAGCCGCCGAGCTCGAGATTCTCGAACACCGTGAGGCTTTTAAACACTTGTCTGCCTTGTGGCACATACGCGATGCCGCGGGCAACCATTTCGTGGGCGCGCGGTGTAAGTTCTTGTCCATGTAGATACACACCTCCTTTCGATAACGGTGCGATGCCAAGAAGTGCTTTGAGTACCGTGGACTTCCCTGCTCCGTTGGGGCCCATTAAGGCAACAATTTCTCCCTCATCAATACGAATATTGACTCCTTCGAGCGCACGTATACCGCCGTAGTCAACCGTTGCATCGCGCAGTTCAAGTAAAAGTTCTTGCTTCATACACTTATTTTCCAAGATATGCCTCAACAACTGCCGGCTCAGCGAGTACCTGCGCAGGTGTTCCCTCAGCGAGAAGTCTGCCGCTATCGAGTACATAGCAGTGGTCAGCTAAGTTGCGCACAATATCCATATCATGCTCGACAAGCACCACTGCCGAACCTGAATCGCGAAGCTCCTTGATGCAGGTGCCCACAGTGGTTCTCATCTCTGGAAAAAGTCCCGCAAATGGTTCATCAAAAAAGTAGACTTTTGAACGCATCGAGATAGCCCGGGCTATCTCAAGCAATTTTCGCTGCCCATACGAAAGTTCTTCGCCAAGCGCATCTTTCTTCTCCCACAGGCCAACACGACGCAGGACATCTTCTGCTGCATCAAGGTGTAACTTAGTGTGCCGTTCAAAAAGAGCACCCCACACATTGCGCTCAGTGAGAACAAACAAAATATTATCGAGGACCGATATTTGCTCAATAACGCGGACGCTCTGAAAGGTGCGCGTCATGCCCAACGCCGCAATATCTTGCGGGCGGACACTGGAGAGCTCCACATCGTCACTCACAACCACCGTACCACCATCCATCGGGAGTATACCTGTAACCACATTTATAAAAGTGGTTTTCCCCGAGCCGTTAGGCCCGATAAGAGCCGTAACCTTTCCCCCTTCAAAAGAAAGTGACACATGGTCAACAGCGCTCACCCCACCGAAGCGCTTAAGAAGCTTCTTGGTCTGAAGGAATGCCATGAGACAACTATACGGCCGCTTAGCGCCCCTACAAAGTAGTGTTAGTAGCTAATATCTGTCGGCACACCACCCTTAATGACACGTACGGTAAAACCGAGATCAGAGTTGCCTGCGGCATCAAGCGAGTAAGTGCCCATCAAACCCTGATAATTTTTTACATTCATGAGAAGCCATTGCTGCACCTTAGTACTGTCATCACCTACTGCACGAAGTGCTGACGCAATCATCATCATGCCGTCATAGGTTGAAGCGGAATGGAATGGTATCGGGGATGGTCCACCGTACTCTTTCTCATACCTCTCAAAAAACGCTTTGCTCCCTGCTCCCGCGGTGTCATATGCCGGATCAGCAAAATAGATACCGTCGAGCGATCCTACAATCCGCTTCACATCACCATTAGCTGCGAGCGTAAAGTCAGTAAAGAGCGGTGGTGTAAACCCAAGCTCACGAGACTGTTTGATGAACTGTGCAGCGTTTGTCCCAAGCTGAGAGAGAATAAGGATAGCCTCAGGTTTCGATTCGCGTACCGAAGTGATCAGCGTTCGATAGTCAGTAGTGTTTGGTTGGAAGCGCTCTGATTTTACGATGACACCCCCTTTCTCTTTAAAGGTCTTCTCAAAGGTGTTCTGGATGTCAGTGGTGTAATCAGTAACCTCGCTTATAGTAGCCGCCTTCGTATATCCAAGGCGGATCATTGCCTCTGCCAAATTCTGTCCCGCAAGAATATCTGCGTTTGCGATACGAAAAATATAGTCGCCTGCTTCATCGACATTTTTGCCACCAGTTACAGGCGTCAGCACCACCGTGTGCGTCTGATTGGCTATAGGTGCATATGCGATAGTCCCGTTGCTCGAAGTCCCTCCGATGACGTACCTAATCCCATCGGCGTTGATGAGTTTTTGCAATGCGCTAACACCATCCTTGCTTGTGTAGCCTGCATTCTCGATAACAAGCTCAATAGGACGGCCGCTGATACCTCCGTCGGCATTTATATCTGCTGCGGCAAGCTTTGCAGTCTTAACGATGTTCTCTCCCACAACAGCGAAATCTCCAGTGAGAAGCGACGCCACGCCTATCTTTATGGATTCTTTAGAATTGTCCGCAGGTGTATTTTTTGATTGCGTTGTAAACCAAATGCCCGCTGCGATTACAAGGAGGAGGACAACTACAACGCCGACTCTCTTTTGCATGAAATATCGCTTATGGCTATGCGCCTATTCCACACTATTCTTAGGAAAAGACAAGTATCTTTCCTGGGTGGAGTTTACTCAATTTCGACGAACTTCCCGTCTTTAATGGTCTTGATCACGAACTCAATGTTGCGTATCTGATGCTTCTCGTTAAAGCTCACTTCCTCAGCGACAGTCCCTGGGATGCTCACATCAAGCAGAGCTTCACGAACACCCGCACGCTTCCCGTCTGTTTTGCGCAACGCTTCAATAAGCACATTCGTTGCGTCATAAGCATTAAGTCCACTGAGACCCACTGGCACACCATTGTAAGTTGCTGCATACTTCTCTTGAAATACCTCTCCATTTTTAGTGGTTCGTCCGTGGGTGTAAATCACACCTTCAAGTGCGGACCCAAAATTTTCAACAAGAGTTGCATCCTCAATATCAGTAAGATTGAAGAATTTCACATCAAGACCAAGATCCTTTGCTTGCTTAAAGAATTTTGCTTTCGTCGCAGGATTAGCAAACACAGCGAAAATACCGTCGGAATGAATGCTTTTTAATTCAACAATCGATGTCCGGAAGTCTGAAAAGCCAAGAGGAAATTTGTATGACTTGCTGATGCTGAGTCCGTGCGCAGGAGCGCGCTCCTCAAAGAGAGCTGCCATTGTTGACCCAAACGTATCCTCGTCATGAAGTATCACTATGTTCTTGTTGCCGCTTGCAGCGATGTACGTTTCGAGCGCATCAACTTCACCTTGCTGTGGAAACCAAGTCGAAAACACATAATCCGAGACGGTTCCATCATGGACCAAAGATTCCATTGCCATCGAAGGAGAAACAATAGCGACACGGCGTTCATTCATGACTGAAAAAACTCCCTGAAACGCATCTCCCCACGTGGGCCCGATGACGGCAGCCACGTGATCGGCATCAACAAGTTTTATTGCGGCGTTCACAGTTGCCTTGGCATCACACGCCATATCCTCCACAACGAGCTCTATCTGTTTGCCGTTGATGCCACCTTTTTCATTAGCCTCAGCAACTGCGAGTTGGATTGCATGCAATTCTCCCTCACCCCAGGATGCACAATAGCCTGAAAGCCCTAAGGCAGCCCCAATCCGTATAGATTCCGCATCGCGCCGCGTCGTCCATGCCGCCGCTATGACCAAAATACCTATAATTAACAATGCGCTTACCCATATGGCCTTTTTCATATGGCCATATAAAGCAACAAAACTTTAATTCTAGCAATATGATTGACAATTTATTTACATATAAACAAAGCAAATATTGACTATATTTGCCTATTTTGTTAATATTATTGTCAATTATGATAGATAAAGAACTAATTGCCACCCTTAAGGGGGTCGGATTCGATGAAAAGGAAGCTCGTGTGTACTTGGCTACCCTCGAGCTTGGCGACGCTCAGGTCTCCCAAATAGCAGAAAAGGCGGAGCTGAAGCGTCCCATTGTCTACTTCGTACTAGACCGCCTCAAAGCACGCGGCTATGTGCAGCATTTTGGCTCAGGCAACGTAAAACGGTTCTCCGCTGTTGAACCAAGCCGTCTTCTTGCAACATCGCAGACGGCGGTCGAGGAGTTTCGCTTTATGTTGCCTCTTATTCATGCGCTTCAAGACAAAGGCAAAGGAAAACCACGCATCGAATATTTTCAAGGCCTCGATGCGGTCCTTTCTATATACGGGCAACTTGAGAAAGAGAAAGATGTTCGTTTCGTGACGAATGTACAAAAGCTGACGCCTATAATGGCAAAAGAAATAGAGATGTGGGCCCGCAATTATGAAAGCAAGCGTAAAGATACTCGTGCGCACAAAGTACTGGTCTCAGACAACCAAACCGACACTGCATGGGCCACGCGCGTTGTAAAAGGAAGTGCTGATGTGCGCATCCTCCCTGGTCAACAAACTGAGATGGACTTCTCTATCAGCAAGGGAATGCTGTGTATTACTTCGTTTGATCCCCTCTTTATCGTGGTTATCCACTCTGAAAAAATAGCTCGCTCGTCTGCTCTACTTTTTGATTTAGCGTGGGAGAGTTCAAAGAAGGTCTCTCTTAAGAAATAACTTAATTCATTCTGAATTTGCCGAGAAACCCCTGAGGCCTATACAGCATGAACAAAACAAGAATCGCTCCGTAGGTCACCTGCCTCATTTGCGCTGCTACGTCCGATGGAAAGCCTAAGAAACGCAGCGCTTCAGGAAGCACTATCAGAAAGAAAGCGCCAGCAAGTGCTCCTTCGTGTGAGGCAAGGCCGCCAAGAATGATAATGGCGAGAATAAAGATAGATTCATTGAGCGAGAAACTCGATGGATCAATAAACGTGATGTAGCTCGCGAGCAATGCCCCAGCGAGCGCTGCGAGCATTGCCGCAATAACAAACACCACGAGCTTGAAGTACGGGGTCGCGTAGCCAAATACTTGCACCATATTCTCATCCTCGCGTATCGCAGTGAGCACTCGACCAAAAGACGAACGCGTGAGGTACCAACAAACTCCGTAGACAATCGCACCAAGGATGATGCAGAGAATAAGAAACATAACGTTGTCAGAAAACGAAATGCCAAAAAGTTCCGGTCTATGAATACCCGGTATTCCTAGAGGACCACGCGTTAAACTCTGCCAATTGAGAAGGATGCTGAAGATAATGACGTTAAACCCAAACGACCCGAGCGCATAATAGTCACCACGAAAGCGTGAAAGAACGGCGCCGATAACCAGCGCCACAACACCAGAAATAACCATACCAAGCAGCATTGCAGTGAAAAATCCGAACCCCTGATTGATCATCAAGAGCGCGGTGCCGTATGCACCGATGCCATAAAAAGCAGCGTGGGTAATGGAGAGAAGCCCGGCGTAACCGACGATTAAATCGAGCGAAAGCCCAAGCATCGCGTAAATAGAAACCAGAATTGCTATGTGCAGTAGATACTCCATTTATTTTGAGAGAATACCTTTCGGTCGGAATAGCAAAAAAGCGATCAGCACCGCAAACGCAATGGCATCTTTCCACTCCCCTGCAAACTGCCACGCCCCAAGATTTTCAATAAGAGCCAAGAGGAATGCGCCAAGGACGGCTCCGTAGATAGAACCTATACCGCCGATGATGGCGGCAATCACTCCTTTAAGAAGGAGGCTCATCCCCATCAAAGGCTCGATGCCGGTATCAAACCCAACGGCAATACCCGACAGCCCACCAATCGCACCTCCTACCGCAGCGACGATGCCAAGAATCCTGGGACTGTTTATACCGACAATACTTGCAACCGTACTGTCATCGGCGACAGCACGCACCGCTTTGCCAAAGAGCGTTCTCGACAGAACGATACCCACCCCCGTCATAATGACGAGTCCCGATATAAAGATGAGCGCTTGGACATCCGTTATGACACCGCCTGCAATATTGAACGTACGCGTACTGCCGATATTTTTGGAGAGCGTCTGGAATTGACTCGAGAAAATAATGGCAATAACCGCTTGGATGATGGTGAGTACGCCAAGCGAGGCAATAAGCAATATCGTTCCCGATGCTTTTCTTTCGCGCAGTTTGCGATAGATAAATCGCTCAACCAAAAAGGCAAGCAGACCCGCGGTAGCGACGCCAATACCAATCGCAAGCCACACAGGTAGATCAATCTGTTTGTAGGACCAATAGGTGGCGTAGCCTCCAACAGCAATAAGCGCCCCGTACCCGAGATCGAAAAACTTCGCCGTGCTGTACATCAGCGTGAAGCCCAACGCGATAAGCGTATAGATAGCCCCGGCGATAACGGCATTTAGGAGTATCTGGACGAGAATATCCATGTACTTCCTAGCCTACCATTCCTACTTCACTATCTCCGCAGAGCCATTGTGCACGAGATGCACCTCATACTGCGCGGTCTTTAGATCTCGATCGGCGTCAAAACTGATTTCAGAGAGCGCTACTCCTTCGGTGTAATTAACGGCAGCAAGCGCATCTCTAACCTTCTGAGAATCAGTGCCGACCGAACTTATAACCGAGGCGAGGAGGCGGAACGCATCGTATCCAAGCACCGAGTAGATATTGATGTCGGTCCCGGTGCCTTGTTTAAGTTTCGTTGCGAACGCCTCTGGCTGGTTAAACTTTCCAACGCTATACATGGCACCTTCAGCTTCTGGCACGGAGGTGAACTCCTTGAGATCAAGTGCATCTCCACCAAAACGTACAGCGCTAAGACCGATAGCCTTCGCCTGTTTTACGGCTACAACACCTGAGCCAGGATACAGCGCCATGTAGAGCGCTTCAGGATCTGCTGCTTTAATTTTCGACAGCTCGGTGCGCATATCGGTTGCTGTTTGAGTCACCCCTTCATTCTCGACAACTTCTCCCCCAAGCTCCTTGAAACGCGCCGCAAAGACGTCACTGAGACCCTTGCCGTAATCATTGTTTACGTAAAGTACTGCAGCTTTGTGTTTGCCAAGCGTGTTGTAAATATATTCTGCAGCAAACTTTCCCTGGAAGGCGTCGGACGGATACGTGCGGAACACATACTCGCCTGCTTTCGTTAGTCCTGGTGCAGACGCCCAAAATACCGTGGGCACATGATTCGCTTGTGCGATTGGGAGTCCCGGACCGGCCGCAGATGAGCACAGTGGGCCAATAATTGCAGCAACCTTATCGAGCGATACCAACTTATTAAATACATCTGCACCGTCCTTGGCACATTTATCATCTTCAAAAATAACTTCGACCTGTCTGCCACCAATACCACCAGCGTCGTTTATTTCCTTTTGTGCAAGCTCAATGCCAGCCTTTGTTTGCTCACCCAAGCTTGCAGCCTCCCCCGTAAGAGGCAGCGACGCACCGATGCGAATAGGCCCTGTTTCCGTAGGAGCTTTTTTAGTAGCGACGCCAAACCAAATAACCGCCGCTACAATAACCACTGCACCCAGGCCTAACCAAAGATTTTTTGACATACAAGCTGTTACTGCTTCCCTATAAATAGACACGGTTACCCTAGCTCAAACCAGCATACCAAAGGAAGGGCACAAGCAAAGGTTCAAGAAACGTATTCTTATTGCGCCTTGAGAACCTGCCTGAGGCTCGAGTATTTATTACCCGGGTCCCAGAAAAGATACCCATCGAGACCCGCATCGTGCGCTGCCTGTATTTGGTTAGCCACCATAGTCGGGGTGTAGTCCACGGGGTAGTCGAAATCCTGAAGCCACGGACGAATTTTACTCTTATCGTATGCCGGCTTTAGATACACCGCAGGAGTCGTCGTACCGATGCGCGAGAAAGCGGCTCCTGCAATGCCGGTCTGTGTTGCAGTCGTACGACGCACTGCAGCATCAAGCACAAATTTCATAAGGTCATAGGTATGCGCGTTCGGATCTTTCCAACCGTTGAAGCCGCTTGGGTAATGCGATGGATACACCATCGGTGCAATGTAATCGAAGTACGGCAGAGCACGTTCAAGCACCTGTCCGATATTAAGATCGTCAGTGTTTGTTGTTGTCATGCCAAAAAGGTCAGCCGACATCTTTACTCCCGTATCCTTCAGATTTGCATGTAGATAACTAAAAAATTCTTCAACCGCTTCTTGTTTGGTCTTTCCTGGAGAAAGGGTATACACCGCATCGGCCATATTTCCGTCAGAAGGAAAACGTATGTAATCGAAATTTATTTCATCAAAACCAGTTGCGTACGACGCCTTTGCAAGTTTCACCACGCGTTCCCAATAGGGCTTTGCGCCGACCTGGATAAAAGAGAGCCCTTTACGATCTTTCCACGGACCGCCGTGACTCGCACTTTGCACTGCAAGTTCTGGATGGGCCTTCGTGTAGGTTGGATCCTGGAAGACGGTGACACGTCCAATGACATAAATATTTTTGCTGTGGAGCATTTCTATAAAAGAGCGCATGTCTTTGGCGCCACAGGCATCTGATACCCAGTCCTTGAGGTCCGGGTCATCCGGCGTAAAGGATATTTTGCCGGTGTAATCCTTGATGTCGATAACCACCGCATTAAGTTCCGTTGTATCTATCAAATCAACGAGCTGTTTTCTAAAATTTGGAGTGCCAACAACACACTGCGACATGTAGACGGCTTTTACATTGGTCGGCACACCGACGTGCGCTGCAACTGAGACAACAGGCACGTCACTTTCTTCACTTGAAGTAGCGGTGCTGCTTGCGACATCGGCATCACCTCGCACGCTCACCGAGGAGAGTGCGGGAATGACAAACTCAAATGCGAGAAAACACACCGTCGCTACAACGACGACGCCTGTGAAGAGAAGTTTTTTACCCGACCCGAGGGCGATTTGTTTGCGTTTCATTCGAGGTCGGTTGCGCTTCGCGCGGGCGGTTATCTACAAAAAAATCTTGGGTGTGCGCCGCACCGCGGGCAAGCACTTCACGCCGCAGGAAAAAACCAAGCGCCGCGATTCCAAGACCTCCGAGAACAAGAAGTGTCGTTCGCCACGACCCAGGAAGTCCAAGATATGGCAACGCTGCGATTGCGAGCCCGAGCAATATCAGCGTCACTTCCTTCGACATATTCGCAGTATACCCCATGAGATAAAGGGGCGGCCATTTGTGGAATACCTGTCGATCGTCAGATGCCGGTGCAGAGGGAGGCGATTGCCTGCCTATCCACGGGGTATAGCAGAGCCGCGCACTACTGCGCCTCAACAATAACGACAAATTCCCCTCGCTGCTTCTCAGGGGTCTCTTCCAGGTATGCCAGGAGCTCCCCTGCAGTTCCTACCCGACTTTCCTCATGAAATTTGGTGAGTTCTCTGTAGATACCAATTCGGCGCTCCCCACATTGGGTAGCGAGCGACTGCAACGCTTTCATAATCCGGTGTGGAGACTCATAGAAAATGCTTGTCCGCTCATCCGTGGCAATAGTCTTAAAAAGCGTCTCTCTCCCCTTCTTCTGGGGCAAAAAGCCATAAAACGTAAATGTTGAAACGCGAAGTCCCGCGATAGAAAGCGCCGCGGCAAGCGCCGAAGGACCTGGTATTGCCTCGATAATCACATCGTCTCCAAGGGCTTCCCGTGTCGCTCCTACCAACTCTCCCCCTGGATCAGAAACCCCTGGCGTCCCGGCGTCAGTCACCAACGCAAGATGTTTCCCTTCTTCAAGCAACTCGACAATTTTCTTTACCTTACTTGCACCACTATTTGCATGAAATGAGAGCGTCGGCGTGGTAATAGCAAAATGGGAGAGCAATTTCTTCGTGACACGCGTGTCCTCACAAAGAATGATGTCAGCCGCTTTCAAGACCGAAAGAGCTCGGAGCGTAATGTCTTCGAGATTTCCTATGGGGGTCGCAATGACGGAGAGTTTGGACATGGAGGTGCCTTACCTTTTGCGAGCGACGATTACGAGCGAATCTACTGATGTGTCAGTGTCGCGCTCCAGACTCTTGTATTCACGCTTCTCAACCAGTTCAAAGAGTTCCTCGAATGTTGGTGAGAGATAATCGTTCATTGAATGTGGCGGATAGGTCACTACAACCTTTCCTCCGTAGAGCGATGTCTTTATGACCTCTTTTCCATTCTCAACAGCTCGTATGTCTGCGACGGGATGCGGCAAAATAAGAATAAGTTCTCCACCTGACCTTAGTACTCGCGCTGCTTCACGATAAGGCGCGTCTGTTTTTTCAACATAATGGAAAGAAAAACGCCCAAGAACATAATCTTGCGATGCGTCCGGTACCGGCAGATGTTCCCAATCGCCAAGTTGAGCAATAGCTGTATCTCCGGTGACCTTCTGTGCTGCTTGAACCATCGTAAGAGACGGATCGACGCCAAGCACTTGTTTAAAATGCATTTCGTCTCGATACGTCACGAGCTCTGCTCCCGCACCACAACCAACATCGAGAAGTGATTTTTCTTGTGGATTTTTTAGATGCTCGGTAAGGAATTCTTTACCAAGATCTCTAACGTTCTTGAAAAACGCTTCTTTGCCTTCAATGTAGGCATCTCCTATGTGATTGTACTGCCTCGTTATGGAATCAGGAGAGGATGATTTTGGAAGCTCTTGCGACATAGCGTATGTATAGCAATCAGGCTCTCTAAAAACAACACGGTCGGCCCTTCGTCAGGCCGACCGTGGTGCACGTGTTGTTCGTTCAGCCGAACTTCCAGCCCAGGCGAACCTTGAACTTCTGCCCGGCACTTCCCGTCACCGGATCGGTGGCGATCATAAGCGCCCGGGTGTAGAGATCCTCGGCGAGGCCGATCATCCCACGACGGCGATGCAGAAGCGCGGCGCGCAGGAGCACCCGGCAGAACTGCCGGAGCGCCTGGACGTTGTCTTGCTCGTTCTCGACATCTCGCCGTAGCCGAAGCGCGCCGTTGAGGTAGTCGAGCACCTCTTCATCTGACCGTCCGGAGTAACAACAAACCTCTGCCATACCGATGCGCAGCAGCGCTTCGCTGTGCGGGACAGGATTCTTCATAAGCCCCGCGAGTAGGAAGTTCTCGGCGACGAAGAAGTTGCGGTGGGCGATCATGACCGTGCCGATGACGTCGCACTGGCCGTCACTGAGCCGGTCAATATTTCCACCGATAATCCTGATTGTCCGTTGCACCTCGCCCACTGCCAGGCTGAGGAACCCTGGGACGATGCGATACGAGTACCACACCGAAGCGCGCTTCACAGCGGCATCTTTGTGTCTGCCAGCCACCTCGAGCTCCTTCGCCTCGCGAAGCCCTTCGATCAAGCCACCGAGCGTGTGGTCCCAGATCTTCTGCCGCAGGCTAACCTGCGCCTCAGGCGGCGGTTGAGTCGCCATGTTGCCTCTCCAAGCTACAGGCCTCCATAGGCCTTCCACGCAACATTATGTCACAAAATATTTAATAATCAATATATCGCGTTTTCTCTTTACTAACTCACTTTTCTCTGCGATTGTAATGCGCGGAACCGGTAGAGCCGGCTTTTTGTAACCCTGGATCACTGCTAAAGAAAGGCAGGGGCGCATGCTCCGTAGAAATACCCCAAACAGCGACATCGCCCACCACGCAACTCGCGTAGGGCCGATGAAGATGGGTGCGGTGTCCGTCGGCGCATCGCTCTTCCCGGGACGTATCGATGGCGTACAGACAAACTGGACTCTCGCGCGGCTCGAACTTGATGCTCCAGGCGTCGAGCGCGTCGTGCGCCTGCGTCAGGTTGCCGAAGCGCTGGGGCTGAAAACCATATGGTCCCCCTCCCCAGTGAAGTTCAACGGCCGCATCTGCTCGCGCAGCGAGCTGAAGATCCGCGTCTCGATTGACGCCACGCAAGACATCGCCATCATGCGTGGCATGGAAGCCGATGGGTGCCTCATCGCTCCGACCGAATCGCTCATCATGAGCGTCGGTGGATGTGCGGTCGTGGTCATGGAGTATCAGGGGCGCGTGGTCGCCGCGCATGCGGGACTCAAGTGCTTCTACGACCACGAGTTGGCGATCTCGGGCACGAAGACCCCAAACCGCGAACATGAAAGCGTCGTCGAGGCGGCAGGCCGAGCACTCACAACCGGTGGCGCTGCGCTTGACCCGACACAACTTCATGTGCGCGTACTGTTTCCGCTTTCGCGGAAAGTGCACACGCATTCGCTGAAGGACACGGTGCACGGAGCAAACAACGAACGGCTCCATCAACACTTCATCAAGAAGTGGGGCACCGGCTGTGGTGTGCGGCTCGAGCAGGATGGCCACACGCTCTCCTTCGATACGCTCGCCATCGTCCGAGCCCAGTGCGAGAGGTATTTCAAACTCGACCCGCTACAAGTCGAGCGCGTGGGGCCCTTCGCGGATGCCATTCCCTACGCCCATCACACTCGTCTTCCGGGCGAAGCGGGCAAGATGCGCAACCTGGTCGTCATCAAGAACTTGGGCTGACTTCTCGGTCACCCCGCACACCGCCGGCCCGAACTTCGGGGCCGGCGGTCGTCTTTTTATGGAGCGCGCTTGAAGTGGTAGCATGGCACGTATGAATCGCGAGCACGTTCACTTTATAGGTATCGGTGGCGTTGGCATGAGCGCGGTGGCCAAAATACTTATCGACAGCGGTTCTACCGTCACCGGCTCAGACGAGGCAGTATATGAACCTGTTGCCTCCTACCTGACCTTAAGTGGCATCTCGTACAAAACACCCTACGCTGCCGAAAATATCCCCACTGATGTTAACCGCATTGTTGTCGGGAAAAACGCAAAATTAACCAAAGAAAATAATGCTGAGGTGCGCGAAGCATACGCACGAGGAGTCCCCGTTATTTCTTATCCTGAAATGCTCGCCGAACTTGCGCAAAACTCTGAACAGATTGTGATCGCGGGCAGTTACGGAAAATCGACTGCAACAGCGCTTATCGCACACTGCTTAACCGAAGCAAATCTTGACCCGTCCTACTTTATAGGAGCCGTTCCCTTTTCCCCAAGCGAGAGTGGTCACACAGGGACTGGCAACCTTTTTGTCCTTGAAGGTGACGAATACCCATCCTCCAACGAAGACCCTCGCTCGAAGTTTCTTCATTTTTCTCCCCGTCACCTACTTCTTACTCCTCTCTCACACGACCATCTCAATATTTTCCCCACGGAAGAAGCGTATCTAGCGCCATTTGTAGAACTCATAGCGAAAGTCCCGGCCGATGGTTCAGTGACCGTCGCACTGAGTGGCGAACTCTCCAAAAAATTCCTTGCCGACACGAATCGAAACGCAACGACATACAGCGTAAGTGAGGGCGATTGGCACGCGAGCAATATTGTCTACGGCGCTCCAACGACATTTTCCATACTAAATAACGGAAAGCATATTGTTGATATTTCGACCCAAGAGCTTGGTTCACATGCAGTTGAAAACATTATTGGCGTTGCAGCACTTCTTCTTGGTCAATCGCTTATCACCGCAGAACAATTTGCAGGTGCCATCAGTTCATTCAAAGGCATCCGTCGTAGACTCGATCTGAAATCAACAAAAACATCCGTGCGCATCTACGAAGGATTTGGCTCATCCATAGAAAAAGCGAAGGCTGCAATCGCGGCGATGAAATTACATTTCCCCGACCGACGCCTCCTCATTGCCTTTGAGCCGCACACCTTCTCATGGCGCAACCGGGGAGCACTACCCTGGTATGACAGTGTCTTTGCCGGCGCAGCAGAAGTATTTGTCTACGAACCACCGTCCCACGGCGCCGGCACACATGACCAAATAAACCTTGAAGAGATAGTTGCGCGCGTGCAAAGCGCGGGTATTAAAGCGGTGGGTGTTGAAAATGCGGAAGCCGGGCTTTCTGCTATTGCGCAAACACTTACGGCGGACGACGTTATTCTTATACTCACCTCAGGAGACATGGGCGGTATGGTGGAAGCATTGCCGAAACTTGCAGAAGAACACTACCCGAAACAGACATGAAAATCTGGCACAGCGAATTTCTTCAAAACTACGGGACGTATACGTTCGGCTACGGCGTATATGCGTCACTTGAGAAAAGTGACAAACTCTCTGCAATATACGAGCAAGGCTTTCTTCCGTATTCCGGATCAAAGGAAGTAACCGACTCGCTGTATATGGCCCGCAGTGCTCGTGTCAGCCTTCCACAATTTGAACCCTCAAGCGAGAACCGTCGCATTTTAAAAAAGTTTGACGGGGTTTTTACTAAAAGCCCAGTAACCGCTGCAACATTCGCAGAAGACAAAGAACGTATTGCTTTTGCGCTCTCCTATTTTGCCAAGCGCCACGATGCAAAACTGATGCCTGAGGAGCGTTTGAAACTCATACTCGCTCACGCCGTCGCTCCATGTGCGGTTCAGTATGAAAAAGACGGTAAACTCGCCGCATTGACACTGCTTGATGGAGATACTGCGATGCAACATTTCTGGTACTCCTTCTACGACCTCTCGATGGTGGATCAATCGCTCGGCATGTGGCTAATGCTCGATGCCGCACGTGATGCAAAAGCAGAAGGCAAAGAGCATTTCTACGTAGGAACGGTCTACGGCGAAAAGGCGCTCTACAAAACAAACTTCCCCGCTCTCTCTTGGTGGGACGGCAAAGACTGGCAAGAAGATGTGTCGGCACTTAAAGCACGGGCGCGCACTGATAGTGAGCGTACCGCGGGCGGGCGGGATGTGTGGAAGGCGGAAGAAGAATTATTTTAATGAACTCAAAACAAAAGACGCCCCCGTGGGGCGTCTTTTGTTTTGCAAGAGTAACTACTTAGTTGAGTGGCTTCTCCGGCGGGACAAGCACTCCGCTTACCAAGTACACAATGCCGTTTTTAGCTTTGTATTGCTTGATGATGAAAGCGCCGTTTACCATCGCGCTATTGCCTGGGTCGTGCACCGCGAAGTTAAGTGCGTCTTTTGAGAGCGCCATGATAGTGCTCGTCTCAACCGCTGAGGTATCCACCGCGCGACCGGAGACAACATGGTATTGAACCAAGCGCTTCTTTTGCGTCGCCGACATATTCGTCAACGTCCCTGGTGTCAGAAGATTGAACGCTCCGTTCGTTGGTACAAATATCGTATAGGTACCCGTCTTTGATATCGACGCCGCTACCCCCGTTGAGGCAAAAAGTGATGCAAACGAACTTGCCTCGGGAATACCCGCAATAACTGACGCGACGTCAGAATTCGTTCGGTCTTCACGCACAATCGGCGTTGCCGCTGGTGTGGTATCCGTAGTTGTCGCTGTGGGAGAAGGTGTAACCACAACATCAGTGCCACTGCGATCACCGTTCCACCACCACACACCAAAACCAATGACAACGATAAGAATAAGACCGCCCACAACCCACGCACCGGTGTTACTTGTGCCGTTCATAAGAAGAATTGATTATACGCTTCTAAATAAGAGAAAATCTACCTACCGTCAATAGTACATCGTAGTCCTTCTTCATGAAGAACGAATGAGTACAGCGTTTGGTGACGCGCGACAGCCAACATCCTATGGCGTAGTATTGGGGTATTACGAGCCTCAGAAATTCTGTATGGATATACTCCTCCCCATCGTCATTGCCGCTGTCGTCATCGTTTTGGTCAGCATCCGCCAGATAAACCAATATGAAAAAGGGTTGCGCTTTACGTTTGGCAAATTCACCGCAACGCTCGAGCCAGGCTGGCGCCTCGTGTTTCCTATCATCCAGTTCCACAAGAAAGTAGACATGCGCATCAAAGCTGTCGACGTGCCACACCAAAAAGCTATCACACGAGACAACGTGTCCGTCGAGGTAAACGCCGTTATCTATTACCAAGTCGCTTCCGCAGAAAAGGCGATCCTCGGTATCGAAGATTTTATGTACGCGGTATCTCAATATGCACAAACAACCATGCGAAATATCGTGGGTGGAGTAACTCTCGACGAACTATTAACAAACCGCGAAAAAATAGCTGAGCATATCCGCGAAGTTGTCGACAAAGAGACCGATGCGTGGGGTCTTAAAGTCCATAACGTAGAACTCAAGGACGTATCGCTGCCTGAGAACATGGAACGCACCATCGCCAAGCAAGCCGAGGCTGAACGCGAAAAGCGCGCGGTTATCATCACCTCTGAAGGTGAACTTGCAGCATCACAGAACATGGCAGAAGCTGCCCGAACGCTTTCGGCGTCCCCGGGCGCACTTCATTTGCGCACTTTGCAATCAATAAACGATATCTCTTCAGATCAGTCCAATACCGTTGTCTTCACGGTACCCATGGAACTACTCGAAGCGTTCAAGGGTTTTGCGAAGAAGCTAGGTCAGTAGAAAAAGAGCGCCTCGGCGCTCTTTTTCTTTGGTGCCGGAGGGGGCTTGGCCAAGAACATTTTTACTCGCCGTCGCTCATAAAAATTTCTCGGCCCTGCTCGCACGACCCATTCTGCTGAACGGGTGCCCGTGCTCACCGTTCAAGTCCTCTCTCCGGCAAAAACGCAAAGGCCCCAGAGACATGCTCTGGGGACCTGAGCGGTTTGAGTGTCTCTATTGTACCAAGTTAGAACCTATTTTCAAAACAAATAACTCATCGCACATCCGTGCGCTGAAGCGCCTCTGTGCGAAGCACAGAGCTTTCCCAAAGGGAAAGGACGGAATGTGCGAATACAAATGCGGACTCGGTTTTGCGAAACTATTTTCTGGGGAAAGGATTTCGCAAAATCTCGGCTGATTCTTTTTGAAATTCGGCGGGGTTTCGTTTTGGGTTTCCGCGCGCAGGAGGGGTCTGGGGAGGAATGCGCGCGGAGCTTTTTTGGGCGGGGGCTAAAAATTCAAAACAACAAAATCAAAATTGTCTCGGTCATTTCTTTCGCTATGTGATTGTCCAAGTCTAAAGGGAATGCACCCTCGGCATCCGCCTCGGGCATTTCCGCTATGGCTACTCGCGCCTAGGTGCCTATGAGTGAGCAAAGCTCACGCTTCTTGGGGAGAGGAAGTTTCCTCTCCCCGGGTCGGGCGATATATTCCTCGAGTACGAGGAATACGCCCTCGCCATCCCCACTCTACGTTTTGCATATTGGAGTATGTGGTGTCGCTTTCGCTACTAAATTTCTGTGAGATATATAACTTCGGCGCTCATCCTTTAGCCATGGACGCTCATAGCGGAAATGCCCGAGGCTTCTATTCATGCTTGCCCCCAGCCTGTGTGCGAGTACGCACACAGGCTCTGCCCACCCGTGCGCGCATGAAGCTGTGCCTCCCTAGAAAACTAAGCTAGTTTTTTCTCAAGGTCTTTATACTCTTTATAAAGATTTGTTACTGATTCAGGAGCTTTGCGATTGACGATTTCATTTAGCTGATTCTTTAGGTTTGCTAAAACTTCGCCTGGATTACCCTGAACATATTTTTGTTCACTGACCAATTTTTCAATATCAGAATATTGTTGGGTAGGAATACGGAAGGAATATTTTTTATACAAAGCAGAATAATCCTCGCTACCCATTTTACGAATTTTTTCTTCTAAATCTTTTTGTTCTTGTTTAAAATCAACTAAATCTTTTTCCCACTTATCCTTTCCAAAAAGTTTCGGTTTGTTTGATTCGTGATTTGAAATTTTTTGCTTTAGATTTCTCAAGTTTTGTTCCTCTGTTTCTCGGTCTTTTTTTAGTTGCTCTAACTGTTGACCAACGGAAGGGACTTTTATTTCATTTCCACTCAAAATCACTGGTTCTTGTGGTAATTCGGTCTCTAATTTTATAAGCTCCGTCATTAAAGCAAGAGCTTCTTTTTTATTTTTTTCAATTCGTGAAATTTCACTTTCAATATACTCAGACATGTCAACGTTACTAATATCCATACCGAATTTTTGAACTTCAATTTCTTTGCGTAACTCCCTTTGTTTTAACTGTGTATCAACCGCTAATTCCATTTTTTCAGAAACTTTCTCTTTTAAAACATCAAGGTCAGCAATTTTTTTATCTAAATATCTTTCAGCATCACCATGTGTTTTTGCTTGAGATAATAATTGCTCTATGGGTTTTTTACCATAATTATTAGCACTTCCTTGATTTGTGGCGTTACTTACTTCGAGATTAAAGCGCATATCGTATACATTTGGTTTGCCTAAATCAAGACGATATTTTGAAATTAAAGCATCCTCGCCATTATGCCTCTTGCCTTGTAGATTTTCTACATCTTGCTTGGTATTTAAATTTTTTATTACCTCAACAAATCCTTGTAATTTATCTTTTTGCTTACTGATAGCTTCTTGTAACTTTCTGAAATCAAATTTAGGTGGGAAAGAGCCAACATTTTGTAAACTATTTTTTATTTCTTCAACATCCTGTTCATAACTAAATTGTATAAAGTCTTCATATTTACCGCCGTATCCAGAAGCATAGGCAGGATTAAAATCTATACCTTTTTCTTTCAATTCTTCTGATTTTTGTTTAGCGAGATTACGAAATTCATTTTGCAAATCAGAAAATTCTCTCATAGCCACTCGCGCTTTTTCTCCCTCTTGCGGACTTACTGATTCAATCTGCTTTTTTAAGAATTGGCTATATTCTTTTCTAGAATCAAAATCTCCAAACGCTTTTTCTACCTTACTATCGTAAGATTTTTTAAGAGCAGTTTGCACTATTTCTTTTCCATATTTCGATTCAAGGTCTTTAATATTTTCAGGGAGTAGTTTTGCGTTATACCATTCTTTAAAAGTTGCTTTGTCGTTCGTAATAGAAATATTTTTTTCATCATAAGAAGAACCGACAGAAAACTTATATTCTTTTGTTTTCTCATCTTGCGAAAAAGCTGTTTGTGGCAAAGTTTTTTCTAAATTTTTTGCAATAGTTTCTATTGCTTCCTCTTTTCCTTCAGGCGTTTTTAACTTTTCCTGCAAAAGTTCGCCTTCGACAGATTGTAATTTTTCGGCTAACGCTTTTTCTGCGGAATCATAAGAAAAATTTTCCGTATCAGTATTTACCCCAAGTGTTTTCAATTTTTCTTTTAAAGCACTGTCTGACATTTCCAAATTAGTAGTTTCCTCTTTCGCTTTTTTATAACTAACAACTTCTGGCTCTTCGGCAAATTCTTGATTTTCCACAAGTTGGTCTTTATTTTCAACCCCCATTGTTTGGAGTGCTTCCTTATTTTTATCTATCAAGGTATCTAAGCGAGTAGATTCTTTTTTAGCTTGGTCATCAGTTTCTTTTGAATACTCTCTCATTCCTTTACCTGTTTTATCGCTTGATTTCAATTCCAAAGAACCCTTAACTAAATCAAGTTGATTTTTTTGATTCTCAAGCTCCTTAATTCGTAAACGAATTGGCTCAAGCTCTTTTTCTTGAGTTTTCTTCTCTGTTTCTGCTTTGGTTTCTTGCAGATTTTGAGAAATTTTAGACAGTTTTTCTTGAAGTGACATATGCGGATATTCTAACATTTCTAGTATTTTATTAATAGCCCCCGCCCAAAAAAGCTCCGCGCGCATTCCTCCCCAGACCCCTCCTGCGCGCGGAAACCCAAAACGAAACCCCGCCGAATTTCAAAAAGAATCAGCCGAGATTTTGCGAAATCCTTTCCCCAGAAAATAGTTTCGCAAAACCGAGTCCGCATTTGTATTCGCACATTCCGTCCTTTCCCTTTGGGAAAGCTCTGTGCTTCGCACAGAGGCGCTTCAGCGCACGGATGTGCGATGAGTTATTTGTTTTGAAAATAGGTTCTAACTTGGTACAATAGAGACACCATTAGGGAACTCATCGGTTTTTTGGAAGCCAAAATGCGGGACGCGCGAAGCGCGTCCCAAGGATTCCCGCCGATTTTCCCAAACGAATTCAGAATTTTTGGCGCGCTTGCGCGCACTGTTTTTTCGCCAAGGAGGAGGTTCGACATCCCGTGCGATACAAATTCAATATTTGCTTTGGACAAATACAAAAAGAATTTTTGTTGTTTTTTCAAAAGTGATATAATAAAAGTGTTGCAACTGATTTATTAGCTAATTAGCGAAAATGGCTATTTCAGTAATCTTAATTAGCGTTAAGGTTGCAACACTGAAATAGCCATTTTCGCTTTTGTAAATATATGGAAAAACAAAAATTCTTTTTGTATGCTCGCAAGAGTACCGATGTCGAGGATAAGCAGGTTTTAAGTATTGACGCCCAGCTCACCGAATTGCGCTCATTTGCCCGAGAGCAAAATTTGGAGGTCGTTGAGGAATTTATAGAAAAGCAATCTGCTAAAATTCCTGGCAGACCTATTTTCGGGCAAATGTTGAAACGAATTGAGAGAGGCGAGGTATCTGGTATTGTTTCTTGGCATCCAGATCGTCTCGCGCGCAATTCGGTGGACGGCGGGCAGATTGTATACTTCCTCGACACAGGGAAACTTGCGAGCTTAAAATTTCCCTCGCACTGGTTTGAAAATACTCCGCAAGGGAAATTTAGTTTGTCTATGGCATTTGTCCAAAGCAAATATTTTGTAGATTCTCTTTCCGAAAATACGAAACGCGGACTTCGCCAAAAAGTGAGAAT
>CALREW010000002.1:0-88857 GCA_943356415.1 Candidatus Nomurabacteria bacterium
GTAGGGCTACTCCATCCCACATGCCTCTTTGCTTGCATTCTCGAAAAAAGTTCGCGCAAAGGATATAATTTCACCGCAGAAAGAAACTTCCGAATCCGAAAGGTGGGAAGAAGCCCGCGCCGAAGGCGCGGGAGTGGGCAAAAGAACCCGTCGCGAAGCTATGAATTGGAATGGGGCGGGCGTGGCGAAATGCGCGGATTTGTCCTTGTTTCATATCTAAAAACTATTTATATGTCCAAACCAAAATATTTTCTATACGCGCGTAAATCGACGGAAGATGATGACCGCCAAGTGATGTCTATTGAGGCACAACTTTTTGAACTGCGAGAATTGGCGCGTAAAGAAAATCTTGAAATTCTTGAGGAATTTCAAGAGTCGAAAAGCGCAAAGACACCGGGGCGCGAGGTGTTCGGCGAAATGCTCGCGAAAATTGAAAAACTTGATGGTGTCGGCATATTGGCGTGGCATCCCGACCGCCTCGCGCGTAATAGTATTGATGGTGGCAGAGTTATATACGCCGTAGACACGCGCAAGGTTGTGTCTTTGCGCTTTCCGACATTTTGGTTTGAACCGACCCCGCAAGGGCTCTTTATGTTGCAAGTGGCGTTCGGGCAATCTAAATATTATTCGGATAATCTATCTGACAACATCAAGCGTGGCGTCCGCCAAAAATTGCGACGAGGCGAATGGTTGAATTTAGCTCCCTTTGGCTACACCAATAATCCGAAGGTGAGAAATATCGAGCCTCATCCGACAAATGCTCGCGTGGTTACTCTAGCGTTTCAAGAATACGCCAAAGGGTCGCATACTTTTATTTCGCTCGCGCAATTTTTGGCGGACTTGGGCGTGGTGACTCGAAACGGAACGCCACTTGCCAAAGTTTCCATCAAACGACTTTTGACACATCGAGCATATCTCGGCTTCGTCAAACATGGTGATGAATGGTTTGATGGAAACTTTGAGCCAATTGTTTCTCCCGCATTGTTTGAAGCCGTGCAGAAAGTATTGCAAACCAAAGAACGGCCGCGCAAAAGGAAAATCAAGCATGATTTTCCTTTCACTGGACTTTTTCGATGCGCCGAGTGTGGCAGTATGATTTCCGCGCAGTGGGCAACTGGAAAATCTGGTGGTCGTTATCGCTATTATCGGTGCTCGAAAAAGCGCGGCCACTGTTCGCAAGCGTATTTACAGGAATCTGAACTTACTTGGCAAATCTGTGCACGGCTTCAAACAATCTCGCTTTGCGATCGCTATACAAGTTGGATGTTAAACAAAGTGAAAATGTGGGAGCGCGAGGAAATTGGAGCGTCGCAAAGCGAGGTTCAAAATCTTTTGAGTGGAATCAAAGCGAACGAGGAGCGCATGGAGAAACTACTCTCGGCGTATCTCGATGGCGATGTACCGAAAGAAGTTTATCTCAAGCGAAAAGATATACTCATGCGCTCTCTCGCCGCTTTGAAAGAGCAAATGAAAGATTTTGAACGCGGGAGAAACAATTGGGTCGAACCCTTGCGGGAATGGATTTTAGATACGAAACAAGCCAATTTTTTGTCCTCCTCCTCTGATTTGTACCAAATCAAGTCGTTCGTCCAAAAAATCGGAACGAACCCCTTGGTTCGTGACAAATCCGCGCATTTCGCCACGCCCGCCCCGTCCCAATTCATAGCTTCGCGACGGGTTCTTTTGCCCACTCCCGCGCCTTCGGCGCGGGCTTCTTCCCACCTTTCGGATTCGGAAGTTTCTTTCTGCGGAGAGGGAGAGATTCGAACTCTCGATGAGGTTTCCCCCATGCCGCATTTCGAGTGCGGTGCCTTCGACCACTCAGCCACCTCTCCAGGTGGTGCACTTAGGAGAACGCAAAGAACCGTACCACTTTTTTGCGATTCCGGCAAAAATCCGTTAGGATAGAACCGTTTTACGGCCCTATCGTCTAGTGGTCAGGACAGCGGCTTTTCAAGCCGTTAACCCGGGTTCGATTCCCGGTAGGGTCACAAAGTGGAGTTACAAGCAAACTGCTTTGCTTGTAACCAACATTTGTGAAGCCGGAGGCATGTCGCTCTCAAGCGACAGCCGAGGCAAGGTCATGGAATTTTGCGAGCGACGGCGAGCAAAATATCTGGGACCACATGCAAGAGTGCCCGCAGGACTCAATCGTTGTTTCCCGTCAGGCAAAATACTTGTGACCACATAGATCTAGTACGCGGAGCGTTCAATTAACAAACCTGTACTGATCGTGTAACGATCGATTCCTCCTTGCGACCACGCCAAAAGTGCGCGCAACGCTCAATTTTGCAATGCGCCACCTTGATAATCACCTTTACTTTAGTGCTCGTTGCCTTATTGTTGGGGGACTATGGCGGGTATTCTTCTTTTCATACCCTACGTCTTTATTCCCGGAATCCTTATTCTGCTGGCAGCTGGAAGTTTTCTGGGCTGGCGCAGCTTCAGGAAAAAATACATCGGAACGAGCCAATTTGAATCGCGGTGGCACTTTGCTTTTCGGGTTCTCGGCATCTCGCAGATAGTCGTTTTTTTACTGCTTGTCGCTTTTCTTGTCGGGACTTTTGGATTTGGCCTTTTCATAGCTCCGATTATTGTTTTTGCTAATGTACTTGCAGCAATCGTCATTTTTATTTTTTCCGCTCTTATATATCCGCGCGCTATAAAATGGGCAACTGAAACTGCTAAAGTTCAGCAACGCGAGCCGATATCGTCACTCTTTGGAAATTTTTCAGCATTTGCATACGCCATAGCTGGCGTTCTTATTCCGACAATTCTTTTTATAGGACTGAACGGTATGGAACTCCCCAGAGAGTTTTTTGCAGAATTTATACTTGCAACTGGCAATGTAAGTTTGGTAAAAATGTACCCCGATGAATACAAACAACAGAATTTATACGCCAAAATAGCTGCAAAAAAGCAGGATCCTTCTATCTGCGATAATCTTGTGCCTCCGCTTCTCAAATCGAATTGCTACCAAGTTGCCGATCCGGAATTTCCTCAATACCTAAAAACGTGCGATCTGTATATGAAGCAGGGCGATGCGGAACAAGCGGATTATATTCAACAAAACTGCCTTATAAATAAAATGTACACAGAAAAGAAGTCTTCGGTTTCAGGCGATGCACTTAACTGCGATTTGCTACAGATGAAGTACGCCAACAACCGGCGCATGGGCTACATCTTAGAAGAATGCCAGCGCATCAAAGCATTCAAGCCTGCACAGTGAGTAGGCTCAGTGCCGACTACTACGACTTCTCCAAACCGTTTCCATTGATACAATCTCCGCACAAACTCAGCGCACAAGGCGCACCAAAGTAGGCGTCTTTGTTATACTCACACCTATGAATACGCAACCAAAAAATACCGTTTGCCTCTGGTTTGAAAAGGACGCACAAGCAGCAGCGGAATTTTATGCCGCAACGTTCCCTGAGAGCTCTGTAGGGAGTATTACTCGTGCACCCTCTGGTTTCCCTGGCGGCAAAGAAGGTGACGTACTGACGGTAGAATTTACTGTATATGGAATCCCCTGTGTTGGTATCAATGGTGGCACATTCTTCAAACAAAGCGAGGCATTCTCATTTCAGATTGCAACGGATAATCAAGAAGAGACGGATCGTTATTGGAACGCTATCGTTGGGAATGGCGGGCAGGAAAGTCAGTGCGGCTGGTGCAAGGATCGGTGGGGTGTCTCTTGGCAGATTACGCCGCGTGCGCTGACCGATGCTATGGCAGCTGGTGGTGCTGAGTCAAAACGTGTGTTCGAGGCGATGATGACAATGCAAAAAATAGATGTTGCTGCTATTGAAGCGGCGCGACGCGGCTAAAACCTTCCAAAATGGAAAAACATCGGATCTACTCAATGAGCGTCGCGCGCGTCTACCCTCTTTATATTAAGAAGGTGGAGAAAAAAGGACGCACCAAAAAAGAAGTCGATGCGGTTATTAAGTGGCTGACAGGGTATAGCCAAAAAGAGCTGGGTCTGGAATTAAAAAAGGAAACAGACTTTGAGACTTTCTTCGCAAAAGCTCCTCGCATGAATCCCGCAAGACGACTAATTACAGGCGTTATCTGCGGTATCCGAGTTGAAGATATTAAAGAGCCAACTATGCAGGCAATTCGCTATTTGGATAAGCTCGTCGATGAACTAGCAAAAGGTAAGGCAATGGATAAAATTTTACGAGTATGACAATAGCGATATCGGTACCAACAATTTGTTTTCGATTTTAGGATGGGTCGCCTATCTATCAGGCGGCCCTGAGTGTTTTTAGAGAACCTCTAGTGCTTGAAACCTACCGGAGTAAGTCAGGGTTATATCAGACGTAAACTCATGATTACTGGTTGTTAGCACAAAGAAATATGCAGGTACTGGGATAAAGCCCCACCTCTCGAGATAGCCTGACGCGTCTCGAGGGGTGGGGCGCTTCCCTTTCAAAGCTAGCCAAACAAAGCGCATATGGCACAATGATGGCCATGAGACACCTCAAAAAACACCTACATTTTTTCTTCCGAGCTACAGCCCTTATCTTCCTTTGGCGCGGCGCCTGGCACCTGATGGACATGTGGCTCTTCCCTAACGACGCCTTCTCAAGCAACCTAGCGTCGCTGGTCATTGGCGCAGGACTCCTCCTTATGGCCGACACCATCTTTATGACTAAGACCTCGCAGGAAACCCGCGAAGAACGCCGTCACGAACGCGAGTACGCCCCGCAGGAGTAATTCATATGGCGAAACAGGAAATTCCACCGAACTCAGTCCGCGGTATACAAGACGTCAAGGAAGGACAAAAATTCGTGGACGAAGCGGAGGTTTTTCATCGACTTCATCACCCCGTCACTGACTTTACGACACCCGACCAAATAGAGGAATTTGCACATCATCTTGGTGAAGATCTTTCGAATTGTGAAGCATACCCGTTCTATCGAAGTTACCTCGAGGAGCAACTACCTACGCTTGAAATACTTGAACGCTCCGTGTCAGAAATGAAGCGACGTCTCGACGAAAAAGTTTCGGAAGAGAAGGCTGCTGGCGCTTCCGAAGAAACGACTAAAGAACTTTCAGATAAGGCGCGCATCCTCTCAATTCGTCTTAGCAACATCCGCAACAACACCAGTCGATATGTTCAAACTGTCGCTCGTTTCCATGAAATGAAGAGCCGGGTAAAATACAGCGACCCTGACTGGCAAAAAGGTGAATTTCAACGCATCGACATAGAGCGCAAGCGTGCACATGATATTCTTCTCAATTCGTTGCGTGACCTTGTAGTCAAAGCACAGGAAGTGCGCGAAGAAGGATTGCTTAGCTCCAGTGAAATTGGTTTGTGGGATCGTACCAAATCTGCCAAAGATATTGAGAAAGATGGAAAAATTGTTTTATTCCATCCGCGCGTCATTGATGACCGCGATTATATACGTGATTGGGCAATTGCCGCAGATATGGACATGCAGATGCGTGCGTTTGCTGCACGACAGCAGGAACTACGACAATCAGCAAGCGGAAATTGAAAACCGCCACGCCCCGAAAGGCATGACGGCATTCACACGGAAACGTGGCTGGTGCCACGCTCCCTGCTGATGATGGCGATGCCTCCTTTGAGGATGGCCCACCCGGCAATGTTCGCGAGGACCATCGCCTTCCGCTTCGTCTGACCCGGAGTGCGGGTCTTCCACGATTCGATCCGGCTACGAATCCTCTGGAGGAGGTCTTGCGCCGTCTGATCGTCTTTCTGGCTGTTGGCCAGGTAGAACGAGATGAGCAAATCGCTAAGACTCCCCTCTTTGCACAAAGTACGCTCCATGGGCCCCTCCCGTGTAGGGAATAACTATATATCATAAATATGATACTGTCAAATACCTTCTGCAGCCTTGAAAAAAGGCCTTACTTCTGGGAGTATTTGGCGGTCGGACGGTTAGCTCAGTTGGTAGAGCATCCCCTTGACGTGGGGAGGGTCACAGGTTCGAATCCTGTATCGTCCACTGAGAATTGAGAAAACCCGCAGCAGTGCGGGTTTTCTCATGTATGTGGAGGTCGGAGCGATGTTTCGTCAGCAGACGAAACCGCGAGGCGGGGTCGCGGAATTTCGTGTGTGACGACGCGCGAAATATCCGTGATCCATACACCATCGAACGTGAAGCGTACCTTTTTATTCGTCCTTCAAATACCCTCCCGACTGATGTGCCCAAAGTTCAGCGTACACTCCACCTTTGCGGACTAACTTTGTGTGTGAGCCATCTTCAATAATATTTCCTTGATCGAGCACGAGAATTCGATCCATCTCACGCAGCGTTGAGAGGCGATGAGCGATTGCAATCACTGTTTTTCCTTGCATGAGCGTATGGAGTGCTTTTTGGATTGCTCCTTCACTTTCACTATCGAGTGAAGAAGTTGCCTCGTCGAGAAGAAGGATGGGTGCGCTCTTTAGAATTGCCCGGGCAATGGCCACACGCTGTCGCTGACCGCCTGAAAGTTTTACACCACGCTCACCCACCAAGGTGTTGTAGCCATCGGGAAGCGCCATAATAAAATCGTGTGCCTGTGCTAGACGAGCAGCCTCTTCGACTTCCTCATCTGAAGCTCCAAATTTTCCATACGCAATATTTTCTCGAATACTCCTATGAAAAAGGAGTGCCTCCTGCGGAACGATGGCGATGTTCTGACGAAGACTATCTTGCGTTACTGAAGCGATATTTTGCCCATCAATGGAAATGGCCCCACCAGTCAAATCGTAGTGGCGCAGCAATAATTTAACCAGCGTAGATTTCCCTGCACCACTTTTCCCTACCAATCCAATCTTTTCACCCCCCTTAATAACAAAAGATAGGTTAGACATCACCGCCTCACCTTCATGATAGGAGAAGAGGATATTTTCAAACGAAACTTCTCCGTCTGAAACACGTAGCTCGTTCGCACTATCAGCGTCCGGTATCTCGTGCACGGTAAGGATATCTTCGAGACCTTCTTCTATCTCACCCCACGTTTCGCTCAGATTGGATATCTGCTGTCCGAGGTTAAAGAGTCTCTCTCCCATACTCGTTGCGAGGGCGAGCACCAAAATGATATCGCCCGCCGTCGCAAGCCCGTGTTCACCAAGAGACAGGACGATGAGAAGCATCGTTCCCGTTGCAGCAATTTGGAGCGTGCCGTTACTGAGTGTTATACGCTGTTCAAATAAACGATTGCGAAGTCCCGCAAGTCTACGAGCGAGGATAAGGTCTTGCAGTTGGGTCATCTCAAAGAGACTGCGCGCGTACTCACGTACCGCACGCACATTGGTCACAATATCGACCGTCACGCCGCGTAGTTTCGTCTCTGCCGCCTGCGCTGCACGTGAGAGAGCGGGACGCTGCCTAGCAAAGTAAGCATTGATAGGCACCGCGACGGCAATCCATACGACAAACACCCATCCGATATACGCGCTTGAATAAAAGGCGATGCCAAGCGACACGATAGTCTGCACAAAAAACGGCAGGTAGTTATGTACCGTCCAATCTGAAAGATGGCGCGCGCCGTCACCTGCATTTCCGATTTTGCTCGAGACACTTCCTGCAAACCGATTTTCAAAATAGTCCTGGCTGTGTTTGAGCAGATAGTTTGTCAAAACATAGCGAGCGGTTGAGCGTACACCAAGACCGAGATGAGCAGATGCATATACAACTGCTCGCCACAGCAAAATGCGTGCGGCTACCGTGGCAAGGTACACGAACACCCAAAAGCGGATATCACCATATGAACCTCCTTTTTCAAGCGCAACAATCGCGTTAACAGTGTGCTTGTAGATGAGTGGCCCAACCGCTTCAACAATCGACGCAACCACTGCCCCGACAATGCTGGCAAACACAAGTGGAAGGTACGGGCGCACCGTCAGCAACAAGAAACGCAATGGCCGGGTGTCCGGCGCTATATCTTCGACCCAAGGAGTGCGCATAAGGGTCTTATTCTACAAGGGAAAGCTGCCTGGCTCAATGCGCAGTGCTGGGGTATAACAACGCGTATGCGCATCTTAGCCATCGAAACTTCCTGCGATGAGACCGCAGTGGCAATACTCGAAGGTTCGGGGACATTTCCGAACCTTTCTTTCCATATTCTCGGCAACGCCCTACTCTCTCAAGCACAAAAGCATGCCGAATTTGGTGGCGTCTTCCCAAACCTCGCAAAGCGCGAGCATGCCGCCACCATTGTTCCCCTTATAGAAGATGCATTGAAACAAGCCGGGCTTCTATCGGAAGAAAATCATCCTGTTGCGCTACCTGAAGGTCTTTTCGCACACGAACCTGGCCTTACCGAGCAGATGACTGCTTTCCTTTCGCGTACGGCCATACCAGAAATTGATGCAGTTGCCGTAACTGCGGGCCCGGGTCTTGAGCCAGCACTCTGGGTCGGCATCAATGCTGCAAAAGCGCTAGGTGTCGCCTGGAATCTTCCCGTCCTCCCCCAGAACCACATGGAGGGGCATTTTCTCTCTGCGCTCATCCAGAACGACAAAATTGAGAATATTGAGTTACCGGTGCTCGGGCTGCTCATTTCAGGTGGCCATACCGAATTCGTTGCAATGAAAGAGTGGCTCTCGTACCAGACAATCGGTGAGACGGTGGACGATGCGGTAGGCGAAGCATTCGACAAGACGGCACGTTTGCTTGGACTGCCTTATCCAGGCGGTCCGCAGATATCAAAACTTGCAGAAGCTGCGCGTGCGGAGAACCTGCAGTCACCATTCTCTCTTCCACGCCCAATGCAAAAAAGTGGTGATCTTAGATTTTCATTCTCAGGATTAAAAACAGCGGTCCTCTATACCGTACAGAAAATAGAAACCTTGACCGATGAACTTAAAAAACTACTCGCACTCGAATTTGAAAATGCAGTAGGTGATGTATTGCGCGATAAAACGCGCAAAGCGCTTGAAGACACTGGCGCGCGTGCATTCCTTATCGGCGGCGGCGTTGCAGCAAACACCCATATCCGCAGAATACTTACTGAACTTATACAAACCGAATTCCCAGATACAAAACTGTATATGCCTCATCCTAAAGATACCGGTGATAACGCCGTTATGATCGCGCAAGCCGCTCTTGTGTCGCTCATGTCAGGCCAACAGCCCAAAGGCGGTGATATTCGCGCAAACGGCAATCTCGGCTTCTAAAACAAGGGTTTTTTGATAGGATTCAGCGTATGCACGAGAAGTTTCTCAAACCCTACGACGCCAAAGCCACCGAAGAGGCGACTTATAAACGCTGGGAAGAAAGTGGCTTCTTTAACCCTGACAACCTACCCCCCATCGACACCGCTCAGGGTAAGGCAGAGCGTAGCGAACCATTCACGATCATCATGCCGCCGCCGAACGCCAACGGTTCGCTTCATGCGGGCCACGCCGTATTTGTGGCTATAGAAGACCTTATGATTCGCTATCAGCGCATGCGAGGCAAAAAGGCGCTGTGGCTTCCCGGCGCCGACCACGCGGGTTTTGAAACCCAAGTCGTCTATGAAAAAAAGCTTGAGAAGGAAGGTCGCACTCGCATGGGCATGGACCCAGATGCGTTGCGCCAGGAAATCATGGACTTCACTCTTACTAATAAATCTTTTATGGAGGGGCAGCTCCGCCAGTTAGGTGCTTCTTGCGATTGGAGCCGAGAACGTTTTACGCTGGATCCGGAAATTATTGAGACCGTGTATGGAACCTTTAAGAAGCTTCACGAAGATGGGCTCGTCTATCGTGGCGCGCGTTCAATAAATTGGTGCACCAAACACCAGACCTCACTTTCTGAACTTGAGACGGAAAGCGAGGAACGCATCGATCCTCTCTATTACATGAAATACGGGCCGTTTATCCTTGCAACCGTGCGTCCTGAAACAAAATTTGGTGACACCGCCGTTGCGGTAAACCCGAACGATCCCCGATACCAAGAATGGATAGGGAAAGAAATTGAATTCGAAGGTCTTATCGGCACTGTGAAGTTGAAAGTTATCGCTGATGAATATGTCGACCCGGCGTTTGGCACGGGCGTTGTGAAAATAACCCCAGCACACGATCCAAACGACTTTGAGATGGCAAAGCGCCATAACCTTGAAATCGTAGAAGTAATCGATCGCTACGGTAAGCTCAACGAGAAATGCGGCAAGTACGCTGGTATGAAAGTTGAAGAGGCTCGCAAAGCAGTCGCTGCAGACCTTTTAGAGCGCGGCCTTATCGATCACGTCGACGAGGAATACAAACACGCCGTAAAAAAGTGCTACAAGTGCGAGCGTGTGCTTGAGCCGCGTGTATTGCCACAATGGTTTGTAAAAATGGCACCACTTGCCGCTCCAGTCATTGAGGCCATCGAGCGAGATGAAGTTATCTTCTATCCCGACCACTACAAAAAGATAATGTTGCACTGGTTGCGTAATATCGAAGACTGGAATGTATCGCGCCAAATAGTCTGGGGTATACCGATTCCTGCTTGGTACAAAGACAAGGAAGTTCATATCGGCACTGAAAGCCCGGGAGATGGTTGGATCAAGGAAACCGACACCTTTGATACCTGGTTTTCCTCGGGCCAGTGGCCCTTTGCTACGCTCGGCTATCCTGACGGCTCTGATTTTAAGCAGTTTTATCCAACACAGGTCATGGAGACCGCCGGTGAGATTATCTTTTTCTGGGTGGCGCGCATGCTTATGCTCGGAACATATCGGACCGGTCGTCTTCCCTTCTCCACTGTCTATCTACACGGCATTGTGACGGCAAAAGACGGAAAGAAAATGAGTAAGAGCAAAGGCAACGTGATAAGTCCGCTTGAGCTTTCTGAAAAGTACGGCACTGACGCGCTACGAATGGGGCTCATTATCGGCAACACGCCAGGCACCACAACAGCTCTCTACGAGGATAAAATAAAAGCTTACAAACTTTTCTCAAATAAACTCTGGAATATCACGCGTTTCATATTCGAAAATGCGGAAACTGTGGGGCACACAGAAGATGCGCCCCTTAACGCAGCGGACGCTACGCGGTTGGCAGAATTCAAAGCGCTTGCTGCTGACGTCACAAAAGATATCGATGAATATCGCTTCTATATGGCTGGGGAAAAACTCTATGGATACCTCTGGCACACCCTTGCTGATGCTATACTCGAAGAAAGTAAGCCCATCCTCAAGGAAGGCAGCGCCGAAGCAAAAGCTTCACGCCTGACGCTCCTTATGCTCATCCTCAAGGATTCGCTGAAATTGCTGCATCCGTTCATGCCATTCATAACTGAGGAGATATGGACGCATATCCCTGCACGAAGCAATTTGCTCCTCGTTGAAGCATGGCCGCAGCCGTAAGGACGCCAATAACGTGACTGACCCTTTAATACTTAGCCTCGCATTTCTTGGCGGCTTTTTGCCGGCCCTGCTTTGGCTTATCTTCTGGCAGCTAGAAGATCGTTGCGACCCTGAGCCCAAGAAGCTTATCTTTTTTTGCTTTGTGGGCGGCATGATTGCAGTGCCGCTTGTTTTGCCGCTGCAGTACTGGGCACAGGCTCACTTCTCTGGCACCTTGATGCTCCTTATATGGGCAGCCGGAGAAGAAATTCTAAAATTTGCAGCCGCTTGGTTTATCGCACTACGAGGCAAAGCGGTCGATGAACCGATAGATGCGATTGTATACATGGTAACCGCTGCGCTCGGGTTTGCGGCCATTGAAAATACTCTTTTCTTAATAGGTCCGCTAACTGGTGGGGACACGCTTACCAGTCTCATTACTGGCAACGTACGCTTTATTGGTGCAACGCTCCTCCACACACTTGCTTCTGCAACGATAGGTGTCGCCATCGCAACAAGCTTCTACAAATCTCCTTTCGTGCGAAGGTGGTATCTCTTAAGCGGAGTTATCCTCGCCATTTTATTGCATACCGTCTTTAACGTGCTTATACTGCAACAAGGCGGCAGCATGACTTTCCCCGTGTTTCTTCTGGTTTGGATTGGAGTCATCGCCGTTCTTCTTTTCTTTGAGCGGCTGAAGCGCCCCTCGCGAGACTACTGTTAACGCATTCACCTTACACACCATGGCAAAGAACCGACGTTCATTTTTCGAAAGACTCACCGGAAGTGTGAGCGTTGACGACGAGTACGGTTTTGACGAACCACAGCACTCTGGAATCTCCTCACAAGGGGCAGTATTGCCTTCAGTTGAAGAGGAATCTCTTGAGGGTGAGCTAGCCGTTGATGTGTATCAAACCCCTACTCATATCATCATTAAGGCTATGATCGCTGGCGTGCGCCCCGAAGACCTTGATGTGGCCATAACCCGCGACATGGTGACCATCAAAGGCAAGCGCGAACGGCACACCGAAGGAGGCGGCAGCGACTACTTTTTCCAAGAACTCTACTGGGGCGCATTCGCACGAACCATTGTCTTACCGCAGGAAGTTGAGATAGAAGGGGCAGAAGCTACTGAAAAGCACGGCCTTTTGAACATAAAGCTGCCCAAAGTAGATAAAGGTAGGCAAACAAAACTAAAAATAAAGTCCTCCTAACAAAAACTGCCCCGAGGGGCAGTTTTTGTTTAATCCTTAAAATACTGGAACTCTGATCTCGTATCGATCAGATGATGTGCCTGCTTCATTTGCTCTGGCGTATAGATACGAAGGATGGTGAACTTTCCTGACGTGGCCTTCTTCACATGGTCATGCGTTGTTTCAACCATCTGCACCAAACCCCAATACACCCATTTGCCTCCTCTATTTTCGACAAGAAAATTCCGCACTGGGGCAGTTTTATAAATTCTGATATCTGACTTATTTTTGAACTCAAAAACTTTCCCCTCAAAATCTTCAGTTCGATAGGGCGTTTTTAAATGACGATCCAAATCCAATTCAGCTGGAAAACCCTGTTCCTTTGTGAGCTGTAGCGTGTCATTGAGTTCTACAAAAACGCCCATGATTTAGTGATGTTTACCTTGAGCGAACGCACGTGAGTCGAAGTGTGCTTGGGGCCAGGATCGAACTGGCGACCCTTCCCTCTTCAGGGGAATGCTCTACCAACTGAGCTACCCAAGCGTGTTGGCATTGAACTTCGGACTTAAACTACCCCTACCAATCTGAGCCCTGCCTGCGCAGGCCGATACTCAAACGTGTTGGTATTTTCTACTTGGCCTTCATGGAGGCCTGGTATTGCTCAAACATTTTCTTCAAGTCTGCAAGTGGATTATTCGACTGAATATCAGCACGAATGCCCTGCACTTCCTTAACCCCACTCATAAACTGCTCCACATAAGGAGCCAGGTAAAAGTAGTACGCGGCAAACGGCAAGATAACCAAGATAAGTAACCACCACACCACCTTCAATACGCCGCCCCAAAAGGACATGCGGCGCATAGAGCGGATGAGGCGGTTGTTTTCCTCGGTCAGTTCGAGGTTCCGCTTAAGAAGGGACTGAAGCTCCGGTTCGAGCATGGCCATACTATACCAAACGTATTGGGTTTAAAAAGGCTCTCTAGATCCCTGCAAGGCCTACAATTTTGCCCATAGTCTCACGAACAACCCGCGCATGAGCGGCGTGAGCGGTATCGCACTTCTGGTAGTAATTATCCCAGGCGGCATCACGCTCCCTTGAGTGCCCCTGGGGGAGGTCTGCGAGCTCTGCAATGAGTTCCTTTTCAAGCGCGTCTTGAATCCCCTGCTGCCGCTCTGCAAGTTCCGCAACCGCTTGGTCGACGGCATCCATCTTCTTTTTACATTGACTGACACGGCTCGCAAGCTCCGCCGCCGCCGCCTCATCAAACGCGCGCATGGCTTCCTTCTCACCTTTCTTCTGGTACAGCGCCAAAATGCGTCCCTTGTCTTCTTCAGGAATAAACGAAACTTCCACCAAAGCATGCATCTCTTTTTCTTCCATATGAGTTATGGGCGCGCGCGACGATGCGCCGCATAGGCTCCAGCGCCGCGCGCAAAGAGCTTCGCAGTTGCAGTTGTTGTTTTGACTGCAAGCGGCACAAGATCAAAAACAATACCCATCATTGCAGGCGTACCGCTTATCAAAAAGGTCATAAGACTCTTTCCTTCACTGATTGAATCCAGTCTCTTTTTTGCAGAACTAAAAAACTGAAGGAGCGGATTAAGGAGCCCATCTACCGGGTAGCTCTTTGCCGCTTCGATGAGGCGTTTATTTGCCTCTGCAACAGCGACTTGCTTCTCAAGGTTACTTTCGTGCCTCTTGAGTTCTTGTTGTATTTCAAGGACACGTCCAACATCAGCGACCAAGCGCGGGTGATTCGCGTATATTTCTGCCATTGAACCGGCGCTTCGAAAATCAATGTCGCCATACAGGCGATTCGTTACGGCAATCAATTCGTTATTAAGTTCGGCATAATCAGCGATGACTGAATATCGTATGTCCGCCCCTTCATGTAGCGATTCCAAATGATCCTGCGTCTTTGCTAATTCTTGAGGTGTTGCAGGTAAGAGAGAGAACGGACGAAAATGTGGATCGTGTTTGCCATGTTTCTTCAATGCAGCAAGTTCCTTTGCGTCAAACTGCTCGGACAGAGCAGCATTGAACATTTTAAATATGTCGTCAGACGAGCCAAGGGCACCCTCTTTTTTGTACGACTGTTCAAACTGCGCGAACGTGCCCTGCGTCACTTCCTTTTGAGCTTGCTCTTTAGGTACGCCGCGTCGGTTTACTTCACGTTCAATAAAATCATTAAAATCCCTCCGTATCTGGCGCTCTTTAGTACGCTCTTCCGATCTTCCAGGTGGGCGTGGGCCTCTTCTCATACCTCTAGTATAAACTAACTTTCTCTACTGGTGCCGCTGGCAGGAATCGAACCTGCATCTAGGGCTTAGGAGTCCCTTGTTCTATCCATTGAACTACAGCAGCAGTACAGGAAACCCTTAGAAAATACACTACTTATCCGTCTCAGGTAAGCGTTCTGAGATATTCGAATGCAAGGCGCGGGGCGAGGATCCCGTGAGGCGTATCTAGCATACGACGAACGGGGCCGAGGGGCCCCGTAACGCTGCAGTCGGATATATCCAGGACGTTTACGCTTCGATGCCTAGCTTGGCAGCTAACTTAGCCTTATCAAACCCAACCATAATGTCTTCCCCAATGACAATAACTGGCACTCCCATTTGACCAGTCATCTCAATCATTTCATTTTTCTTTGCTTCGTCAGTCGAAACGTCGTAATCGGTATATGCGATACCCTTTGCAGTGAGAAACTCCTTCGCTCCCTTGCAAAAGTGACACCACGGCGTGCTGTAAATGTGTATTTCCTTCATATTTTCAGATTATAACAATTTAGAAGACGCTGAACCAGCCCTTCGACAAGCTCAGGGCACTTCGCCTCGCAGCTCATGTTTACACTGAGCGAGCGAAGCGAGTCGAAGTGTGCGGGATACCGGAATCGGACCGGTGCCTAATGCTTGGGAAGCACTCGTTCTGCCACTGAACTAATCCCGCGAGACCTGAATCCCGACGCTTCGGTCGGGACCCCGACTGCTCTCGCACGTCGGGGCTAATCCCGCTCTTAGACGCTGCAGAGCGCTTGGATTCTAGCATAGCCCCCAAGGGCTTAGAATACGCGCTTCAGCCATCCTATAAATCCTTTCTCAGGCGTCGCTGGCGGCGCTTGAGGGACCTCTGCAACAACTTCAATGACCCCTTCCCCATCTTTTGCGACTCCGTAACGTCTGCGCAACTCCTCTTCAAGACCTCTATCCGAGGAGAGGGTGTCTATTCGGGCTTGGAGTGTCGCTTTACGCTCTTTAAGCGACTGCGCTTCTGCTACGGTCGATCGACGCGCCTCGGAAGCCGTGCTGTACCGGTCATACATGCGCAGGGCGCCTCTCAAAAATAGAAACGTTGCTCCGGCGAGAAAAAGCACCGCGAGCGAGCGTTGCCCGTAGATTTTAAAGCGTCTGACATCTTTGGAGCGCATACGTGCTAGTATAGCAATCAAAGAAACGGCAATGCTCTGGGGAGGAAAAACACAAAAAACGATTAAAGTAATCTTTGGGATCGTAAGCGCTTTGGTGGCGCTCAGCATGGTTGCATCACTCTTCGCCTACGCACTTTTGTAGCCGCTAGCCACTCGGGTGTAGCCAATAGGAACTCGGGCTCCCTAAACCCTATTGGCTAATGGCTACAGCCTCTTCTCACTCTCCGTTCTTTACCATCTTGAGGAATACCTCGTGCGGGATGTTGACGCGCCCACGTTCAAGCATCTTTTTCTTTCCTTTTTTCTGCTTCTCACGCAACTTCATCTTTCGAGTAATGTCACCTCCGTACATATGCTGTGTGACATCTTTTTTCATAGCAGAAAGGGTTCGCGATGCAAGAATGCGCCCGAGTGCGTAACCTTGAATTTTGGTCGTAAACATTTGACGCGGCAACACGGTGTAGAGTTTTTCAACCGCTATTTCAGCTTCTTCATACGCGCGGCGCGCTGATACGACACGAGTAAACGCTGGCACCAATTCGTCTGCAACTAAAATATCAAGGCGAGTGACATCGGCCTCGCGCAACTCTCCCACCTCATAAGAAACCGATGCATACCCGGAAGAGACCGTTTTTACCTTGTCGAAAAAGCCGCGCATCAATTCTCGGAGCGGCATAATCGCCTTAATGAGCACGCGGCCTTCAGAAAACGTCTCCGTTGCACTCACTTCGGCCTCATGATCGAAAAGCAGGGCCATGAGCGCTCCGAGATATTCAGGTGGCGTCATCAGTTCGATACTCACCAATGGTTCCCATACTTTTACGATGTCACCGTGGTCTGGAAAGAGTGCTGGTGAATAGATTATTTTCTTTTCTCCATTTTTAAGCTCAACGTGATACGTAATCGTTGGCGTTGTTACCACAAGTTCAAGATTGAATTCGCGACGCAACCGTTCGCTGATTATTTCCAAGTGGAGCATCCCTAAAAAACCACATCGGAAACCACGACCAAGCGTACCTGACGCTTCTTCTTCAAACGAAAGCGACGAGTCGCTGAGTCTCAATCTGGTGAGTGCCTGGCGCAGGGGCACTAAGTCATCCTGACTCTCAGGATAAAACGAAGCCCATACCACTGGTCGTGGCAATGAAAATCCCTCAAGCACCGGGCTGCGTCCAAGGCGGGTTTTGACGGTGTCTCCCACGGAGGCAACTCCCGGCTGTTTGATGCCCGTTACGATGTAGCCTATTTCCCCAGGTCCGAGTCGCTCTATCGCCACAGGTGCAGGCTCGAAAGTACCTACCTCAATGGCGGTAAACGTCTCTTTGGTAGCTCCAAAAACTAATTGGTCGCCCTTAGTGACCGAACTATCAAAAACGCGGGTGTATACGATAACGCCGCGATGGTCCGAGTATTGGAAGTCAAACACCAACCCACGAAATTCGTCCTGTACGGGAAGCAATGTTTTAGGAGGAGGAATGCGGGAAATAATTTCGGAAAGTAGTGCCTCAACTCCCTCCCCCGTGCGTCCTGATACGGAAATAATTTCTGCTTCTTCAATACCAAGAAGCATCGCGACTTCGGTACGCACTTCGGCTACACGCGCAAGCGGTGAGTCGATCTTGCTTATAGCAGGGATGATGGTTAGACCCAGATCCTGCGCCATACGCAGCGTCGTGAACGTCTGCGCCTGCACACCCTGCGTTGAATCAACCAAAAGCACTGCCCCTTCAACAGCAGTCAACGCGCGGCTCACTTCGTATGAGAAGTCGATATGCCCCGGCGTATCGATAAGATGCAGGAGATATTCCGTCCCTGCTAAGGCATATTTCATACGCACCGGTTGCATCTTGATGGTGATGCCGCGCTCGCGTTCCAATTCCATAGAGTCGAGAACTTGGTCGCGCATTTTGCGCTTCTCTATCGTGGCGGTCACCTCAAGCATGCGATCGGCAAGTGTAGACTTGCCATGGTCAATATGCGCAATGATAGAGAAATTTCTAATGTTGTTCATGGGTAGTTTAAAACGGTGTGGAAACCGACAACCGAAAGAGTGAACCGGGAAGCACGCTACGGAAGTGTGGTCTGGGACGAGAGTTCGGAGGGTTCAACGGCGACTTGTGGCTTATCACGGAAGCGGCGCGCGAGCGCATCAAGTGTCTCACGCAATTCAGGGCTCGCAAGGGCGTAGAGAACGCCCACGGTGACCAGGAGTCCTGCCAAACCGCCAAGAAGTCCTTGCGCAAATATACCGGCGAAGGTGTCGATGTCAACGACCGCACCCATTGCGGCAAGGACCAAATAGGCCGCAAAGCCACCAATAATGGACGAAGCTGCTCCTCGCCAAAAGGTAAGCCAAAGCGGACTAAGGGCGATCGAAAAATCTCTTTTGAAAAACCAGAGGGTTGCAAACGCGTTACTAAGTGCCCCAACAACATATCCGAGAACAAGCATAAGTATCGGGGTACTCTCGACGGAAGACACACGCAACAGGGACTCGACAAAGTATCGAAACGGCGCAACGTGCAAGAAGAGCTGAAGGAAACCGACCGCAGAGAGTATGGATACGGCAACGGACAGGAGTGCAATGAGCAGCGGTCGGGCCGTTTCGCCCGCCGCATAATAGCCGCGCGCTAATAAGTACGTGACGCTCTGCGCACACAGCGACAGGACAAACACGGCGAGAGCTGCGGCAGTAAGGCGCGTTGCATCCCAATCAAACTGACCGGCGCCAAGGACCACACGCACCAATTGTGCACGCAACACAATGATAAGGACCGTGGCAGGTACCGACCAAAAAAGAATATGCCTCAGCGCGACCGTTATCTGCAACAAAAAGTTTTCGCGCTTCCCTTCTCCGATGAGGCGTGCCAGTGTCGGAAAAGCAGCGACCGAATAGCTCATGCCGATAATAGCCAGCGGAACCGAGCCAAGATTCATTGAAAACGAGAGCGCTGAAATGGAGCCCGGAGCGAGAGTCGAAGCGAGTGCCACGAGCGCAAGCAATGTGAGTTGCCCCGCACCAAGCGCAGCCGTCCGAGGTAGCGAGAGCGTCAATATTTCTCTGAGTGGTGGTCTAACCGAGGGGCTACTCTCTTGTCGTGAACGTTCGGAGAGGAAATGCGGCACTTGTATAAGTGCGTGGAGGGATGCGCCGACAACAACACCCCAGGCAATACCTGCCAGCCCAAAAAGTGGGTACAACAGGACAATGCCGCCAATAATGCCGAAGTTGTAGAGAAGCGGACTCACCGCATAGAGCGCGAAACGTGAACGAAACTGCGTGAGAGAAGCAAGCACATTCGACGCACCAAGCAGTATCGGCTGCAAAAGAAGTATGCGTGTCAATGCAATAAGCTCTACTCGCGCAGCGCCCGTGAATCCAGGGGCAAGCTGCAACGTAAGTGCGGGTGTCGCGACGTACGCTACGGCTGCTGCGGCAGATGTAAACGCAAAAAACCACAGAAGTACCCCTTCCACCGCTCGTGCTTCCTTACCAGCTGCACGCGCAAGTGCAGGCAATATTGCGTACAAAGAAAACAGTGACGCTATCGTCGTAAACAGAAAATCTGGTATGCGAAACGCAGCGTAATACACATCGAGGGTTCCACTTATACCGAAGGTAGATGCAAGGAGTCGATCGCGGACAAGTCCAAGAATCTGAGAAAGCAGTGCGAACGAAGCCAAAAGATACGCGGCCTCATGCATGCCGCGTATCTCTTTTGTGAAGACTGCAAGAATGCCCCGTACCATCCTTACTTCTCTTTGATCGGAGGAGTCGCCGGTTGTGCTGGATTCTTTACCGGAGGTTTTGCGCCAGCAAATGGAGCTGCTCCTTTGCGCATGTTCGCAAGAATGAGTGCTACTTCGGCATTCTCCGGGTTAGTTGTGGCAAGATCATTCATCAATGATATAGCTTCAGGCGCTTTCCCAAGCTGATAGTACGTAAGAGAGAGGAAGTACTTTGCGTTCGCATAATCAGGCATCAGTTTGAGTGCGCGCTCAAATGCGAGCGCTGCGTCGCTTGGCTTATTTGCATTGAGTGCAAGGAGTCCCAACTGAAGCCAGAGACCTGCGTTATCAGGAGCAGTCTGCACGGCAACCATGGACGCTTGCAGTGCGCCTGGGAGATTGTTCTTGGCAATCTCAAGTTGAACAATGAGAAGTACCGCGTCGGTATAGTTTGGCTTTAGGGTGAGTGCCTGATTGACCGCATCGCGCAGCGTCTGTTCCGAACCTGCAGCACCTTCCATGCGTGCGGCCGCGAGGTAGATTCCCGGATTGCGAGGATTGCGACGTATCGCTTCAACATACGTTTGCTGAGCACTCTGGTAGGCACCTTGCACCTTTGCAGGGATGAGTGCCTCGTAAATGCGAGCGAGAGAAAGCCAATTTCCATATTCGCGAGGACTTGCCGCAACCGCAGCGCGTGCGTACGCGATAGCATCTGAAACGGCAGTTTGGAACGCTTTTCCTCGCTCCTGCTCAGTCCCTGTCGTTGAAGAAACTACTGCCTGGGCACGAGCAACTTTTATATTTGCGAGCAAACGGTTGGCATCGTCACTGTTGCGTATCGCAAGCGAACGTTTTGCATACCTCTCTGCGCCATCAAGATTGTTTGACCCGGCGGCAACAAGCGCGTGGCCGAGGTACATGCTTGCGCTAAAGCGCTGCAACGATATGCCCGCAAGCCCCACGGGCACAACGACAACAAGAAGAAACGCTCCAAATGTTGCGTACCGCGAAAGAGAGTGCGGTGTGGCAGGCGTCGCAAAACTTACTGATGCATGGCTAGCCCCATGAAGTGCTACATATGCCCCGAGGAGTGCGAACGCGAAAATAAACGGCCACTGCCCAACCGCATAGACGAAGCAGAGACCGAAGAGTGCGAGGGTGCTTAAACCTATGACGGTAAGTCCCGTTCGAGTGTTGCTATTAAACGCGGTAGAGCGAACCAACTTTACAAGACTCACAATGAGGAGGAGTGGTATGAGGAGTAGAAGCAATCCACCGACGACGCCCAGGTTTACAAACATACTCGGTATGGAACCAAAGCCCGCCGGGAAATCAGCATTCCAGAACGCTGAGAGATTGACCTCAGATGGTTTATTGAGGAGCCATTGTTCACCGAAGGTATTTGGCCCGCTACCAAAGAGTGTCGTGAGTGTTGACTGAGAATACGTTGCGCGCATGACTGCAACAGTTGCAGAAGCCGATGGTCGAACATCAAGTTCCTGGATTGAAAGTGCGGTTGCCAATTTTGGCGCGATAACGCTTCCCCACATCAAGAAGACACCAGCGAGAACCGCCACAATGACCGAAGCGACTGGAATACGTTGCATCAATGACTTGCCGGAGCGAAGCGCTGTGAAGTACGAAACCACACCTGCTACAACTGCGGTTACGAGCGCCACCCACCACGCACCATCAAAGTTAATGATGGCCATAAAGACAGCTCCTAGTACGAACGCACCAGCAGGCAGAAGGAGTCCATTCCCACGTACACGACGTATGTCAATCACCAACATCGACGCGAGAGCGATGAACGTCATGAAAATCGCCAAATCATTCCACTTGCCGACGAGATTACTCGAAACGGTAGTAAACACGGACGATCCCAAGAGACCTGGGCCAAACAAGAGCTGTGCTACTTGGAAAAGACCGACGACAACGCCCGCCACAAGTACGGCGCGCCATAGATTCGTAATTGCCGTCTCACCGCGGATCAAGAAACTTGATACAAAAAACACGGCCACAAGGCTGCAAGTGAAAAAAAGTGTGTCCACTTCAACACCTTCAGCAAGCACCGAAGCCGCGGGATTCTGAGAAAGAAGCGTCGAAACAACCACCGCAGCGAGATATGCCACGATAGCAGCGCTTATGAGTGAGCGCGGCATCGCAAGCGAACGATCACGCCACGCGACAACGCTAAAGAGTACTGCTGCTATTGCTAGAAGTATGGCGAAAAGTGCAAATTTTGTCAGTTGGAATGGGAACCAGGCTACTGGAACTATAAAAACCGGCATAAGCACAAGGCCCAATATAAGAGCCCACGAGGCATACGTGCGCAAAGTACTTCCAGAACTAAGTGCGAGATTTTCAGGCATACCCGTAAGTTATGATTATGCAAACCAGTATACCCCACATACCGCGGTGTTTTGCGAGACTTCATACTGTGAAAAACGTTGCCACGTCTGGCTTAAACAGAGAACATCTCGCGATAAGCGAGATGTTCTCATGTTTTTTGGCGCACCTATAAGCCGAATTCTGTACTCTTGCGAGTGACAACTATCTATCTAGGACCGACATCGCTATCGGTCTCAAGCGGCTCTTCTCCTGTCAATTTCTCGACAAAAGACACGGCCTTGCACTTAAGGATAAGGATTTTGCCGTTTCATTCTCGTCTTGCGACGAGACACATCCCCGAAGGGAGCCTCCGGCTTTCGCCTCGGGCGTTTCTGCTCGCACCTCTCGGGTTACCCCGGACAGGCGTTACCTGCTATCCTCTCAATTTCATCCACCGAAGGTGGCAAAATTGGAACGTGTTCGGACTTTCCTCACAAGAACCTAAGCCCTTGCGCAGTTGTCCAGTGCGCCGCGGCAAACTATACCACACTTCCCGTCTTGACCCAACTTCCTTTACACTTCCATCACACTAAAGTCGATGAAGTGCGCGGCGCGAGTGAAGCCCGAAGCGAGCCGTATCTCGCATACGGTGAGTGAGGACTGGAGCGAGTAACAAAGCAATTCGCGACTTTAATGCGATGGAGGGAACTTTTGGGGGATGTCAGTCATCTCTCCCACCCCCAAATTCCTAGCATCCGCATACCCTGCATTCACTTCAAGAACGTACCGTGCCGTTTGCGCTGGTTTAAACGTCTGTGGATACGTATCGGGGGTAACGCCCGGCGCAATACTTACGATGGCGCCTTCTGAGTTTATCCATATGATATCGATCGCAAAACGCATATCTTTCATCCATATCGCCGGATAGCCGTCTTCAGGAAAGATGAAGAGCATCCCGGTATTTTCTGGCAACGGATCGCTTCCAGAGAGGCCTCGTATGAGTTCGGCGTCAGTATCGGCAACTTCAACAGAGACCGCCAAGTCACGGCGCAAATGAATAGTGGTATTTGCGTCAGTTTTCACATTAGTAATATCGGCCGGGACGCTGCGGTCACGGAACACGAGGCCGACAAAAATGCCGAGCGAAATAAGTGCGATGGCTGCAACGATGACGGCATTACGCATATGCAACAAACAGTATAGCGCTTCTCTGCCATTGAATCATCCCGTATACCCGTGAAATACCGCTTCAATATTGTTGCCATCAAGATCAAGAACGAAGGCCCCGTAGTAGTGCGGGTGGTAATGTTGGCGAGGTCCTGGTGCACCGTTATCGCGTCCACCCGCCCCAATCGCTGCTGCATAAAAGGTGTTGACCGCCTCAGCCGAAGGGGCAGTAATTGCCACATGCGCCTCAGCCGTTACCGGTTGACCATCTGCCACGGCAATCCAAAAAAACGGTTTATCGTCACCAAAACCGTGATACACACCTTCTTCACCCATAAGTGGCATGAGTCCAAGCGGCGCGAGAGCATCTTCGTAAAAAGCTTTTGACTTGGCGTAGTCGCTCACTCGTATCGTTACATGATCAATCATAGTTTTATTCTGATTTTCGTTTAGTTACTTCATCAATCGCTGCGAGCGCATAAAAACGCACCGACGGCCACAGCGTGGTATTTGCTTCAATCTCTTCTTTACTCCACCATCGCCAACCATCTTCAGCGTGTTCAGGCACAACGATATCACTCTCACTTGTCGCAATGTACACAAAATCAGAGTGGCGATGACCGGGAGCTGCTTCGTGGATATTAAAGTAAAACGGCTCTATTAACTCCTTGAGTCCTTTTTCACCAAAACTCTGAGGTCTCTCGCGTGGCGGTATAAGTGTCACCGAAAGCCCGCATTCCTCTTTTACTTCGCGAATTGCAGCTTCGTTTGGGTCTTCCGTAAGTTCGATATGGCCACCGGGAGGCAACAACATGCCGTACTTTTTGTGGGTGTGCAAAAGCACCCGGCCGTTCACGACAATAAAAACACTGACCGTAAAATCAATATCTTTGTGCAGATGTGCCACGCTATGAGCCTAGCACTCACTTCGCAAATACGTCCACAAGCTCATCGGAGCGCCAAAACGAGCCGCCGAGATCGCCGTATGAGTATCCCTTGCCTCCAATAGAGATAGCTGCACCTCCTGCCGAAGGAAAAGCATTCGGTTTTGATGCACCAAAACCCAGATTAAAGAGCGTCGCAATGACATCTGGGTTGTTTGATATGTCGTATCCCGCCTTCTTCCATTGCTCTTCTATCTCTCGAACATAAACCGCCGTATAGAGATAGGAGTAATAGTGGTCTTTAGGATCAGTTAGCCGGTTGTAAAGCGCTTCATCTCTGCCTTCGAGATTTTCGTAGGTGAGCAATTTCCCATATTTCTCCCCAGGATAGAACGGTGAATTCACATCGACAGCATGTCGCTCAATCGCTTGCGCCGTTTCTTGCTTTATGCCGGATACGCCAAGGGAGAATTGCGAAAGCGATGCCAATATTTTTAACGGCTCGAAATAGCGCTTATAAACTTCACGCTCCGAAGTAAAAAACCGCAACTGCTCCGGCACCACTATTGCCGCGAGCAGACGAGCGCTCACTCCCGTTTCCGCTGAGACGCGCGCAATGACCTCTTTATCTTTTCGTAAGCCCCCAGCAACTACCCCCCATTCAGGAGTCTCGTTCCATGAACATACTGAGCGTTCATCAGTACACGCCGCATGCGGAATATCCTTTGACTCACTCGCCGTTCCACCTAAGAAAAAACGATTTCGCTCATCGATAGATCCACGCACATTAAAAAGACCGAATCGCATGCCAACAAAGACCGCACTAAACACAACGCCGACAAGAGCGAAGATGATGATAAGCGCTATAGCCGTCTGCTTTAGAAAGGTTTTCATAGTTGGTGGCACGAGGAAACTCCGAACAAAACAGAGGCCCTCAGTGGCACTACTATAGCCGCACTGAGGGCTATATTCCAGAGCATCCCCTCGCAATGGGAGATATGCTTCAATGACGGTATGAAACGGGCGGTAAGCATACTTTTTCTCCTTCTGTCGTGCGGTATTTTTTCTGCGGTCTACTTCTTTAACCTGCGCCCACAACCACCTGAAACAACGCAAAACAACCTGCCTCAAATCGAACTGAGTCCGCGCCTTTCAAATGAGGAATTCCAGGCAGAGCACCTCAAATTGCGCACCGTTGCCGATGCAAAGGGTCTGCAGGCTGCATTTGAAACGCTAAAAAGCGATATGGCGCAGGACGAAAAAGTACTCAATTCATGCCACGAACTGTTACATGTATTTGGTCGTTCAATGTTCGAAAAATATGGCAACTTCACTGAAGCCGTGCGTTACCAAGACGAAGTATGTGTTTCGGGCTACATACACGGCGTTCTAGAGGGATACCTCGCCGTGGAACCGCGTATCGACGTGGCTCTCAAGGAAGTCTGCACTGATACTGAGCCAGGCACCTACCGACGCACCTCGTGTTATCACGGCGTTGGTCACGCACTCATGTTTTATTCGCAAAATAATCTGCCGCTATCGCTTGAAAAATGTGACTTGTATCGTGACCCTACAGACAATAGCGACTGCTACAGCGGCGCCTACATGGAAAACTTTAATATGGATCAAAAAGAGCACCTTTCAACGTATCTTGACCCTTCTCGACCGCTCTATCCATGCACCGTAAATACCAAAAACCTTGACGCCTGTTACGCGTACGCGCCACTGTATTTCCTCGGATTACACAAAGACGATTACAGCGGTGCGCTTGCTGTGTGCGATTCGGCAGACAAAGCGTATCGAGCGAGCTGTTACTTTGGCGTTGGATTCCAATATGTGCGCCGGCATCTCAAAGACATATCGTCAGTCCAAGCGGTATGCGACGCGTCAACAGCTGCCCGCGCTTCCTGCATTAGCGGTGCAGCATACTACTACCTCTCCTACCACCTCTCTAAGGATAAGACGCGAACTATGTGTTCAACACTTAACCTGGAAGATGCAGCTACGTGCACTGAGGCAGTAGATACGTTTTCGAATCTCTTGAAGGATTTTAAATGACGCGGAGGTTATTTCGGATCTTTCTCAAATCGTATGCACGCCACTTCTATTGTAAGAATCTAAAGCTCTTTACTATTTTTTCTACATCAGTATTGCCTTCCAATGAAGTTTCATACAAGAGGCTATAAATATGTCCGCGGTGTTCGACGTAAATATCTTTGCCTATATAGGCTATGCCTTTATTTTCAAAATCGCCCACGTAGGCCATCTCTCCGCCAAGTTGCTCTTCTTGAATGTTCGTTAGTTCATACGACAAGGCCTGTTTGAGAGAAGTTCGCTTATCAAGCGGCGCTTGCATCGAATACTCTGCGAGTGAATTCGCATACGCAAAAGAAATTTGTTTCCCATCAGCATTTTCCAAAGTCAGCACCTCCCCTCCCAAGCCAGTGCCTGAAACTTCTTTCCACGTTTTTGGATATGCCACGCTAAACCCATAGGTTTCATTCGTGTACTTGTTTTCACGTATCGTACCTGCAAGAAAAACGAGGAGTACCGCAAAAAACAAAGCGGCTAATGCGACAGGAAAAGCTCCGTATTTCTTAAGGGCAGCCATAGTACAACAAGCATAGCATCACCATTTCAATCCCTACTAGAACTTTTGGGCGGAGGCGGCCGCACGCTGAGGCGTTGCGGCACTTCCTCGCCGTCGCTCGGTCGGAGAGACTCGTAGACAGTCCGCAAAAGTAAAAGCCGGCGTTCGCCGGCCAAACTTTGCGGAGGCGGAGAGATTCGAACTCTCGGACCCTTGCGGGTCGCACGCTTTCCAAGCGTGTGCACTAGACCACTATGCGACGCCTCCAAGCGTACAGACATCCGAAGATATCCTGTACGGCATTTTATACACCACTATCCCCTACTTGTCTCCCAATAAGGCCTTCACACGGGCTTCAACTGGTGGGTGCGTTGAAAAAAGATTCGATATAAATCCTCGCGTCTTGCCAGTAGCGTCGAACGGATTAGCAATAAAAAGATGTGCTGTTGCGTTGTTGGCACGACGCATTGGTGTCCCATGTGCTGATATTTTCTGTAACGCTGAAGCAAGACCTTCTGGGTAGCGCGTAAGGAGCGCGCCGGATGCGTCGGCAAGGTATTCACGGCGGCGCGATATTGCAAGCTGCATAAGGGTTGCAATAAGTGGTGAGAGAAGTGCGAGCACAAACCCAACAATAATAAAAACGCCTCCCGCTTTATTGTCACGATCTCCTCCAAAACGCGAGGCGCGCAAAAAGAAATCGGAGAGCAGCGTAACGAAACCAACGAGCACCACAGCTATCGTTGAAACCAACATATCTTTATTACCAATATGAGAGAGCTCGTGGGCGATCACACCTTCAAGCTCGGTCTTATTGAGAATCGCGAGCAAGCCGGTCGTTACTGCAACAACTGCGTGTTTCGCGTTGCGTCCCGTTGCAAATGCATTCGGTGACGAATCATTGATGATATAGATTTTTGGTTTAGGAAGCCCTGCGGTTATGGCAAGATTTTCAACAACGTTATGGAGGTCTGGGTACTGCGCGTCTGGTGCTTCAACGGCACCCGACATAGAAAGAACCAGTTTGTCCGAAAACCAGTAGCTGCCGACATTCATCACAATCGACAACACAATCGCCACTGGCAGGATGATTGGCTCATCGAGCACATAGGAAAACACCCAGCCAAGACCGATGATCGCAATAAGAAACGTAGACATCAAAAGCCACGTCTTAGCGATGTTGCTATCTTGATGTGTGTAGATTGTTGCCATAGGAAATAGCCTCTATACCTCACCCTAAGAACTAGAACTTAACGGCAACTGGTTGGCGAGCAGCCTCCTCCCCTTCGGAGAGTTCGAAAAGATCCATCTTCTTAAACATAAACATCCCGGCAATGACGTTGCCCGGGAACGATTCAACGCCGGTGTTTAGGTCGCGAACATTGGCGTTGTAGAAACGACGTGCGGCCTGGATTTTATTTTCGGTGTCAGAAAGCTCGCGCTGCAATTCAAGGAAGTTCTGGTTTGCCTTGAGGTCTGGGTACGCTTCGGCAACTGCAAAGAGTGACTTCAACGCGCCGCTCAACATATTTTCCGCTTGCGCTTTTGCCGGTCCTTGGACACCCATCGCTGCCGCACGTGCTTTTGTTACATTCTCAAACGCAGACGCCTCGTGTGCGGCGTAGCCTTTCACAGTCTCAACAAGGTTAGGAATGAGATCGTAGCGACGTTTCAGTTGTACGTCGATATCTGCCCATGCTTCTTTGGTGCGATTTACCAAACGGACAAACGAGTTATACGAAAAAATAGCCCACAGTGCGAGGACAACGACTACTGCAAGAATGATGTAGAGAAAAGTCATTGAGAGTTAGAGAATTACGCAGTTCTTAATACAAAAATTGTAGCGCTTTTTTACGAAAAATCAATGGTCTCGAACCTCCGATAGCAAAAGGAGCCCTAGAAGAGCTCCTTTGCTGTCTAATTTCTTCTTTCTGACTTTTTACTCTAGTAGTCCATTCCACCCATATCAGGCATTCCGCCCGGCATAGGCTTCTCATCCTTAGGTTCCTCAGCGATAGCCGCTTCAGTGGTAAGGAGTATTGCAGCCGCAGAAGCTGCGCGCTCAAGGCCCGTACGCGTCACCTTTACCGGATCAACGATACCTGCAGCGAGCATGTCGGGGATAATCGTGTCTTTAACTGCATCGTATCCGGCGTTGCCCTTAGCTTCTTTTACTTTCTCGACGATAACGCCAGCGTCTTTACCTGCATTTTGTGCAATTTGACGAAGAGGCATCTCAAGAGCGTGAAGCACGATATCGTAGCCAACCGCAGTCTCTGCGGTCATCTTGGCGCGCTTACCTTCAATAGTTGCAGCAACTTTCGCTGCAGCTTTCACAAGCGCCGAACCACCACCAGCGACAATACCCTCTTCGATAGCAGCTTTCGTTGCGTTCACTGCGTCTTCTATCTTGAGCTTGAGATATTTCATCTCAGTCTCCGTTGCAGCTCCAACGCGAATGACGGCGACGCCACCGGTAAGTTTTGCGATGCGCTCAGCGAGCTTTTCTTTATCAAACTTCGAGTCAGTTCCATCGTGCTGCGTCTTCAGCTGTGCTGCGCGAGCTTTGATCTCAGAGGCTTTTCCTTTGCCGCCAACGATCTTGGTTGAATCTTTGGTAGCGATGACGCGGTTTGCACGGCCAAGCATCTCAAGCGTCGCATTCTCAAACTTGATACCAACTTCCTCGGAAATAACTTCGCCACCAACAACCGTCGCAATATCGCGAAGCATTTCCTTTTTTCGATCACCGTATCCTGGCGCTTTGATGGCAAGGACATTAAACGTGCCGCGAAGTTTATTAAGTACAAATGTAGTGAGGGCTTCACCGTCCACATCTTCAGCGATGATGACAAGGTCTTTCTTGCCGGATTGTGCGACTTTCTCAAGCACCGGAAGCACTTCTTGAATCGAAGAGATCTTCTTGTCCGTGATTAGGATGAGCGGATCTTTCATCTCAGCTTCCATGCGCTCAGCGTTGCTCACCATGTAGGCAGAAACGTAGCCCTTATCAAACTCCATGCCTTCGACGACTTCTTTGTCGATGCCGAGAGACTGTGACTCCTCTACGGTCACCACACCGTCTTTCCCTACTTCCTTAATAGTGTCGGCAATAATGGCGCCGAGCTCGTCGCTTTCAGCGGAGATAGTTGCAACCTGACGCACTTCCTCGTCAGACTGTATTTTCTTCGAAAGTGATTTGAGTGCTTCAACCGCGTCTTTCGCAGCCTCCTCAATACCGTGGCGTACCGCCATCGCGTTAAGACCCATCGAGGTGTGCTTCATTCCCTCTTCGATAAGTGCCTGCAGAAGGACAACCGTGGTGGTTGTACCGTCACCCGCGATGTCATTGGTCTTTGTAGCGACTTCCTTCACGATCTCAGCACCCATATTTTCAAACTTATCCTTGAAGGAAATTTCCTTTGCGATAGAGACACCGTCGTTCGTGATGGTGGGACTTCCGTAGCCTTTGTCGAGCGCGACATTGCGCCCGCGGGGCCCAAGGGTCACTTTTACCGCGTTTGCCGCTTTGTCGACACCAGACTTTAGTGCGCGACGTGCTTTTTCATCAAAGAGTATTTGTTTTGCCATAGTTATTTCGTTATCACTGCGAGAATATTCTGTTCGGAAACCAAGTAGTACTCGATGCCATCTACTTTCACTTCGTCATAGCCGTATTTTGAGAAAACAACACGGTCACCGACAGAAACCTGCATCGATACACGCACGCCGGCATCGTTAAGACGTCCCGGACCAACGGCGATAACCGTTCCTTGCTCAGGCTTCTCCTTGCTCACGGTTTCAGGAATCAAAATGCCGGAAGCCGAGCGCGTAGCCATGTCCTCAGCCGAGAGCGGTTTGAGAAGTACGCGATCACCAAGCGGTGAGACCGGTCCGCGAGATGCGAGGGTCTTCTTCACAGCTGCCTTGGACGCCTTTTTGGCCTTTTTGGAAACGGAAGCTTTGCCCTTGTTTTTCTTCATGGGGTCGCGTGAAAGTTATCTATATAAAGTGCCCGGTATTCCCCGTCGCCGGGGGTAGAGGCACCAGTATAGAGGATTGGTATATGCAGTCAACGATTAAAAAGGAATCGCCCAGGCCTCCCGGCCTGGGCGTATCCGTCTGTTCGACCAGCGGTGCTCACTGGTGTGCAAGGCACCAGCAACACGCGTTTTCGAACATCCTGAGCCAGGGGGAGGCGGCATCCTCCTTCCAATTGTCAGGCGTATAGACCCATTGCCACGGAAGAACCGCGCGCTCAGGGTGCGGCATCATACCGAGGTGACGTCCGTCCGCAGAGCAGAGCCCTGCGATGCCGAGCGGCGAACCGTTCGGATTGTACGGGTAGCTTTCAGTCGAGATGCCTTGCGGCCCCACGAACCGAAGTGGTAAGAGCTTCTTACGCATGATATCCGCGAGCACGTCTTGGTTCGGGAAGTTGTATCTCCCCTCACCGTGCGCACTATGGATGCCCAGCACTGACCCTTCCATCCCTTGCAAGAAGATGGACGGGCTCTCGTAGATGCGCAGCATGCTCCACCGAGACTCAAACCGTCCCGACGCGTTGTGCCCCAAGTACGGGCGCGACGCCTCGTCACGGTCGCTTCCAGGCAGAACTTTCAGATGCTGCATGAACTGGTTGCCGTTGCAGACTCCCAGCGACAACGTATCGGGGCGCTTGTAGAACGCCTCGAACATCCTGCGCACCTTGCGATTGAAGCGAACCACAGCCGCTTGACCACGCCCCGCACCGAAGACGTCCTTGAACGAAAACCCTCCGGGGTACGCGAGCAGTTGGAACTGGTCCAGCGTGCTCACGCGTCCTTCGAGGATGTCGCTCATGTGAACGTCCCACGGCGAGAAGCCTGCCAAATGCAGCGCGCCCCACATCTCCTCGTGGCCGTTACTCCCCTCTTCGCGCAGCACTGCAGCTTTCGGCCGCGTTGCCGTTTGAGAGAAGACCGCCGGAGCCGTCGGCGTGAAAGAGCGCTTGTACCGCACGGGCTTCGCTGCCTGATGCGATTTCGCTTCCTCACACGCCGTTGCAGTAGCGCTCTGCCCTGCGTTCAACGCATCGCTCGTCGATTTCCACCATTCACGCAGCGTCGTGATCTGCTCGCCCATAACAAGCGAGCCACGCGCATCGCGAACACTGAGACGCCGCACCGATGTATTCCCGCGACCCAGGCGCACCATTCCGACGCCAAGGTTCTTGAAGGTCGAGGTTATGGACGCCTCGTCCTCCATCGCATACGCAAACACGTACCCGGCTTCCTCGGCGAAGAGGTACGGCAGCGGATCTACTCCTTGCGGGAGGTTGATCTGCATGCCGAAGCCAGACGCCACGCACATCTCGACGAGCGTTGCGATAAGCCCGCCGTGACTACGCGCGTGGTACGCGAGTACTTGCCTGCGCATGTGCAGCATTTGGAGTGCTTCAAGGGACTGCCGAAGCAGCTCAGGATCGATGTCGGGGCATTCGTTGCCGAGCTGTCCCAACGTCTGAGCGAGGCTCGAGCCGCCGAGGCGATTCAAACCTTTCCCTAGATCAACAAAGCCGATTGCGACACCAGCCTTCAAAGAAGGCAGCGCCGCAGTCACTCCACGCCGAATGTTGAGCACCGGCGCGTAGCCCGTGAGGACAAGCGTGCCTGGCGAGGCAACTGTTACCCCACCGATTTTCACCGACATGGACAAGCTGTCCTTACCGCCGGTAATGCGAGTCCTCGTACGGTTGTGGATGTCTGCGAGGGCGTCGGCCGCCGCATACAGACGAGCCATTTCTCCTTTCATGCTCGCTGGCCACATCCAATTAGCCTGAGTGCAGATTTCCTGCGTTCCGGAAATTGCCGCCGCACCCATATTGAGGTACATGTCTGCATACGCCATTCGCGCACCGGCCCGAGGGTCGATGAGCGACATGATAGGCCGCTGCCCCACCGTCATTGCGGCACCGGTTGTCGTGAAGTAAGAGTCGGAAGTTACGCCGACCCGACCGACAGGCACTGCCATCGGTCCGCACGTATGTGAGCGTGCCACTTTGCCTCCAACACTTGAATCACCGAGCGTGGTGACCCATCGGTTGGAACCAACCCTGGGAAGCCGCAGCACATTGCGCAACGCCTCGGTGACGCTTAATCCCTGAGGGATTCTAAGCGGCGGGAGTTCACGCGCGACCGTCACGTCTTCGATCGTGAGCTGACCGACCGCACGACGCAATTCCGCGTAGGTGAGATCGACAAGCGTCGCATCGTCGGTCGAATCGATGAAGCGGATGGTGCCGCTGTCATCGACTTTGCCCAACACTTCAAGTGGCACACGCTCTCGCGTGCAAATCGCTTGAAACACCGGCAGATCTTCCGGTGCAATGACAACGCCGAAGCCCTCTTGGCTTTCGCCGAGTAGCTTTTCAACTCGCCGAATCGACGGATCACCCAAATTGAGCGCTCCGAGGTCGAGCGTGGCGCCGAGCTGATCAACGAGCTCGGTACCGAGACTTCCGACGCCGGCTGCGCCCTGGTCGTGGATGGCCTTGAACGGATTGCGCCCAAGCATCGCGACTGCAGCGTTGATGGCGCGGAACGTACGGCATCCCATCTCTGGGTCGCCGCGTTGCACCGCCTCATCATTCTGTTTTGCCGAGTTCGCACTCTGATCGGCACTTGAAGCAGTAGCGCCACCGAACCCTAAGTTGAACGTCGGTCCGCCGTAGCGGATGGCGAGCATCCCTGGTTTCAATTCCGCTTTCTTCTGGTGCTGACTGAGTACGCGACCCATGCCGCCGACAACGAGAATCGGCTTTCGATTTCCCACCCGATCACCCCACGGCATTCCTTGCTCGAAGGAATCGATGTTCCAGAGGATGGTCGGGTGACCAGACGCGTTGGCGTAATCACACGCACCGTGCGCCCCTTCAAGCAGAATGCGCAGTGGCGTAGCTAGTGTTGGGTCATGCAGTTCTGGGATTTCGCCCGGGATCGCATGCCCCTTGATGTTGAGGTTGCCGACGGAGATGCCGGCCCATAGCGCAACGCCTGGGTATGCGCCGATGCCGATGGCATAGAGGTCGCGCAGAAGTCCTCCGACGCCGGTTGCCGCACCAGGAAACGGTGCGATCGATGTCGGGAAATTATGCGTTTCGACTTTGCCTGTCGGGTTGAGTGTGTGTCGCACGATTGCACCGGTCGTTTTGTCGACGACGAAACAAACCGGCGACGGACCACCCGGTTCAAGTGGCAGAAACAGCGGCACCGGCGCAAGTCCGTGCATGGCGCTCGCGTTGTCGCTGAAGGCGACCGTCGCGATGCCATGCTCAGCTCGGTGAGGTGCCCTGACAAGATCAAACAGCGTGTACGGCATGACGTTGCCATCGATGACGATACGCGCGTTGAACTTCAGGTGTCGGCTGTGGTCTGAGTTGTACGCCGGGAGGAAGAACAGCTCTTCGACAGTCGGGTCGCGACCTTTCTGAACGAAAAAGGCTGTGTAGGCCTCCTGCTGTGCGACGCTTAGCCCGATGCTGAACTCAGTGTTCGCACGTCTGAGCGCCTCCACTCCTTCCGTCATCACCGGAACTCGGACAAAGCGTTCCGCCGTCCGAGCACCAGTAAGTGTCGTGGGCAGCGTGGCGTAAACCGACTGGGTCATACGGTCGAAGCCTTGCGCGAGCAGCTGCTCCTCGGTTTGCGTGCCGAGGACGCGATGCTCGAACCGTTCGATTCGCGTCACGGGAACGTCGATTGACCCGAGAATGGCCGAACCATTGGCCGACTCAGGCGTCGAGAACATTAGACGCGGTCCGACGGTTAGCATGCCGGCGAGATCCGGCTGAACATTTCTGACCGAATGACCTGAACCGCCAAGAAGATATTCCAACTTGACGATATCAGCCGGCTTGAGCGCTCGCGCGGACTCGACAATAAAGCAATCGACCGGCGCGCCGCCTTTGTGGCGGTAGAGTACGGACGTATGCATGGCGTGCCCCTTCCTGTGGCAGATTTCAAAAAAACACGCACCCTCTACAAAGAGAAGGTGCATCCAAATGAACAGTACCACTCGCCCTCTATATGAAAAGGTGGGCCAGGCCCCTATGCGTTGCACGCAAAAGAGGCCTCTGATAGAGTGGGCGTAATGGATGCTCAAACGGTGCTTCCCTATGTCGAAATAGGGCTCTCCGTCCTCATCATCGCGGCCGTCCTGCTTCAACAGAGCGGCGCATCGATGGGCGGTACCCTCGGAGGCGACAACTTCTCTGCGGCGTTCCACACACGCCGTGGCGCTGAGCGCGTTCTCTTTTACGCGACCGTTGTCCTCGGGGTACTCTTCGCGCTTACGGCTGTCTTCGCGCTCATCATCGCGTAGGCCACAAAAGCGGCATCCACTGCCACTCCCTTACTTAGATTTCTCGCGCTATGGATCTGATTCGGCGGACACTCTCCGCCCGCATACACATTCCTGGCCTCACTGCGGCCAATGATATTGTCTCGGGACTAACCGGTCTCGGTCGTTTGTTATTCTTTTTCTTCGCCGGCCTTCTCGTCGCAAGCTCAATCGCGCTTGTGTGTATGGCGAGCAAGAACTTTCTCGTTGAAGTACCCGCTGCAGGCGGTTCTATCACTGAAGGAGACGTTGGTGCGCCGCGTTTTATCAACCCACTTCTTGCACTCTCAGAAGCAGATCGTGACGTGGTAGCGCTTGTATATTCGGGTCTTCTGCGCGCAACACCAGAAGGAACGTTTATTGCTGACCTCGCCGAGAGTTACTCCATAAGTGAGGACGGCAGAACCTATTCCTTTACGTTGCGTCCTGACGCCACCTTCCACGACGGCACACCCGTTACCGTAGACGACATTGTGTACACCGTTGAGCGCGCGCAAGATCCGGCCATCAAAAGTCCGAAGCGCGCCAACTGGGACGGCGTAACCGTTGAAAAAATTAACGACCGCGAAGTTACCTTTACCCTGCGCGCGCCGTACGCTCCGTTTATCAGCAATGCCACGATGGGCATATTGCCCAAGCATCTTTGGGAAGAAGTCTCCGCTGAAGAATTTCCATTCAGCAACCTCAATACCGAAGCGATAGGTACCGGACCGTATTTCATATCGTCAGTCTCGCGCAATGCCTCGGGTATTCCAGACACGTATCAACTGAGCCCCTTTAGTGACTACGCGCTTGGGAAGCCGTACCTCAGTCGCATTACGCTGCGTTTTTATGAAAGTGAGGATGAACTTATCAGTGCACTCAGCCGAGGAGAAGTCGAAGCAGCAAGCGGACTGACCCCCGCAAAACTCTCGTCGCTCCCTGAAGGAACGTCGATACGTCGCGCGCCGCTCAATCGTGTGTTTGGTGTCTTCTTCAATCAAAACCAATCCGAGGTACTCCGCGAACCTGAAGTGCGCACCGCGCTAAGCCAAGCAATCGACCGCGAGGCACTTGTTTCTGAAGTCCTCGAGAGTTACGCAACTCCTATTAACGAGCCTCTGCCGCCAGGCATCGCTCCGGCGTCACCTACACCAGTCGCAGTCGCAACCACGTCTCCATCCGCCGCAGCACGCGCATATCTTGAAGCGCGCGGTTGGAAATATGACGACAATCTTGGAGCGCTCGCACGAAAAAAAGGAAAGACGACCGAGGTACTGCGCTTCACACTCGCGACTGCGGATGTGCCTGAACTTCGCGCTGCCGCTGAGTTCGTTCGCGCTGCATGGAAACAAGCGGGTGCCGATGTTGAAGTAAAAATCTTCGAATCGGGGGACCTCAACCAAAACGTGATACGGCCACGCAAATACGACGCACTCCTCTTCGGCGAGATTGTGGGACGCGAACTTGATCTCTTTGCATTCTGGCACTCAAGCCAGCGCAACGACCCAGGGCTTAATATTGCCCTCTATGCAAATGCGACGTCCGACAACTTGCTTGAGGAATTACGTGTGGCACAAAGCGCATCGGAACGCCGCAGCTTGTATGAAAAGTTCCGTACCGAGCTCGCCAAAGATACGCCAGCGGTATTTCTCTACGCACCAGACTTTACCTACGCATTTCCAAACCACATCGAGGGTATGCAGCTGACTGCCATTTCGCAGCCCTCGGAACGCTTCCTTGACGTCTATCGTTGGCACCGCGAGGTTGACCTGGTTTGGACGTTCCTAACCCGTTTTACGCAATAAGTTCGAGTGCAACTTTTACTAACAACTATCAATTAACATCTTCCGATTCGTTTATGACTCCATCATCAGATAACACAGCCAAGCCGCAGCGTTCGTCTCCGCAAGGAGGTTCCGCTGGTGCACGACGCGGCTCGCAAGGTCCTCGCCGATTTGGTGCCGCCGCAGGAGGAAATGGCCCACGTGGCGCACGACGTGGCGGACGTTCTATGCATCCTGCGCGCAGACAAACTCCCGGCTCGGCACCGCGCCCAGAGTTCGACCCAGACTTTGTTCGTCCTGCAGACGGTTTTGAAGGAGAAAGCGCTCCTGAGCGTGAGGCGGAGGACAACATTCCACCACTCGCTCCCGGAAACATCCGCATCATTCCGCTCGGCGGCGTCGAAGAAATCGGCCGCAACATGACACTGTTTGAGTACGGCGACGATATCATCATTGTCGACTGCGGGTTCCAATTCCGCGAAGACGATACGCCCGGCATCGACTACATTCTGCCAAACACCAAATACCTCGAGGATCGGAAGAGTAAAATCCGCGGCATCTTCATTACGCACGGACACCTCGACCACATCGGCGCTATCCCCTACGTTATCGACCGCATCGGGTATCCGCCGATTTACAGCCGTCGACTCACGACGGTGATGATCCGAAAGCGCCAGGAAGAATTTCCTCATCTGAAGACCATTGATATCCGCGAGGTTGAGAAAGAGGAGACGATACGCGCTGGCGCACTCAAGATTCGCTTCTTTGCGGTTACTCATACCATCCCCGACTCGATGGGTATCATCATTGAAACCCCGCACGGCGACATCGTTCACACGGGTGACCTCAAACTCGATCACGAAGGTGGCGTTCCGTCGAAGCGCGAAGAAGAAGCGTTCGGCATCTTCAAAAAAATGAATGTGTTGATGCTGCTTGCCGATTCAACGAACGTGGAGAAGCCGGGATTCTCAATTCCAGAAACGACGGTCTATAAAAACATCGAGGAAGTCATACGCACGGTAAAGGGGCGTCTCGTTATCGGTACCTTCTCTTCACAGCTTGAGCGCATCATGAAGATTGTTGAGTTTGCTGAAGCAGCTGGCAAAAAAATCTGCATCGAAGGCCGCAGCATGAAGGTCAACGTAGAGATTGTGCTCCAGCTTGGCATGCTCAAAGCAAAGAAAGATACCTTCATCACCGCCGAACAAATGGCGTCGCTTCCTGACAACAAGGTCATCGTACTTGCAACGGGCGCTCAAGGAGATGAGTTTGCTGCACTTATGCGCATGGCCATGAAGACGCACAAGTACGTCAAGATAAGCAAGAACGATACGGTATTGCTTTCATCGTCCGTCATCCCTGGCAACGAACGCTCCGTGCAGAAGCTCAAAGATAACCTCAGCCGCCAAGGCGCGCGTATCATCCACCAAGCGACGATGGATGTTCACTCTTCAGGACACGCCAATCGTGACGAAGCTGTCTGGATACATCAAAAAGTTAATCCGCGCTTCTTCATTCCGCTGCACGGCTACCACTACATGCTCCGTGTACATGCCGATATCACCAAGGCGCTCGGCCGCGGCGAAGACGACGTAGTCATCGCTGACAACGGCACCATCATCGAAATACGCGATGAGGGCACAAAGCTGGTACGCCTCAAGGAAAGCGCCCCTACTTCGATTCGTATGGTTGACGGCTTCGCAATCGGCAACATCCAAGAAGTCGTTATCCGCGATCGCAAAGCGCTTGCCTCCGACGGTATGTTCGTCGTGATTGCGACCGTAAACCCAAAGACCGGCAAATTGCGCAAGTCACCTGACATCATCTCTCGCGGGTTCGTATACTTGCGCGAGTCGCAAGAACTCTTGCAGCAAGCGCGCATTATCGTCAAGAAAACCATCGAGGACTCGAGTCACGGCCAACAGCCCATTAACTTTGATTTCGTGAAAGGCAATGTCACTGACGGTTTGTCGCGCTTCCTCTTCGGGAAGACCAACAAACGCCCGTTAGTAATACCCGTGATACTTGGGGTATAGCCACTAGCCAATAGGGTTTAGGGAAATTTAATTCAATTCTAGTGGCTACACCCTAGTGGCTAATGCCTGCGTCCATCGTGCTAGGATAACTCTGCAATGCGGATGCTCTTCTGTGTGCTTACAGCGTTTCTCGCAGCCTTCCACGCCTACCTGACCGTCTACATCAATTCGACGGTAGCCCTCAATAACGGTGGTCCCTGGGCAATCTCAAGCATATTTGTTGTGAGTGCCGTTGTGGCCCTATTCGCGTTTTATAACGCGCCACGGATGCTTGCACGCCTGGGCAACCGTCGATTTATCACGCTTTTCTCTCTGCTTGGCATTGCTGCACTTGTCGTACTTGCGATCTCGCATAATCCAATTGCGATACTGATAGCGCTCGGCATACATGTCGCAGAAGCCCCTCTTATTGGGTATTCACTCGATATCTTCTTTGAATACGCGGTGCGTCGCGAAGGTGCAACCGGCGTTGCGCGTGGTTTATTTCTTACGGCAGGAAATACCGCGCTTGTTCTCTCCCCTCTTATTGCAGGAATCGTTCTTGATCACGCGGAGAGTTCTGCAGTGTATGGTCTTGCTGCAGCATTCCTTTTTGTGTTTTGGTCACTTTGCATGTTTTGTAGTCGCAACTTTAAGGACCCCGAGTATCGAAAAACAAACCTGCACGGCCTTCTAAAAACCGCGCGCGGCCACCTCGGTCCCGTGATTGCTGCACAATTCTGGCTGAGACTCTTCTATGGGTGGGCTCCTGTGTACTTGCCGCTGTATCTCACGACGATTCTTGGCTTTACATGGTCTCAAACTGGTTTTATTCTCGCGATTGCTCTTTTACCCTTTGTACTCTTTGAACTTCCCCTAGGGCGTCTCGAGGACGGGCTGTTGGGTGAGCGAGAAATACTCGCATTAGGATTTATTATTCTTTCATTTTCTATTATCGGTTTGTGGCTTGTGCCGTGGCACTCACTTATAGCCACTACGGTCATACTGTTCCTCAGCCGCACCGGCGCAGCCATGATAGAAATCGCTACCGAAACAAACTTCTTTAGGAGTGTTTCTGCCGAAAACGCAGACGCTATTGTTCTCTTTCGCATGATGCAACCGCTCGGCTGGATTGCTGGGGTAACGGTCGCCGCAGTAACCATCCTCCTAATTCCCTTTCCCTACGCGTTCGGTGTCCTTGGCGCGATAGTACTTCTCGGTCTCATCCCAACCATGCGTATCGAGGATTCCAAGTAGAAATGAGAGAGGCTCGGGCCTCTCTCATTTGGCGAGATAAAACTTGGTACCCCTCCTCTGCACTAATCCGTTTTTTATAAGTCCCGCAAGTGCCTGAGTAACTTCAGGCATGCCTTTGCCGATACGTCTTTGTAGTGGCGCCTTAGCAACTCCTCCCTTCCCCAATTCCCGCATAATGGCTCCACGCACTTGCCTGAGCGATCCTTCAAATTTAGTTTGCTTCGTATAGCCCCGCGACTGTGCGTTAAGTCGCACGCCTTGCTTCTTTAAATGAGCGCCGTAATCCATGAGGGCTGCATACCAGTCCCGTGCCATTTTTCCTTTGGTTGGTTTCAGATGTGAAAGTATTGCAAGAATCTCCTCGTCACGCACTGCTTTTTTCTTCGGGAAAAAATGATGGAGTACTGCGGTGCGAATATTGGTTTCGATAAATGGCTCGGGATGGCCGTATGCAAACGCACGTATCGCTCCTGCAGTGTAAGGGCCTATGCCAGGAAGGGCGTGCAGGTACTCAAGGTCATCTTTGATGACTCCTCCGCTTTTAGCAATGGCATGTGCGGCGTCGCGCAAATATTTCGCACGGCGGTTATACCCAAGACCGCTCCACTGTTTGTACACTGCCGACAAACTTGCACGCGCCAGCGACTCAACATCAGGAAATGCGTTAACAAATGCATTGAATTTTGGCACCACCCGATCAACTTGGGTTTGCTGCAACATAAGTTCAGAGACCAACACTCGATATGGGGTTTGCGTGACCCGCCACGGCAGCGAATGTCGCCCACGCGCTTTAAAATGGCTCAACGTGGCCGCTTTAAACTTCTTCTCTTTCTCTCTTTTGATCGCAGGCATCATGGGGATGTCCGTATGGTAGCAAAACGTGAGCTTGGTAAAATAAAGGTAGGTCGAGACAGTCTCTTTGTTTATCTAAATCTAATGAAATAACGCGATTAGTACTATGGCAAAGACAGTATTGTATGTGCTCGGCGTCGTGCTTACGCTTGTAGGCATTTTGGGTTTTGTCTTACCGTCGCCACTTCTCGGCCTCTTCACGGTTAATACGCTGCATAGCGTTATTCACCTTGCTTCAGGCGTTATCTTCCTTGCAGTTGCATGGATGGCACCAATGCAGGCCAGCATGACCGCCAAGATTTTTGGTGTCATCTATGGCGTCGTTGCAGCACTCGGACTTATTATGGGCGGCGATATGCTACTGGGGCTTATTGCGGTCGATATGATGGATCACTACCTTCATATTGCACTCGCCTTGGTTCTTCTCTGTGCTGGCTTTATGTCAAAACCAGCTATGGGTGCTGCGCCGATGGCATAGCATTTTCTATTCATTCGATACAAACAAAAAACTCCCTTGCGGGAGTTTTTTGTTGTTTCCGGACTCTTTCGAGTTAGGCTTTCGGGCGAGCTTCGCTCACGGTGAGCGAACGACCGCCAAAATCCTTACCATTCCACATTTCGATTGCAGCCTGTGCCTCAGCATCAGATGCCATCTCGACGAAGCCGAAACCCTTCGAGCGGCCAGTCTCACGGTCCATAACGATGGAAGCCGATGCAACTGATCCAGCCTGAGCGAAGGACTCTTCGAGCTCCTCTTTGGTGGTGCGGTACGGGAGACCGCCTACGAATAGCTTTGTAGCCATTGCGTTGTTGTGAACTAGGTTGTTAACGTTCCGCGTAAGGCGACCTTCCGCACAGAACCACTTGGGAGAACCAAGGGGGCGAGTACTTACGGCGAACAGCGCTACGGTAGCACAGTTCGCAAGTCTTGGGAAGAGGCATTCAACTCCCCCGCAAAAGTGGCGTCTGCCTTAGCAATCGCTGCTTTGCGCTCATCGGCAAGCACCGCAAGCGAAGCCATCAGACGAGTACGGTCAGTAAGTTTCGCCGTATAGGAACGCTCAACTGCCGCGAGGACTTTTTGAAGCTCAGTCCGGACTGCCGCCACATCAGAACCACTACGGCAGCGTGTGTCGCTTGCCGCAATTGCTTCAGAGAGTTCCGTGCGCATCTGCTCACCGAGTGTTTTTACTTCCGCGGCACGCTCGCGCAACCGTGCTGAAACTCCTTCGGCGTAAATACGTGCCGCAGCGTCGACTGCATCACGACGCACATCAGACGCTTTAACAACGCGTACTTTAAATGTGCTTACTGCCGCCTTCTTGGCTGCATCGGTTCCAGCTATTGTTTCAAGTCGCTTGAAATATGCTTCAAGTTTCACATCAGCCGCTGCGCGCGTGCTCGCATTGGTACTCTTCGCAGAAAGAGCTGCTGCGGTGCGCGCCTCCTTCTCTTCCGCTTTCTTTTGATACTCCGCAGCCGCCGAGGCAAGACGTGCAGACACCGATCCATTGAGCGAACCGAGTCGTGCGCACACGCCACTTAACGAGACTGCAGCAGCACTCGATGGGCGGCTATTAAGAGCATTCCCCGAATTGTTCAAAAAATCCGGAAACGAGAACGCCACAGCAGAAAGCGGCGCACATGCCATGGCTATCGTCACGCCACCACAAAGGCCGATACGCGCTATGTTAGATACTGTTTGCATCATAGGGGTTTTCATACGTGGAAAGTGCGTCGGAGTCATCCGCAGCCGAAGTTGCGCTCGACTGCGCGGTATCCGCTTGCTGCGAATCGCTTTTCATTTCATCAGAAAATACAGAGGCAAGTTCTTGATCTTGCGGGGTCGCGTTTTGTGTTGAAAACGTGGTCGGTGCCATTTTCATCGCCATTGGACTATTTTGTGATCCGTCACTTAGTGATGCAGGCGCTGTGGCATCCACATTAGTACGAGACGCATCATTTGAGCTGACAGGCTCTGTTGTACCGTCTTCGTTCTTCGGTTGATTGTTCCCAACAGGAAGCACTACTGCGCCCGTCGCAACAAGCATTATCAAAAGCACCGGCAATACGAGCGCCGTGCGATAGGCCACAAAAAACGACGACACCCGCACGTACATTGAAGGGAGCGCCTCGGCGCGTGCATCCATAACACGCATCGAAGAGAGTGCGCGGCGCAAACCGTCGGGGTCGGGCTTCATAGAAGAAAAGCTCGCAGCGTTTTCTCTTATATTTGCATATTGTGCAAGTTCGGAAGCTAATGCGGGGTATGCACGCGTAAGCACGTCGAGGCTTTCCCCGTTGATGAGTCGCTCAAGCGCAATATCCAGTTGGTTGTTTTCGGTACTCATGGCTTTTTTAGGAAAGATACCCGTGATCTGCAAAGTAAGTTTTGAGTGCCCGCAGTGCTCTCACCTGCAGCTGGCGGACCGCCTCCTCACTTTTACCAAGAACGGCTGCCGCTTCTTTCACCGGTTTCTCTTCTATCAACCGTAATGATATGACATGCTGCTGCTCCTCGGTAAGGGTCTCCATCGCCTCGCGCAAATGCCCTGTATCCCACAAAAGACTTGCAGACTCTTGAGGCGTTGGCATGGTGGTATCCGGAATGTCCGGCATATCCATTTCATCCAATCGCTCAGTCTTCCTCTTTTTACGATAATCGATGATGGTATTGCGAGCCGTCGTGTAGAGGAACCCTAACGGATGTGCGTCGCGCATTTCAAAACGATCGAGATATCCATAGACCTTGAGAAAGACATCTTGTGCCAAATCTTCGGCTACTTCTTTCTCTTTCACTCGAAGAATGATGAAGCGATATACCGGGGTATACCATTCTTCATAGAGCTTCGCGAAAGCGTCTTGGTCGCCATCCTTGGCGAGCCCTATAAGTTCTCTAAATCGGTCTGCTGCGCTCCTATCCATAGATAACGGTCAAAGCTCCATCGTGTGACCCTCTCTTGATGGAGAAGGTCGGACAGAGACTGGTATATACACGATTCTAACACCTAAAATAAGGCTGGTTAGCCACTAGCGTATAGCCACTAGAGGGTCGTTCCCTAGACCCAAGTGGCCAGTGGCTAATTCCCTTATTGAAGTTCGAGCGTAACGACCAGGCGCTTGTCATAGCTGCGAGCGCCTTTGTCCCATGCACCATCGCACGTAATAAGCACGAGACGCGAAAGTCCTCCTGTACTAAAAATATCTTTCACCGGAGCATCGTGTGCCCCGTACACAGTTATCTCACGAACAACATAACGAGCTTCTGCGTTCTCTCCTACCACCTGCACCGTGTCACCAAGTTGCAATTGATTGAGATTCTCAAAAACGCCAGCAAGACCGAGGCTATTGTTGAGGTGTCCTGCAATAACGGTCGTTCCCGCTTCACCCGGTGCAGCACCGTTCTTGTACCATGCAACTGTTTTATAGCCTGACGGTACCGCCATATTCCCGGCGGCATTGAGACCCACTTGCTCAACTGCCGCATCAACGCCAATAGAAGGTGCGACGAGGCGCAGCGGTATAAACGACGCGCGTACTGACTCTGACGGACGCGGAAGTGCTGCGGCGCTTGCGTGTGGTGCGTCCGGAGACCAGAGTGGTAGACGCGAGAGTATATCTATCGCACCAACGAGCACGAAAATAAGTCCGACAAACAGTGCCACAAGTCTCCCTGGCGTTAGCCAGGGTTCCTCGTAGAGCGCAGCTATCTTAGCCGACGAGAGTGCGTACAGCGGAGCGGACATGGGGGTAAGCAAGGATGAGCGCGAGAGGCATCGCAACTACAGCACCGAGAAGCGCGAGAAGAAGGCCGAGCGAGCTCGGAGCAAAACCAGTGTTAGGAAGTCCCGGAATCTGTGTTGATGCGCCAAGAACGTTACCACCTGAGACAAGTCCTGGAACCGGCGTGCCGTACGCGTCGAGGATGCAAGCAGCAGTCTCATACCCCGATGTCACGTATATCGTCTGAGTACCAGCGGTCCCGAGGATAACGTTGAGGCGAGAGCCAACGCCCGGGAAGGTGCGTCCGCCTGCAACCCAACTATAGACACCGTTTCCGCCTTGCGCGTTGAAAGTTACAGTCGAACCAAGAAGCGCTGACTGACGGCTCGGCGTACAAGAGAGGCGTCCCTGGTAGCTTGAATTGATCGCAGTGTTACCTGTGTCGTTGAGAGTGATGTAGCACGAGCGCGTTTCGCCATCTCCAATAGTGCCGGAGCATTCAGCAGAACGGCTCACATAGTACGAACCCGTTGATGCGGCGTCGATTGAGTAAGAGCCTGCACCGAGAAGTACCTGCACCGAACCGCTCGTTCCAGGGAAAGATGTGACGCTGGTGTTGATGCCAGAGACCGTAACAACAAAATCATTTGCAGTGCGCGTACCACCGTTGTCGTTGATAACGCCAACCGTTACGTTAACGCGGGAATTACCGCCCGTGCCCGTTCCTGAAGAAGTGATCGTACAGGTGCGTACTTCACCTGCCGAAATAAAACCACTGCAGTTAGACGAGTACGACAACGCGTTGCCCGAGAGACTTGCCGAGACGGTGTAGCTTCCTGGGATAACCGTTACGACGCGGGTATCAGATGCGAAACTTGATGAGTACGTAAGAGTCGCCACTGACGTCGGTGTCGAGGTAAGTGACGGACCCGTACCAGTCACCATGACGGTGCCGGCGTATGTAGGCGTCAAACCGGTCGTGGTTTTAGTTACCACGACAATCTGCGCAGTGGAGGTTTGTGCAGAAGCCACAAATGGGGCCACTACCAAGATGGTGAGGCCGACGATGAGCGTCGCGAGGATGGTGCGAATAGTGGTAACCATAATAGGCGTCTAAGGGGTAATGGGGTCGAAACCGGTGCTAATTGCACCGTACCACAGCCCCAGGGCTTTTCAAGCCCCTTCGCGTTGCCTAATTTAATTCTGCTGTAGCGGCAGCCCACCCATAAAATCAGCTTTACCGATGGAAAGTCCGGCCGCACGGAGAAGACCGTAGGCTACCGTCAGATGAAAGAAGAAGTTTGGCAGCACATATTCTTGCGCATAGCCAAAACCGGTCATATGCATCCCTGGGAAAAAGGAGAGTTCGACTCGGCGTGAGTCAGAATCAGCGAACTTCTCTGCGGGGACGCTTTGCACAAACTGTAACGCCTTATCAATACGGGCGGATAGTTCATCGAAGCTCACTTCAGTGTCTTCGTGCTTTGGTGCTTCCGCACCGCTGAGGCGCGCCACCGCACCTTTTGCTGTATCGCAGGCTATTTGTACTTGCTTAACGAACGGAAACATATCAGGTGCAAGGCGTGCATTAAGCAATTCCGTTTCAGAGATACCCGTTGAGGTAGCGTGCGCCTTCCCTTTTTCGAGCAAAACCTTAAGTGCGCTGAGGTGCTTCACAAAAAGTGGAACAAGAAATTCGTATGTAGTATGCATGGAGGAAATAGTACGCGCACTCACCCACTACTGCAAAATTATTCAACACGCACGAGAGAGCCGTCGAGACTAGTCCGGTACGTATATCGTCCAAATCCGCTTGAAAGTACGACGCGATACCCCTCCACCATCGACTGCCCGCACATCTCATTTGCCTGAGGCAACCCAAGACAGAGGTCTGGCCAGGTACGACGTTCAAGATTGTTCACGGTGACCTCGTCAACGGAAGCACCAAGCGACGCGGCAAGCTCTCGGCGCAACTGTTCAGCAACTACTGGAAGTTCCGGCTGCGGTGTTTTTGCTTCAAGTGGTTTATTCGAGGCTGGAGGATTTGGAACAACCGCTTTTGTTGCCTCTATCACCGCGGCAGTGCTTACCTTCACTCGTCCCCCATCGGTAACAAGCGCGTAGGTAGCTCCCGCAGCAAGCGCGACGGCCAAACACGCAATAGTGAGATAAACCTGTGAGTGCATATAGAGGTAAACGAGCCGTCTGTATGAGCGCTACTTAAGAATTTCTACGAGCGCGGGAACGGTCTATGTCAGTCAACTGCTGCTTACGCAAGCGAACCGAAAGGGGTGTTACTTCGAGATATTCATCTTCACTCATAACTTCAAGTCCACGTTCGATACTGAGCGTAAAAGGCGGCACCAGGTCAATCGCTTCGTCGGAACCTTTCGAGCGCATGTTGGTGAGCTGTTTTCCTTTCGTTGGGTTAACGCTCATCTCTTCACCCTTGCTCGTATTTCCTATAACCATACCTTCATACACTTCGGTTGCAGGAGATATATACAGTACGCCTCGCTCCTGAAGATTCCACAAAGAGAAGCCGAGCGCCTTGCCTGACTCCATCGATATCATCGAGCCGACCTGGCGTTTGCGTATCTCGCCCGCATACGGCTTAAAGCCAACAAAACGCGACGAGAGTATTCCCTCGCCTCTGGTGTCCATCACAAACTGGTTGCGGTAACCGAGGAGTCCGCGCGTTGGTCCTTCAAAGGAGAGGCGCACCGTTGCATCATGAGTGCGCATATCAGACATAACGAAGCCGCGAAGTCCTAAGCGCTCGATAATGGTGCCTTGAAATTCGCTCGGCGTATCGACAATTACCTCTTCAAATGGCTCCATTTTTACCCCATCCTCTTCCTTGATGATGACCTGCGGCTGAGAGACCTGCATTTCGTATCCTTCACGACGCATATTTTCAAGAAGGATCGCAATGTGCAGTTCACCGCGCCCATAGACACGGAATGAGTCGGCAGCAGAAAAATCGACACGTAACCCTACGTTTATCTCGAGTTCGCGCTCAAGTCGTTCGCGTATCTGGCGCGAGGTAACAAACTTTCCTTCGCGTCCCGCAAACGGCGAATTGTTAACCAAGAAATTGAGACCGATGGTTGGCTCATCAACCGCGATACCTGGAAGTGGTGTTGCGTTTTGGTCAGTCGTAATAGTTTCGCCAATATCGATGTCAGGAATACCCGCAACAAGTACGATATCCCCCGGCGTTGCCTCAGGTGTTTCTTCGCGCATAAGCCCTTTAAACGAAAAGACTTTTGTTATTTTGCCGTTGCGTGTTTCGCCAGTTGGCTTCTTCACAAATACCTGCTGGCCAGGAATAACCTTTCCTTCATACACGCGGCCCACGGCCATACGACCGAGGAAGTTGTCGTATGCGAGATTGAATGGCTGAAATCGTAGAGGCGCTGAAGCGTCAGCGGTTGAAGCCACCGGAACATATGCCAAGATCGCATCCAAAAGTGGCGTGAGATCTTTCGACTCATCCTCAAGTTTCATCTTGGCGATACCCTGTCGTCCAATGGCGTACACCACTTTAAAGTCTGACTGCTCATCGCTTGCACCAAGCTCAAGAAATAGTTCAAGTACCGCTTCCTCTGCACGCGCAGGATCAGCAGCAGGTTTGTCTATCTTATTGAGCACCACAATAGGCTTCAACCCCAATTCAAGTGACTTCTTAAGTACGAAACGCGTCTGCGGCATAGGACCTTCCTGCGCATCTACCACCAACAAAACGCAGTCAATGGAGCGCAGCACGCGTTCTACCTCAGAGCCAAAGTCTGCGTGTCCTGGAGTATCGACGATATTTATTTTGGTGCCCTTGTAGATGACCGAGGCATTCTTGGAGTAGATGGTGATGCCACGTTCGAGTTCGAGGGTATTTGAGTCCATGGAAACCCCCTCCTCCGCAGCCCCAGTCTGGCGCAACAAAGCATCCGTGAGAGTTGTCTTCCCGTGGTCGACGTGGGCGATGATAGCTATATTACGGATTTCCATTGCGGCTGTTGGCGGTGAAAAACAAAAAGGCCGTGAGGCCAACGAGCCAACAATAGCAGGATATATTGATATTCTCAATAGCACTCACCTCACTCAAAAGAGAGGCAAAGACACCTTGTGAGGCGTGAAGTCGAGATATTTTTACTTACCTACTTTCTTCGCGGCTTTCTTTACTTTCTTTGCTACCTTTTTTGCAACGCGCGTGGCTTTCTTTGCGACTTTGGAAGTATCTCCACGAAACTTCTTCCAATCCTCGTTGACGGCGCTAACAAACGCTGCAACATCTTTTGGATCAACATTTTTAAGCGCCTTGTATCGTGAGCTGACCCCTTTCACAATCGTCTTATAGTTCTTTTCGTTAAGCGCAACATCCTTGAACTTCTTTGCTTCACGCTCAACTTCTTTGCGTGCCTTAGACATCCAGACAGCTGCCTTCCTTCGATGCTCTTTAGCGTTCGAGCTTCCGTACAGATAATACGCCCCAGCTGCTCCGGCCGCCGCAACTGCGGCCACCGCTACCGTTGCAGCCACTCCTTTCCCTACGCTTTTCTTTTTTGCCATATGTATTCGTTATCCGTATAAATCCCCCTTACACACTCTCTTCTTCATTCTTGCTACGAGATCGTGCCCGAGGTGCCTTATGCTTCGGCATAAAACCGGCACGACGTGCAAAGTAGACTGCCACCGCACGTAGGTGTGCACCTCCTTGTCGCACTTCAGACCTCAACGACTCGAGATCTTCGCTTACCTTCTCCGTGCCTTGCCGAATACGACTGGTGACATCGCGCACATCGCGCAAAATTCCCGCAAGATAGTAAAGAACGATACACACAAGAACAGTCACGACGATCACAGCGGCAGACGTTATGTAGAAGAATATGTTTGTCTGAAGCACCAGATCCATCATGTGAGTATAGCCTGTTGTCTCCATTAAGAACGATGTTCACATCTCAAAGTGATCAGGGTCAAGCGTCACATCGACACGTTTCATTCATTAATAATTCAGGGACGTCTTATAAGGTTAACGACATACTTCTATGTTGATTACCATTGCGACAATTCTTATCATCCTGTGGCTCCTTGGCTTGATCACGAGCTATACCATCGGTGGATTTATTCATCTCCTTTTGGTCATCGCGGTCATCATGGTTTTGGTTCGTCTCATACGTGGCGAAAACCCAATACGGTAATACTCTGAAATACCCCCGGCAGATTTGCCGGGGGTATTTCATTAGAACGTCAATGTGAGAGCCTCTCCAGTTTTTAAACCGTCGTAGCGTTTGAGGAGATACGCAAACGCTTTGGTTGCACGCTCAACAAAATCGCGAGTTAGATATGCAGGCGTATCAAATCCTTGAACTTTTAAATACCCGGGCAGCTGAGTTAGCAACTCATCGACACTAAAGCCTTCTTTCTGTGCACCCTGAAGTGACGCGACGATAAGTTCAGTCAGTCCCCCCTCTCCAACCAAACGGTTAGGGCTCTCTCTGTTCTGAGCGTGTGCATCCATACGCATATCAGCAAATGTCTTACCGGCGACAACGGAGCCATAGAAGGAATGTTTAAGACCCGCCTCTTTCTCAACCACGTAGTGCATGAAATCGTGACGCAAATAACTGCGTGTCTCAAGATCAGAAGCGACTTCACGAGTGCCATCGTCGCGGACCAACGCAAGCTCGTGCCGTTCGTGATTGGTTTTGGTGAATACAACCTCCATACCCACACTAACGAGCGCTGCGAACATACGTTATCCAAAAGGAAATTGCTGCCCACGTCAGAAGTCCGAGGAGTAAGAGTGACGGCTGGGTTATGGTCTCTTCAACGGCGTGCGCAAAATGATACGCACCAAGTCCCCAAAGAATGTTCCATCCGAGCGTGTAAACAGTCGAGCGTGCTAAAAATTTCCTCCATGGAAATCGCCCATTGCCTGCAGCGATCGAAACAAACCCTCCAACGTTTGGGTGAATGAACGCGAGCGGCAACGTGCGTTCACCTTTCTTCTCCCAATAGGTTTGTGCACGATCGATCAGCGCACCTCCTCCAAGCTTTCGTAAAAAGTTGTGGAGTCCAAAATAGCCGAGCGCATAATTCACCTGCGCAGTCACAATAAACGCAACAGTAGTGATTCCGACGACGAGCGCCGCTGCGGACGGGTCGCCATAGGAAAAAACAACTCCGAGCACGATAACCGCAGAGCCTGGAATATAGATATTGATAACAGCAATACCTTCAAGAAGCGCCGCCAAAAATACAAACGGGAGGCCATAGAGGTTAAACCAATGTTCGATAAGGGTATATGTTTCTTTCGGGTCAGGCATGCCGACAAGCTGCCATATCACAAGTACGACGAGGAGCACTGCTGTGCAGATAAGCGGCACTGCCGCAGAAAGTAGCGCGAGTCGTATGCGTTGCATTTCCACACTGTAACCTGAGTTGCATCAAACTGCTGCTTCGCTACAGTGACTCCGGAAGCAAGCTAAACGCTTTCGATCAACTAGAGGAGGGGCCATGGCTCGCCCGAAGATTCTTGTCGTGGAGCTCGGCTCCCAATACACCCAGATCATCGGCAGGGCCCTGCGCGAGCTCGGGTACCGTACTGCCATCCTCGACCCTAAGAAGGCCGAGAGGTGGGCTGCGAATCACGAGGTCAAGTGCGTCATTCTCTCCGGCGGTCCCCATTCGGTAACCGACGTGGATGCGCCGAAGCCTACGGAGCAGATGATGCGTCTCCTCTCCGAGCGCAACGTCCCCATCTTCGGGATCTGCTTCGGCATGCAGTGGCACGCACACCTCCTCGGCGGCACCGTCGAGAACATCGAAGCCAACCGCGAGTTTGGTCACGCGCTCGCCGCGCTTGATCCAGCGTCGCCGCTTTTCGCTGGCCTCAATGAAGAAGAGCGAGTCTGGGCGAGCCATGGCGACACGGTCACCACGCTCCCCGACGGCTTTAAGGCCATCGGCTGGCAGACCACGAGCGGTGCTATCACCGCCATGGCCTCGACCAACGAACGGGTCTTCGGCGTGCAGTTCCACCCCGAAGTGACCCACACACCCTCGGGCAAGGCGATCCTCGAGAACTTCGTTTCCAGCATCGCTGGCTGCGAACGCGACTGGGACCCGACGCTCTTGGTCGGAGAAATCCGCCAACATCTGTCGGAGCTCGCCAAGGACGGTGCGAAAGCCATCATCGGCTTCTCTGGCGGCGTCGATTCAACGACGCTCGGCGCCATCGCCTCTTCGGTCTTCGGCGAGCAGCTGCTCGCAGTTGCCGTGGACGCTGGCCACATGCGCGAAGACGAGATGGAGGAAGTGAAGCGGCACGCACAAGCGGCCGGTCTCACCCTACGGATCGTCGACGCACGCGAGAAGTGCCTCAAGGCACTCTCGTTCGAGACAGACTCCGAGAAGAAGCGAAAGGCCTTCACCAAGATCTACGAGGAAGCCTTCGCCGAAGTGGCGGCCGAGTTCGACGCCACCATCTTCCTGCAGGGTACGCTGGCGCCCGACGTCATCGAATCCGGCGAAGATGGACGCGACCTCATCAAGTCGCACCACAACGTCAAGGCGAAGGTCGAAGGTTGCGAGTCGTTGCACCCGCTCGCGAGCCTCTTCAAGTACGAGGTCCGCGAAATCGCCAAGAGCCTCGACCTTCCCGAAAGCGTCTGGAAGCGCCAGCCGTTCCCGGGACCCGGCCTCACACTGCGCGTTGTCGGTGCCATGGTGACCGACGACGCGATGGCGCTAGTCCGCAAGGCGGACGCCATCGTGACCCGCGTACTCAAGCAGCACGGCGAGTACGACAAGGTAGACCAGCTGGTCGTGGCGATGCTGTGCATCAAGACGACCGGGGTCAAGGGCGATGCGCGTTCCTACGGCTTCTCGATCGCCGTACGCGGCGTCATCACTTCCGACTTCATGACTGCGGAAGGGTACGATTTCCCAACCGCCGTGAAGAAGGAGATCTCGCGCCAGGTCACCAAGCTCAAGATCGGTTACTACGACATCGTGCGTGTCCTGTGGGACACCACCGACAAACCGTCGGGTACGACGGAATACGAATAGCCGACTGATCATCGGCCCGAACACAGAAGGGCGCCGGCGGAAGCCGACGCCCTTCGTCTTTTTAAAATTGGTTAGGGATTACTTTCCGAACCACAGGCGCAACCAACCATGCATCATTTCTATTTCACTGCTCTGAACCGTAATAATGTCATCCGCCATTTTGAGGAGTTCCGGTCGTGTGGTTCCCTCCTTTAGAACTTTCGCCATCGCAATCGCTCCCTCATGGTGTTCAATCATTCCGACGAGAAATGCTTCTTCAAGCGCGGCGCCAGTCTTTCCATCAAGCGAAGCAGTCATCGAACTCATGGTGTCACCCATCGTCATCGAAGAATGATCGACGACTGTGGTTGCGCTCGGCGCAGTTTTTGGCGCAACCATATAACCAAGTCCGAAACCAAGCACAAGACCGACGATACCCACAACAATGACGCTGTTTTGTTTCATATACATTTACTCTTTAGGTTTAAGGTCGAGACAAACCGAATTCATACAGTAACGCTTCCCTGTACTTTCAGGCCCATCGTCAAATACATGTCCGAGATGCCCACGACACCGCGAGCAAACCACTTCAGTTCGATGCATGCCGTGACTACTGTCTTCAATAAATTCCACCGCACCAGGAAGCGCCTGATCAAACGACGGCCAACCAGTGCCGGATTCAAACTTAGCGTCTGAAGCAAACAACTCATTCCCGCACGCGGCGCACGTGTACGTTCCTTCTCGCTTTTCATGAAGAAGGGCTCCGGTGCCAGGCGCCTCAGTCCCCTTCTCACGCAATATGTGATATTGCTCGGGCGTTAGCTTTTCCTTCCACTGATCTTCATTCTGAGGAATATTGTTCTCTCGCATATTAATTATCCGTTTGCTTTTAATAGCGCCGCGAATTCTTTTTGAACTTTTTCAAGCTTGGGGTTAATCACAACCTGACAATATCCCTGCGTTTTATTGCGTTCGTAATAATCCTTGTGACTTTGTTCCGCTTCATAAAAAGTTGTTTTAGGAACTACCTCCGTTGTGATTTGGCTTCCATTTGGATTCGAGTTGTTTAAATCAGTGACAAATTGTTTTGCTTCTTTTTCCTGCTCCTCTGTTTCAGCAACAATAATCGAGCGATACTGCGTACCAATGTCGTTGCCTTGACGGTTAAGCGTCGTCGGATCGTGCGACGCAAAAAAGACCGTGAGCAAGGTATGGAATGAAACGAGCGTAGGGTCGTACTCAATTTTTATTACTTCCGCATGCCCAGTCTCTCCGGAACAAACCTGCAAATACGTGGGGTTCTCCGTGCGTCCCGCAGCATAGCCAGGTTCTACAGCAATAACCCCCTTGATCATCTTAAAAACCGCTTCGGTACACCAGAAACACCCGCCTCCAAAGATTGCTGTTTGAGTCATGTCTGCGAATAAGGTGCTAAATGCTAGTTAAACCTTCAGGAACTTCGTAGTCAATTGTACCCTCCGTTTTTAGGTCTACGAGATACTAATTATCCGAAAGTAAAAGCATAGAAACGAACTCTTCCCTCTTTTACTCGCAGTTCGAGTTGGTGGGACTCTGCAGAATCTGCGTGCATCACATGGTAGAGTTTGCTTTCTCTTACCGTTATTACTCCGTCAACGACGTCAGTTTGAGTGAGCGTCCCTACCACCACATCGTCAATGAGAACTTCTACAGCAGAGGGGCTGTCCGCAGCCGCAACAATATAAACATCCTTTGCATCATATCGGTACACAACGGACGCTCCTGTTGCCCTCGTCTCTGCGTACTCAGGCCCAATAGCCCACGAACCACTGAGATAGAGCGTATTTGAAGCAAGTGTCCCTGGCACAACAAAGGTATCCGTCACAGGAGCGCCCGGTATGCCGTTGCCAAGCCGTTCATTTCTAAGCGATCCAAAGTACGTCTCAGGACTTTGCGTCTCAACAATATCTTTACGCACCTTTGATGCAGCAAGATTCCCGACTAAAGCATCGTTATTAGTTTCTCCAAGTACGTGAGCTCGCTCGTCGAGCAATGCACGTATTTTCGTCTCCGTTTCTTCGTACCCACCTTCTCCGATGTGGTCATATACAACATTGCCATGAATATCGATAAGATATTTATGCGGCCAGTAGCTATTGTGATACGCGTTCCAGGTACCATACGCATTATCCAGAACAATGGGAAATGTCAGTCCGAATTGTGAAGCTGCAGCTTTCACGTTGGCGATATCCTTCTCGAAAGCGAACTCGGGGGTGTGTATGGCAACAATCTCAAACCCCTTGTCATGATAGGCCTCGTACCACGCACGAAGGTACGGGAAGGTGCGCTGACAATTGATGCAACTGTAGGTTAAGAAGTCGACCAATATCACCTTTTTGCCGACAATATCTTTCAACGCTATCGGGCCGGTATTAACGAAACCTGAAGGGTTAACTATCTCTGTGTATGGTGTTCCTGCGTACATTTCTGCAGCGTTTTTTTGTATGGCGGGTGCTTTGCTAAAGATAAGGGCAAGGCTGAGTGCCGCAACTATCAAAACAACTCCCGCAATGGCGTAGATTACTTTCATGATTGTGGCTGCACGCGCTGAAGCAGCAGCTGTTCTACTTTTGTAACGTCGATATATCCACTGTTGAGGATAGTTGTCTCAATTTTTTTCTCGAAACCAAACGCGATCGAAAGACCCAGAATAATAAACAAAACTCCAATACCTCTTTTAAAGTAGCCGCGCGAGTCTGAAATCGCCGCGAGGCGATTTGCAAAACGCTGACCAAACAGTGCGACGAGTATTAACATGAGAGAGAGCCCCACTACGTATGCAAACAAATACAATGTCCCGAGCGCAAAGGAAGCCGGTAGTACCGAGGCAAGGATAACGAAGTATGTCGGCGAGCACGTGGAGAAAACTGGACCGAGGGCAGCGCCAACAACAACGTCACCCCATAGACTCTTCCCGCGAGCGCCTGCGCCAAGTGCATTATTAGACATCACAGAAAGACGCTGTACCCCAGGCAGATACTCCCACAGTGCAGGCATCGCAAGCGTTAAACCGAAGAGCGTTAGTATTCCGCCTGAAAGATAGGCCCACGCAGCAGCCGGCACCATCACAAAAGCCGTAGACACCTTAAGAACGTAGGTGAAGAAGATGATAGACGCTGCAAGAGAAGCAACGACAACATACGGCGTCGCACGGCTCTTGCCAGTCGCCGCAGTCCCAAGCACGACAGGCAAAAGCGGCAAAATGCACGGAGCAAGAACCGTTAAGACACCGGCTAAAAATGAGACAGCGAGAAAGGTCATACCTATTGAGACATGGCGCCGTCCTTCTTCATCATTGAATCACCTTCGTTCTTCATAGCACCACTGCTCATGGTCGAATCATCCTTTTTCATCATGTCGGCATCACTCATTGAGGACGTCGCCATTGATTCGTCCTTTACTGGAGCATCTTTTTGCATCATCGTTGCGTCTTCTTTTGCGACCATTGCATCATTACGAGAAGTATTAAAGTGCCATAGCACCCCCGCTCCCCCAACAACAATGACGAGTCCAATAATCCACAGTGCTGCTTTCATAGATAGAAATGTTTTTTATCGCTTGTATATAAAAAGTGTAAGCGAAAGAAATATGAATGTAAAGTTGACTTTACATTACCTCTGTGGAGAACTGCATGTTCCACGGCACTAGCGACGACTGTCGATGTAGAGACGACTACCAAGCTTGCCTAGAAGCATCGCCACCAACCCGCCTACAAGCCACGGATCAACAGCGTGTGAAAACGATTGCACAGCAACTCCAACGACCATAACTCCTGCACCAACAAGATATGCTGCACGTCCTGCAAAGGTGCGGTTTGCTTCGTCACGCTCATCCTGAGCATCTTCACGTAGGACAAAGGCCGCAAAAAGCCCAAACACGACAAGCGCTGCAGCTGCGATGCCCATAACTACCATGCTCGGCATAAATAAATCGAATGGATTAAGCAAAACAAGTGCCAGCGCAGCGAGTGCAGCGGCGGCGATGCCCTCTTTAAGATAGCTGGTGTTCATGATGATATTGAAAATAATTTCTCGACGGGCACTGAGAATAATTTTGCAAGCTTAAGTGCGAGCAAAACAGAGGGTGTGTAATTACCCTTCTCGATAGCGATGATGGTCTGGCGGCTCACACCGACGTGCTCGGCTACATCCTCCTGCGTCATCATTGCTTTTGTGCGTAACACATTCACCGTATTGCTAACACGCGCTGTCATTTCTGTAGGGTAAGTATACTTTTCTGCTCACAAATGTAAAGCGGTCTTTACATTCAACATACCAGGCACCTGCTACGATTTGACGTAGCCACTGCGCTTCACTAGGCTTGCTTCGGGAACACCGTTGAAAGCCCGCCCGAAAAATTGATGACCGAGGGGAGCCGACTATGCGTACCTTCTTAAGCCTTGCGTGCGCCCTTTTTGCCACCGCAGCCGCTATGTCCTGGAGCACGACTGCGTCGGCGCAACCGACACAGAGCGAACTGCCGAAGGCTGACCGCGACCGGTGCAACAAAGTGGGGCCCGACGGTCAGCCACTTCTGCTTCGCCCGGGAGACGAAGGCTATCGGCACGCATGTCTGCACCAGTACTACAAGCAGCTGTACGATGCCGGCAAATGTCATTGCCATACCGGTTATTGTCGGCCGACAAGGATCCGGTACGTCGCTGGCATAAGCGAGGTTCTCATCAGCGGGGTCTGGTATGAGTTTCCTCGCGAAGCGTTGAAGCGCAAAGCCGAGGTGCCGCCGGAGCTCTGGGAACACGAAGCTCACGTCTGTGCCCACCCACTCGGTGGCACCGACGAGAAGGGCCGTCCAAAAGTGAACATCGAATGCGTCATGGAAAATGCCGCAGGATGACACCGCGCCCCGCCGACCTTCGAGGTCCGGCGGGGCGCAGCCAATTTAGAGACTACGAAAGAAACAAAAAGCCAATCGTCGCGGCACCAATCCATCCAAGCGACGACACTGCACCACTTATAAACATTTTTCTCTTTTCCCCTGCAGTAAGTTCTGCAAACGGTCGCTCTGAGGAAATGCCAAGCATCGTTCCGATAAAGAGTGCATTCACCACAAGTACCAATACAAATACCATTTTGATAACAAACGCTGGTTTCTGTATGTAAAAAGAAAGTCCCGGGTACACCATATAGAGTCCGGTGCCGATCATCCCGAGGAGTCCGAGCCACACCAATCCGTGCAATAGTTCCATTCGCCGCTTTGGCAAAAGAGGCATTGTTCCGCGCACATAGGCAATGCCGTAGTGGTCGCTTGCAAGTATCGCGACTGCGGTGAGGATAAGGATGGTGAGATGTATATCTACAATATCCATACGCTAGTATCCTCCTTGATCTTGTAACCCACTAAGTGTCTCGGTATACGAACCAAGAAATGACGGTACCGCGAAGAAAAGACCGATAAGCGGCAGAATAAAAAGCACGAGCGTAATGATAAGTGTCCATAAAAAGTATTTACGTGTGCGCTCAACGGACACATAGATAGCGTCTATCTCCGCTTTCATTGCATCAAGTTTTGCGGCGAGTTCCGGTTCAATCATTACGCCATTGTACCGTACGAGGCATGTCTTTTCCTGAACACAGGTATTTGACGCCGCGCATCCTATTTAGTTCAGTTCTCTTTGGAGAACCACCACAACGACAAGGGGCTTATAGCTATGGACATCGTCGACGCCGGAGGAAGCTTCGGCAAGGACTACGGCGAGGGAAAGGGCGTGGACAACTTCACATTCGGTACCACGTCGCCCGTCTACGACATGCTCGCGCGCATGAAGTGCGAGATGCCGCACACCATTCGCGTCCCTTTCCAGAAGGACAGCCTACGGATGACGGACACAGACCGCGAGGTTATCGCGCGGCTCTGCGTGCGCGAACCGAGCATGAGCGACCGCGTGGTCATCATCCACGGCACCGACACCATGCTCGAGACCGCCAAGGCGATTTCCGGCATGTGGTTGGCACACGGCCTCACCATCACCCGCACCATCGTGCTCACTGGCGCCGGCAGGCCGGCGTCCATGCGCATCACCGATGCCGACCTACAGTTCGGCTACGCCTTCGGCGTCGCGAAGCTGTTGCCGCCCGGCATCTACATCGCCATGAACGGCGAACACCACCTCTGGAGTGAATGCCAGAAGTGCGACGACGGCGTCTTCCGCAAGATCGCTGCCTAGCCGCCTTCGGGCGACCCGACCCACGAACACAGAACCCCGCCCGGGAGATGGGCGGGGTTCGTGCTGTATTAGGGCACCCTAGTGGCTATCTACTCTAATTTAGTGGACCCTCGCGTAGGTCGTAACGTCACCACGACCGGTAAGGTCTGTGGTTGTAAGTATTTCACTGGTGAGGTCAGTTACCACGAAGTACGTGGTTTCTACTCCCCCTTCCCATTCAACTTTTACAACAGTCTTACCAGGGAAACTCGCGAGAGGAACAGAGGGGTTAGTTTCCTTTGCGAGATCAACAATCTTCCACTGCCCGTTCACGCCCGCAGTTGCATCTCCTTGATAGCGATCAATAATCACGCCATCTGCGCGAATCTCACGCGTAAACTTTCCATCTGCATTACTTCTCCAGGTGCCGGAGAGCTGAGTCTCCATGCTTACCGTTCCATTCGTAGCTGCCTGTTGCGTTGTCTGCTGTGTGCCGTCCGTAGTTGCAAGCGGAGCGGTGGCATCCTTTGGCCAGAAGTAGAACGCTGCTGCAGCGACTGCAACAACTGCGACCAAGCCCGTAACAAATCGTGCGTTCATAGGTATACGATTAATGTGACTAATCTATTATTGCGCCAATACTCCTACCTTAAAGGTAGCAAGAGTACTCTCAGGGCGCGACTGTCCTCCATGCTGCTTGGTGAACGCTTCTGTTCCATCCTTGCCACAGAGGCCCAAAATGGCCTGACGACCACCCGGATGTCTATCAATCCAACTCGTTACGTCATAGACCATGCCGTTTACGATTGTGTAGCAACTTGCTTCAGAATTGTGCTTCGCTACTTCATCAGCAGTAAATGGCGTTGTTGGCGTTTCTTTTGGGGTGACGTCTGCAACTGGCTGCTTCTTTGTGTACTGATACGCGTAGTACCCGCCGCCAATAATCGAACCCTTGTACCAGGTCACCTCCCCCATCATGGGCGACGTAAACGCGATATAGATGATGCCCGAAAGGACGGACGCTGCGACAAGATTTCCCAAAAGATTCCAGAGCATCTGCGGGATCATGCTCGAGAATTTTTCATTTCCCGTCGGATGAATATTTGCCAATCGCATCCAAAGCTTGCCGGTCACCGGCCCATGTGCGAGAAACCCAATAATAAATACCGCCACAGCGGCAAGAACGATAGTGAGTGGATTCATAGATACTTAGTATAGCTAAAACATTAGCGACTGCGACCTCTCTTTTCTTTACGCTTATTGGAAAAATTTCTCCCCACCGCCTCAAATCGGGCAGCTTGAACGGGGACATTTTGCCGAGCGCTATTTCGTCTATCTTGTCTATTCATACGCTTTGGTTGGTTAGGGCTTACTAAGAGAGTTTAACTTAGCGCGAGTTGCAGGACCCACCGTTCCCGTCTGCTCAATACCGTAGCGCTTTTGAAAACGCTTCAGTGCTGCTTCAGTTGCCGCACCAAACGTACCGGTTACCAAACCTTCTGGATAAATCGTTTTGTCCTTAGCGAGAAAGGTTTGGAGGGCAGAGACATCCGGATGCTTTGTTCCGCGGCGAAGAGCGGCAGTAAATTTGTATGCGTTGCTCGTTGCCGCAGATGAACTTGTTTGCGGCGGAGCTTGGACAACTGCGATGCTTGAAGTGGAAACCGCAGTGACTGTCGGCATCATGGTTTGCCCTATTGGTAATACGGTTATCTCTGCCATCTGTGCGTTGCTGCCGTAGAAGTAGGAGCCATTCGCTTTTTGTGCAAGAAACATCACGCGCACCGTTTGTGGCGAGTACGTGCGGTTGGTAAAGGTAATGGGAAACGCGTTTGAACTTGCCCCAATTGGAGTGGCGAACGCCGGAGTGTTGCATGCAAGAGTCGTTCCACCGCTTGTAATAACAACGTCCGCGCACGAGAACTGGAAGTTGGTGCTGGTGGCGTTAGTGACCGCAAACCCAAACTGCACTGCTCCACCTGAAGTAACCGTCGTTGCGCTTGCTTTGAAAGAAGTAATGATCGGATCTGGCATTGCAGGTTTTGGGGTCACTGTAATACCCACCTGTTTTCCGGCCGAGCCGTTGTAGAGTCCTGCCGTTATAGCTGGGAGCATATTTATAGAGACAGCTGCCGAGTTGGACGGATCATCGTTGATGATGCTCACTGTCTTTGAACCTGAGATGGGAAGGTCGCTCGGAAACGCTGGAGTGCCACACGGAAGCTGCACGCCATTTTCATCAAGAACACGAATATGGGCAGCGCAGTCAAAGCGCATGTTGGTTCCACCAACGTAGAGACTCTCCCAACTGAGCGCGACGCTACTTCCCGAAGAAATAGTCTGCATGCTTGAAGTGAACGCGCTGATGGTTACAAAAGCTGATTCAACCGTGATAGACGCTTCTGCATAAGCAGAGTCATAACTCACACCGTAACTATCTTTTGGATAGAGGCGCGCCGTGACCGTCCTCGGTACACCGGCAACGTTGATAAACGTGAAGCCTGCCGAACCGACAGCACTCGAAGAGAGTGTCTGGCGACTATTGCACAGAAAATCAGAACCTTCGCGAGTGATGCGTACGCCAGTCGGGCACGTAAAGGTAATTTCCTCCGCTCCCCCGTTTGAAACATTCCACGCAACCGATGCGCTGTATGCGTTGTAAATCGACGAGGGATTGATGGTAAAAGAGTTTACGGACGGAGTTGCAGTAGCAAACGAAACAAGCGGTAGAGCAAAAAGCGCTGACGCAGATACATAGAGTGCTACGCGAGTGAACTTTTTCATATCAAAAAGTATACCCCGCCTCACACATTGAGACGGTACTATTGCCTTTTCTAAAAAAGTTTGTATAGTTTTTCGCGGAACGCAACCACCGGTCCGTTTCCTTTCCTCATCCTCAACCAACAGTCAGCGAGGGCAGCGATGCCGACACGTGAATTCGACCTCCTCATCGTGGGAGGTGGGGCCGCAGGCCTCAGCGCTGCCATCAGCAGCGCGTCCGAGGGGCTCAACGTGGGTCTTCTCGACTCCGCGGCACAGCTCGGCGGCCAGGCCGGCAAGAGTTCTGCCATCGAGAACTACCCCGGGTTTGCCACACCGATCAGCGGTGACGAACTGATGGCTCGGTGCATCGCCCAGGCGCGCCGCTTCAACACCAACATCCTGTGCCCCCAGAACGTCGTGGGCATCGTCCAGGATGGCAAGCGGCAGCTGGTGGTGACCGACGACGAGCAGTCCTACCTCGCCAAAGCTGTCGTGCTGAGCCTCGGTCTCGACTACCGTCGCCTGATGGCGAAGGGCATCGGTGACTTCATGGGCCGCGGCATCCTCTACGGCGCCCCGACCACTGACCCGAGCGCGCTCGGCGAATGCATCGTTTCTATCGTGGGCGGCGCCAACTCGGCCGGCCAGGCGGCGATGCATCTGTCCAAGAACCCGAAAGCCAAGGTACGGCTGCTGGTTCGCAAGGCGCTCGACGACCAGATGTCGGACTACCTCATCAAGTACATCCGGGCGGCGCCCAACATCGAAGTACTCGAAGGTGTCGAGGTCGTGGAGGCCTTTGGTGATTCGAAGCTGCAGGAAGTGGCGCTGAAGAAGTCTTCGAGCGAGGCGCTCGAGCGGCTGCAGACGCACCACCTCTTCATCTTCATCGGCGCACAGCCGCGGACCTTTTGGCTCAACGGCCACGTCGCCGTCGACGCCAAGAAGTTCATCGTCACCGGCGCGGATCTGCTGAAGGAAGGGAGAGACGTGAAGTGGCAGGGCGTCTGGAAGCATCCGAAGCGGTCACCGCTGCGGTACGAGACGAGCCTGCCTGGTGTCTTCGCCTGCGGCGATGTTCGGCTCGGCTCCACCAAGCGTGTGGCCGCAGCCTTCGGTGAAGGCTCCGGCGTCATCCAGATCTGCCACGAGTTCCTCGCCCTCGATGAGTGACGAACGAATACGGCGCCTGCGCCGAAAACGCCCTGGGGGGAACCCCGGGGCGTTTTGAATTCTAAAAGTGACTACGCTCGCGCGCGGATTTCTGCGGCAAGTTTAGACATCATTTCAACGAGATGCTTTTTTGTTTCTTCGTCAGTAAGCACGCCATCGTCAGAGAATTTCGACTTTGCCTGCCCCATATAAAACTCAGGCTGCCCTACAACACGCGCCGCGAGGTATACCATCATTTGTCGCAGGTGCGCCTGCGCAACGGCAGTGCCGATATTTCCTGTTGACGCTCCAAGAAGAATCACCGGCTTGTTGTCCCAAGCACTGTCTCCATACGGGCGCGAGGTCCAATCGATCATGTTCTTGAGATACCCAGGCACTGAACGGTTGTACTCAGGAGTAACAATTGCCACCCCATCGGCAGCTCGGATTTCATCCTTAAGACGCTTGGCTTCAGCGGGAAACGCTGCTTCAAGGTCTCCGTTATAAAATGGCAGCTGCGAGAAATCGCCGATGGTTACTTCAACACCTTCTGGAGCATTTTCTTTCATCGCACGAGCAAGCATCTTGTTAAAAGACTTCTCACGCAAAGAACCTACGTAGACAACGAGTTTTACTGGATTCATATCGACATACTACTCGAAAACACCTTACAACCCATCGAGCACACTCCCTGTGCCTATAGGCACAGGGAGTGTGCAGCTGAAAAAGTAGATTCAATAGCTACCTCGCTGTCGAGAGCGCGTTCCACATTGCGGGGTCTTCACCGCCGTCTATCTTAAAGATAGCGACGCCGCGCACGCCAAGACGCTTTGCAAGATCAACTTTAGCTTTGATCGCCTGCGCATCGCTCCAGGTCAAAACACGCGTTGCATTTGGAAGCGGTATGGCATCAGTCGAAGAAGCGGCCGGGAAACTTATGTACGCTTCTCCCCCAGCAGAACGTTGTATGGCCAGCCCCATTTTTTGAGCAAGGTCTACGGCGTAACCTGGGTTAAACGACCACAGCGGACTGTATTCGTATCCTGAGGGCGTTGTACTCGACATGAACATATCGTGCTCGTATCCGTAGGTAGCCACACCAATCAATATCTTCTTCTTTGCGATATCTTTTGACGCAAGGGTAATCGCCTTCTCTACCCACCGCACATCAGCGATCGGCATATACGGCGGCTTTGAGACAGCGTTTAATTTGAGGTCAATCGTGCCCTGGTCATACGTCATGAACTTCACGCGGTCGCAATACTTATTTATCTCTTTGAAATCATTAGCGTATTCAAGTGTTTTTGGCACCGTTGAAAAACGACTCTCGGGCGGTGTACGCGCTTCGATCGTACACGTCACCCACTTCTTCCCCATCGCCTTGTAGAGCTCTTTAAGAAAAGCGGAGAAATACGGTTTGGTCTCAGCAAGCTTGCCTTCGTAGTCGATATCAACGCCATCAAAACCATTGGTATTTACCATGTCGACAATGGCCTGTATGTGCGCCGTGCGAGACGCTTTTTTTGAGAGAATCGCATGAATGGTTCCACCACTTCCCCACGTGATGGTCGGAATAATGCGAATATTTTTCTGGCGTGCCGTTGTGTACAGAAGCGGCCACAGTTTGCTGTTTTTCGTCAGTTCATCGTTAAGCGTACCGTCCGACTTAACCGTGTAGCCGAACGGATTGATTTCGGTGAATGTATCGATATGGAGCGTCGTGTCGGCTATGCCTGCATCTGCGCGCCAATACGGTATCCATCCAGATACTTCAAACGGTTTACTTTGCGCTGCCAACGCCGAAGCGGGTGTGGCGAGTACAAAGACAAGCACGAGCAAGGCGGAAAAAGCTTTCTTCATACCCTTTCAACGTACCACGAGTCACTCCGTGACCACGATCGCGCGGCGAGCGTGTATGTCACGCTCGTAGTCATAACTAATAAGAACGATCATGGCGATGTCGAAAAATGTGAAGAGGAGGAGCCACGGAGAGAATATATGGAGCAGGCGGTATGACTGATACAACGCAAATACGGTGAGCGCCACCAGCGAGACTGGATACGCCCATCGCTTGTGTTTCAAAAGCCCCACCACAAACACCCCATTGATAAGTCCGTGCCCAAGCAAGTACACGATAACAAACGTCGTTATCGTACCGTGCTCAATCAAACTCAACGCGCCACGTATCAAAAAATCATGTCGAGCGTCTGAAATCTCAGCATGCGCAAAGCGTACCAACGCGTGCGTCCCTTGTGTTCGACCAACCGCCATAAGCACGAACGCAGTCACCAGATCGACAACGGCAAAAAATCCTTTGATCGTAATGCCTGCCCACAACAGATTGTGCATGTCGCGACGGCTAATCATGCTCACAACGTACCACGCAAAGAGCCACTTGTTATACTGAACGGATGAAGACTTACACCGGTGGATGTCATTGCGGCAACGTGCGTTTTGAAGCTGAGATGGAGCTCGACAAGGTCATCTCCTGCAACTGCAGTAATTGCGGCAAACGGGGTTTACTTTTGAAGTTTATTCCCGAAGAACAATTCAAACTTCTCAAAGGTGAGGAGAGTCTGAAAGACTACCGTTTTAACAAAATGCACATTGCACATATGGTCTGCACCAACTGCGGTCTCGAACCTTTTGGTAAAGGTTCAAAACCAGACGGTTCAAAAATGGCAGCAATTAATATCCGCTGCTTGGACGACATCGATCCCACTTCAGTACCTGCGGAGAAAGTAGACGGAAAGTCCTACTAACTCCTTATTTTTTAGTTCCAGGAAAATCAAATTGCGACAGTCTCACTGAGGTTGCGGTGGCAACTTTTTTACCTGGGTTAAAGATATCGAGCGGATCAAAAATCTCTTTCACCTGACGGAAGAGATCCTGCATAGGAGCGCCGAACATTTTCCCAACATACTGCGTGCGGACAATCCCGTCATTGTGTTCCCCACTTATTGAGCCTTTGTATGAAAGGACGAGGTCATAGACCGAGTGCGAGAGCATATCGATAAGCGATGCTGCATCAGGACGCGCGGGGTCAATAAGCGGGATGATGTGGAAGTTTCCATCGCCCACATGACCCGCAACGGTATAGATAAGGTCATGGCCTTCAAGGAGCTTTTCAAGCTTTGGAAGAAAATCTGAAAGTGCTGACGGCGGCACCACAAAGTCGTCGATAAAAGGCGCCGTGCGCTTGCCTCTTACTTTTTTGCGAAGAAGATTGAAACTCTCACGACGAATCGTCCAGTACTTCTTTGCTTTTTCTTCGGACTCTGCCACACGGATACGCACGTTGGGACGTTTCTTTTTGAGGTCAACGAGCAACATTCGTGCACGACTAAGCGCTTCGTCTTGCGTATCGGCACGAAACTCAACCATCAGAATAAGCTTTGGAATGCCGCCCGTGACGAGCATAAAGAGCTCTGGCAAAAACGAAATGCCGACCTTAAACATGCTTGATTTCATCTGCGCCGCAAACTCAGGGAAATAGCGCGCGGCGAGTCCAAAGGTGTGGTCATCATAGGACTCAAAACTGTCAGGGTCGTGCGCGAGAACTTCCGGTACGATAACGCCGAGGTCCGAGAGTTTGTCGAGAAAGAGCACCGTCATAGCTGCATACGGTTTTGGACGCACCAGCTTAAAACGGATGTTCGTGACAATACCGAGCGTTCCTTGCGCACCCACCATCAGGCGGCAGAGATTAAGCGAACTGAGACCGTCACCTACTTCCCACAGCGGGTAGCCTGAAGAATTTTTGGTAACAATTGGCGTGCTTGCTTTGACTGTTGTCGCATTCGCCGGATCCGCAAGCAGTTTCGACATGCGTCGATAGAGTTCTCCTTCGTAGGTGTTCTCGATAAGTTTTGCACGCAGCTCCTCACCCATGAGGTTCTTCAAGGTATGCACTTCCCCATCTCCCAACACGACATCAAGCGACTCGACATAGCGAGCCGTTTTTCCATACTTTAAATTTTTCTCACCACCTGAGTCATTGCCGACCATTCCTCCGAGCGTATTTATTTCGCGCGAGGCAGTATAGCTCGGCAATTCGAGTCCTCGCTTTTTTGTCTCACGATCAAAATCACGGAAAAACATGCCCGGCTCAACGATCGCATAGTCTGCGCCCACTTCGCGCAGCTTGTTTAGATGCTCAGTGGTAGATACGACAATCGAGTCGGTAAGCGGTCCACCAGACATGTCGGTACCGGCAGCACGAGGTGTAAGAGAAATATGCGAAGCAGAATCGTGCTCCTTTTTTTGTTTTACCAAACGTACGAGCGCCGAGATATCCTGCGCATTTTTTGGATAGACCACCAATTCCGGCGTGACCTTATAGAGACTGGCGTCGCGGCTCATAGCTTCACGGACACCTCGGGAGTCATCTACCTCGCCCGCGATCACTTTTTTGATGTCATCGATGAGCGCCATTTGCTTCTATTGTAGCGCCTTTCTTACTTCTCCAAATCGAGTACTTCGTCTATGCGGATTTGCTTCACAAACTCTGGTACGTGGGAGACCAATATCATCGCTCCTTGGTATTCATCGAGCGCTTTGGCTATAACCGGGATATGACGGAAGTTAATATGATTGGTCGGCTCATCGAGAATAAGGAGTCCCGGCCTCATGAGGACAAGGCGCGCAAAGGCAACAAGTCCCTTCTGCCCTTCTGAGAGAACACCGATAGGCGTGTCGATAAGATCTCCAATAAGAAGGCCGCCGCAGACGGTACGGAGATTTTCTTCAATACGCTTCTCCATCACCACCTCAAGCTCGTCGCGCACTGTTTTATTGAAATCGAGGTTGGAGAAATCCTGGCGGTAGTATCCAATACGCACACCTGGTGCGACAGTAGTTCCTTCAGCGGTGCCCTCGGCTATCGCCTCAAGTAGAGTTGATTTGCCGATACCGTTTGGCCCTTTTAACTGGAGGTGCTGGTTACGACGCAGTACGATATTTGCCTTACGCGTCGTTGCTTTGTGCTCATGGATCACTTTAAAGGAAGAAATCGTGATGATGTCGCCTATAAGTTCCGGCTGTGAGCCGATGACGAACGAACGGATGGTCTTATCTTCGCGACGCACATCTACTTTGTCTTCCTCAAGCTCTTCCGCCTTTTCGCGCATGCGCTTTGCAACCATACGCATCTGACCTCCTTTGTTTGCAAAGAAATTTGCTTTGTCTTTCTTCTCTTGTATCTCTTTTGCCAAAAGGGCGTTCTTTCGGTTTTCCTTCTCGATACGCACCGCAATCTCTGCCACTACGTCAGAGTAGTTACCAACGTACTGTTCTACCTTTTTAGTACGCGCATCAAGATAGAGCACACCTTGGGTAAATGAGTTGAGGAAGTCCGCGTCGTGCGAGATAACAATGCAGGTTTTCTTATAGGCCTTAAGAAATTCAATGAGGTGTGCAATGCCTTGTTTGTCGAGGTTATTCGTTGGCTCATCAAGAAGGAGCAAGTCTGGGTCTTGGATAAGCGCCGAGGCAAGGAGTAAGCGCGCTTGCTGTCCGCCAGAAAATGAACGCACGATACGTTCATGCAATTTACTTTTCCCCTGAGGCAAATGGACAATCTCCAAAACTTCATCAATACGCGGGTCGATATCGTAGACCTTTTCTGGAAAAAGCTTCTGGAAAAAATCGCGTACCGTGAGGTCGAGGTCTTCGCGCGGTATAACCTGGCGCGCGGTCGCAATGGAGAGTTTTGGTACCACGTTAATAAGCCCTTCAATGGGCGCGTGAGCACCAGTGAGGAGTCCGAAGATGGTACTTTTGCCTGCACCGTTTTGACCCATAAGCGTCAACTTTGCGCCGCGACGCACGGAAAAGTTCACCTGCTCGAGAAGGTGTTTTTTGGGGCCATGGTCGAAGGAAACTCCTTCAAACCTAACTATCGTTTCGTCCTTTGCCATATCTCAAATCAATAACGCGGGTCTCCCCGCGCAAGTAACTACACACTACCTCAAACGGCTAAAAATCGGAAGGTGCGAGCTTAGAAATCTACGGGGTGAAGCACCAGAAGATGTACGTGGAAATGATCGGGTATGGATTTAAGTTTTTGCGTACCTTCCATCACAATTTCATACTTCTCAGCCACGTAGCCGTGTTTTATTTTGTTGTACTCCAACCACTCCTCTTGAGTTATCTCTCCTTCAGTGACGTGCCGTTTTGACACAAGCATGTCGTGTGTCGAGGCAACTTCGTCATACGGAAAATCATTCTGAAGTATTTTCCAATGCGTAAACTCCTCAAGTGGAGTGGCTTCGCACAACGCACAAAAAGAAGGATCCCGCCCGGTGCGCACTTCCTGATATTTCTTTTCAGTTTCTTTTGAGCGCAGCGAAAGCATGTTGGATGTGCGCCATTGTAGCGCACGCTCAATACTTTTTGCTATTCCAGAAAATACAAACGCCCCGGCTTTTGGCCGGGGCGTTTGTATTGTGACAATACGGTTTACTGTCTCGTGACCTGCACTGCGTTAGGACCCTTGTCGCTTTCTCCTATTTCGAAAGAGACAGAATCACCAACGCGGAGTTCATCGAACGTGACGCCAACAAGGTCCTTGGAGTGGAAGAAGAGGTCTTTTGCCTCCCCTTCACGGGCAATAAAGCCAAATCCGCGGTCCGTGAGCGTCTTAATTGTTCCAATCATCTGCGTATGTATTTTCTTCGTATGAGAAACTCTCGACCCCGTTTCTGCCGCTAAGCGTTAGCGGCCACCTTCATAATGTAATCCGACGCTGCGCACGTCAAGCGCCGTCGGCAATGTCAGTTGCGTAATCCTTCTTATTTCTTTGAAGCTTTCTTGGCCTTTTTCTTCTTTGCGACACTCGACACGACTGCCCCAAGGGTCTTTTCCTTAGAGGCTTTGTCCGAAGAACCTGCCTTATTTTGCGCTGCAAGGGTCTCAATGAGACGATCGAGTTTGCCGCTGATAGCCTCCATTTGGGTCTTTAGTTCACGAACACCCTGGTCGCTACCTCGATTCTCTTCGCGGGGTGCGCGGAAATCATCACGAGGAGCTCCAAACGGCTTGCGTGCACCGAAGGACGGACGTGCGGGACGCGGAGAGAACTCGCGGCCTCCAGCAGGGCTTTTTGTTGAAAAACAGTCGCGGCAGTAGACCGGCTTCTCGCCATTAGGGCGGAATGGGACTTCACAACTCTTTTTACACTCGGCACAGGTAGCCTGATAGAGCTGTGGGCGGTCCCCACGATCTCCACCACCAAAACGAGGCTTGAAACCTCCAGGGCCTCGCCTATCGCCTCCGCCACCTCCAAACCGTCCCCCTTTGTTGAAGTCCTTCATATAATGTCGACCAACAGTACCATAGACTTTTAAAATTGCAAGATTCCGTCTTGATGCAGCAGAAAACGGGTGGCGTCGAGAGTCTCCATTCGATTACAGTAACGCTATGGCACCGCGGAAGCGCACGAACGCTCAACTTTACGAAACGATGCGAGATGCAATCGCGTACATGCGCGCACACGAAAAAGACCGGCCGTCACCTGCAGATGTCGCTCGCGCAGTGGGTATGAGCCCGTCACGCTTTGCACACGCGTTTTCAAAGTGGATTGGCATATCACCAAAACGGTTTCTCTCGCACCTCACCCATGAGCGAGCAAAGGTTTTGATAGCGACGTCTTCAAACGTACTCTCTGCGTCTCACAAAACCGGTCTCTCTGGACCAGGGCGTCTCCACACACTTCTTGTTGAACATACAGGCGCTTCTCCTGGTGAATATATGCGCGGCGACATCGCCATACGCTACGGAATACACTCATCGCCGTTTGGATATTGCGCCATTGGTATAACTGATCGCGGAATCTGTAAAATTTCTTTTCTAGAAAACGAAAGCGACGCTCGTGCACGCCAAGAAATCAAGCGAGTCTGGCCGCACGCAACGCTTGTTCGGGACGACGATGCGACCGCAGCATGTACAAAAAAGATATTCGCAAAAAAGTCGGGCGCGAAAGGACTAAGACTTTTTGTGGGTGGCACCAATTTTCAAGTACAAGTGTGGAAAGCACTTCTGGAAATACCTGAAGGACACATTGTGCGGTACGCAGATATTGCAAAACATATAGGACGGCCACGTGCAGTGCGTGCCGTGGGCACCGCCATTGGCGCTAACCCGATTGCATACCTTATTCCCTGCCATCGCGTCTTAACCTCAGGTGGATATATCGGTGGATATCGCTGGAGACCAAAACGCAAAGAAACAATTCTTGCATGGGAAGCTGCGCGCCACTAAAGGGGCGCTCGCATCCTTGTAGCGCGGTGCTACTATTGGCTAACTAACGCCTATGGACGAACGGAACCTCGTCTCCTGCCGCAACATCAATATCATTGCGCAATACGTGAAGGAGCAACTTGGCAGTGACGCTATGCTTCTTCTCGACTGGGAGTATCCACCGGAGTATCTCAAGAACGAGCACCATTGGATAAGCCTCTCGCTCTACAACGACATCATGGATCGGGCTATCGATCTGCTGAAGGATGAGAAGGCACCCTACAAGATGGGCTTTTCAGTAGTAAGCCTCGGCTCGTGGGGATTTTTCAACTATTTGCAGGAGATTTTCCGCGCCATTGTGTACGGACCTCTCGAGGCATATCGCAAGGCAGAACACTACAACCCGTATTTCAACAAGACGAAAGACATGATTGTGTGCGAAGCGAGGGATGGGCACTGCCTTATGAAAATACGGTTCAAAAATGGCGTCGACCCCGTTGACGATTTCCACAGTGAGACTCTGATAGAAGGACTCTTCGCTAGCATCCCGACGCATTGGCACCTTCCCTCCGCTTCTATAGAGGCCTACACCAAGGAGTACGATCTTAGACGGCTACTGCTTGACGTGGGAAAAGTGAGCAGTCAGGACATAGATATAGAAGGAACTTCTTTTCTGTTGCGCGGCAAAGTTATTGGTACCTTGGTGCAATTGACGGATACCGAACATACCGTCTGTGAGACCTGCGAGTTTTCAGGATATCGTGAAGCCACGAGCACTTCTTCGGTTGGCGACGTAGGCGTTGGCATCCGCATCACCACAGATGTGGAAATTAGTAAGCGACTGATACTGCGCGCTGGGGAAATATATAACGCTCCATACTTCCTGTACCACATAACGTGGCAACCGCTTTCACTTATAAAGAAGCTTTATTATCCGATTTGGTATTCCCTAAGCGCAAAACAGGCATACGTAAAAGGGATGGAAACTTCGCTTGAGACCATACGTCACTATGTCGAAACGCTTGAAGAAAAAGTGATAGAGCGCACCCGGCAGCTGCATAAAGCAAAGTCAGAAGCCGAGTACTGGCGCGACAAGGCTGACCAGTTGCTGAGCACTATGCTGCCACCAGACATTGTGAAAGCGATGATGGAAGGAAAATTAAGAGCCCAAGAGATAGAAGGAACGGTTATGTACACCGACCTTGCGGATTTTACCTCTTACAGCAAGAGCATATCTCCGCAAGTCATCGAGAAACAGTTGACTGAATATTTCACCGAGATGAGTGACATCATCATGCGCCATGGCGGGTGGGTTAATAAATTCCTCGGTGATGGCATTCTCGTTATCTATGGCCTCAACGGAGATCCAAACGCTGTGTATGCAGCTGCAAACGCAGCAATTGAAATGGACCGTGTTATCGATAAGTACCCCTGGCGCACGCGCATCGGCATCGCAACAGGCCCTTTTGTAACTGGTGAGTTCGGCAGCGACACGCTACGACGTTTCGACTGCATCGGTCATACGATGAACCTCGGCAGCCGCCTCCAAGGGCTTGCCGATAGCGGACAAACGCTCGTATGTGCGACCACGCATGCATTGCTTGAGAAAAAAGGATACGGCCTTGAACCTGCCCGCATGGTCTACGCAAAAGGTATCGGCGACATCCTTGCCTATCCACTCATTTCTGAACCAAAACTTACGAAACGTGCTTCAAAACGCGCATCGAGTGCAAAGAAGCGAATCGTTTAAGTAGCCTGTCGGGGTGCACCGCAATCGGATGTCCGACCAGTTGAAGCATGGGTAAATCAGTGAAGCTGTCTGCGTACGCGTAACTTTTTCTCAGATCTATATTATGCTCTTGTGCGTACTCTGTGACGCCACGGGCTTTATTCTCACCCCGACAGAGCATCTGTATTTCACCAGTGTACCGACGACCGCGTTTGCGCAATGATGTGTCGATAGCCCCATCGGCCTCAAAAAAATCAGCGAAACATTTTGCAAGCGGATGAATGGCTTCCGAAACAAAAACTATTTTGTGGCCCTTGGCGAGATGGTCTTCAAGTAGAGAGAAAAGTCCATATTGAAGCTTCGGTAGCGCGATGGAACGGAAGAACCGACAGATGATGCGGTTGACCGTCTGCTGATTCCACCCCGCAAGTGAACGGATGACTCGATGCATCATTTCTTCATGTGTCATGAGTCCGGCTCTCTCCAGAACAAAGAGACCGACAATCGCAATTCCCGAACGCATCGAGATGCATCGCGTGCGCATAAGATGAAATAGGAAATCCACTTGAGAGAGACCGTCGTACAAGGTCATGTCGATATCGACAAAAACGGCTGTCGAGTTGCTTGCCTTACGTTGCTCGTAGCGTTGACGCAATGGAAGCGATCGAAGTATTTCGGTTTCAAGATGAGCTGTCAGATCCCGCACCTTTTGCCGCAACGCCTGATTTTTAGTGAAAAGTATTTCCTCGCCGTACTGCCCTTCAGGGAAAATGCGGTCGCCGAATTCAAACGTAATCGTGCGTTTGTTTCCTCCAAACCGATTTGAGAAGACAATGTGTGCATCCTTGATGATGATCGGCTGAATGGGAATACCAGAGGCAAGAGAGAGTCGCGCCGCTCCTGTATGCAGGTAATAGAGAGCCTCAATTTTCTCGGTATGGCCCTCTGGAAAAATAATTATTGACTCCTCTCGTTTTAGTGCCGCGAGTGCCTTTTCGAGTGCTTCACGCTTGGTGTTGCTCCCTTTGTATCGCGCTTTATCAATGTCATCGCGAAGTATGTCTATGACTCCTACGTGCCTCAGCCAGGCGGAAACAATCCACGGGAATTGGCTGAGTGGAGCGGTAACGGGTGTAACTGAAGGCCCCAACAAAGCGTGTAAAAGAAGTCCATCAAAGAGAGTCGGGTGATTGGCCGCGTAGATGACGTGGCGATCTATTTCCTTCGGACGATTCTTTACGTGTAATTTGATGCCTGCCAAGAAAAAAGATGTTCGGATGAGCTCGGCCGAGGTCCATCTCCACAAGTTCTTACGAGCTTTCTTCGGCAAAAGAGCGCCTACTAAAAAGACTGGAACATAAAAGAAGTGCGCCAATAAAAAGAACGCTATCTTTAGAAAAAGTAGTCGAAACATCCCGTACATCAAGTATACGGCACGCCTCAGCTATTTTTAGACGCGAGGTTGTGCAAGACCCTCAATGACCGTCGCGTTAGGTAATGTCGCTAAAAAAGAACCTGGAACGGCAAGTTTGGAGCCTCGTATACCGCTACCGATGATGACGTACGGGGTCTTAACAACCGCTCCGTCAATAAAAATAGGCCATGTCGCTGGCAAACCCACAGGAGTTATGGCTCCATGTTCCATGCCGCTTTCTGCGACCGCTTTCTCCATTTGGGCAAACGATACCTTCTTGGCACCAAGTGCGGTACGAACGGCGCCGTTTACATCAGCTCGCGTGCTAGCAAGGATAATAACCGCGGCAAGCGTGCGCTCTTCTCCCCTTTTGCCTTCCACAATCACGCAGTTTGCCGCAAGCTCCGGGCCTATTTTGTAATGCTCGCAAAATCCTGCAGTGTCGGAAAGACTCGGATCAATAGCCGCAACGCCCACTCCTTCGGTTTTGGACAATGCCGCAACCGCTGCTGCCGTAGGTTGTGCGAGTAGGTCGACGCGATCTCTAACTGGTTCAAATTCAAGGGTGCCAAGTGTCATACACTAGTCAATTAAATTTTTCTCTTTTAAATCATCAAATATCAGACGATCAACTGGTGAGGTCATTTCTCTTTGTGAATAATCAAACCAGTCTATAAATTCTATTTCTGCACTCGGCGTGAGATTGCCTTCGTATTTTGCGGTGTAACACGTCATCCGGACAACCGTTCCTTCCGGTTTGCCATGTGCCTGTGCCTCAAAAGTGCCGTAATGGATAATAGTTGTCGGGTCTATCTCTACGCTCAATTCCTCTTTTACTTCACGGACAAGTGCTTGCTCATCACTTTCTCCCGCATCACGTTTGCCGCCTGGGATATACCACGCATCTTTGCCATAGCTTTTTGTCTCGAGAATTTTCCTATCCCGAAGCTCGATAAATGCCAGTTTGTCTATATACGATTTTTCCATGCGACTTCTGTGCGTCTACAGTACAACAAAACCGCCCCACAAGATCAAAGCGTGTGCTCTGTCTCACGAGGCGGTTCTGTGACTACGCAGTCTTTGTTTCCTCAGCTGCAGGTACTGCAGTAGGAGTGGCGACTACTTCAGGCTCCGTTACGGGAGTTACTGGCGTGGTGGTTGCAGGGGTTGTGTCATTCATAGAGATACTGTTCATCGGCTAGTAAAAGACGACCGAGGTGTAACCATACTCCCTTGAGAGCATATCCCCTAATACGAAACACCCCACAGCATCAACTGTGGGGTGTTTCGATGAACGCGATATGAATTACGCGCAGGTTTTGCAGTCCTTCTTGTGAGTTGCTGCAAGGTAAAGACCTGAGAGCGCGACGAGAACATAGATAACTTTGGACACGGTCATCTCCATCCCTCCGAAAAGCTGGCCTACTTCCCATCCAGTCAATGCAAGTGCTCCCCAGTTGAGGGCACCGACGATGACCAGGAGAAATGCGACAGCGTGAATGATCTTCATACTCTGTAAAAGTAAACGTTAACTAACCTAGTATCGACCTACCCTTTAGTATAACGCTGCAGCAAACTGCACGATGAGATATACACTGCTTATTCTACGAACATAAACGCTCCATCTTTAATCATTTTGATATCAAACTGTGCATTGTTTACTTGGTGCTCTTTGGTGAAGCTCACTGTACTTACTCCCACACCTGGAACTTCTATTTTCTCGAGTGCGTCGCGTATTTCAGTGCCGCTGGAAGCTCCCTGCTTTAGCGCCTCGAACACAACATTGACCGCGTTAATGGTATTGGTGAATGAAGGACTCGATGGCATTGAGCCATACCTTGAAGAATACTCGGCGAGCATGTCCGTGTATGTCTTACTGTCAGGTACATGCGGGTAGGTGTACATAAGCCCATCTGCTTCTTTTGAGAAGTTTGCGAGCAGTGCTTCATTTTGAGCCGACGTGACGGAGAAAAATCGGTACGGGAGTTTTAATTCCCTTGACTGCTTCATCAAGGGTCCATACTGGCTGTCGTCGTTGATCAAGATAAAAACTGTATCAGGGTTTGTATCCTTCACCTTAAGAAGCGCCGTTCGATAATCTCTACTTTCTAGGGGCATCTGAACTTGGGTGGTAAGCGTAAGCCCTGGCGTTGAACTCACCGCTTCCACAACATCGTGTGCAAAAGCTGTCGTAAACGCGTCTTGGTCGTTGATAACCGCAATTCGTTTGATGTCATGGGTAAGCGCATACCGCTTGAACGCATCCACCTCCGCCTGTTGCGGCCACCACGTTGAGAAGAGGTACGAGAAATCGCTGCGATTTTCTATAGCCTCAAATGCGGCACTCGGCGCAACCACTGCAACTGCATTGGACTCTATGATTGGGTACCCGCCTTGGTAGCTGTCTCCCCACGTAGGGCCGATGATCACGGGAACCTTGTCGATGCTTACAAGTTTAAGAATGGCGTTCGTCGTCCCGTTCTGATCAGATCGCGTATCTTCCGCGACAAGTTCTATCTGTTTTCCACCTACGCCGCCTTTGGCGTTGATATCGTCTACCATCATCTTGATTGTTCTGTACTCCCCCTCTCCCCACTGCGCCGCGATACCTGTTTGCGCGACAGCAACGCCTATTTTTATAATCCCAGCATCTGCATGCCTCTCCTTATAGGTGCGATGTAAAAAAGCTCCAGCAACAAAAAGTACGACAACGAGTCCTACTACCCAGACTTTCTTACTCATAGTTTTACTCTACCCTACTCAAGATTTCCTACAAAAGGGTACATCATCTCAAAAAGCGTATCGATTCCTCGTCAAAAGCGGGACTATCCTGGCCAAGATCGACAAACGCAAACGTGGTTTTGCTTTCATTTGGATGGAATTCGAAGTAAGAAATACCACTATAGCGCCAACCAAAAGGTCCGCAGCCAAGTTCTGGAATATCACCGTTCGCTTGTTCTTCGAGCTGCCGCTTGTAGAGACTGTCTGGAGTCACGTGATAAGCGATTTTAGATGTATCAATAAAACCAGATGACGTGCCCGACGGAGACGGAGCCTCGACTCTTTCAACAATGCAGTGGGCTTTTTGATACGGGGTAAAACTATTGGTTACCGCAGCGAGGATGGCCTGCTCGTCTGTTTGCGAGGACGGCTTTGTCAAAATACTTATTGAATGTGTATCCGATGGGGCACCACCTATCACCGCAGTAATTTTGTTAGCATCTTGTTGAAAAGTAACGGTGTAGTTTTTGCACTTCTCGTATCTGAATGAGACACCGAGCTCTTTGTTGGTATATTTTTCAGTCCATTCACAATCAGTGTCTGCCGTGCGAGATGGCATGTACGCTTTGAAATTCAAAGTGCCGTTTTGCCAAAAGAAATACCCTGCGCTAAGTAAGACGATGAGGGCGGCACCTGCAATCAAGTAGGACGTTTTCATACTGGAAGTATAACAATCTAGGTGCCCAGCACGAAGGTGGTACCTTATTCCACCACTTCAATAGAATAAACGTCAGTTGCAGGCTCTTCGTACGGATGAATATCTCGTATTGCCTTCAAGACACTTTCTAGCTTTTCCTCTGAACAGACTGCCTCAATTCTCTCTTCTTCAACGACTTCAGGCTTGTCTACTTCCCCGATTGCCGGCCTTGCTCCTTCTGTCGGTATAAATCGTCCGATCCCCCTTACGCTGAAAGTGCAGTGCGTGTAATTACCAACCTGCCCTGCCCCGGCGCCGCCCATAGCCTCGCGCAGAGCATCAGCGCTCTCGACAGGAACATAGACGACTATTTTAAATTTTTTCATTTATGGGTTACTTAGTGAGGGCCTAGAGCCTCAGTTTGAGCAAACGAAGTAAAAATCGCCGTAATCATCCTCTCCCCAGGTCTTATGCATCTCCACCTTTGCAAAACTTGCCTCAAACTTTGGCTTTACCTTTACGACGGAGGTCTTAAATTCGCTGAGAAGTACGTCGTTTTGTATTAAATCTGCGGTAGCCCTTACTACATCGTCAGGAGCTCCATTGTTGACCGTAGCGACTAAATATTCATACCCCAACTTTGCAGCGGCAAGCTTACGTTCCTGCTCGCTCGCGTAGTCGGGAATGTACGGATCAGCAACGAGCGCAAACCCCTCCGGCTTCACCAGAGCTGAAATCTTCTTGAGAAAGGGCTCCTGTTTTTCGTAAGGTAAGTGATGGAGACCTCCCGTGCAAAGTACCGCATCAAACTTCTCAGCGCTGCTCCAACCAAATGCATCCGCTACCGTAAAGTTCACTGCAGGAAATTGTTTGCTTGCATAGTCAATAAAATCTTTCTCTAAATCTACGCCCACGTACTGAACATCGGGGCGTTCTTTTTGTAATAAACCAACTAGATTTCCAGTACCGCAGAGCAAGTCGACGACTCTTCCGTTTTGTGGAACTCTGTCGACAATTACTTTTTTAATCTTCTTAGTCAAAATTCCCCATGGCATATATGCTTCTTCCTTTGCATATGTTTCTGCTGTGGGTAAATTTTGCATATACCTATCTTAGTTGGAGCTTATTTTAAAAGAAAATCCTTTAGTTGAGGAAATTCTTCAGTTTTCATATCCGCCATAGTGAAATGTCCTTGGTCGGAGAATTCTTGGATTTGAATCCCCTTCGCAATGGCTTGGATGCACTCCACGGATTTTAAGATATCACTACTGTCGTCTAAAGAAACAAATATACAGGTGGCCTGACTACTCGACACTAACATCGGATCAATTGTGAGACCATCAAACATCTTCGATGCAAATGCATGCGTCGGATCAATCCAAGGTGCGACAAGAGCTACTTTTCCAACTTTTACTTTTTTTTCGCTGAGCCAGCGTATAAGAAAGCCGCCGCCGCAACTATGCCCAATGAGCATCGTCTCCTCACCTATTGGAAAAGATTCAAACACTGCCTTCCATTTCTCATAATCTGGCTCGTATGGCTCAGGAAAACTCGGAATTTCAGTTGGAATGCCGGCTGAATCAAGTTCTCCTTTAAGCCACGGCAACCAATGTTTGTCGTGCTGGCTTCCATCTGACGCAAAGAATTCTTCTCGCGAAGGCATCCCGTGCAGAATAATCGCGTTTCTCATATCTTGTTGCGGGACATACGGAGCTGGGAAACCCACGTTTTTCCCAATCCTTCCTCCACGGGAACCATTGTACGGTTCCCGACCCCTCCCTACCTAGTCCCGCACCAAAAACGCTTCGCTTATTTTGTTGCGGGACTAGGACTCGAACCTAGATAAACGGTTCCAGAAACCGTTGTCCTACCATTAGACGATCCCGCAGTGGCTATAGAGCCGAAAGCCCGCTAGCGCGACCATCGTAGCAAGAAACAGGGCCTTTCAAAAGACCCCTGGCGCGGTGGTACTATTCTGGCTACCCATGTCTTCAAGCGTTTCCAATACTATTTCCTATCTTGCTCGAGGCGCCGGTCTTAACTATCTTAATATTTTTCTCATCGTTCTCTCCTTTGCCCTCGCATACGTCATACCCTTTGAGCTTTTACTTATTGCCTATGCTGCACTCGGTCCTGCACATTACCTCACGGAAATATCGTGGTTACACGATCGCGGGTACTTTTTAAAAAACACTTTCCTGATAGTGGCATTTGTCATCGTATGTTTCCTTGCTGCGGTGGGCACGCTCCTAGGCGATGAACCCGCGATCCTTGTTTGTTTTGTAGCAGCCTTAGCGTTTAGTCTCCCTATAAAAATCTGGGGACGCACTGTGCTCAGTTTTCTTATGGCCATGGCGGCGTTGTTCCTCTATCAGCGTGGTGTGGGCATTTGGTTTCTCATACTCCTTCCTACCGTTCTCCACGTCTTCATCTTTACGTTATTTTTTATGCTGCAGGGTGCAGTTGCCACAAAAAGTTTTTCTGCCTCTCTTGCAGCAGGTCTTTTCGTTATCTGCGCATGTGCCTTTTTTATACTTCCACCAACAGCGTCCGAGACACTTAGTCGACTTGCAACCATGCATGGCTATTACTTTGACGGCGTCCGCACCACCCTCCTTGGCGTTTTAGGCCTCCCCGTAACATGGAGCTCTTGGGTTGCCGTATCAGGCTTCTTGAGTTTTACGTACCTCTACCACTATCTCAACTGGTTCTCAAAAACGAGCATTATCGGCTGGCATACAACTTCAAAGGAGAGACTTCTCGGGGTTATTATCGGATCTGTCGCTTCAGTAGCGCTCTATCTCTACGATTACCAAATAGGATTCGTCGTTCTATTGCTACTAAGCATCCTCCACGCATTGCTGGAATTTCCGCTTGATATCAAAGTCGCCGCTGGTCTTGGAAAGTCAGCATTTAAAGCGATCTCGTTTAGGTAAGCACGCTCCGTCTATTCGTCACCACTAAAGCAGACACGCCTGTCTTTCCCCATCGTTGTTTTATATTCAACGGTAGAAACTAATTTTCCGTGATTCACCGTTACATCTACCGCCAGCCCATGGGAGACTTCTTCACTAAAGAACTGGTCAAAGAGAAAATTACCGAGCGAGTAATACACCAGCGTATCGCCCACTTGTTCATGTCCCTGCACAACGTGCGGATGTGCGCCGATAATTAGGTCAGCCCCTGCATTTGAAAATAAGCGCGCAGCTCTTTTTACGGCAGCAACAGGAGGTACGTACTCTTCGCCCCAGTGTGAAAATACGACAACAAATCTGCCATCTTTTTTCTCTGCAGCTATTAGAGGAACAGTGTCTTCCGGCGAGAGATCACCAAATTGGTTATAGCTAATGAACGAGAACTTCTGTTCTTGTACAGTCGTTCTGTAGATTGACTCACTTGAAGTGGCTCCAGCACCGCGCGAGTATACCGGCCCTCCAAAGTGACCAACATCTGCTTTATCGAGATAGCTTCTGGTCTGAAGTACTCCCTCTTCTTGCATATTATCGATATGGTTATTTCCCAAATCAACAATCCGAATATTGTGGCGCAAAAGAAGTGGAGCGACGTCAGGCGCGAACGTAAATGTGAAATTTTGCCAAGAGCCAAGGAAACTCCCGACACTCACTGACTTTTTATCTGTGACCGGGCCTTCGAGATTTCCGACCACCGCATCGTATGAGAGAAGCCTGTCTTTAACGCACGAAAGCAGGTAATCGTAGCCTTTTTGCTCTGCAGTTGTGCGGATTGAGCGGTCGAAAAACATATCGCCAACGAAAAGAAGGCGCGCCGGTTCGGTTTCTTTGTTTACTTCAGACGGAGCTGCAAGCGGAGGTCTCTCAAGATGTAGCGGGAAGAAAAAAAGACGTCCAGCTCCCACAAGAAGCGCGATAATTCCAATGCTTACGACGCGAACCATGCTCACTTTTTGCGTTTTGAGGCGGCCTTAAGGAAGGCTGTAAAGAGTGGGTGCGGCGTAAGCGGTCGCGCTAAAAACTCAGGATGAAATTGCGTACCAAGAAAAAACGGATGCACGTTCTGCGGAAGTTCTGCTATTTCCATAAGACGACGATCAGGTGAGACGCCAGAAAATTTTAATCCCGCATCAGTGAGTTTGAGAATATAGGCTGGATTGACCTCGTAGCGATGGCGGTGGCGCTCAAATATTTTACTTTTACCGTACGCTTTTTGTGCAACCGTGCCCGAACGAATAACGCAGGGGTAGGTGCCGAGGCGCATCGTACCGCCATACTCCAACTTACTAACTTTTTCCTCCTGGTCTGGCATGAAGTCGATAACCAGGTGTTCAGCCTTCGGATTAATCTCGCGAGTGTGGGCACCTTTGATACCAACAACGTTGCGCGCGTACTCGATAACCGCAAGCTGCATGCCGTAGCAGAGACCAAAGTATGGAATCTTATTCTTGCGGACGTACTCAATGACTTTAATTTTCCCTTCAATTCCGGTCTCACCAAACCCCCCAGGGATAAGTATCCCGTTGTATTTCTTGAGTTCGGCGAGCTTGAGCTTCCCCGATTCAAAATCCTTTGAATTGAGGTACGTGATTTTAGGCTTGAGGTTTAAGCTATAGGCCGAGAACTTCAGAGCCTCAATGACCGATATGTAGACGTCTGAGAGAACGAATGACCCGGAGTCAAAGTATTTACCGACGATGGCTACGGTAACTTCTCGCTTGCCATTGTGTGCTTTACGCACGAACTGCTGCCAGCGGGTCAAATCACTCTTGCGCGAAGGGAGCCCGAGGATGTTGGTGAGTATGTCGCCAAGACCATCCTTCTCGAAGTTGAGGGGAATATCGTAGATTGACTTCACGTCTGGCGCAGAGATAACGTGATTTGGGAGTGTATTACACAACATCGCCATTTTCTCTTTGCGCTTCTCGTCGATAGGAAGTGCTGCACGCGCCAATATGACATCGGCTTGAAGGCCGGCGCTATTGAGCGAGCGGGCAGCATACTGCGTCGGTTTTGTTTTCATCTCGCCAATGGAGCCTGGTATCGGAACGTAGGAGACCATTACGACCGCAATATCGCGAGGCGCCTTTTGTTTCATCATACGAGCAGCTTCAAGGAAGAGAATATTTTGGTATTCCCCTATCGTTCCACCTATCTCGATAAGCGTGACGTCTGCGTTTGTACGAACGGCAGCCGCCTCAATGCGACGGATGACTTCAAGTGGCACGTCCGGCACAACTTCAACGTTCTTGCCACGATATTCAAGATTGCGCTCCCGGCGAATCACTTCCTGATACACACGCCCCGTGGTCATGTAGTTGAGTTCGGGAAGGTCTTCTTCAAGGAAACGCTCGTAATTGCCCATGTCCTGATCAGTTTCGTATCCGTCTTCCAAAACAAAAACCTCACCGTGCTCAGTGGGGTTCATGGTTCCCGCATCGATGTTGATGTAGGGGTCAATTTTGAGTGCCGTAACTTTGAAGCCTTTGGACTTCAGAATGACTCCGATTGAGGAGGTGGAGACTCCTTTGCCGATGCCCGACATGACCCCACCGACGACGAAGATATATTTGCGATTTTTTCCGCGTGAGGCTTTCTTTTTGGTCGTCTTTCGGGATGCCGCCATGTCCTCTTTTATGAGCGCAGTCTAACAGATAGTTATAGACACGCAAAGAAAAGGACCCTTCCGTCTTTTTTAGACGGTCAAATACCTACGAACCGCGAGGAAGGCGGATATAACACCCAAAATAATGCCGGAACCGACAATCATAAGGAAAAATAGGGGGAAATTGCTGATGTAGTAGCTAAAAACATTTACTCCGCCAAAGAAGTTGGCCGTCGCTGATCCAAGCCAATAGGTGAACGGGTAGAAAAGAAGGAGCGTCGTTATGCCAGCAACGGCCCCATAGAGCACCCCTTCAACCATAAATGGCGCACGGACATACATCTGATCAGCTCCTACGAGACGCATGACAGATATCTCATCGCGAGACGTGTAGATAACGAGACGTATCGTGTTAAACGTGATGGCAACGGTAATGAAGGCGAGAAGTATCAGTATTGCAAAACCGAGCTGCTGCGCGGACTGGGTGATGCGGGTGAGGCGGTCAATAGCAATACGCTGGCGTTCGTCAAAGTAATTAACCTTATCGAGAATGGATGGTGCCGCCGTCACCGAAGGATGTTCGCCTACAAACTTCGCGATGGATTCATACTGGGTCGTATCTTTTGCTTGGATGGTGAGTACGGCACCGAGTGGATTTTCACCGAGCTCTTCGAGTGCCTGCAGTGTGAGCTGGTCGTTCTGATGACGCTCACGGAAACGCGCAAGCGCTTCATCGCGAGAGACGTACTGCGCCGAAGTCACGGTCGGCAGTGCCGCAACTGCGTCGCGAAGCGAGAGGATACGCTCCTCAGACGCCTCAGTAGTGAAGTAGACATTCATATCTACCTTGTCTTTAAGTTCGGTGAGGGTTGAGTCGAGAATGACACCTGTGAGTACCAAAGAGCCGAGTACAAAGAGCGTCACCGTCATAACAAGAACGGCGGCGAGGGTGACAAACCCATTACGCCAAAAGCCGAGGAAGCCTGCACGGAATATTCTTTTGATCGTTATCCAGGCCATGTGTTTTTACAAGATGTATTTCCCTTCCCTATCGTCACGGATGACCTTTCCACGGTCCATCGTAATAACTCGCTTACCTACTGATTCTACGACACCTTTGTTGTGCGTCGTAAGGATAACGGTCGTACCGAGGTCATTGATACGCTTAAGAATCTGAACGACTTCGTAGGTATTAATGGGGTCGAGGTTGCCCGTCGGCTCATCAGCAATAATAACGTCCGGCTGATTGACGATGGCCCGGGCAATCGCGACACGCTGCCGCTCGCCTCCGGAGAGTTCCCCTGGGAAGTTCCACATCTTGTCACCCAAGTCGACAAGCTCAAGCACATGCGGAACGTCCGAGCGTATATCTTCTTCTTCACGTCCAGCGGCTTCCATGGCAAATGCAATGTTCTCGTAGGCGGTTTTGGTTGGGAGCAGACGAAAATCTTGAAAGACGGTACCCATCTTGCGGCGAATGGCGTTAAGCTCCTTTTTGCCAATCGTATGCATATTTGTTGACTCGAAAAAGACCGCTCCCGAGGTCGGCTGCTCTTCGGCAAGAAGCATCTTAAGAAGAGTCGTCTTACCTGCGCCGGAATGCCCAACAATAGAGATAAACTCCCCTGGTTCGACAGAGAAGCTCACTTCGTCGAGTGCGACAGAATCGCCAGGATACTTTTTCGATACGCGATCGTAATAGATCATAGGAGCTGCGGGAGCTAGAGTTAGGCGCTAAGCGTTAGCGTGACATGTCTAAAGGAAGACAATGGGGAAACAACCTCAAACAGCATCCTTCTATACTACTACAAACCGAGCCTGCCTAGAGAGTTTTTTCAGCTTCAATGAATTCATCAAGATCACCGTCAAGGACCTTTTCTGCATTCCGCACTTCTATATTAGTGCGATGATCTTTTACCATTTGGTACGGATGAAGGACGTATGAGCGTATCTGGCTCCCCCATTCGATAGAGACCGTCTTGCTCGGCGCGAGTCCAAGTTCTTCTTTTTTACGATCCTCTTCTTGTTTCTTATAGAGTTTCCCTTTCAATATCTCGAGGCCTTTTTCTTTGTTTTGTGCTTGACTGCGCTCGCTGGTGACATGCACCGACAAATTGGTCGGGACGTGCACGATGCGTACCGCCGTCTCGCGCTTGTTGACGTTCTGTCCGCCCGGACCACCCGCGCGAGCAAATTGGATGTCGAGCTCAGTCTCGGGTATTTCAATTTCATTTAACTCCGGCAGCTGCGGAACAAACTCAACGAGCACAAAAGATGTTTGCCGTATGTCTTTGGCACCAAAGGGTGAAATTCGCACAAGACGATGCACCCCGCTTTCATTCTTAAGCATTCCATACGCGCCCTTTCCCTCTATCTCAACCGAAAGATTGCGAAACCCATTGTGATCATTCTCATGAGTATGGAGTACGCGCATTCTGAGGCCGCGCTTTTCACAAAAATGCTGGTACATCTCGTAGAGCATGCGGGCAAAGTCCTCAGCATCATCACCACCGGCGCCTGCCACGATGCTCATAACGGTATTGCCACGATCATATTTGCCACCGCCCTCAGCTTCAACCTTGAGATCTTGGAGTTCTTTTATAAGCGCCTGCGCAGCTGAACTATTCGACCAAAAATCAGGCGCAAGCATAGCCGCTTCTATTTCAGCGATGCGCGCAATTACTTTTTCTTTAGAAAACATGCGGAGTCTCTATTAAAACACGCTAGAACCTATTTTAGCCAGCACTCCGACTGACTCGCGCGCTCCGCGCGCGTGGTGGCTTTGTATCGGATTGTACGATTCGACCCTGCGGTGATTCACTCGGACGCGCGAGTACGCGCGTCCTCGTCACGGATATTCGCCTGCTGGCGAATTCCGCGACCCACCACGCATAAATCGCTGTTGCGATTTTGCGCGGTCCCGGCTCGGGCCGTCGCCCTGCGGCCTTGCGAAAGCGCCCCGCGCTTTCTCACCCCCGTCCCGCCGCACGCTCCTCCATCCTCATCCATTTCGCGGGGGTTTTTGAAAATTGAATGGGCGGCGGGGCGGGGGCAAACGGCTCACTTCTTCCCATTTGAGCCGTTGGCTCTGAAGGAGTGAGCCGTTTGGATGCAGGGACTCAAATGCAAATACATAGCGGATGCCACGGGTTGCGAACGGTGCCTTCGTCTTGGTGTTGAATTACCACCCGCCATCCGGCGGGCAGGGTATCTCGCTAGGGCTCGTCCGGCAGTATCGGTGCGCCTGCGGCGCGCCATCGAGTGGGGTGGGCACACCCACCCCCCCGCTCCATCGCGCTAGGGTCCAAAAACCCTCGTTTGTACTTATTGCCTCGCGGTGTGTCCGTTCGTTTCGTCTTTGTTCGCTCATCAATTCTCTATCTTGCTACGGGTCTCACTGATCTGCCGCTCCGTTTGCGTTTGTGCCTCGGCTTTTGGAGCCTCCTAGCACGATGCAGCTCCCCCCACCCGCGGTTTGCATTTCACTTCAGAGTTATCGTACATAGTTGGTTATTTCACTTTCGCGGGCCGGCCTCGTTACAGTATCCCCTAGCGAGATACCCTGCCCGCCGTATGGCATCCATTTTTATGCATGCGCCTGTCTCAAGTCAGGCGCATGGGTCAGCCACGCTTCGCGCGGCTGCGCGTCGTTTGTACTTCGCATTTCACTTCCGATTTTTTGCCTCCTTGCACTCAAATTCAAACGCGCGTGTACTCGACCGCTTTTCCTGTTTTTCCGACTTGCTGTATCTTTCCTTCCTTTTCCAGTGCAGAGAGATACCGTGTCGCTGTTGCGTCGGAGACGTGCAGCAACTTCTCGACTTCGTCGTTGGTGATGTTGCCTTTTGCTGTCAGCGCTTCCAAAATCTTTTCGAGTTTCTTGTGCTTTCGGTCTTGAATCGTTGCTCGTGCTTTAACGAGCAGGTCGCGAGCGGGGTGCGTTGACACAGGTGCAGGTGCTACTGGCGCACTTGCCGTCGCCGCCTGCGGCGGCTCCGGTGCGGGAGCAATCGGCTCAAGTTCTGGAGGCAACGGCTCACTTGGTGGTATTTGAGCCGTTTGTACGGACGATTCGGACGTGGGAGTTTCGCTCACCGACCGCGCCGGTTCGCTCGACGCGCCTTGCGGCGCTTCGGGTGGTGCAGGTTCTGGCAACGGCTCATTTGGCGTAAATGCAGGAGTCGTATCATTGACTGCTCCGTTTTCAACGTCGCCTGTGGGGGCTTCTGGTGCGTCTGGGGCACCGTTTTGGGCTTGTTCTTCGGCCATGGGTTTTTCAACGGCTCATTTAGTATGATTGGTCCGCCTACGGCTTTTTGAAGATAATCCGAAAGACATTTTCAATAAAATCTCCTCCGGCGTAGCCGATGATGAGAGCAACTTCGGGTGATACCCTGCCGCCGAAGATAGGGATGTTTGCGCCGTCTGCGGCATACGCCGCGGCAAGGCCGACAAGACCGGCGACGCCTACCGTCGCGCCGAAGTACCAGTAGTTAAATTGTCCGTTGGCGGGCCAAGACCGAATCCAACCGGAGAGTCCGCGCACGGCTCCGCCTGCGAAACCGGCGAGCAGAATATAAATGTACGCAGTTTCCATTTTGGTTAGCGGTTAATGTTAATAATTATTGGGACGATACGGTGGTGGACGCAGTGTCGGCCTGCCCCGTTGAAGCTGGTTTTTGTTCAACCGGGGTAGTTGAGGTTGCGGTAGCGTTTGAGCCGCTGGTTGTCGGAGTGACATCGGATGCAGGGGTCGTTGTTGAAGTTGCGTGTGTAGTCGTTGCTGTGTCGGATGCTGTTGTACTTGTGGCGGCAACGCGCGACGCGTCTCCAATCGCCGCTATCGTCGAACTGGCCATCTGCCGCACAGAATCGGAAGTCGATGCGGCCGAACTTGTCGAGGTTGCGACCGAGCCGCTCGTCGCAGCCGCGTCGGCGCTGGCAGAGTCCGCTGTTGTCGGTTGTGGAGTTTGTTTCGGCGCGGCCTCCTGCGCCGGTGGCGTCTGCGGTTGCGGCACTGACTCCGGAGCGGCCGGTTTCTCTACGACCGGCACGGGAATCTGGTCGAGCGCGAGGCCGACGAGAGCGGCAAACGCGCTGGCGGGGCGCGCTTGCCTCGCTTCCGCGAGCGCTTTTTCGGCTGACTGCGCGCGGGAGAGGTATGAACGCTCCCCGTTTTCGATATCGTGGAGTTTTCCGACGACGTATGCGTTGAGCCCGCCATCGCCGAGCGCATTCTGAGCGACCGAGAATTCTCCGGTTTTTGATGATGCCGCCCACTCGCTCCCTTCCGGCGCGAGCGTCCCTATGGAATACGAGACGGTGTAGAGCGCATCGGTCTCCACGACGCCGGTTACGGTCGGTCGAAAGTCGAATGTGTCGAGATTTGCGGCAAGGAGCGCGGATGCGTCCACACCTTCGGGGGTCGAAATATCGACGGAGGGCGCGGGCGCAGCAAGAGGCAGCGGCAAGACTCCCTGGCTCGCGGCGAATGCGCTTCCGGTGCCGAGCGCGAGCACGATGAGCCCCGCAGGCACCGCGTTGTGATACGAGAGGAATGAGAAGATGTTTTTCATACGTTGAAATTAGCTGTTACATGGATAATTATTTGCTGGGCTGTGCCGCAATGCGCGGGTCGCCCAAGCGCCGAGCAAGCGAAGCGAGAAGCCCGCGAGAATTTGCGGCGCTCGCCCAGGAAAGCCACGAGCGCAGAGAATCCTCCGAAAG
>CALREW010000002.1:88867-219593 GCA_943356415.1 Candidatus Nomurabacteria bacterium
ACCCCCGGGTTATTTTGGGGGCGCGGCCCCGTAATCCCCCTCCGCCTCTTATCCCCCCCAAACCCCCCCCCCCCCCCCGATTTGCCGCCTTCGCTCGGGCGACGAAACGCTTTACCGTGCTCGCGCGCAAAAGCCGATGATGCGGAAATACCCGGAACCCCAAGAAATTCACCCCGCTCCCCACGGGCTCAATCTGCGCTTTTCTTGGATGCACCGTAAGACAAAGTCGCGTCGCGAGAAAATCCGTTATCCGCAGTTTCAGCTCATGCAAATACGGCTTGTCATCGTGCAGTAGAACAAAATCGTCCATATACCGCGCGTACCGGCGCACATGCAAACCGTGCTTCACGTATTGGTCGAGCTCGTCGAGGTAGACATTGGCGAACAGTTGCGAAGTGAGGTTGCCGATGGGAATTCCTTTACCCCGTGTCTCCTCGCTGCTTTCAATGACGATACGGCACAGCGCGAGCATGCGCTCGTCGCGGATTCTCCGAGAAAGGAACGAGAGGAGTATGCCATGGTCGATGGAGGCGAAGTATCTGGAAATGTCCATCATAAGCGCATAGCGCGATACGCGCGCAAATCGCTCGAAGCGCGCGATACCGGCGTGCGTCCCCTTGCGTCGCCGACAAGCATAGCTGTCAAATATGAAACGCCGCTCGAAAATAGGTTCGAGAGCGGCGACCATCGCCTGATGCACGATGCGGTCCCGGAACGGCGCGGCCTGTATCTCGCGGCGTTTGGAATCCGACACGATGAATTTCCGGTATGGCCCGTGCGTATATGTGCCGCCGAGAAGGAGTTCTCGCAATTCCAGCAGGTTCTTTTCCAGATTCCACCCGAAGCGTGCCACCTCTTCGCGCCCGCCCTTGCCGCGGCGAGCGCGCCGGTATGCGCCGATCAAGTTTTTGAGCGAAAACGCCTTTTCAAATGTGTCCGTGTGTACATTCATGTAGTGATGCGGGGCCCACTCGCTCCGCCGCGAGCAATCTCCTTGCGGAGATTGGCAAGAAGCGGAGGTAGAGGCCCGATATTTTCCCGCTCGGCATTTCCGCCCGCGAGAAGGAGCGCGTCCGTGTGCTTCTGCGGCTCTGACGAAACTCCGTGGAGTTTTTGTTCCGGCCGCGATATGTGCGAAGCGTACCGGGAGCAGCGGAAGCCGATGTTCGTGTTCGAATTCGACGGGGCATTGTTGAGATTCAGCGTGAACGCGCCATCAGTCGCGCCATTGCTCCAATTGCCGCCGCGGATGAAGCCCGCCGCCGTTTGTATGAGACGCACCCCTTCCCTCATTCGGATTGTTCGCATACCTACCGGGTGTTCGACCGCATCCACCCGCCTAATAATTTCCCTACCTCGTTCACCCGCTCGGCGGCGAAGCCGTACTGCCGCACGGAGAGAAATTCGAGGTCTTTGGAAAGGCGCAAGAGTATGCGTAGCGTATCCAAGTCCACGCTCGCGCTCTTGAGGAGCGGCAACTTGTCGCGCTCGGCGTTCGCGCGGATGATGCCGCGCAGGATATCGAGCGCCGTGTTTTCTATCTGCTGACCGAGCACAAAGCGCTGCGCTTTGGGAAATTTGCGCACCGCCGGATATAGCCAGAGGATGAGCTGGTACGTCTTTTCGAAGATGGTAAGTTGTTCGAGCATAGAGCGGTTTTTCTTTTCTTTTTTTCATACTGCTTGCTTTTTCAAATTTTTTCGAAACCAGATTTTCAGAATACAGATACCAGATTGCTACAGCATCACCGGGAGCAGCGGAAGCCGGCGCCCGCGTCCGAACCCGACGGGGCACTGCTGAGATTCAGCGCGAACGCGCCAACCGGCGCGCCAGGGCCCCAATCGCCGCCGCGGCCGAAGCCCGCGATAGTAGCAAAGCCGCCCCGGTACCATTGGTCGTTCGTCGTGCGCGTATTGCCGCAGATGCCGTCGCCAGAGGTGGAGCACGCTTGCCACCCGGCGGTCGCGCTATTGACTATTGGATAATCGTTGACCACGACCTGGTCAACCCACTCCCAGACGTTGCCGCCGAAGTCCCAGATGTACCCGCCGTTGGAGAGCTTGTACGTGCGGCGCTGCGAGCTCCATGTGCTCGTATCGCACGTCTGTCCCGTACCATTGCACGGGTCGGTGTCGACGGCAGTCGCGAGCGCAGAGGCAGGAGCGTTGTCGGAGTGGCCGTCGGACATTTGGTTGGTACCCGCAACGCCGCCGTTCCAGTTCCACCCGACATTCTCCGCGTTGTGCGCGATGGCTTGCCACTCTTTCTCGGTAATAAGGTGCTTGCCCGCGCGAATGCATTCCGCCCGCGCGCTGGTCTGCGTGATGGAAACCCACGGAGAGCCGCCCTGCACCGACACTTCGTTGTCCGCGGAGGATTGCGCTTCGTACTTGTCGACGCAGAATCCTTGCTGTCCGTCCGCGGGAGAGGCGGGCACCGGAATCATGCCCGTGGGACAGGTGGCGGGGCCGAACCCGTCCGCGTAGATGGTGCCCGCAACGACCGCGTTGCCGTTCCCGGTGAAAGAAGACGGATAGCCCTGCACGGGAGTCGTGGGACATGCCCCGCCGTCGCAGAGGTAGAGGTTGGCATCAAGCGCGCGGAGGTTCTTGCCGGTTGCAGAAAGTTGGAGATCGCCCGAGGCGTCTACATAAAACTCCGCGTAGCGCGTCGCGTCGTATGAGATGCGCTGTTGAGCGTTCGCGGCAGTGTTAAAGACGGTGAATGTGCGGCCGGGCGTCGTCGTGCCGATGAAGACCGAGCCGGTCGTGTAGTAGATATTGCTCCCCGAGGTCGTCCACTGGCTCGATGAGCCGCCGACGCACGTGCCGTTCACCGCAAAACATCCTGCGCTAAGATTGAAGCCGTTCGCGGCGGTCGAAGTGGCCGCCGTTCCCGTGAGGTTGAGGTAGGTGGAGGCGAGCGCCCCGCTAAATGTGGAGGTGGAGTTGGTGCCCGCGACGTTGAGAAAACCTTGGATAGTAGAGGTGCCGGTCGTGTTGCCTTGGATGGTAGAGGTCGCCGTGCCGCCGACGTACAGCGTGTTGAATACTGACGCGAGGGTCGAGGAGGAGTTGGCGAAGGTCTGGAGGCCGGTCCATGCATTTGCGTTGGCGAGATTGAGCGTGAGCGTTCTGTTGGCGGAGAGGTCACCGCCGCCGGAGAGTCCGGTGCCTGCGGTGATGGTCGTTACCGGAGCGACGTAATCGGTACCGGCGGATGCGGCGGTGAATGCGCTCGTGCCGTTGCCTTTGACGAGACCGGTGAGTGACGTTGCTCCCGTGCCGCCGTTCCCCACGGGAAGAATGCCAGTCACATCGCTTGCGAGATTGATGAGCGCCGTGGTGACTGCACCCGCGACGGCCTTGAGAAAGCCCGTAACATTCGAGAATGTGAACGAGTTGGACGCGACGAGCGCGGATGTGGATGCGGTGCCGGTGACGGCGAGATTGGTGGAAGTCGCATTCGTCGTCGTGCCGTTTGTCGCGGTGAAATTGCCGAGTGTCGTTGCGCCTGTAACACTTGCCGTTCCTGCGACGGAGAGATTGCCTGCGGAATCGAATGTTGAAGTGGCAGTGCCGCCGAAATATGCTTTTGTGAACACGGACAATTGCGTGCTCGACGCGCCCGCGGAGAAAAGTTGAAGCGCCGTCCATGTGTTCGCAACGGAAAGTGATGCGCCACCGCCGCCTGTCACGCATGTACCATTCACTGCAAAACATCCTGCGCTAAGATTGAAGCCGTTCGCGGCGGTCGAAGTGGCCGCCGTTCCCGTGAGGTTGAGGTAGGTGGCTTGCACCCCGGCGGCGAATGTCGATGTCGCAGTTGTGCTCGTTGCGGCGAGATACGGAATCGTGAGCGCGCCGGAGAGCGTGCCGCCGGTGAGCGCGAGATAATTACTTGCGGTTATTCCGTCGGGAATATCCGCGTCGGTAAGCCCCGACACTCCACTGACTGTGATACTCGATAGCTTTGTGCCGAAAAGATTATCGATTTTATTTGAGAGAGCTATCGCGTTGAACACACCGCCGCTCGCGTAGCTCGTCGCAGGGGCGGGATACGTCGTGCCGTAAATCGTCTTGCTGAATGTGTTTGAGAGCGCGTTGAGTTGGTTCGCAAGCTCCGCTTGCGTTACATATCCGCTACTCAGCGGGAGAGCGGTTTGCACCGTGCGCTCAATCACCGGCTGGGTGATGTAGTTGTTGACGACGGTTGCTTGCCCTGAGCTTGCCTGCGGTGAGCTTGTCGAACCCGTCGAAGTCGTCACGCTACTCGTCGCGCTTACAATCTGCGGGGATTGCGCTGGCTCAGCAAATGCGAGTGCCGCAGGCGCCGACTGCGCGGAATCCGCGTTTCTGGAGAATAGAACGGTATTACCCGGAATAGCGTTTGCTATCGAAAGCAGTGATGCCGCGAGCGTGTCGGCTACCCGCGACCACAGCGAGTGAAAATATTCCGAAGCCGAACTCGCGCCTTGCTCGGACGCTCCCGCACCGGCGGAAAAAGCGGCCGCGGCAGTTTGCTGTGTCTGACGGGCGACGTGTGATGGCGCTGTTTGGGTACCATCCAAAGTACCGCGTACAAGCGCCTGCGCGCCCTGCACAGAGGTCTGCGTGAACGCTTGAATGCCGTTCGGAACATCAAAATGCGCCGCGAGCGCTACGGACGCCGAGAGAAAAACGAGGCCGGTTGCGAGAGAGAGAGAGAGAGAGAGTACTCCGCGCTTCGCGCGGAGACGGGCAAACTGGTGCGCTTTTTGCAGGCGTGATGTCACGAAAAACTCCCGGTCGAGTTGGGTGTCCGACATGCCCCCACACCAATCTTCGTTTTGAAATTCTTGTTGATCTTCGTTCATAGCAAAAAAATACCGATGTCCCACGATTGGTGTGGGGGCATGTCCATATTGTCGCACAAAACCGTGGGGGGGTAGCGGCGAGTGTAAATCGGTGTGAATAGCGCGCCCCGCCGCCCATTCAATTTTCAAAAACCCCCGCGAAATGGATGAGGATGGAGGAGCGTGCGGCGGGACGGGGGTGAGAAAGCGCGGGGCGCTTTCGCAAGGCCGCAGGGCGACGGCCCGAGCCGGGACCGCGCAAAATCGCAACAGCGATTTATGCGTGGTGGGTCGCGGAATTCGCCAGCAGGCGAATATCCGTGACGAGGACGCGCGTACTCGCGCGTCCGAGTGAATCACCGCAGGGTCGAATCGTACAATCCGATACAAAGCCACCACGCGCGCGGAGCGCGCGAGTCAGTCGGAGTGCTGGCTAAAATAGGTTCTAGCGTGTTTTAATAGAGACTCAAGAATCAAACTCAACGGTTTTTCAGAGGCCGAAATGCGCGCGGCGCAAAGCGCCGCGTAGGGGGGAATGGAATTTCCGCGTGCTTCGCGCGCGAGTAGGAGGTTCAGAAAATACCAAATCCGAAAACTCTTTGGAGGGGAAATGCAAATGCAGAAATCCATAAATACATAGTGGAGTGCTTACCCCGCCCACCCAGCGCGCACGAGATTGTCCATCCCTCGCCGTTTTTGGGGAACATTGTAAACGGCGGGGATGGCTCCCCAAAATGCAATGCGGTATGATATTTGAGATATGCGATATTTTCTTTACGCAAGAAAATCTACCGATGTTGAGGACAAACAAGTTTTATCTATTGAGGCGCAACTTGCCGAACTTCGCGCGCTCGCGAAGCGCGACGGGCTAGAAATCGCCGAGGAGTTTGTCGAAAAGAAATCCGCGAAGATTCCTGGTCGCGCAATATTCAACGATATGATGTCGCGCATTGAGCGCGGCGAGGCGCAAGGAATAATTTGTTGGAAAATTGACCGCCTCGCCCGCAACCCCGTGGACGGTGGACAAGTACAGTGGCTTTTGCAACAGGGTGTCATTCGCCATATCCAAACACACGACCGCTCGCACTATCCGAACGACAATGTGCTGATGATGTCCGTTGAACTGGGAATGGCGAATGAGTATGTGCGCCAGCTGAGCGCGAATACCGCGCGAGGGTTGCGGCAAAAAGCGCGGCAAGGAATATATCCAGGGCTTGCGCCATTCGGATATTTGAACGACTCGCGCACCAAAACTATCCGCGTCCACAAAAAGAATGCCGCGCTTTTGCGCGAGATGTTTGAACGCTATGCGAGCGGAAGCGCGACGCTGGATGGTTTGGCGGATTTTCTTGAAAGCGCGGGCGTGATGTCCAAGGGAAATCGTCGCGTTCACATCTCGCGCATTTCGTTCATTTTGCAAAATCCATTTTATTATGGCCATTTCCGCTACGCGGGCGAGTTGTACGACGGCAATCATTCGCCGCTCATTTCAAAATCTTTGTACGACAAAGCAAACGTGGTTTTGCGTGGTCGTGGCCGGACGCTCGCTGTCAAAACCGAACCCGCGCCGCTGTGCGGCCTCCTGCGGTGCGGTTTTTGCGGCATGGCTATCACGGCCGAAGTGAAAGAGAAGCACCAAAAGAACGGCAATGTCCACCATTACACTTACTATCGCTGTACGCGCAAAAACAAAGCCGTGAAATGCAAAGAAGCGCCGATGCGAAGCGAATTATTGAATTCGCAACTCTCGGCGCTTCTTGGCGAGTACGCCATGCCGCAAGAATGGGTATCGCTCTTGTCGGCGATGCTCGATAGAGAAGCAGCTAGCGCTTCCAAAACGGCGGCGGAGGCCGTTCAAGGACTGCGGGACAAAGTTTTTGACATTTCTAACAAATTGGAACGTCTTACAGACTTATACGTTGCCGAGGACTTGGAGCGCGAGGAGTATCTTTCGCGCCGTCGTGCGCTCATGAGCGAGCGCCGGACGATTGAGGAGCAAATCGTCCGTCTTGAACGCGCCCCCGCCGCGTGGGTTGAACCTGTCAGAAACTGGATACAAGACGCTTCGCGTCTTGGTGAAATGGCAAAATCGGAAGACATCCCCTCCAAAAAATCCCCCCTCCAAAAAGTTTTCGGATTGAACCTCAGAATCCACGCGCGCGAAGCGCGCGGAAACCCCATTCCCCCCTACGCGGCGCTTTGCGCCGCGCGCATTTCGGCCTCTGAAAAACCGTTGAGTTTGATTCTTGAGCCAGAGGCCGGAATCGAACCGGCGACCTCTCCCTTACGAAGGGAATGCTCTACCAACTGAGCTACTCTGGCAATTTTCAAACACTGAGTCCCGACGTTTCAGTCGGGATCCCGACCTTGCGTCGGGACTACTCTGGCGAACAATCGCTATCCTACGAAATTAACCCCTCTTTTTCAATCGCCACAGCTCAAGAATCAGGACTGCTGCGAAAGCGCCAACCGTGTTTGAAACGAGATCGAGAGAAAGATTGTAGTAACCGCCCACCCATGTATTAGGTAGAAGAATCACTGCAGTAAATTCAATAAGTTCGTTTACAACGGAAAGGCCCATCGACGCGAGTGCTGGAAGCATAATACGCCCAAACGTGCGCATGGTAGGCGCCATACGCGCAACTATCCCGTGTATCGCAGCCGCCGCAACACCAAAGCCGAACGCGTGTACCACTTGGTCGTACTTTAGGTACGTAAAATCACCATCAACATGAAACGGGTACAGTATCTGCGCATACAGCACGTGCCCATCGATACGCAATCCCCCACCGAGCATATGGAGTAACCCCCAGAGGGACAGTAGCCAGAGCATTCGGTCGCTCAACTGAGAGGTCCTCAAGGTTCCTACAATAACTCCAATGAAAACGAGCATCGTCGCTATATAGCCAATGAACTCGTAATTTCCATTGGATAAAAACCATACGCTAAACCCTACCAAGTAAAGGGTGGTAAAAACGGCAACGTACATCCGACCTCGGGTTAAAAGTGGTGTCATACTTTTTTTCTTGAGTCCCTCTTAAACGAGGCTAGAACCTATTTTAGCAAAAATGTCTCAGCAAATCTAATCTCACGCGCCGAGCGATTCGTAGTTTGAAATGTAATCGTACGCTACACGACGAACTCCGTCACGCCGTAGCGTCCACTCCACCAGACTGTCGGGTACGACAGTCTGCTTCCGTTCCCGCTCCGTCGCTCCGCCCTCGCCACCACAGAGTGTATTGTTTGGTGGTGTTGGCGAGGGCGGGTTTCTCCAAAGGAGAAACTGACGGAGTTCTAGTACCAATTCGGTGGACTCGGTTTTGCGAAACTATTTTCTGGGAAAAGGATTCGCAAAAACCGAGACTGATGTTTTTGAAATTCGGTGGGAATTGGGTGGGGTTCCAAAATACAAATACAACAAATTTTATATTGTCTCGGTTATTTCTCTGCTAGTGTTTGTCCAAGTCTAAAGGAGATGCACCCTCGGCATCCGCCTCGGGTATTTCCGCTAGGGCTACGAGCGCCTAGATTACTTGGTGTCCTGCATATCCTCGCATTCCGCGCTTGCGAGCGCGTGCTCGGGCAGGACTCTTTTTGGGGAGAGGAAAGAATCCTCTCCCCAGCTCCGCCTCGGTTCGTGCTCCGCTTCGCTACGCATTCCGCAGAGCGGAACAGGGCTCACCCCACCCGGCTACGCCAACCCCTCTCCTTGTTTTCATTATTGCGTTCAGTGTGTCGCTTTCGCTACTAGGCTATGAGACTTCGTTTAACGTCGGCGCTCGTCCTTTAGCCCTGGACGCCCTAGCGGAAATACCCGAGGCTCAAATGCAAATGCGCTTGACCCACCCTCCCGTTCGCGCGCAAACCCGCTCGCAGAGGAGGAGAGGGGTGCGAGCGGGGCTCCCTAGAGTTCAGAATTATACAAAAAGTGATATACTGAAATATATGTGGCAAAAACTTTCTAACATATTTAAATCTTCCTATGCTGCAATTTCAATCATTACCATGATCGTTGTTTGGTCTGCCATTTCCTATTTTGCAATATCATATAGTTCAAAATTCTTTTCCAACATAACAAGTGAGAGTCTATCTGATGTCTCTGATACTAATGCGTCATCTGATGCCGAAGATTGCAATGTTCAAGGTATAAATATACATGGAGATATTGTTACATATAATTCTCACGACGCTTTTAATGATCAAGGTCAATTAAAATATGACCAAACTTCTGCTGATGAAGTTACTTGGTACATAAAAGAAGCAGGAGAAAAAGAAAATATCAAAGCGATTGCAATAGAAATTGATTCAAGTGGTGGTTCTGGCGAAGCGGGCGAAGAAATTATGCAAGCTCTAAAACAATCCGGAAAACCAACAGTGGCATTTATCCGCAATAGAGGACTATCAGCAGGATATTTATTAGCCACAGGTGCTCAAACTATTTTTGCCTCAAAGTTTTCTGATGTTGGAAGTATAGGTGTTACTCAATCTTATTTACAGAATACAGATAAAAACAAAAAAGACGGATACACCTACATAGATTTAAGTTCTGGTAAATACAAAGATACAGGAAGCCCAGATCGAGCCATTACTGAAGATGAAAAGCAAATGATTATGAGAGATATAAAAATCGGTTTAGATTATTTTATACAAATAGTCGCAAAAAATCGTAATTTAGATATTGAGAAAGTCAAAAAATTAGCCGATGGTTCTACTGTCATGGGAGAAACTGCTCTAAAAGATGGTTTGATAGACAAAATCGGATTACTTCCTGATGTGGAAAATTTCCTTACTGAAAAGATGGGTACCGAAGCAAAAATTTGTTGGCAGAATTAAGATGCAAGTGTATTTATCTACTTAGAAAATTTACCACCAGAAATATCAAAGAATCTCTCAAAGAAACTCGCGAGCTTGTTCAATACACTTTCTCGTTTTTGGGTTCTTTCACCAGTTGGAGAAAAACGAGATACAGGAGGTAATACTTTTGAAATTGCTGTGCCAGTTGTGGCAATACCACCATCCCTAAAAGCATTCTTTATAAACACATAAGTAGCGTCACGATCAAGACTTTCGGTAGTGATAATCTTTTCTAATTCTTCAATTTTCTTTTCCTCAACAAATTTCTGCCAATCTTCATCCACTACCGCGTGAACATCGAGAGAGGTAATAAATTGGTTGATAAGGTCTTTTTTATTTCGTAGCTCGACACTGGAATCAATCGCCTTGTTGATATCGAGCAAGAGTTCACGATTTTTTATATGATCTTCGTGATATTTTTTAATCAAGCCCAAAACATAGTCAATATTTATCTCTATTTGCTTAATAAGCTCCATTTCAAATACCACATCATCGTTGATGTTTTCCTTTTCTTCTTCTACCCCCTTGCGAAATTCGTTGTACAAATCAATGTACATACTGTGATAATCCTGCACATCTCGTTCGGTCAAAATCTCATTCCCAGCAAACTCATCGAAGGTTACAAGTATATTTCGGACACGCAGAACCGCTCCGTATAACCTGATAAAATCTTTTTGATTCTGCTCTCCCATAATTCTTTCACCCACAGGGAACTTTTCTAACAATTCCTTTACCAAACTTTCATACCCTCGCACTTCCTTATCGCCGTCTTTGTAGCCATGATAATAATCATCGTATGCCTTCAAAAGCACTATTCCACTCGCTTCTTTATCGCCAAAGAGCGCGATAGATTCATTTGTTGCTTTTTCTAGGTTACGAAAGCAGATAATGTTTCCAAAAGTCTTCACACTATTCAAAATACGATTCGTTCTTGAATATGCTTGGAGTAGTCCGTGTAAGCGTAAATTCTTATCAACCCAAAGCGTGTTGAGCGTCGTGGCATCAAATCCGGTTAGAAACATATTCACCACGATTAAAATATCAATCTCACGATTCTTTACACGCTCACTGACATCCTTGTAGTAATTCTGAAACTTATCAGACGAAGTATCATACGAAGTCCCAAACATCGCGTTGTAATCCTTGATAGCACTATCCAAAAAGTCTCGTGAACTTACATCAAGCCCGCTTGTGTCCTCTGAATTTTCGTCAATCATTCCGTCTGCATCCTCGTCATTTACTCCAAAACTATAAATCGTTGCCACCTTGAATCGTTTGTCGCTTGGCTCACCTTCAAGTTGTTTTTTAAATTCAGCATAATACTTTTTAGCCACATCAATAGATGAAACTGCAAAAATAGAATTGAAACCAGCCATTCTGCGGTCTTTGATTTTATAGAAACTATTACGCTTTGTTTTCTGGTCAAAATGTTCACGAATATATCGCACAATATTTTCCAAACGCTCTGGCGCAGAAAGCACCGCCTCTCGGTCAATATCGCTAACTTTTTTATCCTCAATATTTTCTGCCTCACGAACAGTAGAAACATAATCAACCTTAAACGGCAGAACATTTTTATCAGCAATGGCGTCTACGATAGTGTAGGTGTGCAATTTTTCACCAAATGCCTGCTCGGTTGTTTTCAAATCTGGGCGACCGCCAGAAGAAGCATTGATTGCAAAAATAGGTGTGCCAGTAAATCCAAAAATATGGTAATTTTTAAAAGCTTTGGTAATCGCCGCGTGCATATCACCAAATTGCGAACGATGACATTCGTCAAAAATCAAAATAATATGTCCATCAAAAATAGTGTGCCCAGAGTTGCGACCAATAAACCTGTCTAATTTTTGAATAGTGGTAATGATGATACGAGTACTCGGATTCTCAAGTTGTTTTTTAAGCACTGCGGTCGAGGTATTACTATTCGCTGCGCCTTTTTCAAACTTGTCGTACTCCTTCATCGTCTGATAGTCCAAATCCTTGCGATCAACCACAAATAAAACTTTATCTACATACGGCAATTTACTGACGAGCTGTGCCGTTTTGAAACTGGTCAAAGTCTTCCCCGACCCTGTGGTGTGCCAGATATATCCACCCGCCTCTGATGTGCCGAGCTTTTTGTAGTTGGTACTGACTTCTGTTCTACTTAAAATACGCTCCGTTGCCACAATCTGATATGGTCGCATCACGAGGAGTAAATGCTCAGTAGTGAATACACAATACTTAGTCAAAATATTTAAAAGAGCATGTTTAGCAAAAAAAGTTTTTGCAAAATCCATCAAATCAGTAATAGGGCGATTGGTCGCATCTGCCCACCAGCTCGTGAATTCAAAACTGTTGCTCGTTCGTTTGCCTTTCTTTACTCCACCCTCATTTGATTCCTTAATATGCTGGGCACGAGTAGTATTGCTGTAGTATTTGGTATGCGTACCGTTTGAAATAACAAACAACTGCACATACTCAAAAAGCCCACTTGATGCCCAAAAGCTTTCTCGTTGATAGCGATTGATTTGATTAAACGCTTCTTGAATAGCCACACCACGACGCTTGAGCTCAATATGCACGAGTGGTAAGCCATTTACCAAAACCGTCACATCATAGCGATTGGAACGCTTACCGTCTTCGGTTGCATACTGATTTATCACCTGCAAACTATTGTCGTGAATGTTGTCTTTCTTTATAAGATAAACATTTTTTATAGAACCGTCATCACGAGTTAGATTCTTAACATGATCTTCTTGAATAGTTGCTGTCTTTTCCTCAATGCTCTGATTTGGATTGGCAATTTCGTTTGCAAAAAACTTTTCCCATTCAGTATCGGTAAACTCGAAGCCATTTAGTTTTTCCAGTTGCTTACGCAAATTCTGTGTCAAATCTGCTTCGGAAGTAATGGACACATATTCATACGCCTGCGTACCGAGTTGCTCTATAAAGGCACGCTCAAGCTCCGCCTCGCTCTGATAGTGAGCAACACGCTTGCCGTCGGGGATGTATTCCGCAACAACAGTGCTTTGCGGACTTTCCGCAACTAAATTGTATTTGTTGTTAGTGGACATATTCGTTGAAAGTTAAAACCTTGCCCCGATAGTATTCGTATTGAGACCGACGGGCTTTGAGTTCGGCAGGTAAACCGATTGAAATGTCGTTCGTAAGCACCTCGAATCTATCTAAAATTGAAATTACTCGTTCTTGTTCTTCGAGAGAAGCTATTGGGATTTTTATCTTTTTGAAATTATCATTGTAAAGTCTTTGGATTGTTCCGCCTTCTGTCTGCCATTTAACAGTCGCATAAAAATGATATAAAAATCTGTTTAATACTTTGCCCTCATCATGTTCAAGCCAAATAATATTGGAATCTTGAAAATATGCGGGTTCGCCGTTGTAGACAACTCGTCGCCCGATAGTACCAGAAGCAGATAAAAGTACGTCGCCTTTCTTTGGAAAAGAAAACTTATTGCGATACTCGTTAAAAACCTTTTCAGATATAAACGCATCTGGTTTCTTGCCAAAAGTCCCAATTTTGTAAAATGGGATTTCTCCAGTCGCAGTTGTTTCATTTTTGAATATTCTTTTACACATAGATACTTTTCCAATTTCACTAATCGGAATCCACCGTACCCCCCCCTCTGGGAAGGTTAGGAGTTGTGTTCGATAATGTTCATACTGTTTCTTTCTCGCTTCTAGCTCCGCTTCTAGCTCCGCTTCTAGCTCCGCTTCTAGCTCCGTAAAACTATTAAGAATTTTGACAATTTCCTCCTGCACCGCAAGTGGCGGGAGAGGGATTTTGAAATCTTGCAGGGTCGATAACACGATATAAGTCATCGCCGCACTATTTGTTTTTGTTGCAAGATATTTTTTTAGATTGTCGTTAAGTGCAAAATATAAAAATCGCACATCAATATCTTTACTGAAGTTTGTTAATACATAGGTTCGCTGATATGCCTCAAACTTACCGATGTAATGCTTTACTTCGCCAACATTCGCATTCCCCGCAATTAGTAATGCTTCTGTGTCCCAGCGATATTTATCAATTCTGCTAATTTCTTTTGCAGTAGTGAAAAACATATACTCGCCACCATCAACCGCAGCGTTTGCATTGAGTTTACCTGTCTCAATTTTACAAACCTTACCCAACTCCTTAAACTCCACCCCATTCGGGCAAAGCTTTGCGATTAACTGTTCAATTTTGCTTTGGTTCTTTGTCATATTATTTTCCTTCAATATCCGCCACGATTTTATCTATCGCAGTGCGAAGTTCATTTTGTCGCGCGACAATACGAGCAATCTCGGTATTGAGCTCGGTAATATCGACGACCTCACGAGTATCTTTTGCTATAACATAGCTTGAAACAGTAATATTATAGTCGTTCTCGGCAATATCTTTGTTGTTTACAATTTTTGCAAAATGCTCTATATCTTTGCGAGAAATAAAAGCATCGAGAATTTTCTTGCGATTCACTTCACTCAATTTATTTTTATTACCACCGCGCACAAATTCGGCGGAAGCATCAATGAATAGAGTCTTGTTATCTTTCTTGCTCTTTTTGAGAATTACAATACAGGTAGCGATTGTTGTACCAAAGAACAAATCAGGTGGGAGTTGAATTACTGCATCAACATAATTGTTTTCTATAAGATATTTACGGATTTTCTGCTCGGCTCCGCCTCGATAGAGAACACCCGGGAATTCAACAATCGCCGCCGTGCCACTGGTAGAAAGCCATGAGAGCATATGGAGGGTAAATGCGAGGTCAGCCTTGCTCTTTGGAGCAAGCACTCCGGCAGGAGAAAAACGAGGATCATTGATAAGAAGAGGGTTAGCATCGCCCTCCCAATTGATTGAATACGGTGGATTGGAAACAATGGCATCAAATGGCTCATCGTCCCAATGTTTCGGGTCGGTTAGGGTGTCACCGTGGGCAATATCAAAATTGTTGTAGTTGATATCATGGAGGAACATATTGATACGACAGAGGTTGTAGGTCGTGATGTTTATTTCTTGACCAAAGAATCCTTGCCGAACATTTTCCTTGCCGAGCACTTTGGCAAATTTAAGAAGAAGCGAACCAGAGCCACAGGCAGGGTCATACACTTTATTCACTTCCTTTTTACCGACGGTAGTTATTTCTGCAAGAAGTTCACTGACTTCCTGTGGCGTAAAAAATTCACCTCCAGATTTACCAGCGTTAGAAGCATACATGGTCATCAAAAATTCGTATGCATCACCGAAAGCGTCTATGGTGTTATCGCCATAGTCACCAAGACGGAGGTCGCCAATAGCTTCGAGAAGTTTTACAAGCTTTTTATTTCTGTTCTCTACATTAGAGCCGAGCTTGTTTGAGTTCACATCCAAGTCGTCAAACAATCCCTTCAGGTCGTCTTCACTGCTTGCTCCTTTTGCTGAATTTTCAATATTAGTAAAAACATTCGCTAGTGTTTCGTTTAGATTTGCATCATTACGTGCGTTTTTACGAACATTTACAAAAAGTGCGCTTGGTAATATATAAAATCCTTTTTCTTTTACGGTATCAGCTCGCCCAAATTCTGCTTCTTTGTTTGATAGGGTCGCATAGTCAAAATCTTTCTTCCCAGAACGACGCTCGTCGGCATTGATATAGTTTGTAAGGTTTTCACTGATGAATCTATAAAACAAAATTCCAAGAACATACTGCTTAAAATCCCAACCATCAACACTCCCACGCAAGTCTGTAGCGATTTGCCAAATAGCACGATGAAGTTCTGTGCGCTCTTGCTCCTTGCTGTTATTTTGATTTGCTTTGTCTTTGCTCATAAAATTATTTTCCTCTTTCTATATCAGCTTGTTGTTGCATCCATGCATCCCCAGCCGCCTCAATTTCTTTATCTGTTGGTTCTCCCTCGTCCATTCTTCTGCGTCTATCATCTAAAATCTCGTCTTCAAACTCAAAATATAGGGTTCCTTGTGGGCGTCTCGAATACCCCAATAATTCCATAGCGAAACTAGACAAGCTATTTACTTTACCGTTAATTTTAATTTTGTCATTTTCTACTACTTCAGCAATAACATTGGAATCTCGTGTAAAAGTAAGTTTTGATCCGACAGGAATTCTGTACTGTGCAAAATGGAATCGTGAGCGTCTTTCTTTAACCTCATCAACTTCTTTTTCCTGTTCGGGAGTTAATCCACTATCAATTTTTGTTTCTCCAATTTCTACTCGTTTCAATGCAAGCGCAGCATATTCTGGATTCATCTTAAAAAATTCTCGGCTATCCCGTGCTCGACGATCAGCAAAAATTGAATGGAGCCATTTTTCCTCTTTTTCAGCATTTTCTACAGTCGCAGCGTAGTAAACCTCAAACGGAAGCGGTACGCCCGTTCGGTCTAACTGTTTGAGTCTTTCTTTAACATCACCGTGAGTAAAGCCGATTTTTACATATTCCGGCATCGATTCATTTTTTAAAATGTAGACAATTTGATTCATAAAATTACACCACTTTTTGTGATTTTTTCATTTTAGCATTTTTTAGCCATATTTTCCAGTCCAAAAAATTTGCGCGCATTCCCTCCCAGACCCTTCCTGCGCGTGGAACCCCCCACCCAATTCCCACCGAATTTCAAAAACATCAGTCTCGGTTTTTGCGAATCCTTTTCCCAGAAAACAGTTTCGCAAAACCGAGTCCACCGAATTGGCACTAGAACTCCGTCAGTTTCTCCTTTGGAGAAACCCGCCCTCGCCACTACACCAAACAATACATTGTGTGGTGGTGAGGGCGGAGCGACGGAGCGGTAACGGAAGCTAACACCAGTATTCTGGTGTTCGGTGGAGTGGACGCTACGGCGTGACGGAGTTCGTCGTGTAGCGTACGATTACATTTCAAACTACGAATCGCTCGGCGCGTGAGATTAGATTTGCTGAGACATTTTTGCTAAAATAGGTTCTAGCCTCGTTTAAGAGGGACTCCAGAATTAAACCGAGCGATTTTTTGGCGGGATTTTGGCGGGCAGAGCGGAGCTCTGCCCAAGGATTTAAGCCATTTCCGACCGCTTCGCGGTTTTTTAGGGGAGGTTCAAAAATTCAAAAGCCCAAGATTTTTGGAGGGAAGATTTTTTGTGGGGAGGTCGTGCAAAATATATAACACTTGCCCCACCCACCCGTGCGCGTGTTAAATTTTGCCGATTTGAAAATCGGCAAACTCCCTTTAATATCTATTTCATCAATTCACCAACTGAAACTCCGATTGCTTTTGCTATTTTAGCAATCGTCGCAAGTGTTGGATTGGTTTTTCCATTTTCAATACTACTTACAAAACTTTTAGGCATATCCAATGTTTTTACTATATCTCCTTGGGATATGCCCTTTTTAGTTCTAATCCGTTTTAAGTTTTGACCGAGTCTTTTTGATTCACCATTCATTGATAACAGTATAACTTGCTCTTGCACTTTACACTATGGGTTATGGTATAATAGAACTATGCAAAAATACTTTTTATACGCTCGCAAAAGCACCGATGTGGAGGACAAACAAATCCTTTCTATTGAAGGGCAACTTGCTGAATTGCGAGACCTCGCCAAACGAGAAAGTATCTACATTGCCGATGAGTTTATTGAAAAACGATCAGCAAAAATTCCCGGTCGTCCAGTTTTTAACAATATGCTTTCTCGTATTCAAAATGGCGAAGCGCAAGGAATTGTTTGCTGGAAAATTGACCGCTTGTCTCGCAACCCCGTTGATAGTGGAAAAATCCAATGGATGCTCCAACAAAACATAATCCAACATATTCAAACTCACGGACAAAGTCATTATCCAAATGACAACGTGTTAATGATGTCCGTGGAATTAGGAATGGCGAACGAATATGTTCGCCAACTAAGTGAAAATACCGCACGAGGTTTGCGACAAAAAGCGCGCAACGGAGACTTTCCCGGCAAAGCTCCGCTTGGATATATAAATAATTCCAATATCAAGAAAATTGCTGTCCATAAGAAAAATTCAAAGATTGTAAAACAAATGTTTGAACTTTACGCGACAGGAAATGTGCGACTGGAAGACCTCGCAAAAATTTTAGAAAAATCAGACATACTTTCCAAAAATAATCGTAGAGTCCATGTTTCGCGAGTATCACATATTATCAATAATCCAATTTATTACGGACACTTTCGCCACGCTGGAGAAATATATGAAGGCAAACATGAGCCGATTATTTCCAAAGAAATTTTCGATAAAGCAAATAATGTTTTGCGAGGCAGGGGTCGCACGCCCGACAAGAAAACAGACCCACGACCATTTTGCGGACTTATGTCCTGTGGTTCGTGCGGTATGGGGATTACAGGAGAGATAAAAATCAAACGACAAAAGAATGGCACAAAACATTTGTACACTTATTATCATTGTTCCAAAAAATCCAAAGTGCAAAAATGTTTTGAGCCGTGCATACGAGGCGAGGAATTGGATCGCCAACTTTCGGCAAAAATGAGCGAATATAGTATGCCGAAAGAATGGGCGACAAAATTATTTGAAATGTTAGATGTTGAGGAACAGAGAAATAAACACACCGCGTCGGTGGTAGTTTTAGATTTGCGAGAAGAAGAACAAAACATTTCAAAAAACCTCGCCAGACTTACAGATGTGTATGTAGCGCAGGATATTGAGCGTGAGGACTATTTAAAAAGGCGTCGCTCGCTTATGTCCGACAAAAAGTCTGTCGAGGAAAAAATGGGGCATCTTTTAAGAACCCCATCCGCGTGGATCGAACCGACACGCGAATGGATAAAAGACGCTTTAACACTGGATGAAATCGCGAAAACGAACGACCTCCCCTCCAAAAAAATCTCCCTCCAAAAAATCTTCGGCTCGAACCTCACCCTAAAAAACCGCGAAGCGGTCGGAAATGGCTTAAATCCTTGGGCAGAGCTCCGCTCTGCCCGCCAAAATCCCGCCAAAAAATCGCTCGGTTTAATTCTGGAGCCGTTGCCCGGAATCGAACCGGGGACCTACTCCTTACCATGGAGTTGCTCTACCAGCTGAGCTACAACGGCGAGTGAGGAACAAGAGATATGCTCGCATGATCTCTTTGTTTCCGAGCGAGCCGTTCAATGACGGAGTCATTGCCAACGGCTTTTCTGCCTAAACGAACCGTTCAATTTTTGTCTCTGGACAAAAATTACCAACGGCGAACCCTTTTGACCGTTCAATGACCTAGTTATTGCCAACGGCGATAACTGCTAGTTTATAGCAGTTATCGCCGTTGTAGTAAACGTCCTTTCTTTTATAAATCCGTCCTCTTTTTCACTTCAAAAATAAACTCGTAGTTACTGACAGGCGCCGTGTTGGTGGTGCGCTTAAGTGGCAATACCTCGACAAGCGTTATGGTGCGAGTCTCGGTCGTAATAGTTTTTCCAAGCTCGAACACTTGCACTCCTACTCCAGAAGGAGTTGCGAGCGTTGTGCGAACTTTGACAGTGCCGGCCCATACACACTGCACCTCCATTGGGCAGCGACTATCTTCAGTAACCTCAAGCGGGAGTATGGTGATGCCGAGACCCTCTGCGCTCATATTAATGTGTGCACGGAGCGTAATCTGGTCCGCCTCTGCTGCCGGAGTGGTAGTGATTGCAGACGTCGAAGGCACACCAGGGACTACGGTAAGAGGAACCTCCTTTGACGGTGCAAAAAGGTAAATCGTTCCAAGCAGAAGTGCGATGGCAACAATAGCGACAATGGCAATATTTCCTCTCATACAACGCAATAACGATCGACGAAACAATACGTTACGACCTACCGGGCCACCACCTCAACGTTGTGCCCGTCCGGATCGATCACAAACGCCGCGTAATAGGTTGGTGAATAGTTTTCACGGATGCCAGGCGCACCATTGTCTTTTCCTCCGGCAGCAATCGCCGCTTTATAAAATGCGTCCACACTAGAGCGGTCGGACGCTTCGAACGCAAAATGAATGTGTCCAGGAACTGGTCCAAACGTCCCTATCCAAAGAAGGTTTCTTCCCTCTTTGCCAAACGCAGCCCAATTTTCCCCTTCAGAAATCAGGGTTATTCCAACAGGAGCAAGTGCCGCTTCGTAAAACTTCTTACTTACTGCTAGATCTTTGACCGCAAATCCAACATGCGCGTAACTCATATAGGGAGTATAGCAAAACCAGTTCGGCTATAGTTATGAGAATAAACATGAGGTCTCTCACTTTGCCCCCACTCTTTGTATTTGCTGTCATCGTGATTACGATATTCATCTATTTTCACCAAGGAGGTTCAGTCAAAAAAAATAACGATCCAGCCACTCAGTGGTCTGAGTACATCGACAGCCATGGTGGCAAAGAAGCGTATGAAAAATTTAAAGACGACTACAAGGACAGGCCGAGTGAATCGCACAATGTCTCTCATCTATTTGGCAAATTGCTGTACGAAAAACTTGGTTCTGCTGGATTTGCAATTTGTGACGACTCTTTTGGGTCCGGTTGTCAGCACGGGTATCTCACACGTGCGATAGAAGATCGTGGTGTTGCGATTCTTACAACACTTGGGGAAGTATGCGAAAGATCCTCTACACAGGAACCTTGTTTCCACGGCATAGGTCACGGCATCTCGGCGCACTTTGGTGAAAAAAGCATAGCTGATTCTCTCGCCGTATGTAGTCAGATTTACGGACCCATCAAAGAACATGCGCAGGCATGCATACGAGGTGTATTTATGGACTACTACGCACCTCTTATCGTGTCAGGAGAGAGCTTCATAACCAATAGTAGAGCGATGGACTCAGCAAATCCCTACGACATATGCGCTGGAACTAAACTTCCTTCTTTATATAAATCTTCGTGTTACTACGCGCTTCCCCATTGGTGGTTCGGACAGAAAGAAATGACTCCACAAAAAGTGGGGGGACTCTGCAAGCAAGCCCCGGATGCATACTCTGAAGATTGCTACAAAGGCATTGGTGTTGATTTGCCAGCACAACTGAAGTACGACCAGAAATCCATCATTGAGACATGCGAGGCGATGGGAAGCGGAGCGGCGTTGGCGTGCTTAAAATCGAGCGCTGCGACTCTTGTGTCCTTACAGCTTGATGCGTGCTTGCTCCAAAAAGAGGCCCATCTCCCATGTAAAGACGAAACGCAAAAGGCCCCCTAGGGCCTTTTGCACATGCGCGGTCGACGGGCTTGGCTTTCGATCAAATCTGCTCGTCAGCAGATTTGTCTGCAGCCCCGGCTCGCGGTTTTGCATAAGCAAAACATTGCTGCGCCGTTCAAGTCCCGCCGCTCGTACCGAGCTTCGGTTATACGAATAAGAACCGACTTTGTTCGGTTCTTATTCGATAATGCGCGGTCGACGGGACTTGAACCCGCAACCTCTCGCGTGACAGGCGAGTGCTCTAACCAGTTGAGCTACGACCGCATCTGACGAACAATGGCTATTCTAGACCGCCCTTTGCGGAACTGAAATAGCAGGTGTCGGCGGGAGGGATCGGTCACCGGTTTCGCTCCGCGAACCGTCGACCCCACCTCATGGCCGCTCCGCGGCATACTCCGGTTTTCGATCCCTCACACATGTGACGCAGGTCACACGCTCCGCCGAAGAGAACCGGGTGTCGGCGGGAGGGATCGAACCTCCGACCTCAGCTTTATGAATGCTGTGCTCTAACCAACTGAGCTACGCCGACGCAGAGAGAAAATAACACGTATGGAGCCGCTCTACAATAAGGACTTGAAGGAGCGTTAAAAGTGTCATACACTGTTCGCCATAGCGGGGTAGAGCAGCAGTAGCTCGTCAGGCTCATAACCTGAAGGTCGTGGGTGCAATTCCCACCCCCGCAACATGCGTTAGCAAAAGACCCCGTATGGGGTCTTTTGCATTTCTAGATATATCCAAACTCCTCAAATACTTGTCGGAAGAGATCGATTGTGCGCCGCGCTTCCCGTTCAGACAGTTCGAAAGATGAGCCACCGTGCGCAACTTCATTGCGCACACGATGTGCATCCCACGCAAGATCAAGCGTTGTAAATGATCCGCGATCTACTACTTTCAACTTCTCGCCTATTGTTTCTCCTGGGATTGAGAAGTGATCGAGCAATTCACTCAATATAATGTCCGCTTCCATGATGGCCTGCCGCCAATCGCTCGGGGACGCTGAAGTCATGAGGGAAAGAACGTGCTCCCATCTCGGATTCTTTGCACCTCCCCCAACCGCACTGTGGTGTCCCAGTACTTTTTCAATCTCTTCATGCCGCTTGCCGTGCGCCTTATGGTGTATCTGCTCGATGCGGATGTGCGTATAAATGATGCCGATCAAAAAAAGGAGCGCCGCAACAACACCTACTTTTTCAATGACGTCGGTAAGGGCGACGAGCATCGAAGGAATATTTTCAGGTGCAATTCCGTGTATCGCTCGATAAAAAGCGACAAAAATATACTCAAGGTTGAGAAAGGAAATATCCTGCATGCTTCTCGCCTATTCTACCCCGGAAGCCAACAGCGCGGCGCGGCGCTGTGCAAAGATTATGCTTCACCCAAAAATCGACTTCCGAGATCAAGGAGTGCGTCGTCAGCGCCGTGCGGCATGATGAATTGGATGCCGAGCGGAAGATTTTTCCCCTCACGTGCAACCGTACCAGAAGGAACCGACAATGAAGGCATGCCGAGAAGGTTCGGCGTAACTGTAAATACGTCCATAAGATACATCGACAGCGGATCGGCTTTCTCACCTATCTTAGGCGCAGGTCCCGGTGTCGTGGGTGTAAGGACTGCGTCAATATCTTCAAATGCGCGGTTGAAATCAGAGACGAGTTGCTTGCGCGCAGCAACTGCACGGCCATAGTACGCATCGTAATACCCTGCTGAAAGTACGTACGTCCCGAGCAGGATGCGGCGGCGAACTTCCGGCCCAAACCCCGCACCGCGACTTTCTGCATAATCACCGACGAGATTCGCGCCTTGTGTTGAAAGGCCATACCGAACGCCATCAAAACGAGAGAGGTTTGTCGAACTCTCGGCAAACATCACGATGTAATAAATAGAGAGCGCTTTTTTAAGAAGTGGCAAATCAACTTCAACAACCTCGTAGCCGAGGCTCGCGAGTTTTGCTTTTGATTCCTCAAATGCATCGAGTACATCACTCTCAAGGCCACCCATAATGCTCATGGGTACCCCAATGCGTTTTTTGACTGTTCGCTTTGAGATACGCTCATCGCCACTATTTGAGGTGCTGTCTTTCGGATCGTTACCACGTACTGCATCAAACAATAGTTTTGCGTCCCCTACCGACTTTGTTATCGGCCCCCACTGATCAAGCGATGAGCCCATCGCAATAAGACCGTAGCGAGAAACTGCACCGTAGGTTGGCTTAAAACCGACTACGCCGCAAAATGCTGCCGGCTCACGCACTGAGCCTCCAGTGTCAGTACCAAGCGCGCCAAGAGCCATGTGCGCTGCGACCGCAGCTGCAGAGCCGCCAGAGGAGCCTCCAGGCACCCGTGAGAGGTCGTGCGGGTTGTGTGTAGGACCATATGCAGAATTTTCTGTTGAGCCACCCATAGCAAACTCATCCATGTTTGCACGCCCAAGAAATACGGCGCCTTTAGCCTTAAGGCGCTCCGTCACTGTCGCGTCATACGTGGCAACATAGTTCTCTAGCATTTTTGACGCTGCCGAAGCTCGACGGCCCTTAATCAAAATATTGTCCTTAACTGCAAGAGGAATGCCGAGAAGCGCTTCGGCTTCTCCCGCTGCCCGCCTTGCGTCAGCCTCTTTTGCTTGCGTCTCAGTGTCAGCAAAAACCTCAAGGTACGCACGCACGTCGCCATCATGCGCTTCTATCGCCTCTCGACAGGCTTTGGTGACATCGACAGACGACACTTCTCCTTTTGACAAAAGAGCCGCCGCCTCGGTGATGGTTAGTTCGTTGAGCGGTTTCATTCGCGATTGATGACCTTACGAACTTTGATGTATCCGCGTTCAACGTTTGGTGCACCAGCAAGTATTGCTTCGGTGTGTGCACCACTTTCATGCGGCTCACCGTCTTTGCGCATCACATTAGTAAGGGTGGTGTGTGCATCGCCCTGTCCAGCCGCAGAAACTTCGCCGACGTCAAAGACGTAGCCTAATATTGACTCAGCGTCGATGGCTAGAGCATCCGCCTCCTTTTCAGTAATGCGTATCCGGGCAAGCTCGGCGAGCTTTTGTATATCCTGCCGGGTAATCATGCTCCAATACTACCCGAGCAAGCGTACAAATTCATCTTCCTCAATAACCCGCACGCCAAGCTCGCGTGCTTTATCTAATTTTGAGCCTGCCTCCTCTCCTGCAACAACTCCGTCAGTTTTTGAAGATACCGCTGAAGAAACATCACCTCCTTTTGCTTTAATTCTCTCTTTCGCCTCATCTCGGGACATACTTCTAAGCGTTCCCGTGAGTACGAACGTCTTGCCGGAGAAGAAGGAGTTTGTGACCCTCACTGGTATGGCATCTTTGGTGATGGTGAGCTCGTTGGAGAGTCGCTCAAGTAGACGCATATTTTCTTTATCAGCAAAGTACAGGACGATAGACTTCGCTATTTTGGCGCCAACGCCTTTTATATCGGAGAGTTCCACTTCAGTGGCCTTTTGTAATTTTGCCAGCGTGCCAAAGTGTTGAGATAGGTCGTGCGCGGTCTCCTCCCCTACTTGTGGAATACCCAGACCAGTCAAAAGACGTGAGAGCGGTACTTTGCGCGCCTTGTCTATAGCCTCAATAAGATTTTTTGCAGAAAGTTCAGCAAACCCTTCAAGACCCAAAACGTCGCCTTCTTTGAGGGTGAAGAGGTCGTCGAAGTGTGAGACTAACCCTTCAGCGAGTAGCTGCTCGACTATTTTTTCTCCCAACCCGTCAATATCGAGTGCCCGACGGGATACAAAATGCTGGAACGCGCGCGCTTTTTGGGAAAATGACCCTGGCACAACACAGCGCCATGCTACTTCTCCCTCAATGCGTTCGATGCGTCCGTCTCCTCCGCAATCAGGTATATGCGTGGGCCACTTGAAAGGCTTTTGCTTTGCCGTACGAAATTCAAGGAGAACTTGAACTACGTGTGGTATCACATCGCCCGCTTTTTCTAAAATAACGGTGTCTCCCTCACGCAGATCGAGACGCCGTATTTCATCTTCATTGTGAAGCGTGGCACGACTCACGATAGTCCCGGCGACACGCACGGGTTTCATTTCTGCCACCGGTGTTATCACGCCCGTGCGTCCCACCTGAAAGGTGATGCGTTCCACAATGGTAGTTACTTGCTCTGCGGGAAATTTAAATGCGATCGCATAGCGCGGACCTTTGCCGGTATAGCCGAGACGCTCTTGAAGTGCATGCTCATTTACCTTCACCACAACACCATCGAGCCAGTATCCCTGACTGCGCGCTTTTTCCTTCCACGTTTCCCAATATGCGATAACCCCATCCATGTCGGGGACATGCTTAAAATGTGGATTCACTTTAAATCCAAGCTCACGCAAATAGGCGAGCTCTTCTGCTTGCGTCGTAGGTAACGTTTCTGATGTACGCGCGACGTCATATATAAAGGTGTCGAGCTTGCGTGCCGCAGCAACCTTCGGATCAAGTTGACGAATTGAGCCAGCCGCAGCGTTGCGCGGATTCATAAACGCTTCCTCTCCTTCCTTTGTTCGTTCTTTGTTTATGCGTTCAAGTTCTTTCTCCGACATCCAGATTTCACCTTCAACAATGCAGTCGACCGCGCGAGTAAGTGTGAGCGGCACCGACTCGATGGTACGCACGTTATGTGTCACATCCTCCCCTACCTCCCCGTTGCCGCGCGTTGCCGCGCGCAGGAGCGACCCCTTCTCGTACGTGAGCACGACTTTGAGGCCATCGATTTTTAGTTCACAGACGTAGGACGGTTTTGTTCCTGAAAGAAAGCGTGTGACACGGGTATCAAAATCGTTCATCTCTTCAGCCGAAAAAGCGTCAGCAAAAGACCACTGCGGTACTTCGTGACGTACTTTTTTAAATTGCGGCAGCGGCTCTCCCGCAACGCGCTGCGAAGGCGAGTTTGGGGTGATCAGTTCCGGGTATTCCCGCTCAAGCTCAGAGAGTTCGTGTTTAAGAGAATCGAGCGCGGCTTGTGAAATGCTTTCACGATCAAGAACGTGGTATTCGTAGCGATACCGCTCTATCGCTTCAACAAGCTTCGCGTATCTGTCTCTTTTTGCCTTAGGGACCATAGCGCCAGTCTACTAAAGATGCCGCCTGTCGCCCATCTATAGGCATTAAAATACAACCATGAACGCACGCTCTACGCGTCTGGAATCTTCCTCATCGCAAACATTGTATCCTCGCGAGTTAACAATCGTTCGAATCTGCTGCGTGTCTGGATTAATCATGTGCATGCCAATTTCTATTTCAGCACATCCATCACCGTAGACAACTCGTACCGTGGAAGTAGCTTCGTAACCACGCCCTCCAATCGTGAGTCCATCTACGTCAGCAGGAAGCGTCTGTCCGTTGCAGTAGAAGGTAATAGGTGTGCTTGTTGAGAACGTTACTCTGCCCTGCGCAGGAAGACTCCAGTACAAGGCACACTCGGCGCCTGAGTCTGCCGCATAAACCGCCAACTGCGCTTCGCGCGCAATCGAAGAGAGTCTCAATTCACGGACCGTGATGTCGAAGATGGCAAGACCGATCGCAAGCAAAATACTACCGATCAAAACAGCAAAAAGGATGGTGAATCCACGTTGGGTACTCTGAGATCTCATTGCCAGTTGGTAATTATCTCAGTAAGAGTCACGCGGCGTGTAAAAACGCTACTTTGCCAACTAACGGTGGAAGTTACCTCAGCTTCAAAACCACTCTCAAGCGGCCTAATGCGTACCGTTCGTGTATAGACCGTAACCTCATCGAGTGGGTCATAGCCATAGAATCCGGTTGTTTCGTCATACCTCAGTGGCGCACACCCGTCAGTGCAGACCGTTGGGGCTGTGTCGGTGACCACATCAATCGTACAGTCTTGATCGATACAATTAGAAAGCCCCGCAAGCCACGATGCATTTCCTTGCAGATGGTTTGTATCACGCTTTTGTCGCACGTACTCAATACCCTCTTGCGCGAGGAACGAGGCAGTAAGTTGATCACGAGCTACGAGAGCTGAGGTGAGACCTTTTGAAGCAAGGGTAAGTGGTCCAGCGATGGCAGTAACTAAAATGGTTATCGCAACAAATGTTTCGATAAGGGTAAAGCCTCGATTCGTGCTGCGATTCTGTTTTTTCATATCACTCATCCAAGAGGCGCGATGTAATCATAGTCTGTAAACGCATTTCGCTACGAGTACGCTCCGTCGTTCCCGCGTAGCCACGCATCGTCATAACAACTTTTGGCTGTTGCATCGGAAAGTCATTCGGTAATGATCCCACGACATAAAATTTTAGTTCCTCAATCGTCACTTCAGGAGCCGTAATAGCGAGAAACGTTGCACCGCCATCTACTGAACGTTGTATCTCGGTGCCGAAAAGTCGGTATACCACTTGGTCATTTGCATTTGAAGTATTACCGCCATACGGTTCAAAGGCTATCTGAGTGCCGCCGGAGGAGCAATCAAGGGGTGTTGTTAGCGCCCCAGTTCCACAATGGTAGTTACTGCCGGAGCGAAGCTGTCGGCTCATATTTTCAAGTGCAAAGGCAACGTTGTTGGTTGAAGACTTTAAAGATTGCGCTTTGCGGTTTGCATCAAGCATTGAAAAGAGACTACCGACTGCGATAAGCATCACGATGCTGAATATTGACACCGACACCATAAGTTCGATGAGCGTAAACCCGGATGTAGCTGAGGTCGTTCTTTTCATCTTACTCTTGTTGTACCGATATTTGCCCCGTCGTTGTCACGCGTACGTAGCGCGTAACTCCTTGTGCAGAGAGAACCGTGATCGTTCCATTTGTGTAAACATCGTTGGCGATATCAGTGATGAATCGTGCGTCCGGATTTGGACGCATAAAGAGTATGGTGAGTCGGTCAATATCGCCTGAGCCGCTACACTTCTCTACAGTACCTGTATTGGCACAAATATTTGATATGACATAGCCACCACTTAGGCTAAAGACCTCAACACTTTCACCTGGATCGTAGGTGCCGTCGCTGTCCTGGTCAGCAAACAGAACGTACTGCGTTGGATTCGCAGAAGTAAAATACACACCATAGCGTATTGAGATAAGTCCACCAGTACTTCTACCTGAGAGTCCGTACACCTGCGCTTGGCGGATAGAGAGCGCGACGCTATATGAGAGATTGCGCACCAAAACCGTGCCGTTGAATTGGTTGTGCCGCGCGAGAATAAGCGTTGTAATAACAAGCATCACCCCCATCACAACAAGAAGTTCAAGTAGCGTAAAACCACCTTCTCGGTGGAACTCATTGTGTCTCTTCTTATAGTGCGAGGAAAGCAAGGATGTCATAGAGGCCTATGTGGCCGAAGTACGCCACTGCAGTGGCAAGAACAATAAAAGGACCGAACGGTACCTCGCTTTCCATTGTAACGCCGTGACTGCGCTTGCTGAAAGAGCTTACGAGAAGCAAGCCGAGGCCAAAGAGCGCTCCAATCCAAAATGAGAGCATGAAGGCCGCAGCCCCAGAAACAAGCCCGAGGAAGGCTCCGCACGCAAAAAAAAGTTTTGCGTCCCCGAGACCAATAAGACGCCCGCGCGAGATAACCCACAAAAGAGCGATGGGCACCGAAAGAACGAGCGCTCCAAGGACGCTGTCGGAGATGTCTATAGTGGTATATCCAAAGAAACTTGCCCCGAGTGCGATCAGTGCCGCAGCATATACGAACGCATCAGGAATAATGGTGTGCCGAAGGTCGTATACAGAAATAAAGAGAAGGATAGTAAAAAAACTGAGCACCACAATAAAAGAAGCGGTGTCACCCTGCGTTTCCATGAAAGAAAATGCCGTGAGAACACCAGCTACCATTTCCACGATTGGGTACTGCGGAGATATGCCTGCTTTGCAGGATGCGCATTTACCTTTAAGGCCAAGATACGAAAGAAGCGGCACCAGATGAATAGCTTTCAAAGTCGTCCCACAAGAGAGGCACGCCGAACGACCCCACATGGAACGTCCTGTGTTGTAACGAAACGCGAGCGCATTAAGAAAGCTCCCGATAATGGTGCCGAAAACAAAAAGAATAATGACGTCGAGAGGCTCTATCACGCCTTTTAGTATACCTCCACACCAAGAGGCGCTGATGGGAGGTGTCCCTTTAAACAAACAAACGCCCCATTGGGGCGTTTGTTTGTTTTGCTAGAAGAGAACTTATGGACGGACGCAGTAGTACCCCGTGCTTGAGTCAGCGCAGGTCACACCGGTAACCACCGAACTGAGGTCAGTGTCGATGTCGTTGTTGAGGGCAGGATTTGCCGTGTCCTCAAGATCAGCCTGGATAACATAGCTCGGGCACTTAACCGAGGAGCTTGGCGTACATGCTGCAGATGCAGATGTAAGAGAACCATACTTATATGCGGATTGATCCTGCGGATCGGTGGGAACCGTCGAGATATACGTCGGAGCCAAAGACGAGAGCGCGGCCGGGTAGGTCGAGCTTGCGTCGTAGTAGAGCTCGAGTGCGTTCTGGATTTGCTTGACGTCAGCAACGCGACGAGAATCGCGAGACTTCTGGCGAGCGCTGTTAAGAGATGCGAGAACCACCGACGAGAGGATGCCGATGATGGCGATAACGACCAGGAGCTCGATGAGGGTAAAACCTCGCTTGCTCATATTGATAGTTCTTCTAACGTTACTAATTCGACGACAACCGAAGAACGTACGTCACGTACGTTTCCGCCTAAGTATAGCCAACTGAGGATACCGAGCTCCCCCTTGTGTGGATAACCCGCGCAACGTAGTAGCCACCAAAAAGCGGATGTCGATCTTATACCGACCCTGAGACGTTGTAGATAGGAATAAGCACTGCGGCAAGCAAGACACCGACGCCTAAGCCGAGTGCAACAATCATCACTGGCTCGATGAGGTTAACCAAGGTGTCGACGGCATTGGTGACTTCGCGACGGTAAAAGCGTGCAAGTTTTTCAAGAATACTCCCAACCTCGCCTGTTTCTTCTCCGACTTTCATCATCTGCACCATGATTGAAGGCATTTCTGGATATTTTGCGAACGACTCCGATATTGGGTTACCACTCTTCACACTTTCTATGGTTTCTTCCAAAATATCGCGGTACACACGCGAGCCAACGACTGCAGCCGTTATCTCAAGCGCGCGGATGGTGTTAATGCCCGAGGAGAGCATAGCGTTAAGGTTGTCTGCAATGCGAGAAAGGTACAGTTTTTCGTAGAGAAGGCCCACAAAAGGAATGGAAAGCTTCAATTTGTCGAACGAACGAGCGCCCGCATCGGTGCGTATGTAGCGAGAGACGATAAGACCACCAACAATAAGCAGGATAAGGAGGAAAATGCCGTAGTCGGTAAGGGCGTTTGAGAGTGCTATAACCACGCGGGTATAAAACGGTATTGGTTGTCCTGAATCAATCAAAATTGCGCTCACTTTTGGAATAACAAGTGTGAGCATCAGCGCCATGACTGAGAAAAACGTCACGATAACAAACGCTGGGTAAATAAGGGCGTTACGCGCCTTTGACATAAGCTCGTAGTTTCGGTCGAGATAATCCGCCAAGAAAAGGAACGTTGCGTCGAGCTTACCGGATTCTTCACCCGCGCGGACCATATTTACGTAAAACTCAGAAAATATCTTCGGGTGCTTACTGAGCGCTTTGCTTATTTGGTTTCCCGCCTGCAAATCGTCGGAAACTTCGGTGAGAACACGTGCGAGGTACGGTTTTTCTACCTGTTCAGCGAGAAGTCTGAAAACTCGCAACGCTGAAACCTGCGCCTCAAAAAGAGTCGCAATCTGACGCGACACAATAACCATGTCGCGGTTGCTCACCGTTTCAAAAAGAGAGATGGCGCCAATCGCAGCGAGGCCTTTTTTTGCTCCCTGCGCATCAATACCCACAATCGTGAGTCCCCGACGCTGCAGAGAGCTAATAGCAATATCTTGCGAAACCGCATCGACGGTTCCTTCAATGGTCTTGCCAGCTTGGTCTATTGCTTGGTAGGTGAAAAGCATTGGTTATACCAACCGGTCGAGCGTCTGCGGGTTCCACGAGCGTGAGTAGGCCGTTTCGATCGTTATCTCACCCGCGCGAACCAGCTCGGCAAGCGATCGGTTCATATCTATCATACCCTCCTCCCCCGAAGTCTCTATAACCGTATTTATTTCGTGGGTGCGGCGCTCACGGATCAAGTTCTGAACTGCGTTGTTGTTGATGAGAAGTTCACATGCGGGAATAAGACCTCCGGAAACTCGCGGCACCAGTCGCTGGGAGAATATGCCGATGAGTGAGCCTGCGAGTTGCACGCGTATCTGGTCTTGCCCTGCTGCAGGGAACGAGTCGATGATACGGTCGATTGTTTGTGCCGCATTGTTCGTGTGTAGCGTCGAGAACACGAGGTGCCCCGTCTCAGCTGCAGTAACTGCCGTGGCGATGGTCTCCGGCGTACGCATCTCCCCTATCATAAGAACGTCGATATCTTCACGGAACACTGAAGCGAGCGCTGTTGGAAAATCGAGGGTATCGGTGCGCACTTCGCGCTGATTAATGATTGATTTTTTGTCTTCAAAGAGATATTCAATGGGGTCTTCGATGGTAACGATATGCTCGGTTCGCGTGGTATTAATACGCTCAATCATTGCAGCGAGCGTAGTCGTCTTTCCCTGACCCACCGGCCCCACCACCAAAAAGAATCCCTGGGTTTTGTCAGTGAAATTATTGATGATTGACGGGATTTTTAATTCCTCAAGCGTTTTAATTTGTCGAGGAATAAGGCGCAATGCTGAACACATGTTTCCACGCTCGAAGTATGCGTGTCCACGAAAACGAGCTTGGTCTGCAAATGCAAATGAAAAATCGACTTCCCGCTTCTCAAGGAGACGCTTTTTAACCTCTGCCGTAAGCATCTCGCTTACGAGACCCTCCACATCCTGTGGCGAGAGTTTTTCTTCAGAAAGAAGTGGCACAAGGTTGCCTGAGACACGAATAACAGGATTATTTCCCGAGACCAAATGCAAGTCCGAGCCACCTTGTGAGATAACTGCGCCGATAAGTGTGTCGAGACGTTTTTTGTAATCCATACGACTGTACTAATTAAACCGCTGCTAGCTCCATAACGCGCGCAACCACTTCGGAAGGGATCGTATTCGCCTTAACGATATATCCATGTGCACCAAGCGCTTTTGCTTTATCGACGTCGGTTTCTTGTCCTTCGTTACTGAGGGCTATTTTGATCGCGTTCGGAGCCAATTTCTCTTCGGCGAGCGCTCCCAGAAGGTCATATCCGTTTTGACCGGGCATCACCATGTCAAAAAGTATGATGCTCGGCACGAGACCCCCTCGAATGCGCTCAAGCGCCTCGGCGACAGAGCTCATTGGCTCGACCGTAAAACCTTGTTCGCGAAACTTCAGTGCGTACATATCACGAAGGAATTGATCGTCATCGACTAGTACTACGATTTGTTCATGCGCCTGGGCTTTCTTGTCCATCTTGTTCTGGTATCGGCTCAATAACCGCTTCTGTGTCTCCCTCGATCATCTCAAAGGTTCCTCCAAGGGTATTTACCTCCTCAAATGGAACCGTGCCTTCTGTAGATCTGATGATAGCATGCTCCTTCATGGTCAACATGCCGTCTTTACGCGCAATCTTATAGAGCTGATCTTCCGGCTCATGCGCTAATATTGCTTTTTCAAGTTCGGGAGTCATTTCCATCATTTCAAAGACGGCAGCTCGACCGCGCGTTCCATTTGGACACTCGGGCGTTGGGTGTAATCGCGTTATTTCTGAGAAAGATGGAAGACTTTTGCGGAATTCTGCCGGAAAATCTGCGAATTGTTCTGTAACCATTTCCTTAAGTGCACCTTCAACGGGTACACGTTTTCCTCCTCCAGGACACACGGTGCGCACCAAGCGCTGCGCGATGCCTAAGATAAGCGTCGGCGGGATGAGGAATGGGTCAACGCCCATATCAAGCAGGCGCGGAACGATACCTGCTGCATTGTTGGTGTGAATGGTTGAAAGTACGAGGTGGCCAGTAAGGGCGGCTTGCACGGCGAGCTGTGCGGTCTCTTTGTCACGAATTTCACCGACCATGATGATGTCCGGGTCTTGACGCAAGGTGGTACGCAACCCAGTTGCAAAGGTATATCCAATTTCCGGCCTCACCTGCGACTGCGCAACACCGGAAATGTTGTATTCGACCGGGTCTTCAAGAGAAAGTACGTTCTTGTGCTCTCTATCTACCTCGTTGAGCATCGTATAGAGCGTCGTCGATTTACCAGAGCCAGTAGGCCCCGAGATAAGAATCATGCCGTACGGCTTTTTGATGGCGTCTTTAACTAGTTTAAGGTCGCGCGCGGAAAGACCGAGGCTCTCGAGTTTCCACTCTTTAACCTCGAGTCCGAGGATTCTCATCACCACTTTCTCTCCGTAGTAGGTTGGAAACGTAGAGACGCGGAAGTCTACTTTTTGTCCGTCAACGTGCGCTGAAAAGCGGCCGTCTTGCGGTTTGCGCTTCTCATCGAGACGCATGTTGGAGAGAACCTTGATGCGGGCAACGACTGACTGGTGCACTTTTGCTGGAAGCGTGAGCGATGTGGTGAGCGAACCGTCCACACGAAATCGCACGCGGGAAAAGCCGACCATCGGCTCAATGTGAATGTCTGAAGCCATGCCCTCAATGGCGTAGCGGAGGATAGTTGCCACAATTTTCGTTACTGGGGCATCTTCCGTGATAGTCGGCGTTCCTCCACTTGAAGACTGCTGTGGCGTTACCTCATCGCTCTGCGGTATTGCTTCGACCAGCTGCTCGTCATCGAGATCTTTGCCTTTTCCTTTTTTGGCATCGTCATCAAGCTCTGTTTCAAGTTCGTTGAGGGCGCGTCCTACCTCACCGGTAATACCGCGGTATTGCTTTATGACCGTCGCAAAATCAGTCTCGCTTATGAGAAAAACTTTGTACGGCAAACCTACTTTCGATGATATGAAATTAAGCGCATCACGCGCCTCAATGTTGTCGGGGTCAACGAGCCCAATCTCAAGCACCTTATCGACAACGCCGAGCGGGATAAGTTTGTAGTACGAGGCCGACTCTTCAGGAACGTAGCGTAAAATATCAAACGCTATCTTGCTGCCGCCGATCTCACGAACCGGGATGCTGTAAAAATCACCCTTTACCTTGAGAATTTCAGATGCGCTCACGCCACTTTTCATCAGCGCTGCTTCCTCAGAAATGCCACTGGTGCGCATCTCTCCTTGAAGGGCATCAATCTGCGTGGGAGAAATGAGGCCCTTGTCAGATAAAAGTGCGAGGAGATTCATACAAAACATTCTACCGCGCTTTTTGCGCGGTAGTGCTCACAGTGCACAAACTATCGGCGGGCAGGAGCGGGTGTGCGCGTACCTTGAGGAGAGAGTCGTTCGAATGGGTTTTGACGACCTACCGGCTGAAGCGGTATATCGACGCGAAAATCCACGAGCGAGGTGAATGCAGCGTCAGAGAAAATCGAATTATCCAGGGTAATGCTGCGCAAATCACTCAACGTAAGGAGGAGTTCCCGACTCACTTTTGAGGTCGGCGTCGATGTAGAGGAGGTCGACGAGAGCGGCTGTGTTGAACTTCCGCTGTTATAAGCGAAGTAACCACCCACACCAAGCACTACAATGATGACTATCGCAGCAAGACCTTTGTTTTCTTTTACGTAATCAAGCATATGGTTATCGGAGCCAGTAGGTCTTAACAGCGACTGCAAATTGCATAAGGTCTCCTTCTCCGACGCTAAAGCTGATTGAGTTGACGTCAACAACGCGCACCGAGCGCTCTAAATCAGAAAGGAAGCGCTGGAAGTCTTCGTAGCGCGCTGGCAGTGAGAACGAGAGCTCGACAGAGCCAACCTTGTCGCCCGATTCCCCCACCGCAGCGGAACTGCGCTCCTCGCGACCACTTTTAGGCGCGTTTACGGCGACATTTCTGATCCGGAGGCCATAGCGAGCGGCGATGGTATCAATATCAATAATGAGGCGAATATTGTCGACATTATCTGGCAACAAGCGTTCCAGTTTGCGGAGATCGTCGGGTGAGAACGTATTGCGCTTTGCAATAAGTTTATTACGCGTCTCTTGAAGTTCGCGAGATTTCGTCAACGCTTGATCGTATTCGGCTTCCTGAGTCCGAAGGGCTTTAACATCCTGATATTTTGGATCGGTGTACACGAAAAATATCGCGCCTGCCGCAATGGTCAAAATAAGGGGGATGATGAGTCTAAACATAGGTTATTGGGGGCGAGTGGGAGATGTAGATGCGGTTGGGTGCGTATCTGGTACGGCAGAAGATGGGGAAAGTCCTCCCGCCAATACCGAACGGTAGGAAAGGAAACCTGAATCGACGTTCGCGCTCACGCTAAAGGAAACCCGTCCTGAATCTTGAACTGCAAAGCCGGAGAAGATGGCATTTTTAAGCGCGCGAGCTTTCCCTATCTCATCAGATTGGAGGGCAATATCGCTATACGTATTGGTTGTTCCAGAAAGACTGACCGTACTCTCTCCATCTGGCGTTCGAGAATATTCCATCTTATCAAGCGATACCGTTGATAGTGTGTGTTCGCTTAAAAGGTTGAATATCACTGAAGGGGCGACATGGGTATCCAACACCTGCTTGGAATACTTCAAACGATCTTCGAGTCGCATCAAGTCCTGGATGGTGGCTGGCTCGAACGCTGCTCGAGCACGGGAAAGCTGATCACTCTTGCTTGAGATACTCTGCGTCAAGTATTGGCTATAGGCAAAAGAACCACCCGCAAGAGCCGCTGAAGCCAGAAAAAGCAGCAGTGCAACAAAAAAGAGCACGCCAACGCCACCACCACGCCGCGACGACGGTGTCGCCGCAATGGCTTTTTTAGGAATGAACGAGGTTCTCACCTGGGTATCCATTGAGATGTGCTTTCAGTATACAACGTCAACTATCAAGCGTCAGAAGTTTGACCGAGAGGAAGTGGATAGCTTGCGGAATCTTTGTTTACGAGAGTTCCTGCAAACGCCTTAGTGCCAAACCAACGGCAACAGAAAATTCTGGTCCCGCCTCTTGGAGTACGTCACCCAAGAATGCCGGGGCTTCAGTCTTGCCGAATGGGTCAGCGAGGGATACCTGCGCATCGAGTTTGCCTGACGCGTACTCTTTAAAGCCTTTGAGCGTGGCTCCCCCGCCAACGCAATGAATGACCTCAATACTGGCATTCATGCGCGCTTCGTATGCAAGAATGACTCGGCTTATCTCGCTCATGATGAACTGCAGCGTGAGTTCGGTTGACTTGATGAGCTCAGGTTGTGTTTTGTCGGTAAGACCCTTAATCCGTTTGAGTTCTTCTGCTTTGTTGACCGGGACACCGAGCGCTTGGGAAATGGCGAGTGTTATGTCTTGGCTTCCACGATTAATAATGTGCGACTCGCGGACAATGCCGCGCTCGACAATGTAGAGCTTTGTGGTGCCTGCACCAAAATCAAGAACGCCGACTGGTGCAATGCCGTGATCGAGCGATGCCCGCACCGAACTAAATACTTCTATTTCAAAAAAACTTGCATTAAGTGCTGCGCCCTCAACGATAGAGCGGTACTTCGAAATAGTGTCGTTATGTATTGCCACAAGAAGCACGCTCATTTTTTTACCGGATGCATCAGCGACGTTTGCGGCATGAGACTGTGATTCATCGGGCACCACAAACCAATCCAGCATGACTTCGCCGATGGGTACGGGGATGTACTTACGCGCCTCAATAGGAATCATCTGCGCGAGTTGCTTGTCGTTCACTTCTGGCACGCGAATAACTGACACCAAGCTGGCCGAGTATGGAATGGAGAGCGATGCGTCAGTTGCATTGACATTGGCTTCCCGTAATACGTCCTTGAGCGCCTCGAGCGTCTTATCAACCGGGAGGTTCGTTGCGCGTCCAACTTCAGTACCTCCATAGGGGCCCAGCGCGATGGCTCCGTACGTCTCGAGTATGGCCTTCCCCTTTTCGCGCCTTAGTTGCACCACCTTTATTGCAGAGGAGCCGATATCAATACCAACGACACTCGCAGTCTTGTCACTCGCGAAGTTTGAAAAAAGAGACGAAATCGAACTGAGCGAAAAAGCCGCCATTGCTATGATTGTAGCATTATGGGGGCAATTTTAAGCATATTTGAAACAATCTTCGACGCACTCTTCCCTCCTCGTAAAAGCGAACTCCTTTTACGGCATACGCCGGATATTTCCTTCGATCGCCTCGTGCGCCTCATTGTCCGGGAAGATGTTGAGGCACTTCTTCCATACGGAGACCCGCGGACGATGGCTCTTATTTGGGAACTTAAGTATTACGGCTCAATGAAAGCGGCTCTCATCGGCGGCCGCGCACTTGCCTCTCATATAGAAGGACTGCTCGCCGAGGAAATGCTCGAGCGTCCAGTTCTTGTGGCTGTTCCCCTACATGCAACCCGTTTAAAAGAGCGCGGGTACAACCAGGCCGAGCGCCTGGCGCACGCATGCGCAGTTCGTCTAGGCCGTGCGGTTTCCTATGCACCAGAGGCACTTCTTCGCGTGCGTAAAACGGAGCGTCAGACAGATTTACCCAGACGAAAGCGGCTCGCCAATGTACGCGGAGCCTTCGAAGTTGCGCGCCGGAGCGCAGTCGTTGGACGAACATGCATTCTTATAGATGACGTTCTTACAACCGGCTCAACGCTCTCTGAAGCGGCAGACGTTTTGCGCAAAGCGGGTGCACGACAAGTATTCCCTATTGCACTTGCCTATGCAGAATGACGACTAACAAAAGACTCAGAGCGCTTCTCCAGAAGCGAGTTTGTTCCACTGCTGTTGCATATCGAGGAGTGCTTTTTCTTCAGGAGTAACCGTTTTTCCGGCTTCAAGCGTTTTCGCGAGCGCAAAAAGATGTTCGTGCATCGTCATAAAGAGCGCTTGCATGGTATGCATGAAACCGGGACCATGATCCATGTCTTTATTGTGTGCTATCTCATGCGTGAGTGTGCCGAGCGCTTCGGCAAAAGAAGCATCCATATGGGATATGTGCAATCCGATGGCTTTTTTATTGATATTGATACCCTTCGTGCCGCTTCCGTCATAGAGGAACAAGTCGTTTGGCAGTGCAGCCCCAGTCGTTACATACGCGTAATGGCGCAACAATCCAAGCTGTGCAAGTTGGCGTTCGGTCGGACTGGCAATAAGCTCAAAATTCTCCACCGAATGTTCTTCCGGCATAAGTCGGTTTACCACTTTTTCAAGCCTATCCTTAAGTACACTGAGCGTTTTCTCTTTCGGCGAGAGTTTCCCGTCGCTTACCACCGATTCTATGTCCGCTTCATTGTGTTCCGCCACAATCTCCATAAGGCTGCGCCCGTTGAGATACTGGGCGTTATTTCCGAGAGTTCCGTAAAAATCAGCGGACTCTCTCCACGCAAGATACTGTTCTATCGCCGTTTCACCTGTTGGGGCTTTGACCGCTTTTTCTGGAACCAAACCCTCGAGAGATTCCACCATGGTGACAAGTCCCGGGATATTTTTCTCCATGGCGTTCAAACGATCTTTTTCTTCCCCTGAGAGGGTTCGTTCAACAACGCGCGCTTCTTTTTTGTCTTCTACCTGAGGACCAGACGGCTGCGAGATAGCGATGCTCTTGAGGCTCTGTTTGACACGTTCCCACTTAGCAAGTGCTTCGAGGTCAGCGGGTGTGCGAGCCTCAGGGCGTTTGTTAAATGCTGCTTGATACAACATGCGATCCTCCGGTGTCCATTCGCCTTTTTCAATTGCCTTCTCCTGCGGCACGCTTTCTGTGTCAGGTAATGGTCGACCTACGGCCATCTCAACACCAGCCGCACCTGGAGCCTCGCGTAGCGGCACATTCCCTCCAGACGCTGCAGGAGGAACGTGGTAGAGACCGAGAAGCGTATCCCGATCTTTTTCAGATAACTCAATCTCAACAAATGTCGCGTTCACTCCTGGCGACTTAGTGTTGCGCGCAATAAGGTTCGTTGTGTTTGAAATACGGTCGTGTTGTGTTGCGTATGTCGTTACAAAACCACCTTGTACGCTGTAGATATTGTTGAACCATTTTTCAGTAAGTCCGTGTCGTGCCATACCACGAATCGCAAAGAGTACATTCTGTTCAGGGCTCGAGGGTCGAGGAAGACGGTGTGAAAGAAGCTCCGCTGGGATGTCCGTATTTAATCTCAGACGCAGCATGTTCGGATTGGTCTGCGACTGTTCGATGCCGGAAATATGTTTACCGAGATCGTTCAACACTGCTTTTAGAAAAGCTTCCGATTCTTTTTGCGCATAGGGAGCACCTTCAACTTCAATGCCATGTTGTTGCGCCATCTGCTCAACCACATGCCTAGAAAGATCCGGACGCACATTACTCGCGGCCTCAACAGCACCAAGTTTGCTGGTCGCCGTTTCCATACCAATATCGGCAAAAAAAGACGGACAAACCACGTAGCCTTGTTTCCGTAGTTCCTCCAGCTGTGTCTGGCTTATATTCCCATCAGACGCGACATGCTTCCCAAATTGAGCCGGAGGAAAATGAGTTGTCCATTCAGACGGCTTATAGTCCTTCCACTTAAGGGCAGACGTCATCCTGCTGAGCACTTGCATATACCCATCCTCTCGCAATCCTCCACGCCCCGCCCATACGTGTTCAGAGCGTTTCATTTGTGCAATGAGGTCGTCCTTGCTCATCGCCCCCACAAATTTATCCATATACATGCCGAGCATCATCGGTGATACTGGCGGCCGATCGATACTCATCTGATATTTCACGTCATTGAGCTGCACCGTAACGCCCTCTGGACCGTCCCAATATTTTTTTGGATCGCTTTTATCAATATCTCGGTAGTTCATTACCTGCCCATTGAGGTACAGGCGTCCGCGCGGAGTCACCCCCGATTCAGGATTGAGCCATTTCAGCTTTCCGTGCTTATTTTCATAATCCGGCTCTGCAAGAAATGGGTTTTCCTTTGAAACGCCAGCGGTTGAGAGGTCAGAGAGTGCCGCAATAAGCTCTGGATTTTTGGTCTCAATAACGTACGAGTTCTTTCCGCGCTGTTTTGTTGCTTCAACTTCCCCAATAAGCCAATCATGCCTGATGCGCGAAGCATCTTTGGTAAGTCTCGTATCAGTCTCAGCTGCTTGTGCGCGCTTCGCATCGAGCTCCGCAGCTTTTGCCAATTTGTATTTCACCGTCCACTCTTCTCCTTCAATATCGAAACGCGTCACGTCAAAATCACGCAAAAGACGCAGCGCCGTTTGTTTGAGACCTATTCCGTTACCTCCCGCAGTATTAATATCTCCAGGCTTTTCCGAGTGTGGACTCAAAACGCCCGTATTGTCCTGAAACGGCCAATTCCCCTGGATGGTAAATTGCACTGTTCCATCGCGAAGCTTTTTTGATGCGATATGTACCCCGTCGAGCGTACCAGGGCTCGTTGGATTATGGTCAACAAAATTTTGAACGAGTTCACGAGAAAGCCACGGCGACGGATACGAGTCTTTTGACTTGCCAAGAAACGTATCGGTTGCAATCGGGTGCGAGTGAGATCCGTCGCGTTCAAGAAGCCATGATACTAATCCTTGCTGCGTGAGAAGAGCGGCTTGAGGAACAGCGGCGCCGTCACGTCGATTTGCTGGTGCGGACCCTGGTGCGCGGGGACTCCAAAATGCCATGTGAGTTGGTACCAGAAGTGTAACAGAGAAAGCGCGCCCTATTCAGGATTTGCCACTCTAAACGTGACCGTCGAAACCATTTTTCTAAAATCAGCGAGACCTTGCGCGTAATGGCACATGTCGGAAGCGTCAAATTCGTAATAGATGCCTTTGTAGACGGTGATTATTTTGAGAGGAAACTTTTTTGGCACAAGTCTCCACGGAGATTGATCCTCCGGCCTGTTTCCAATTCTTTGACAATCAAACCCGGTTTCGACGGCCACAATTCCGTCAACCGTAGTGCTTGCGATGTAACCACCCGCCTCAATCTGCGCATCACGCAAGAAACCGTAGTACGTCTGTCCTTTTGGAAGGTCGTCAGGTTCTGCGGCTAGCCAGGCATCAAGGTTTTCAATGTCTGTTTTTTGCATCTGTACCGTTAGCCAGAAATCTAAGTTCGGTATTGAGAGTTGGATTCCGTCACGCGCAGCATTGAGCGACGGCGAACCAGTGAGTCGGTACGGCGCGTTTGGGTATTGAAAGGTGACCACAAACTTCTCCGAACGATACGTACTCCAGTGCTGGGTAACCGCCCACCACAGAAATCCGACGCAAACGACGAGAATCCCTGCGCTAGTAAGGGTGAGGAGCGTTTTTGCCTTCCTTGATTTGAGGAATCGAACCATACCAAAACTATACCTCTCTAAAGGGAATTCCAGCCTTCTCCTTAGTTAAGGGTATATTCCCAGCCTGGCTTCCAGGCTTTTGTTTTTCGCCAGTCTTCAGCAAGTGCTTCCTTCCAGGTTTTTCCTTTGATCAAAACATCCAGCGATAACTGAGGCGCTTTGTGCCCGACAATGGCAACATGCTTTCCGTCGTAATTCTTTTTCAAAAATTCAAGAAAATCGGAAACGCGATTCTTTACGTCTTCATAACTTTCTCCATCTGGAAATGGCTTTTCAATACATTCCTCTTCTTGCATTGGCTCAACAGTGTCCGAAGAAGCTCCGTTGAGGCTCCCATAGCTGCATTCGCGAAGTCGTGCGTCAGGAATGATCGGGTACATTCCATCCCACGCAAGCTTTGCGGAGTCGTGTGCACGTTTAAGATCTGAACAAAATACGACATCGAACTTTTGATCCTTGGTCTGTTCTTTCAACGCAACCGACTGTGATACGCCAAGTTCAGAGAGCTCCACATCCTTCCAGCCAGAGGAGATGTGCTGCTCGTTATCGGTGGTTGTTCCGTGCACAAAGTACGTTATTTGTAGGCTCATGTTGTTTACTCTTTTACTTATTTTGCGGAGACGCAGGGATTCGAACCCTGGAGGGAGTAACCCCTACCTCGTTAGCAGTGAGGCGCTTTCGACCACTCAGCCACGTCTCCAAATATAAGGAGAATTGTCTCCAAATATGCGTGCACCATACCATATCAGACCTATCCCTTCACCCACGTATTGCTATACTTCTTCCATTAGTAACCCAACCTCTCTATGAACTTTTTTTCCACTATCAAAGCGACGTTCTGGAATCCTTCCTTTTATAGGACTGCAGCCGAGGAACACTCGCACCCATTTGGGTATTACTTCAAAATGGCTCTCCTTCTTTCAATCATTATGACGGTTGGGTTCTGCCTTTTCGCAGGTCCGAACATCAACGCAACGCTAAGTTCGCTTCCGGATGCCGTTGTTGCCTACTATCCGGACGACCTTGAAGTGACGCTAAGCGATGGGGCGGTCACCGTAAACCAGCCACAGCCATACATGCTTCCCTTCCCAACGCAGTGGCAAGGTGACAAAGCAGAGAAGAACCCAACAAACCTTGTTGTTTTCGATACGGAAAAAACATTTTCCGTTGAAAGTTTCAAAGGGTACGACACGGCGGCTCTTGTGACGCACGACGCCCTAGTTATAAAAAGTGACAGCGACATCCGTGTCGTACCCATGAGCGACTTCTCATGCAAAGGAGAAAACAACACCCCTTGCAACTACACGCTCACCAATGACAAGCTCGCTGCATTCTTAGAACACGTGAAGCCTCTTACCGTGTACGTACTGCCCACGCTTGCTGTCGGCGCTCTGTTGGTGCTTATCGTCATCTATGCATTGGGACTACTCGCACTTCTCATTACTGCAGCCATTGGAATGCTCGCAATAAAACTTTTTGCGAAAGTTCCTACGCGTCTTGGCTTTGGAACAACATACCGAATGTGCGTGTACGCCGTGACACCAGCACTCGTGATTGAAGCAATCTTGAGCGTCGTCCGTACCGCGTCCGGCGCATCGGTCCCCTACCTACACGGCTTTACCTTCGAACTTATTCTGACGATTCTTGTTATTGTGCTCAATCTTCGCGCTGCCTATCGAAACACCAATGAAACCTCGACAACCTCGCCACAACAGTAATTCTGCGGACACAAAGAACGACACTTCGTGGGAGAAGGTAGCTACGTGGTACGACGAACATCTCGAAGAAGATGCCGACACGTATCAAGCAAAGGTTATACTCCCCAACCTCACGCGCATTCTTGCACTTACCGGCACCGAGCGCGTGCTTGATCTCGGCTGCGGCCAAGGATTCTTTGCCCGACAATTCGCAATCGGAGCGAGAAATCTTATTGGAGCCGACCTGTCGAGCTCGCTTATCACGTACGCAAAGGAGCGCTCCGGAGGTACGCGCATCACCTACTACGTAGCCGACGCACAAAAATTATCCTTCGCACGCGATGCATCGTTCGACATTGTCTACTGCGTGCTTGCACTTCAAAACATGGAGAGGCTTCCTGAAGTAGTAGCTGAAGCGAAGCGCGTACTTACTCAAAATGGTCGTTTTATCTTTGTACTCAACCATCCGGCATTCCGCATACCGAAACGCTCCATGTGGGGCTGGGACGAGGGGTCAAAAACACAGTTCAGACGCCTGGATAGCTACCTTTCTAGCTCTCAAGAGAAAATCGACATGTCGCCAGGAGCCACAAAGGCTACCTATACCGTCTCATTCCACCGCTCGATGCAGGACTATACGAAAGCACTGCGTGCGGCGGGGTTTGCGGTAGTTCGCCTTGAAGAGTGGATATCGCACAAAAAGAGCCAGGCAGGGCCTCGCATGAAAGCCGAGGACCGGGCGCGTAAAGAGTTTCCGCTCTTCCTTTGTATAGAAGCAGTGGCGCTTGGTGGTAAAATGAGTGTCTAACCGGTAAAAGGGACGTATGAATAAAAATCTATTTCTTATCGGTCTTGGGGTCGTCATACTCGTTGCAGCTGGAATTCTGTTCTTTAAAGAAAAGCCGCAACCGGTTACTACGACAGAAAATCCTGCAACACAGTCGCCTCAATCGGCAACTGAGGTAGCGTCTACGTCTACAAAGGATACGGGTGTGGGTGCAAGCGTTAACGTACATGTCGGCACCTCCCCCGTTGTCATCTCCTTCACCGACAACGGATATTCACCAACAAGCGTCACGATTAAAAAAGGTCAGACGGTGCGCTTCGTAAATAACGCAACTGTGGAGACGTGGCCGGCATCTGCCAACCACCCATCACACACGGTCTATCCTGAGAAAACTGCCGGCGATTGTCTCGGCTCTGCCTTTGATGCCTGCCGAGGACTGAAGTCGGGCGAGTCGTGGGACTTTACGTTCAACAGCATTGGTTCCTGGGGCTTCCATGACCACTTGCACGCAAACAAGCGCGGTACGGTTGTTGTGACTCAGTAAGAAAGATGCCGAAAGCTGTAGAACACATTCTTCGAGCAGGGCTTGCGTTCGCCTTTATCTACCCAGCGGTAGCTGGGTACTTAAATCCATTCTCGTGGATTGGTTACTTTCCTGAGTTTCTAAGAGACTCAGTGGGAAACGACACGCTGTTATTAAATGGATTTGGTTCTCTTGAGATCGCAATTGCACTATGGACACTGTCCGGTTGGCGCATCTTTGTTCCTTCAATCCTTGCCGCAGTAATACTCGTTGGTATCATTCTCTTCAATGCAGCACAGATGGATGTCATCTTCCGCGACGTATCCATTCTTGCTATAGCACTCGCTCTTGCACTTACCTCAAGAAAAGACCAGGCTCCTGCTTAGCGAATTGCTTTAGCAACAGAAGGTACCACGCGCTTGTCGAATGTGCCTGGCACTATCATTGCGGCGGTTGGTTTCTTTACAAGTGCAGCAAGTGCTTTTGCTGCTTTGAGCTTCATGGCATCCGTAATTTTAGTTACCTTATTGTCGATAGCTCCACGAAACACGCCAGGGAACGCGAGCGAGTTGTTAATCTGGTTTGGGTAGTCGGAACGCCCTGTTGCAATAACCGCTGCACCACCGAGCACTGCTTCCTCAGGCAATATCTCAGGTACCGGATTTGCGAGGCCAAAGACAATCGGCTTCTTTGCCATGAGTTTGATATGCGAAGCGTTCATAAGACCCGGGCCCGATACACCGATAACCGCATCAGCTCCTTCGAGGGCCTCGGACAGACCCCCTGCAATCTGCCGCTTGTTTGTAAACGCCGCGAGCTCTTTCTTGTGTGGAGTGAGGTCTTTACGACCGCGGAGAATAATCCCCTTGCTATCAAGCATGACGATGTCTCCGACACCGAGAAGTTTTAAGAGATTCGCAACCGCCGTACCCGCAGCGCCAGCACCCGAGACCACCACTTTCATTTTCTTGAGATCTTTTTTCACGACTTTTGCTGCATTGATAAGACCTGCAACCACCACAATAGCGGTGCCGTGCTGGTCATCATGCATTACCGGAATATCGAGTGCCGCTTTGACGCGCGCTTCAATATCAAAACATTTCGGCGCCGCAATATCTTCAAGATTGATACCGCCGAACATTGGTGCAATACGAATGACGGTCTCAACTATTTCATCAGCGTCCTGCGTATCAAGCACAATAGGAAATGCTTCAAGATCGGCAAGCGACTTAAAGAGCACCGCCTTCCCTTCCATGACTGGAATCGCGCCGTACGGCCCGATATTACCGAGCCCAAGAACTGCCGAACCGTCAGAGACGATAGCGATGGTGCGTCCTTTCATCGTGTACTCACGCGCCTTTCCCGGATTCTTAGCGAGGTAGGAGGAGACCGCTCCGACTCCCGGGGTGTAGACGGTGGAGAGATCTTCGCGGTTGTGAACGGGTTGAGCAGGAGTCGTGCGAATCTTACCGCCTAGTTTCTTGTGAAGTGCGAGCGCAAGCTTCGCATAGTCTTTTTTCTGTGTAGATTTCTTTTTCATCCAGCAATACTAGCAGAAAGATACTATTCCCCCATTTTAGGCAGATCAGGTGGCAAGTTGTCGTATATAAGTGACCCGCGCCAGTAGCACTCGATGCGCGTTCCTGAGCCAGGATTATTCGAATATTGAACAACTGCGATTCTTGAAGCAATGATCCCGAATGCCTGGGCTTGGCATGTTGTATTAGCTTCCGCCTGAGTAAGATTGGGCACCGTAATGTGGGGCGCTTTATTGAAATACAAGACATACGTGCCTAGAGGTTCTGTTGGAATAGGCACAACGGGGGTCGGAGGTGGTTGAGGAGATGGTATTGGGGTGGAAGGAGTGGGCGGCGGCGAATTGTAGGTTGGAGCTGGTGAAGATTGGCTCGGGTAAACGTACGTAGGTGAACAAAACGGATAGGTACCTGCAGTGCCAGCGGGACACTGCGTTGAAGCAGCGAACGTGGGGACCGCTTGCCAACATGTTGACCTGCCTCCCGGACCTTCTACTCCGAGTACGACGTACGGGTAACCTTCGATGTTTGCCGCGATTGTCGTGCTGCCTTGCAGTGCAATTTCTTCACCATTCATAACGAAATTATTTTTAGTGGGCGTCAGTTGCCACGCAGCGCGCGTCGCATACTTCGTGGTCCACGAAAGTGTCGCAGTATCCTTGAGAAGATAGCTCAGCTTGTCTGTCGAGATTATGCAAGAAGGCGCTTGAGCAGGAGTGCTCGTTGCAGACGTTTCACTCTTTACTGCAGTGTTTACTACAGAATTAGTTGCGGAAACCGAGGCACAATACTCAACCATCTTTGCTCTCGTAAGCGGCCCAACCGTACCGACAACAGGGAGCCCTCTCTCTTGTTGAAAACGCGACACGTACTGTTGCGTTAGCGGCCCAAAAAAACCAGTTACCAGTGTATCCATCTTTTGGGCGTATAGCGCTGCAAGGAATGTTTGCAATTCACGCACCTGTCCCTCGGAGGAAACGTCTTTCATACCTCGTGAAAGATTCTTACTAAACTTTGGACAGGCGGAGACAGCCTGCACATTCGTCAAAGGGAACAAAAAGCCAACTGCTATTGCCACTACAATAAAATGTGTGGATGTGACTTTGATGGCCCGCACCATACAAATAGGTGCCCCCAGTATACCAGCCGACCTAGAAGCAAATATGGGCGTGGTGATAAAAAGAGAAGCGCCTGTGCTGTGAAGTGCCATCTCGCTATACTGTGCCAATGCAGCTCACGGACCCCATCACCGACCATTATCGTCTGACTGCTCCGCATAAAGCAGCGCTCAAGCGTCTCGGGCTTGCGACCGTGCGCGATCTCCTTTTACATCTCCCCTTTCGCTACGAACACGCAGGCGAAACCGCGACCATTGGGGGACTCCAACCTGGCATGCAGGTATCGCTTGTGGGTGTCATAAGCAAGCTCGCAGCAAAACGTGCCTGGAAGAGTAAGCGCCCAATCGCCGAAGGGAGACTCACTGATCAGTCCGGCACGCTCAAGGTTATGTGGTTTAACCAACCGTATCTGGCCAAAATGGTCGTCGAAGGCTCAACCGTTCGTGCCACGGGACGCGTCTCTGGCACTCCCGGCAAGCTATACCTCGCAAACCCGGCAATAGAACCTGCGGGTGACTTAGAGAGTGGAGCGCTTTTTGAAAAACTCGAGCAGGTCGAAAAGAAAAAGGAGGAGTCATCGCCAACACAGCTGTATGCCATGTACCCAGAAACACAAGGCATTACTTCGCTTTGGTTTCGCCACAACATTGAAAAAGCGCTAAAAAGCGACGCGCTCGACGAATTAACTGATGCAATACCCGAAGATGTACTTGAGAAGTACCATCTTCCAAAACTTCGCACTGCCCTTATTTGGGCGCACACACCCAAAGACTTAAAAAATGCAGAGGCCGCTCGAAAGCGTTTTGCATTCGAGGAAGTGTTTTACATTCAGATAGAACGGCAGCGTCTACGCGCAGAGGAAGCCCGCGAAAAAAGTTTTACGGTAGACGCACCCAAAGAAGCGGTTTCGTCTTTTATGGAAACCTTCCCATTTACTGCAACAAAAGCACAAGTGCGCGCCGTTGAAGCAATACTCTCCGACATGAAGCGCGGACATCCCATGTCACGGCTTCTTGAAGGAGACGTGGGTTCGGGCAAAACGGCAGTTGCAGCAACCGCTGCATATTCAGTTGTACGCACCAGGCCCACAGGCCAAAATTTCGGCACACTCCAAGTCGCTTATATGGCGCCTACTGAAATACTCGCCAAGCAACACTTTGAATCCTTTATAAAGATATTTGAAGCGCATCCAGTCCCTATCGCACTTATGACTGGTTCGGGATGCTACAAATTTCCATCGAAAGTGCGGGCAGGCAGTGCAACTCCCATATCACGCGCGCAACTTTTAAAGTGGGTAGGAAACGGTGAGATACCGATCGTCATCGGCACGCACGCGCTTATCGAAAAGTCGGTTCGCTTCAAACACCTGGCTCTTGTCATCATCGATGAGCAGCATCGTTTTGGCACTGCGCAGCGCCGCAAGCTCGCGCGCAAAGACGTCGCACTCCCCCATTTGCTTTCTATGACTGCAACGCCCATACCGCGAACACTCGCTCTTACTATTTACGGCGATCTCGATCTCACGCTGCTTGATGAAATGCCAGCAGGACGAAAACCGATTATTACTGAAATTCTTGGCCCGCAAGATCGCGCGAAAGCCTACGACCGTATGCGCGCTGAGATGGCTGAAGGAAGACAGTGCTACGTTATCTGCCCACGCATCGACGAACCCGATCCAGAAAAAGCACTCGCCCTTATTGCAAAGTCAGTAAAAGAAGAAGCCAAGCGGCTAAAAAAGGAAGTTTTCCAAGACTGCGAGATAGACATCCTCCACAGCAAGATGAAGCCTGCGGAAAAGGATGAGGTGATGCGTGCATTTTCGGCGCATGAGACAGACATCTTGGTAGCAACGTCCGTGGTTGAAGTCGGTGTTAATGTTCCAAACGCAACGGTAATCCTGATCGAAGGGGCTGAACGCTTCGGTCTCTCTCAACTCCACCAGTTACGCGGTCGTGTTGTCCGTTCAAACCATCAGGCATATTGCTTTGCACTTGCTGAAAGCAAAGGTGAAACGACACGCAAACGCCTTTCGTCGCTTAAGAATGCAAAGAACGGTTTCGAACTTGCCGAGGCCGACTTGATGCAACGCGGCCCCGGAGAACTCTCCGGCCGAAAACAATGGGGTATCTCCGACATTGGCATGGAGGCACTCAAAAATTTAAAACTCGTTGAAGCGGCACGCGATGAAGCAATTGCTCTTGTAAAAAGCGACGAGACCCTGAAGAACCATCCCCTGCTTCGCGAGCAAGTGGCACACCGCAGCAAGACGCTTCATTTTGAATAGCCCTCGGGGTATAGTCTCCCCAACGGGTGCTTAAATTTGGTTAGAGCCGAGCTTATCATCCGAGTGTAAGGAGAAACAAAAGGGCGTGTAGCTCAATGGTTAGAGCACCGAGCTTATACCTCGGCGGCTCCTGGTTCGAGTCCAGGCACGCCCACCCATTCGACTCACTAACGTTCGCTCAGGGTAAACACCAGAAAAAGAAGAGGCCGCCCCGAAAGGCGACCTTGTTCTTGTTGGACCTTTCGATCCGAAATTACGGCAACAGCTGGAGAACCTTGTCCCAGTTGTCCCGAAGCAGCAAAGCGACAGGAATGGCGACGCTGAAGGTGATGGCGATCGCCACGCATCGACGGTTATCCCGCGTCATTTTGCGATCAAACGCGGAAGGTTCTTTTGTGCCCAGATCCATTACGACAATACTCCCCTCAACAACGTGTGAGTAGACAATCAATGGAAGGTGAACAAGCGACCTCCTTTGTTTGTATAAACCTTTGAGAAGCTCGGGTCAACCTGGGGAAAAATCTAGGGACTCTGCTATAGTGCCCGGCGGAACCATTCGGGAGAGAATCGATGCTCTATGAAAAAGTCCTCCGTCCTGGCCTTTGGAGCGTTTCAGCAAACGACGCTGAGATCGCACATCGGCTTACTATCCGTAGTCTCGCCGCGCTTGAGCACGTGCCTGGTGCACTCGAACTCATCCGCTCTACGCAAAAGATCGGTGAGCAGGAGCCCGTCACACTCTGCGGCATCACCTTTCCAAACCGCCTCGGACTTGCCGCGGGTTGCGACAAGCATGCGGAAGCGCTGCTCGCGCTCTTCGCGCTCGGGTTCGGCCACATCGAGGTGGGAACCATCCTTCCCCGACCGCAGGAAGGCAACCCGCGTCCGCGCCTGTTTCGTTTGCCGGAGGATCACTCCGTCATAAACCGGATGGGCTTCAATAGTCACGGTGCAGACACTGTGGCCAAGCGACTCGCGCGGTACCGCCGACTCGGCCCCATGCCGGGACCTGTCGGCCTTTCGCTCGGGAAGATGAAGACGACCGACAACGCCGTCGCTTCGGTCGACTTCATCGATGTGCTCCGCACTCTGGTTCTCTACGGGGACTACCTGGTGGGGAACGTCAGCTCGCCGAACACGCCTGAACTGCGCGAGCTCCAAGGCAAAGCGTACCTGACTGCGCTCGTTCGGAGCATCGTCGAGGCGGACCGTGAATGCCGCGCCAGGTTGAAGCTGGCTCCTCGTCCGCTTTTCGTGAAAATCGCCCCAGACAACATGAGTCGATTCGCGCTCGAGCAAACGCTCGAAGCCATCGTCGAAGGCGGCGGCTCGGGCGTCATCGTGTGCAACACCACGACGGAGCGTCCTGAGAGCCTTGTTCACCCACTCAAGAACGAAGCCGGTGGACTGAGCGGCCCTCGCCTCTTCTCCACCATGCTCGCGTTGGTGAGAAAGGTGCGTGAGCTCCATCCGGAGATGCCGATCATCGCGGTCGGCGGCATCTCGAGTCGCCTCGACGCCGTCAAAGCGCTGCGAGCGGGCGCGGACCTCGTACAAATCTATACTGGGCTTGTGTTCCAAGGACCCAAGCTCATCCGAGACATCCTCCAAACGCCCCTCTAAGGTGTGCGGAGAGAAAGAAACCCCGTCCGGGCGCTCACGCGCCCGGCGGTTTCTTTTTTATTGACCATAGACTAAAGTGCATTTCGGATGCATGCGTCGAAGGGACGCCTGCGCAACGGAGGAAAAAAGTCATGCCCCTTGTCACTACTGCGGACGATGGGTCCGTGAAAAGCGTCAAGCTGCCTCGTCCATCAAATCCACACGGACATGTCCGCGATGGAGCGCTGCGTGAAGCGGTCACGCCCTGGGTGTTGGCGAACACCAAGCACCTGATCGTCATGCCGAATGTCGATCCGCCGCTGAAGACCGTGGAAGCCTCACTCACCTACCTCGGAGAGGTCGAGCGCATCCGGGACCGGCTCGGACTCGGAACCAATGTGCTCGGCACGCTCTACAATCACGACGGCATCACGCCGAAGATGATCGAGCAGATGGCTGCGACCAAGCGGATCGTCTCCGTCAAGTGCTACCCCGCCAAGGCGGGCATGACCACTGGCAGCGGTCAGGGCATCCCGCTCGAGCAGACGTCTGACGACGTGCTGCGGGCTGCCATCGACAACAACATCGTCTACCAGGTGCACGGCGAAGTGGACACCATGAAGGATGGCACACCGCTTGAACCCGCGATGCGGGAGCGGTACTACATGACTGATGTGCTTCCGTATGTCCGCGATGCGCATCCCGATCTGCGTATCTCGGTCGAACACGGCACCACCGTCCAAGCGGTGCGTTTGGTCGACGGAGATCCGAGCGGCAAGACCGTGATGACCATCACGCCGCAACATCTCCTGTTCGTCGACGACGACTTCATGCAGCCGTGGGGCAACGACCTCAAGTGCATGCCCATCCTCAAGTGGCCGACCGACCGGGCTGCACTCATCAAGGCGGCGACGTCAGGCGACCGTCGTTTCTTCGCCGGGACGGACACCGCGCCGCACCCGTCGAGGAAGAAGCGGGGGGATTTCCAGCTCGCCGCCAACGGCTGCTGGCTTCCCCACTGGATCTCGCTCTACACCCAGGCGTTCCACGCCGCGGGCAAGCTCGACTCCGTGTTCGACGACTTCATGTCCTACAGCTTCGCCGACTGGATGGGTCTGCCCAGGCCAGAGCCCGATGACACGGTTCTCGTCACGTGCGACACCGCACATGACATACCGGCACCGATCAACATCGAGGGGGAGGACGACGTCGTCATTCCCCTCGGTTGGACCGAGACCGGCAATCGCCTGCGCGTCGGCTTCTCGGTTCGTGCCGACTTCTGAACCTTGCGACTCCGGTCGCAACGGAAACGCCGCCCTCGGGCGGCGTTCTCTGTTGTGTTGTTGCATCGAAGAAGATGCATGGTACCGTTTATTTTGGCACCGCTTTCTCCGTGCCAGGGAGAGAATAATGAACCCTCGCAAAACGACGACCATCGCCGATCAGGAGCCTATGGCCTTCTGGGTGGTCTACCTCATCTTTGGCCTCGCTATTTGGCCTCTCACGACGCTGGCGCCCATCATCCCCAACTGGCTTGTCGCCACTGGTCTCCTGACCATGGCGGTATGTGCCATGGGCCTCATCGGCAAAAGCGGCATGGTCCTGCTCGTGGGCTTCTGCTGCTACCTCGGGATGTCGGTGATGGCCGCCATCCTCGCCGTGAGCGAGGCGATGCCGAAGTCCATCGGCTGACGGTGCAAGTGGCCATAGGAAAGGGCCGCCTCCGGGCGGCCCTTTCTCCTGTCTGAATCTTACAGATGCGCTACACCAACGGCTGATGTTCAATATCGAGCAATTTCTTTTTTGGTGTAATGCCGTTTGCTATAAGCAAATCTTCAAACGCTTCGCGCTCGAGCGTCTCTACTTCAACTAGGGCTTTAGCAATCGCATCGAGCGCTTTGCGGTGATGCGTGATGATATGCTCAGCTTTCTTGTACGCTTCATCAACGATGCGTTTCACCTCGCTATCTATTTCAGCGGCAACACGTTCTGAATGATCGCCCGAAGCACCCACACCGCCAAACATGGGGCGCCCTCCATCATTTTCAAGCGCCATCGGACCCATTTTTTCTGACATGCCGTAGCGCGTGACCATGTCGCGCGCGAGGCCGGTCAATACTTGCAGGTCATTTGATGCACCAGTCGTGAGGTCATCGAATATCATTTGCTCAGCAACGTATCCACCAAGAGATACTGCGATGTCGTCAAGAAATTCTTTCTTCGACTGCATGCGGCTATCTTCAAACGGGAGCTTCAAGGTGTACCCTGCAGCGCGTCCACGTGAGATGATCGATATTTTGTGTACCGGATCGGCATACGGTAAGACTGAAGCAACAAGTGCGTGTCCTGCTTCGTGATACGCGGTTATTTCTTTTTCTTTTTTGTTAAGCACGTGGCTCTTTCGCTCGGGACCGAGCATCACCTTTTCTATTGCACGGATAAGGTCGTACTGAGTGACCTTCTTACGGTTTTCTCTCGCAGCCAGAATTGCCCCTTCGTTCATGAGCGAATAGAGGTCCGCGCCCGAGAAGCCCGGCGTGCGCTCTGCGATAACTTTCAAATCCACATCTTCACCAAGCGGTTTCTTGCGCGCGTGGATAAGGAGTATCTCAACGCGATCGTTGCGGTCTGGTAAGTCGATCGTGACGCGTCTATCAAAGCGGCCCGGGCGAAGGAGTGCTGGATCAAGTACGTCAGGACGGTTGGTTGCAGCCATAACGATAACTTTTTCGTTCGGCTCAAACCCATCCATTTCAACTAGTATCTGGTTGAGGGTTTGTTCGCGCTCGTCGTTACCGCCACCCACCCCTGTACCGCGCACGCGTCCGACAGCATCGATTTCATCGACAAAGATAATGGCTGGTGCTGCCTTTTTCGCCATTTTAAAGAGATCACGTACGCGAGACGCACCAACACCAACGAACATTTCTACGAATTCAGAGCCCGATATTGAAAAGAACGGTACGCCCGCTTCCCCTGCAACTGCACGGGCAAGCAGTGTCTTGCCAGTACCTGGTCCGCCCATCAAAAGCACGCCCTTGGGAATGCGGGCGCCGATATCGAGAAACTTCTTTGGCGATCTGAGGAAGTCGACTATCTCAACCAATTCTTCTTTTGCCTCTTTTGCACCAGCAACATCTTTGAAGGTCACGCGTTGACCTTGATCGTTGGGGTCAATGATGCGTGCTTTTGACTGACCGAACGTAAACGCCTGCATGCCGCCCGCACCTTTCATTTGTCTCGAGAAATACCACGCAAGCACCACGAGTAGGAGTATTGGTCCGAAAAACGGAGCGAGAAGCGCGAGCCAGAAAGTAAAGCCACTTTGGCGTTCTATTTCAATTGAAACTGACTTCAGTGCGTCCGGGCTGACACCATAATTATTAAGCGTGTCGGAAAGAGCGGTCGCGGCTTCTTTCTTCGCAAGTTTCTTTGCAGGCGTGGCATCCCCTTCAGCTTGGTAGGTTGCAGTTACCTCATCGCCAGAGACAACAATGCTTTTAACTTTGCCGTCGCGAATGTCTGTGGCGAGTTGCGATATAGCGACCGGCTCAGGCTTGTTGGCCTTTGACTCAATGACATAGGAATACACGCCAGCCAAAATAAATATGCCGAGCACCGCTACACCGAGGTTCACCCAAAAGGAACTCACCGGCGGCATCGGTGGCATACCACCCTTGCGCCCCTTCTTCCCGTCTGGCTTTTTGTTGTTTTGAGGAGGCATCTTGGAGTCCGACATGCAGGTTAGTATAGCGGACTACGCGCTTTTTTTCATTTATTGATGCTCGGCAGTACCTCGCTGCGGTGGTATTCTCCTGATGTGGCCAATCTGATTGAACACAAGAAAGCACGACTCGACTATGAAGCCCTCGAAGAACTCGAGGCAGGTTTGGAGTTGCTTGGAATTGAGGTGAAGTCGTTACGCTCCAAACGCGGCAAGCTTGATGGCGCGCACATCATCGTTCGTGGTGGCGAAGCGTTTATTGTAGGTATGGATATACCTCCCTACCAAGCTGGCAACACACCAAAAGACTATGACTCTGCTCGTACACGTAAACTGCTTCTTACAACAAAGGAACTAAACGAGCTTGCGAGCGCCGAGCGGCAGAAAGGATTGACAATAGTGCCAATTTCAGTGTATAATAAGGGGAACAAGCTCAAGGTGCGTATCGCTATTGCTCGCGGTAAAAAGAAGTACGATAAGCGCGAGGACCTGAAGAAAAAAGCGGTGAAGCGCGACATTGATCGCTTGATGAAAGAACGTTGAAAATCATAGGCCCTTCCCTGCGAACCTGGGAACATTCGTATTCGTTGGTTTACAGGGGGTGCAAGGCCTAGACAATAGAGACCTCTCACTTGCTGTGCGAGATAGAAGCCCGGATCTTCTTAAAAAGCCGGAAAACATGACTGCAAAGTCGACTCAATCGCCGTATTTCTCGGCGAATGACTTCGCGTTCGCTTACGCTCGCGCGTAACTGAACCGGACATCGATACCGCTAAGCCCGAGTGCGGATATTCGGTGGTATATATCGGGCTTATAACGCGAGAGTCGCTCCGACTTGCGTTAGACATTAAGGAGATCGGTCAGAAACGATCTTGTCCGTTCCCCACGTTGCTGACTTAAAACACAGAATGGAATACATCTCGTAGACTCACTCGTGAATCTCCTTTGCACGCGGGTTCAACTCCCGCCACCTCCACATGTACAAAAATGCCTGCATCCGCAGGCTATTTTTTTTTGTGGGGTGGAGCGAGGCATCTGCATGCCTCGCGTCGGGAGTTGAAAAGCGCAGCGATGCCGAGCAAGCATGCGAGACCGCGAGCTAGGGTCGTGCGGCGACTTACGCGACGGCGGAAGTCGCACGCCTGACCAACCGCCACCTCCACCACTTCGCAAAAAGACTCCGCCATCCGGAGTCTTTTTGCTGCCATAAAAACTACTAAACGACCGACGGAGGGATTTGCGGAGGATTTTGAACAGGAGGAGCGACGTTCTCCGGTGCTTTTGGCATAACCGTAGTCATCGGAGGAGCAATGGGCGCTGTTGGCTGCGGCGGCACATTTTGCGGAGGAGGCACTTGGGGGGTGTACTGAGGAGCTGCGGGTGCGGATGTTGCTATCGGAGTGGAAACACTTTTCTTTGTAAGCAACTTCACAATAACAATCAGAAGAATGAGGACGATAAGCGCGCCGACTCCAAAGAGTGCGTACAGTGCTTTAGTCGGAAGACCGAACGGTCCTGGAAGGTTCGTTCCTGACGACGCTTGAGTTCCGTCAGTTGTTGGTGCGTTTGTCTCTTGGTAGGAGGTGTTCGAGTCAGTCGACGCTGCTACAGGAGTTGTTGGCGCGACTGGTTGATCAGACTCTACGAGGAAGATTGCATTTTTTGCCATTGCACCTCCCCACTTTTCTGCAGTAGTACCAGACGGAACGGGTTCACCGACAAGAAGATAGTACGTACCACCCGTAGTGCCAGACGAGTACAACGTATCGTCGTCGGATTGGGACGCGTGAATAACGCTAATCTGTCCTCGCACCGCTCGTAATTCATTGGCATACACTATGCCTGCAGCAATTTTTCGATCGCTCTTATATGGGTCTGACGCGAGTAACGGCTTGAATATTCCTGAAGCGTAATCGTAATAGACGCCTGAGGGTCCCGTTGCGACAGAAATTTTTATCTTCTCCCCTGGTTTAATCGTTAGTTTGAAGTAATCGAAGTCTCCAGACTTTTGGTTATGGTCGAGATGATACGTGCCGGGAGTAATGGCTACAGCAGTCTCAAACCCGTTTCCTCCACGGATGGCGGTGCCTAGTTGCGAATCGGTATTGCTTTTATCTATAGGTTTTTCAGCTTCGCGAATTGCCGAGAGGCTCGAAGCAAGACTCGCGCTGTCTTTTGCGTCAAAGTATTGTCCTCCCCCACTTGTCGCAACCGCAGAGAGCTGCGCACGTGCCTCGGCATCGACATCGATACCAATGACATACGTCTGGACTTTTATTCCAGCAGCCTTCAATGCAGCTGCTGCAGCGGCAGGATTGCCGTCGCAGGTCTCTTTTCCGTCGGTCAACAAAATGAGCGCGTTATCTTCCCCGACAACAAAATCGTTTTGCGCTTGACTAAGCGCATAGGCAGTCGGCGTGTAAGACCCGACGGCGTTAATAGTTGCAACCTTGCTTGAAACAGCGCTGCGATCTGCAGTAAAAGGAACGGCCAAAGAAGTCTGCAGACACGCGGCTTCCTTACTCGTGCGCTTAACTTCGCCATATGGACGCAGGGCGACCTTCACAGAGGGGTCAAGCTGACTCAAAAGAGTCGAAACGGCGCTCTTAGCCGCGTTGATGCGGGACGTTCCACCAAGAGACTCGGTCATGGATCCAGACGCATCGAACACCACAAGGATGTTGCTGGCCGCAAGAGCACTCAGTGGCAGTGCCAAGCTAAGTGCTACACCAAGCCCAAGAGTCGCCTTTCGCAACAACATGAATTAGCGGAGGAGCGTAATGCCGCCGATAAGCGGAAGAGGCTTCATCGTTCCACTGGTTGCGCTCATGATTCCAGTGATAACGAGGTACAAAACAAAAAGCGAAACAATTGGATTTAGGAACACTAGGAAAAAGGAGAAGCTAAGCGGTATCAAAAACCATGATATCGCAAAGTGAGCAATCATCGTGAAGATAAACAGAACGAGACCTTGGTTAGCATGAAAGGTGACGAACGGTGAACGATTAGGAGTAAGGAGTGGTATTAAAAAAATAACGTATCCGAGAGCCGCAACTAGCTTATCGTTTTGTCCTTGAGGCATACATGAGGGTTATGAATATACGAGTAATTCTAGCTTGCAAAACACCCCATCAAACCAACGTTGTGGATAATGAATTTTCTGTTGACACGCTCTCCACTCGGGACTACCCTGGCGAAGGATTTGGAGTGTAGTACGTGCTCCAAAAGAATTTCGTACCGACAATCGTCAATGAGGACCGGAAAGGGGACTCGATGAGCACTCATAGACATCGAACCGGCGGCACGAGCGTGCCTCCTACCAAACCGCGCGGCCAACAGATGGGCCCCGGAGGCCGCTACTGGCAGTGGAGCGAGAAGCAGCGCGACAGCGAACTCGACCAACTCCCCGTTGCGCTGAGGAAGCGTCTCGAGGAAATCATCGGGCACATCGCGGACGCGCTCGCCCAACCGAAGGCCATCTACCCACAGATGGACAGCTACCGCGCCAAGAGCCAGCACCAGGCCGGCATCTTCGTCACCGCGGGTGAGAATCATCGCAGGGCGGCACAGCACAAGGTTGAGATCGCATTCGGGACCAAAGGCCAATACGGCTTGGGGCCTCGCGTGATGCTCACCATCTGGGGGCTGAACGCGAGTGCGCTCAATAGCCTCTTCGCTAAGACCGGCGGCGACCTCAACAAGCTCGCGAAGCAGGTCGTCGAAAAGTGCAACCTGTCAGTGCCGATCGAATCGGTGTCTGCCCCCGCGGCCGCACCCATTCACCTCAACGGCCACAGCGCCGAGCGTCGGGACGAAGGCGTCTCACTTGCCGCTGCGGGTCCGTCGGTCGTACTCGAAACTTCCACGTCGAGTCCGCCCACCTGCCACAACGGCCAGGCGGCGATTGAGCTGCGACCTGACGGGCAATCGTCAGCGAAGCAAGAAGCGGTCATCCGCATCATCGCCACCGGTCACGGCATTTTCAATGGCCGGGACTTCGGGCGCGACGAGTTGGCGTTCGAGCTCGAAGACGCCTGCCCGCCAATCAATAACGCTAAGGCGCTCATCGACCAGATGATCGCGTGGGGCCACCTCGCTTCGGACGGCGCTCGACTCCACATCACACCTCAGGGCTACGATTTCTGCTTCGGCGGACCATCGATCGCCTCCAATTAATGCGCCTTCGGGCGCGAGCGGTACGCCCCGGCTTCGGCCGGGGCGTATTGTTTTAAAAAATCACTTCCTTGACCGCTCAGCAGCGTCGTGACAGATTGGCTCTGGAACCGCGTCTATCAACCAAGCGGTTGCACGAGAGGGAGTGAACCTTTGACCCAATCGATTGAACCCTGCCCCATCACGGGGTATCGCTGGAAATCAGGCAATACGTGCCCGCCGAAGAGCACTCGCCTGCTCGCGCTCTTCTACGCACAAGCGCGCGGCACTACCATCACCGAGGACGGCGCCGCCAAGCTCATCTTCGACAACTGTCGCGACATGCGCGTGTCGGTGGAGCACGAACTGGCAACGCTGCACCACCACGGATGCCTCGTTCACGGGGAAAAGCTCGACGGCAAGCAGACCTACCAGGTCGGCGACAAGAAAAACGCGTGGGTCTTGCTCGAGCCCTACCTCGACAAGATTGGCGAACCCGCGCTCGCCTGAACACCGATCTCCATCGATTCCACTCATCACCCATTTGGAGGGAGAACTGCCCCGGCGCATCGCCGGGGTTTCTCGTTGAAAGAGACTCTCCCCCCTGCTATACTCCCCCTACGTAAAGGCCCTTGGATACTCCCCGCGTAAACAAACAAATCCGCGCCCCTCAATTGCGCGTCATCGGCCCCGAAGGCGAGAACTTCGGTGTTATGGAGTTTGCTGACGCCATGGCAAAAGCCGAGGAACTCGGTTTCGATCTCATTGAAATCTCCCCGAATGCCGTTCCTCCTATCGGCAAAATAATGGACTTCGGTAAGTACCAGTATCTTGAACAGAAAAAGCAGCGTGAGGTTAAACAGAAGTCCCACACCACCGAGACTAAGTCCGTGCAGGTGAAAATCGGTACCGGCGACCATGATATGGCTCTCAAAGCCAAGCGCTCTGCTGAGTGGCTCGGTGAAGGCCACCGCGTCAAAGTAGACCTCTTCCTATGGGGCCGATACAAATATATGGAGTTCGCCTTCCTTAAGGAACGCTTGGAGCGCTTCCTCAAGCTTATCCCGGCTGATTTCAAAATTGCCGATCCAATAGCCAAGGGACCAAAAGGGCTTACTTGCGTAATTGAGAGGGCGTCCAAAACCAAGCCTGCCCAAGGTTGAATTCCCAAAGGGCTGGTGGTATAGTCGTGGGGCTTCAGGCAGGCCTTTTGAGGGCCTTTTTGATTCAAATCCTATGGCTATAAAGAGCAACAAATCATTCACTCGCCGCATAAAAATCACTCGAACTGGCAAGCTGGTTACCCGCAAGCCAGGTCAGAACCATTTCAATGCGAAAGAGTCGAGCTCGGGTCGCATGAACCGTCGCCGCAGCGGCTCGGTTGTACTTGATAGCAAGACCAGCCAACGCTATATCACTACTGCATAACGCAACTTTCTTAAACTTTTATGGCACGATCAAAAGGAGGTATTGGTGCAGCGAAGCGCCGCCGCAATGTACTAGCCCAGGTAAAGGGCTACCGTTTTGGCCGCTCCAAGAAGGAACGCATGGCCAAGGAGGCTATTGCGAAGGCGGGTAAATACTCTTTCGCCCACCGAAAGGATAAAAAGAACGACTACCGCCAACTCTTTATGATTCGCATTGGCGCGGGCCTCGGAGGTGCTATCTCATACAGCAAATTTATCGGTGGACTGAAAAAGCAAGGTATTGTTATCAACCGCAAAATGCTTGCCGAACTTGCCGCTGATCATCCGAAAGCGTTCGACGCTATCGTCGCCAAAGTAAAGTAGCATATGACCTCACCAAAACCCCGCCGCACGGCGGGGTTTTGGTATGTGCTATGCGATACGTTTACCTTGTCGCTTTTCGTTCTCGAAACGGAACGTTGAATGATGCTCTTTGTCTTTGCGAACCATTTCCATAATCCGCTCAACGAGAGCTTTCGGGTCAGTGTCGAAAATAATCTTGTTGTTAGGGCGGTATGCTTTTTCGACAATCATCTTTATCACGTCATCGGTATCCCAATCAGCCTCAAGGATGCCTATCGGCTTATTGTCTTCAAATGCGATAGTAAATTCGTGAATGGTCCCGATGCGTCCACAACCAAACAAAACGGCATCGGAGGAGCGCGTCAGTATCAAGTCACGTCCCGGATATCCAAATCCTGTATAGATAATGATATCCATATGATCCGTGGGGAGCTGGTAGACTTCAACATGCTCCTTCTCGGAAGATGCCGGTGAAAAGCCGATGGAAAATCCTCCTGCTTCTTTTGCGCCCACCGCAGACCACATAGGGAACCCTGTGGTAGCGCCAGTGACAATGACACCGCCTTGTCGGACTATCTCATGACCAAGGAGCTTTGCCTTATCAAATGCATCGAGCCCACAGTGTCCGGTGTCAGCTGCTCCTGAAACGCAGATTTTAAAATAGTTGTAAATCTCTCCCATGCAATCTCTTTTACAAACGTATTCTACTACAAGTTCAAGTCTGCTTTCGTTCCCTGTTGTGGCGCTTCAGCCTGTATACCGATGAAATCACGGATGCGCTGCACAAGAAAGAGCGAACTCTTCGGCTCTCCCATCACTACAAACACGCTCTGAAGTCGTCCGGCAGAGCGATGCACGAAAGAAAGGAGGCCTTCTGTATCGCGATGTGCTGAATATCCGTAAATAGTCTCAACGTGTGCCCGTACTTCAATCTTTTCTTTATGAACTGAGAGCGTCTTTGCACCTTCAATAAGCTGGCGACCAATGCTTCCTGCTGCTTGGTAACCGACAATAAGCAAGGTGTTGTGCTCGTCGGGAAGATATACCCGTTCATGACTTAGCACGCGACCACCTTGTGACATGCCCGAGCCTGCGATGATGATTTTCGCGTCTTGATTCTTATGAATTGCAGCGCTCTCTTGCGGCGAAGTGACAAACCGCAGTTCAGGGAAGGAAAAGAGCTTCTCCCCTCTCTCTACGCGCTGACGTATCTCATCCCTGAAGTAGTTCGGATGGGCGCTGAACGCTTCGGTAATCTTGATTGCGAGCGGTGAATCAACATACACCAACATTGGAGGAACTTTCTTTTCGTGAAATAGATTTCGTATTTCAAATATAAGGTCCTGTGTACGCTCAGTTGAAAAGGCCGGTATAAGAAGCGTGCCTCCGCGAGAAGCAGTTGCTTCTATGACACGCTCAAGTTGCAGCGCCCTGTCTTCAACATGCTCTTGTTTCTTATCGCCATACACGCTTTCCATCACAAAGTAGTCCGCATTGTCTACATCATCGACGGGGCCTACTAACAACGAATGGTCATTACCGAGGTCGCCGGTAAAGACAATGCGATTATTTCCCCGCACAATCTCTACCATCGCTGAACCGAGGATATGTCCTGCATTGAGTAAGCGTGCTTGGTATCCGTGCGGGAGTTGAATTTCTTGCTGGTACGGCACTCCTTTCCAAAGGACGAGAGCGGCGCGAACATCCTCAACGCTATAGAGAAGCTCCTTTCCGTCGTCTCGCGCTTCGCGTGCAAGGAGTGCTTGACTGTCGAGAAGAAGCGGCTCTGCAAGCGCGCGCGTTGCTTCAGTCGAGATAATGGTTCCGCGAAATCCTTCGCGTACGAGTTTGGGTATCCGGCCGATATGGTCGATGTGCGCGTGAGTGACAAGGAGATGTGAGATGGAGGCGGGCGCATAAGGGAACGGTTTTTCGTTAGTCGCCTCCGCATACGCACTCCCCTGAAAAAGACCACAATCAACGAGTATGCCGTCCTTGCCAAGGGCTGAAGCATCTTCGAGTAAAAAATTTGCTCCAGTTACCGAACCTGCACCCCCGCAAAAATGAAGAGTGCTTTTCATACCGTATGTGTAGGGTCAACGGTTCGATGTGCCCACCAAATGGCGAGACCGCCTCCAAGCACGTCAGCGCAAAGATCTTGTAGCGTATCGCTCGTAAATCCAGCCTCAAGAAATGCAGTGGTGCCAACAAGATATTCAAAAATTTCCCACGAAACTCCAATGCAAAGTAATAGTACAAATGCAACGTGCGGTGTCCATTGTCGCGAAATACCCCAAGACGCAACAATGTAAGAGAGCACTCCAACCATACCAGCTGCGGCTATGTGCACCGGAAAATCAAACCATGGCAAAGACCAATACAGCGCAAAGTGAATGGCGAGTGCGTGTGCGGTTGCAGCAAACACCGCCAAAAGAGCTGCAACGATAAAAAGACGAGTGCGCATAGAAGCAAGTATAACAATCAGATACCTAGAAACGAGAAACCTCCGTCGTCGGTTTCCCGTGCGGAGGTCTGCTCGATGGGATCCAAGAAGTATCGTCCTGGTATATACCAGGTGGGTGCCCGCAGCGGACGCGAATGCTGTTGCAGTCGTGCCGCGATATGAGGCTCCCTGACGATAATCAAGGACGCAACTTCCTGAATCCTGCACAAAGTATAACAAAGGTCATATTTCGCACCTGTGCATAGCGCATTAGAACACATCGCCTTAAAAAGAGTCGGCCCCGCCTTACGGCGGGACCGGTGCTCTGACGCGCCCTTAGTGGGCGGTCCTCAGTCGGCGCAGCGGCCGAGCGAAGACCGTGTACCCGTTCGGGCTACGCATGGGAGCGAGCTCCCATTTCTCCCCCGGCTGCGGAAGAAGCCCTTCATCCTCTTCGACGACGATCTTGAAGCGATCGCCGCCGTAGCGGAAGTGAGCCCACAGCTCCCGCTTGTGGTCGTAGACCTGCTCGCGCAGGCAGACCTGGAAGCGGCTGGGGAAGTCGGCGGGGAGCCGATGGTAGTAGTAGACGTTCTTGGCGTTCGCCATGATGGCGTTCCTTCCTGAAATAGAGTGCTGCCGCACCCTATCAGGTCAGAACACCATTGTTCAAAAACCTTAGAGTGCAGCTGTCAAAGACAAGCTACGCTCTACGTACTAGAACCAGCGACATGGGCGCCTCCATAAGTGGTGTACAGACGCGAATATTTAACTAAGTTTATTAAAAATGTCAAGACCCGTCAGACCCTACTTGTCTCCTTCTTTCTTTACAGGTTTTTTAAAATAAACCGGTTCCTCTTTTGTCTCAGTCCCTTCAACCACCGGCTCAGTTCCCCAAACCAAGGCATGACTGGACCAAAAAGTACGTGCAGCGTCATTTGCATTCTTATCCCACGGTTCAACTTCAGACTTCGGTCCCATATACGCAAACAGACAAATATATTGATTCTGCCCGGGTTCTTTGTCACGCAAAAGACCGAACGTTATACTCGATGTCGGTTCAGGTTCACGCCCCTTTACAAATCGGGTTAATTCTTGCCTCCCTTGTCGTTGTGCAAAAATAATCTCATCACCTTCCTTCGTTTCAATACACACCGAACGCCCAACCTCTCTACCGAAATCTACCGATTCCGTAATAAATGGGCGATCTTTGGGTTCAACGGAAGCAAGCGCCTGCGAAAGAAGACTTTTAATATTGCCCTGATTATGAATATGGCTCGAGGCTCGATCTCTCACAACCGTCCCTCCTTTTAAAAAACCGAGGATGGGGGTGGTGGGGTATTCGCGCCCAGACGATTGACTCCTTCCTTCCATCTACATTTCTTTAAGCGTCTATACCGAACCTTGGATACTTAAAGATAGGAGACTTCCCAAACCAGTGCTCTATTTCGTGTGCTGCCTCTTCAGGAGTTTCTGACGCATGGACGAGGTTAAAGACTGCGCGCTTCTCAGCGTTAGCAATAGCCGGAGAGTCTGCAGAGTAATCCCCGCGGATAGTGCCCATCTCAGCTAAATACGGCATGGTGGGTCCAACTATTTTGCGAACCATATCTACCGCATGCACACCTTCAACAACCATACGCACCATTGGCGCGGATGTCATAAAATCCATGAGCCATGTGCGCACTACCTTCCCTATTTCAACATTCTCGGTGGTACCAAAATCTTTTACGATATCGTAGCCGTATTTTTCATACGTGTGCTTGGTCTTCTCGCCAATGCGAGTGAGCCATGCGTCATCCTTTGGGTAGTGTGCGTCCATTGCCTCATGCGTTGACTCAAACATCTCGAGCGCGACTATCTTCAAATCACGTTGCTCAAAGCGCTTGATTATCTCACCGATGAGGCCCTTACGGACACCATCAGGTTTAACGAGCACGAATGTCTTTTCTTCTTTTGGGTTTTTCATAGATATAGAAAAATGCTGCTTTCGCAGCGTTGACGCGACTTAGGAATAGCGGGCCATAACCTCAGCCTCCACCTCCGCACGATCGCGTCCGTACTTAACGTACGACATTTGGCGTAGCTGGTCAACGGTTTCCATGGTCCCCGCCTTGAAGGCGACCGTCTCAAGAGTGAACGGTTTCTCTGGCTTGTTGCGCAACAAAAGACGCACAACCGCGTTCTGATTGTCGATAGCGATGAGGTCTGCCTCAGAAACCGCAGGTGCGAAGAACGGCGCCAATGTCTTTGCATCCTCAGGGCCCACACGGAAAGCGCACAAGGAGCCGACGTTGCCGAAGACGGCATCACGTATCTCGTCGGTGAGTTGTGCGATGAACTGGTGCGCCACCGTGAGCGAGAGCTTGTATTTGCGAGCTTCGCTGAAGATGGTTGCAATCGACGGCGTCGTGAAATTCTGGAATTCGTCTATGTGGAGATAGAACGGCGGCAACTCCTTACCAAAAGAATCGGCTCGGGAGAGAGCCGCGATAAGGAATTTGCCGACGATAATGAGACCGAGCAAGTTGGCGTTGAGGTCGCCGATGCGGCCTTTGGCAAGATTTACAAGCAATATCTTCTTCTGGTCCATGATAGACCTGAAGTCGAAGGCGGAGTTTTGTTGGGAAATAATAGGTCGCATTATCTCGTTTGACGTAAAGACGTCGAACTTACTTGTGACGTACGGACCATAGTTTTCAAGTCCCTGCTCGCCTGAAGCCTGCAGTGCAATGCCGCGCCAGAACTGTGCAACTACCGGGTTTTTGCAGCGCGAAAGCTTCAGCTCACGGAACGCAGGATCAGAGAAAATGCGGCCGATATCAAGCAACGTAGAGCCTGAAGCCGGGTCTTCCATAACAAGGAGTGCCGCATTACGGAAGTACTGCTCAAATGCCGGACCCATAGACTCTGGTATTGCCCCGAAGAGCTTTTTGAAGATACCGAGAAGTTCGTCGACAACGAGCGATTTTTGTTCTGGGTAACGTGTATCGTACTCGAGCATGTTGACGCCGATAGGTCGCGAAACCTCACCCGGGTCAAAGTAGATAACATCCCCTGCCCGCTCAGGTGGTATTGCGGAGAGCACCTCCATCACGTCGGAGCCGTGCGGGTCGATAAAACAGACGCCCGCGCCTGAACGGATATCGTGCATGATGACATTCTTCAGGAACGTCGATTTACCGGTACCCGTCTGACCAATGACATAGAAGTGGCGTAGGCGGTCGCTGTCCGGCAAATGCACCTCCTGCGTGCCGCCACCATACCGGTTGAGCCCGAGCAGTGCACCCTCGCTAGGAAGATCCGGGGGCGCCGAAACTTGTACGGACTTCACTTGTCGCAATCCTGGCGCACTCTCTATACCAACCGGCGGCAAATGCGCCATGGTGGTCAGTTCCGAGAGAGACATCGGCAAGGCGGCATTTTTATCGTACGTGCGGTAAATAAGCTTACGCAAAAATCGCGATACCGAAGCGCGCTTTACTGTCTTAAAAATAAGGGTGTTCCCTGCCGTGTCGGTAAATTGTTTGAACGATGCTTCGATAGAACGCACAATGGCTCCCGCACGCTCAGGCGTTGACGCACCGGCAACGAGACGAATGTTTACTTTTACAATCGGGGTTTTTATCTTTTTCTCAATATTTTTTACCCGAGGATCAGCGTCGCGAGTTGCACCTGATTCTTTCTTCTTTGGCGGAAAGAAAAAGACTTGGAGTGCTTTGACCGCTTTCCCAAGCACTGTCTTGCGGATATCGGTCGCGCTTTGTACTGAGATACCTTCGTGTATCTGTTCGAGGGCGTACTGATATTTCGCCAAAAGTCCTCCGTCACGCGGTTCAATCACAAACTGTATGACGGCTCCCTCCCGATCCCGATCCAGTTTGTTAAACGTTGAAAGTACGATGTTAAGCGGGTCGTATTCAAACTCGTCATACGTCTTTAGCGCGTAGATATCACGCTTGGTAAAACGCGCCTCAGAAGCCGACGCGTACGCGTTTTCTCCAAAGAGATTGTAATCGTCGTTGCGGCGCGAGAGACGTGCTTTTGGAAATACCGAAAGCAACTGGCGCTCAAAGAGTTCGGACACCTCAGTCGGAACCGCCGCATAAAACGAAGCCGAACTCATGCCAACCGGATTAGCAAGTTCAAAAACAATATGATTATTTGACGTGCGCGAGCCTTTGGTTGAAAGGAGTCCTTGATAGAGCTGCTCCATTGAGGCAATGAGCTCTTTGAGTGGTCGTCGCTTCTCTTCAGCCTCAACATTCTCTGGCAAAATAATGTCGTAAAGTACCATGTTCAAATCACGCGCTAGTGCCGTTTTGCTCTCAAGACCGCGCGCGTTATTTCCGTCAGCTAAATACGCAACGAGCAACCGATGAAAGTCGTCTATGAGGTGTGGGTTTTTGGTTGCTTCAACCGCAGCCATGGCTCTCCAGACACCTTTCTCCTGGAGAATGCCTATGAGTTCTCCCATCTTTTCGTCATGCATCTCAGGTGGAAGCGAGAGATGGACCGCATCTGGGTGCGCTTGGGCTTCCTCGTGGAGTGCTTCCGGTACCGCTTGGCGATGTTCTGCGACCACGTGCGCGACAGCGCGCTCCCGCGGACGCTCGGTATTTGTTTGCGCCAAAGCAGTCTCCGCCTCGCTTACACGCGAGCGAAGATAATCTAATTCTTCCTCCGGACTCGAGAACGAGCGCGGGGCGCTTTGCGCCATCCCTTCCATGCGCTTCAGTATAACGTGGAATGCACTAAGCTACGGTCACAACTTCAGCACCTTTCGCGGTAATGACAACCGTGTGTTCAAAATGCGCAGAGAGTGACTTATCAAATGTGCGATAGGTGTATCCATCTTTCATAAGTTCAATATCATCCCCACCGATGTTAAACATCGGTTCAAGCGCAAGCACCATACCTTCTTCAAGCACCGGGCCCGTGCCTGCTTTCCCATAGTTAGGAACAAACGGCAATTCGTGAACCTTGTGCCCAACGCCATGACCTCCGAGTTCACGCACAATGCCGTACCCTGCTTTTACTGCAAAAGCTTCTATGGCGGAGGAAATATCTCCGATGCGATTGCCAGGCACAACCTGCGAAATGCCTGCTTTGAGTGCGTCCTTTGTAACCTTCAAAAGCTCAGCCACTTCAGACGACACCTTCCCGACAGGTACGGTACGTGCCATATCAACAATAAGACCTTTATGTGAGAGTCCGAGATCGAGGCCAACAATGTCTCCTTCTTTAAGCACGCGCGTACCGGGGAGTCCGTGAACGACTTCCTCGTTTACTGAGATACAAACAGTTGCGGGAAATGGAAAATCCGCACCGTCGGGCTGGTAGTTAAGAAATGCTGGTTCATCACCTCCGTCACGAATGAGTTTTTCGGCAAGAGTATCGAGTTCTTTGGTGGTAACGCCAGGGCGCACAGCCGCTTCAACCGCATCAAGTACTCGTGCGAGGCGTTTACCTCCCACGCGAAGTGCTTGTATATCTTCTTTTGACTTAAGGCGACTCATTAGAGCTTAGAAAGGTGATCGAGTACATCCTGGTGAACAACCTCGATCGGTCTTTCTCCTTCAATATCAATAACTTTTCCTTTTTGTCTAAAAAATTCTATGGCCGGACCGGTCTTGGCTTCGTACTCCGCAAATCGAACTTTGAGTTTTTCTTCTGAGTCGCTCTCGGGGCGACTCTCAACACCCGCGCGCGCAAGTTGGCGGCGCATCGATTCTTCCTGTGAGATAGAGAGGCAGAACATAACATACGGTCTGCGCAACCACTCCATGACGTCATCGAACTGTTGCGCCTCAAAAACCGTCTTTGCCGTACTCTCGTGAATAATGCCGACGTTTAGGGGACGATGGAGTGTCACTTCCTGGAAGAGAAACGTCGAAAACCATGGGGGCATGAGCAAGCCTCCATCGTATTGTTCGCGGATGCGCTTAGCCAAATCGCTTTCGCCCACTCGAAGTTCACGGTAGCGGCCTCCAGTAGAAAACACCTCGAAGCCCGTCTTTTCAGACAGGAGTTTTGATTGCACGCCCTTCCCTGAGCCGGTCTGGCCCATGAAGAGGATGGTTTTGATATTTGGGGTGAATTCAGCCATATGCGAACACAAGCACCATAGCATAGCCGCAGCCTTCTGCTATAGTGCCTCGATGAATCGGATTATCACTATTGCCGGCGCTCCAGGCTCGGGCAAATCGTCAACGGCAAAGCGCGTAGCAGAGGCACTTGGCTTTAAACATTTTTCCTCTGGCGATCTCTTCAGACAAATAGCAGCTGAACGAGGTGTATCTATAGAAGAGATAAATAAAACTGCTGAGCTTGAGCAAGAAATAGACCATGCCGTTGATCAAAAGCTTCGTGACTGCGCGACAGAAGATGGGCTGGTTATAGACTCACGCCTCGCATACCACTGGTTGCCTAATTCATTCAAAGTCTATCTTGCACTCCCGCTAGAGAAAGCAGCGGAGCGTATTTTTGCGCACGTGAAGGATGTTGGTCGTGAAAGTGAAAATGCAAAGACGCTCGAAGAGACACTGCAGAATGTGCGCATGCGCGCAGAGAGTGAAAAGAAGCGCTATATGAATCTCTACGGCATCGACCCTTCTGACCTCTCCCCTTTTGATCTTGTGGTTGATACCGAAAAAAACAATCTCGACGAGGTAGTCGAGCTGGTGCTGAGCGAGTACAAAAAACGTTCGTAGGTCTCCCCTAAAAATGCAAAGGGCCGGCAATCGCTCGCCGGCCCCGCACTACGCACGCATTTGGATTACTTGATGGACGCCTGCGCGTCCTGGAGAAGGCTGACCCACATCGCGACCAGCTCCTTGCCACCTTCCTTGTGGCGACGGCCGGCCATCAACGTGGAGTGGAAGTCAGGCGTGCGCTCGTAGAGCGCCTCCTGCTTCTCCTTCATGACGCGGTAGAGCCTGGACCGCTCCTGGTCCTCGGGGGAGTTGTAGGCAGCATGTCCTTGCTGCACCCGGCTCCACCAAGCATCATGGGCTTGGGTGTAGTCGGCGTACCGTTCCTGCACGTCAGGATCGTAGAAGCGCTCGAAAGCGCGCTTGACCCCATCGAGCCGTTCGGCACGGTAGCCTTGCTCCTCCTTGGGAAGTTCGCGGAACGCTGCGAGTGCAGCAGCCTTTCGCTTGTTGTAGAAGGCTTCGAGCCGCTGCGGATCGCGCAGATGCTTGCGGGCCTTCTCCATCATCGCCTTGCGGATGCTGTCGATCAGCGCCCCCGACGTATCGGGGATGCCGCGCTCGGCGTATGCCGTGTTCGGGGCGCCATCGCTTTCATGGCTATAGTAGAGCGCCCACCAGCAGCGGTTGCCGGTGTAGGGCTCCCCGAAGACGGGTCGGCAGAAGTTACGCTCCAGCAGGACCGCCTTGGCGCCGTAGACGCCGGCGTGCTGGTGCTTGACCGTCTTGGCAACGGTCTCGTCCGTCACCATGATCTCGAAACCCATGGCTTCGACGCGTTCGAGCGCCGTTTCCATGGCATTCCAGATCCTCCAATCGGCGATAGCCTTGCCGATAGGGCCTTGAAAGATCACCGCTCCGAGAGCGATGACGATCGCGCACAGGGCCGCGATCACACCCATCCACAACTTCCTCATTTTCCGTTTTCCTTGCTCCTTGATGCCGCGAGGAGCGGCATCGACAGCTACGGGAGAGCCGTTGCGGTCTCCGATGATGAAATCCACGCTGAGGCCACCCGCAAGGGTGACCCCATCCACAACAGAAGCCACGAGGAGCTTCTTGTTGAAGTGAGGATTCTTCTCTTCGGTTACCTTAACGACCCAGGTCATGACACCGCGGAAGGGATCCTTCCCGACCACGTGTCCCTTAGTGCGCTCCATCCTACCGTTCCTTTCAGATAAGCGGGTGGTCCGGGTATCGGACCACCGAGCAAGCGGCGAATATGCCCCGCCTATTCGGTGGTCCGATATATAAGTAATCCAAATGTCAAAGTACCTAACTTGAACTAATTATACCATATATAGAAATATAGTCAAGTACTTTTAGAGGAGTCGCAAATAGGGTGCGCATATGAAAAAAGCCCGCGGTTAGGGGCTAAAATAGGGTTTCTGAGTCAGAGGACTCGAAAAATTGCTTCAGATGCAAGACGTGGGGCTAAGGTCCCCGCGAGGCGTATCTGGCATACGACGAGCGGGGCCGAGGGGCCCCGCAACGCAGCAGATGGAGCAATTTTGCGAGTCCTAGTACTCGCGAATGGCGAGTTGGGCATCTATACGGCGTACGAGATCAAGCACTACGGAGACCACGATGAGGAGAGCGGTACCACCAATCGCCAGGGTATTTATGCCCGTGAGTCCTTGCATAACGATAGGCAGCACTGCAATAACGCCGAGGAAGAGTGCTCCTGGGAGCGTAATGCGGGTCACCACCTTTGCGAGGTAATCAGCGGTCGAAGCACCTGGGCGCACGCCCGGGATAAACGCGCCGTCACGCTGGAGGTTCTGCGCAACTTGGTTTGGATCGAAGGTTACTGCGGTATAGAAGTACGTGAAGATAAAGACAAGTACGAAGTAGGACGTACCGTATACCCAATGATTATTGAGAAGCGCGACGGCGTCGCTTGCGAACTTCACCAAGCGTGCACTATCAGAACCCGCGAGGAGCCCGAATGCCATCTGCGGAAGCAGCAAGATAGAAAGTGCGAAGATGATCGGGATTACGCCTGCTTGGTTGAGACGGAATGGGAGATATGTCGTTCCCCCACCCATCACACGCATACCGCGAACACGCTTTGCGTAGGTCACCGGTATCGGACGCTCTGCTTCTGATACAACAACAACGCCCGCAATCGTCACAACTGCGACCGCAACGAAAGCGATGTAGACAGGGAGCTGTGACGCATCGAACGTAAAGATAAGCTGACTTACCGTTGAAGGGAGGCGCGAAACAATACCTGCAAAGATAAGCATCGATACACCCTGGCCGATACCGAACTCAGAGATAAGTTCGCCGAGCCACATAAGGAGCATTGAACCTGCCGTCACGATGCCGACGTTCACCGCAAACTCAAACGGAGGAAGCGACGGAACGATACCCTGTCGCGTGAGGATAACGAGAAATGCGATGCCTTGAAGAACCGCGAGCGGCAAGGTGAGGAGGCGCGAGTACTGCGCAAAGCGGATGCGACCTGCTTCCCCTTCCTCTTGATACATGGCCTTCAGCTTCGGGAAGATGATGGTCATGAGCTGCATGATGATGGACGCCGTGATATACGGGCCCACACCAAGGAGCACGATAGAAAGGTTAGAAAGACCGCCACCAGCAAAAATGTTGAGGATGCCGAAGAATTGATTTTGTGAAAACAGCTGTGCGAGCGCGTCGAGGTTAACGCCAGGAATCGGGATAGACGCAAGCGCGCGGAAAATAAATATCGCGGCAAGCACAAAAACCACACGACGCACCAGCGTCCAGTCCGAGAAGAACAGTGACGCTTTCTCGCGGAGTGTTTGCATATGAGTTAGGCAATCGAACCGCCCGCTGCTTCTATTTTACGCTTTGCTTCAGCTGAGATGCTCATGCCAGCAACAAACATCAATTTCTTTGTGAGTTCACCGTCGCCGAGGATTTTTACCTTCGGACGCACCGATTTGCCACCACGCACCACGCCGCGCTTCACAAGTTCAGGGACGCTCACCGTCTCACCTGCAGCAAAGAAATGCTCGAGTGTCTTTACGTTAACTGCCTTTGCAGGCGCAACGATAGATACGTTGGTGTTTTTGCCGCGACCGCGAAGCTTAGGGAGTTTCTTGATAAGGTCGCGTGCTTCCGGACGGATGCGGTGACCGGCGCGCGCCTTCTGACCCTTGGTGCCGCGACCTGCCGTTTTTCCACGCTTACCACCACGACCCACTATTTTGTGAGCTTTGTTTGCGGTCCGACGTTTGAGTGTATTGAGCTGCATGGTGTTTTTAAATTAGCTCTTCAACGACTGGAGTGCCTGAACGGTGGCGCGTGCATTGTTGAGGTGATTTTTGCTGCGGGAATGAATCTTGGCAGTGACGTTGGTTATGCCGGCAAGCTCAAGGACGGTGCGTACTGCGCCTCCAGCAACGAGACCGCGGCGAGGAGCCGGGCGAAGTGCAATAACGGATGCCGCGTATTTAGCCTCAACGTCGTGCGCGATCGAGTTGTCCTTGCGGAGCGTGAGCGTGAGGAGGTGTTTTCGTGCATCGCGTGTTGCTTTATCGATCGCAAGTGCCGTATCCCCTGCCTTACCAAGACCAACGCCGACTTTTCCTTTCTTGTTGCCGATAACAATCGCAACCGAGAAGTTAAAGCGACGACCTCCTGCCATAACGCGCGCAACGCGGCGTATGTTGATGATCTTGTTATCAAACTCTGAACGTGGGCGCTCAGCACGAGGACCTCCACGGCGCGGAGGTCGTCCTCCACGCTCGCCACGGCGGAACTGGCCACGCTTTTCTACTGCAGCCTCAGGAGCCTGCGTTTCGGATACCGCAGATGCCTCGACTACCGTCTCTACAGTCGTATCTATTGGGTTGTTGGTTTCGTCAGCCATAGTCATTGATTAAAACGCGAGTCCACCTTCACGTGCCCCTTCTGCAAGTGCTGCGACGCGGCCGATAAAGCGGAAACCTCCACGATCGAAGACAACCGTACTAATGCCTTTTGCTTTTGCGCGTGCGGCAATTTCAGTACCGAGTCGTTTTGATGCAGAAACTTTGTTTGCTTCCTTTACGAATTCTTTTGTGGAACCAGCAACGAGCGTCGTCTGCGCTTCATCATCAACAAGCTGCGCTACCATATAGCGGTTCGACTTGTAGACAGAAAGGCGTGGGCGCGCGGCCGTACCCGAGATACGCGCGCGTATCTTGTTGTGGCGCCTCGTGAGCTTATTTTGTTTTACTGCAATGCCTTTCATATGTGTTATGCAGTCTTTTTACCTTGCTTGCGGCGGACGACTTCACCTTCGTAGCGAATACCTTTGCCTTTGTATGGTTCAGGCTTCTTCAGAGCGCGTATTTCAGCTGCAAACTGTCCGACCGCCTCTTTGTCAAAACCACTGAGTGTGAGGCCAGTCTTATCGATCGATGCCTTAATACCATCAGGGATTTTCATTTTGACCGGGTGAGAGAAACCGAGGTTGAGATTGATGCTGTCCCCCGCCACTTCCCATTTGAAACCGACGCCTTCAATGGCGAGCTTCTTGGTGAAGCCTACAGTCACACCCGCCATCATATTGCGAACATGCGATGCATACGTGCCAACCAATGCGCGGGCGGTGAGCGACGTGCTCTTCTGTTCAACCTGCACGCCTTCTGCCGAAATAGAGATGCCTATCTCGCGCGGAATATCCTTCGAGAGTGTCCCGAGTGGTCCTTTGACCACGACAGAAACCGCAGAAGCATTTACTTCAGCTCCCTTAGGAATAGCGATGGGTCGTTTAGCAAGTCGAGACATATAGATTTACCAGATTTCAAACAAAGCCTCACCGCCAACACGCTCTTTGCGAGCAGCTGCGTCAGTGAGCACTCCTTTGGGAGTTGAAAGTACGAGAAGACCTTTCCCGCGTTTTACCGGGAATACTTCGCGAACACCTTTGTAGATGCGGCGCGAAGGCTTGGAGATGCGCTTAGTGCCGACAATCGCCGGCTTGCCGTCCTTGTAGGTGAGCTCGACAACCATGTGCTTGAGTGCAGTCTTTCCGCGGCGGCTTATTTCGCCAACATAGCCTTCCTTTGCAAGAAGATTGGCAAGCTCATTCTTCATTTTAGAGAACGGCATGATGACCTCAGTCTTTCCAACACGGTTGGCGTTTTTGAGGCGTATGAGGAAATCAGCAATAGGGTCGGTAGTCATGTTGGGTTACCAGGAAGACTTCTTAACGCCCGGGATCATGCCTTCACTTGCAAGTTCGCGGAAGCAGAGGCGGCAGAGATCGAAGTCGCGCATGTAGGCACGCTTGCGGCCGCACTTGAAGCAACGGCGAACGACCCGAGACTTAAACTTCGGGACGCGCGACGAACGTACTTTGGTCGATGTTTTCGCCATGTGTTTTTGTGCCCTTTTGTGCCTTGGTCTCCTAAGTATTGGGGACCGAAGCGCTGTTCCATCCGTATCCGCCGCTATAAAAGTGAGCCCGGGCGGACGAGAAGGAAACAAAAATGCCTGCAAACAGGCACCGAGGCATCGTATCAGCGCTACGGGGCAGTGTCAAACCAGACGGAGGCGGCGCAGGGAGGAGTCGGTTGACAGTCCCGCTCCTTCACGTATGACAGTAGATGGAGTCCACCTGGGAGAGATCCATATGAGCCACCGCCTCGCAATCTTTCTGTCCGCGCTCCTGTTTGGGGCGCTCGCGCTTATGGCGCCTGCAGCCGCTCAAATGGTGCCTGCGCCGACCGATATATCGGGAAAGCTGGACCGCCTTGAGCTCAACCCGGGAGAGGTGTCCCCATGCGGTCCCTACTTCCTACCAACCGACCCGGGCTACGTCACCTTCAAGCTGGAGAACCGGCCGAACGGGGACCGCATGCTGGCGCTCGTCTTCATCATGCAGGTCCGGAATGTCCGTCTCGTGATCGATAACACGAAGGACGTGCCCTTCTTCTCAGCTCGGATGAACGCAGCTCGGCTCGAGTTGGTCCAGATCCGGCTCTCACAAGCAGCGCACGATCGGGCGCTATCATGCTTCTCTGAGAAAAGTTGATGGCATAGGGCCGTCAACGAAACCGGCGCCACTCGGCGCCGGTTTTCGTTTTCGCTACTTTTTGAACGGAAAACCGAGATGGGTCAGGTACGCAATTGCTTCTTTTGAGCTCTTGGCTGTAGTAACTACCGTTATTGCGAGACCGAATACATCTTTGATGTCCTCATCTGCAGTTTCAGGGAATACGGTGTGCTCCTTGATGCCGAGCGTGTAGTTACCTACTTCGTCAGCGGCAGTCAAAGAAATACCTTTGAAGTCTTTGGTGCGTGGAAGTGCGATGTGGATGAGACGATTTACAAAATCCTGCATGCGCTTTCCGCGAAGCGTGATCTGATACCCGACTGGGTCACCTGCGCGAACCTTAAACGTCGCAATGGACTTCTTGGCTGCACGCACGGCTGGCTTCTGACCAGTGATTTTGCCGAGGCGGTCTGCAACAAGCGCAATCTTGTTTTTGTCCTTCATCGAACCAGTACCAACAGAAATAACAACCTTAACGAGCTTCGGCGTCTCCATGATATTGCGGTAACCGAAATCTCCCTTGAGGGACTCGAGCGCTTTCTTCTGTTTGTCTTGAATGAGTTCCATGGAAGTGGTTTAGGCCTTTGCCTTCTTAGCCTTCGTCTCGCCCTTGATCATCACTTTGCTTACGCGAATCGGGAGTGTCTTCTCGATTATCTGTCCCTTGGAACCAGATTTGCGCGCCTTCTCATGGCGTTTTACCTGGTTTACGCCCTCGATAAGCACGAGGCCAGCCTTCGGAAAGGCGCGGAGCACCTTGCCGGTTTTTCCCTTGTACTCGCCGGAGAGTACGGTGACGGTATCGCCTTTCTTTACGTGAAGCGTATTCATAAATTTATATGACCTCAGGGGCCTTAGACGCGATGTCCTGGAAACCAAGCTCTGAAAGCTCACGCGGGATAGGACCAAAGATGCGACCTCCCTTTGGATCGTTCTTGCCCTTTTCAAGGATAACGACTGCATTCTCGTCGAAACGGATGTAAGAACCATCCTTGCGGCGGAATGGCTTGCGCTGACGAACGACGACCGCCTCAAGAACATCCTTTTTCTTTACGCCTTTGCGCGGTTCCGCAACTTGAATAGAGAGAACGACTTTCTCGCCTATCTCTGCATAACGCTTCTTAGAAGAGCCGAGCACCTTGAAGATGCGTCCGATCTTTCCACCGGTGTTGTCAGCTATTTTTACGATTGAGCGAGGTTGAATCATATGAGTTTAGGCGATGACCTCGAAGGACTTATTCTTCGAAATAGGGCGGCATGAACGGATAGTCACCGTATCACCTTCCTTGGCGGTATTGCCCGGGTTGTGTGCCTGGAAACGCTTCCAAAGCTTCATGTACTTCTTGTACTTCGGATGCTTCACATAGCGAGTGACGCGCACAACAACGGTGTCCTTCATTTTGTCGGACACTACGGTGCCGGTGAACGTCTTAAGTTGTACTGTTTTCTGTTCCATATGCGTTATGCGTTTTTCTGAGCAGTCATTTCCGTAAGGGCGCGAGCGATATCTTTACGAAGGGTCTTTTGCTTCTTTACGTTGCGATCAGAGCTTCCTGCAGTACCAAAGCGTATCGAGCGCAGCTCTTCCTGCTTTTCAGCAACAAGCTTCATGAGTTCACCCGCTCCTTTTCCTTTCATGTCAGTCATAGAGGGTTAGTGCGCGCGAGCGACAACTTTGCTTTTAAGCGGCAATTTTGCGCCAGCCTTCTTGAGGGCTTCACGCGCAACTGCTTCAGGAATACCGTCGACTTCGAACATAACGCGACCTGGAAGAACTTCGACTTCGTAACCTACCGGGTCTCCCTTTCCTTTACCGAGCTTTACCTCCGGTGGCTTCTTGGTGAATGGCTTGTCAGGAAAAACGCGTATCCAGATCTTGCCGGTCTTGCCCATCGAGCGCACGATAACCTTGCGCGCAGACTCAATCTGGTTGGACTTCACGCGATGCTCAGAAACTGCCTTGAGGCCAAAGCTTCCGAACGCCAAAGTAGTGCCGCGAGTAGCAACTCGGACTTTGTTGGCATTGCGGCGCATCGTGTGCCACTTGCGAAATTTTACTTTCTTAGGAAAAAGCATGGTGGGTTATTTAGCAGTCGAGCCCTTCTCCTTCTCAGGGAAGATATCGCCGCGGTAGAGCCAAACTTTGACGCCAATGACACCGTACGGGAGGTAGGCCTTCTCGCGAGCGTAGTCGATATCTGCACGGAATGTCTGTAGCGGGATGCGGCCACGCTTAAGCTCTTCAGTACGAGCCATGTCGCCACCGCCGAGGCGACCACCGAGAGCGATGCGCACACCTTTGACATCGCGGTTTGCGATTACTTTCTCAATCGTTTGCTTGAGAACGCGGCGAAACGGCATGCGCTTTTCGAGCGCTTCAGCAACCATGTAGGCCACAACCGCAGCATTACTCTCCGGTGAACGAATCTCTTCGATATCAAGCTTAATGTCTGTTGCCGGAAGCTTTTCCTTCTGCATGAGAGCGACGATCTTGTTGCGCAACTTGGTCGAGCCATCACCACCGCGGCCAATGATGATACCCGGGCGCGAAGTTTTGATGATGATGCGCAAGAGTTTTGCATTGCGCTCAAACTCGATGGCAGCTGCGTACATACCGCGAAGTTCCTTTACAAGCATCTGACGAATGAGGACGTCTGCCTTAAGGTTAGTGCGGTAATTTTTGTCCGTGGCAAACCAGCGAGACTTCCAGTCCCTGATGATGCCGAGGCGATGTGAATATGGATGGACTATTTTAGACATAGGTTTATTTTGCCGCTTCTGCGGTTACCTGCTTCTTCGTCGCCTTTTTGGTAGCAACCTTCTTTGCCTTTGCGGGTTTAGAGCCTGCCGGGGCAGTGAGGGTGAGGGTGATATGACTTGAGCGCTTGAGGATCTGAGCTGCCGAGCCGCGGGCGCGAGGCATAAAACGCTTGAGCACCGTGCCTTCATTGACCTCAATATGCGAAAGGATCATAGACTCAGGAGTTGATTCCCCCGCTTGCTTGGCGTTAGCAACTGCCGAGCGAACAAGCTTCTCCATAGGGAGAGAGGCGCGCTTCGGAAGCGTGCTCAATGTTGCGATGGCTTCAGCTGCAGACTTGCCGCGAATAAGATCGGCAACGAGACGCACTTTGCGGGGTGCTTGTCGGTAGTTACTGAGTTTAGCGGTAGTAGCCATGGTGGTTTATTTCTTCGGTGCAGCAGCAGCTTCAGGTTTTGCAGCCTTGGCAGCAGCAATCTCAGACTCCTTCTTTTTGATCTCGAGCTCTTTCTGCATCTTTCCTCCGTGACGAACGAACTTCTTTGTAGGAGAGAATTCACCGAGGCGATGACCCACCATATCTTCGGTAACCAACACTTCGATATGAGTCTTGCCGTTGTGTACGCCAAACTTGAAACCAACCATCTCAGGAGAAATCTGACTGCGGCGGTACCACGTGTTTATAACCCCAGTGGTCTGAGGCTTTTTACCCTCAATTTTCTTGAGGAGTTTTGGTTCAACGAAGGGTCCTTTAGTGAGTGAGCGTGCCATTGTTTTTTCTGTTTGCCCGAGCAGGTTTCGGTTTTTGTTTTGCTCTACGTGATCGAAGCTTTGAGCCCCAATCTCGTCGGCTTAAACAAAAACCCGCCCAAGCGGGAATGGACAGATACTACCTACCCCTCTCCCCAATTGCAAGGCTTTTCCAGATCAAAATGTTCGAGGCCCGGGCCTCGAACATTTTGATCGTCATTCATCATAGTTCAACTGAACTGGTTGGAATCTTGTCCTCAAGTGTCTTGGCTGTACTACTGTTCACAAAATCCAAGTAATTACTCTGCTTAGTGCCATCGAACTGACTAATGAGGATATCGCTAGAAAGGAGACTCCCCCACCGATTTTCTTCCACCATGTCTTGGAAAGAAGAATACGGATACGCAAGCTCGTAACCTTTCCACTTTGCGAGCTCTCTCGGGTTGCGATGAATATAAGCCGAAAGATATAAGAGCTGGTCATTGTCCTGCACGTGCACATTCTTGTATCTGCTTTCAAAAAGGTGCCCCGCGGCTTTGTACTTTGTATTGAAATACATGGCATATCCCGTTGAAAGTCGTTGCATATAGGCGCTGATACCTCCTTCGGTAGTCTCTTTAAGCAAAAGGTGGAAATGATTGGGCATGATGCAAAATGCTACAAGCTCAATCAATTTATTTTTTTCGATGCTCTCCAATTGGCTCTTCGGTATCCGAAAACCCTCTTCGAGAGCTGCCGATTTCAAGTACCGACGGATATTCGGCAAAGCAACATCCGATTGGCAGTGGAGGATCAAAAAAAGGAAACGGAGCCAATCGTGCTCATCCTTAAAGAGATTCGCTTTATGCGCCCCGCGATTGAACACATGGTAATACTCTCCAAAAGAAATTTCTCGAGCTACCGTCATTCAACCGAGTTTAACATGTTTGTTCGAGGCCCGGGCCTCGAACAAAAACTTCTTTGGCAAATGCTTATGAATATTTAAGAGCAAAAAGCCGAACGGGGCGCCAGATGGCGCCCCGTGGGGGTGGAGGATGGTTGGAGTTTCGTGAAGTCGAACGTCGCTTGTCGGGCGAGGTTACTTCTTCTTGCCGGCGGCCTTCTTGGCCTTCGGCATGACGAACTTCGGCGGCGCGACCGGCACATTGTCGCTCTGGTGGGTGACGTAGCGATGCAGCGCATCGCGGACGTTCGGCCTGTAGAGACCGACCATCGAGGCAGCCAGCAGTGCCGCGTTAGCGGCGGCACCCATGCCAACCGTTGCGACGGGCACGCCGGGCGGCATCTGGACGATGGAGAGCAATGCATCCATCCCATCGAGACCCGTCTTCGGCGGATTGCCGATGATGGGAACCCCGATGACCGGGATGCTCGGCGCGTGGGCCTTCATCATGCCGGGCAGATGTGCGGCACCGCCGGCACCAGCGATGATGATGCGGTTGCTGATGTTGGCCCGGTGTGCGAGGAACTCCACGCGGCGTGGGGTCCGATGCGCCGACGTGATGAACGTCTGATAGGTGACGCTGAGTTCGACGAGGACGCGGACGCAGTCCCACATGCCACCTGCGATGCCCTCACGCCAGTCGCTGATGGAGCCCATCGCGACGAGGACGTCGACCTTCTTCAGTTCCTTCGCCCGCTTGACGAAGTCCGTCCACGTTTTCGGCTCATCTGGCATAAAGTCAGCCATGGCCTTTTACCTTTCCGCCCGAATGGGCTTATCTCAATGGTTGTACGCGCGGGGCAAATGCCCTACCGGAAGTCACTCTACTCAATAGCGTCTCGGGCGCAACAACAAACCACCCGCCATTCGGCGGGTGGTTTGTTTTGATTTCGTTAGTCTGCTTTGCGCTTCTTGCCGACGCGACGGCGAGAAACGATGAGGCGATTGGAGTATTTCTTCGGCGTGCGAGTCTTTTGACCCTTACCTGCAGGGCGTCCCCACATGGTGACAAGGCGGCGACGTCCGCGACCTTGGCGTCCTTCACCACCGCCGTATGGGTGGTCAACTGGGTTCATGGCAGTACCTCGAACGGTCGGACGGATACCTTTCCAGCGACTGCGTCCTGCTTTACCGAAGTTAACAAGGTGATGTTCAGGATTTGAAACTTCGCCGATAGTGGCAAAGCACGTCTCGAGAACTTTGCGCACTTCAGTCGACGGCATCTTGAGGTCAACATAGCCTCCGTCGCGAGCGATAACTTCGATGTGGGTACCTGCGGAGCGACCAAGTTTGCCACCGTTGCCTGGCTTTATCTCGACGTTGTATACGAAAGTACCAACGGGAACATTCTTGAGCGGCATTGCATTGCCTGGTACTGGCTTTGCGTCAGGACCACAAACAATCTCTGCGCCGGCCTTTACTGACTGAGGAAGAAGGCGGTAGCGACGAGAACCATCCTTGTAGACAACGACACCAACGAAACCTGAGCGGTTTGGATCGTATTCAATAGTCTCAACACGACCAGGGACACCCACTTTATCGTAATGAGAAGTAACCTCACGGAAGAGACGCTTGGCACCGCCTCCTTTGTGACGCACGGTTATGCGGCCGACATTGTTACGACCAACACCACGCTTAAACCCAGAGGTGAGTGGCTTGTACGGATCGGTCGTGGTCAACTCCTTGCGGAAGTTGATGCCAGTCATGCCGCGGCGTGATTTTGTGTATGGCTTATACGTTTTCATATCGGTTATGCAATCTCAATCTTATCTCCCTTGTTGAGGTAGACGTAGGCCTTCTTTCCACGATTGGTGTAGCCGTCTTTCTGAGTTTGGCGAGTTTTTACGCGCACGGCAGGGATGCTGGTCACGCGGATTTTGCGTGGAGTCACTTTGAAGAGCTCGATGATAGCATTGCGAACCATCGGCTTCGTGGTCGTGCGGGCGATGTTGAACACATAGACGCCGTGGTCAGTGCCGATGGCAGCCTTCTCAGTGATGCGAGGAGCTTTAAGAAGGTGCGAGAACTGAGCCTTACCTGAAGAGACTGCGCGGGGTGCTACAACCTTCTTCTCAGCAGCTTCTGCTGCAGGAGCGGCTTTCGTTTCAGTATTCTTTTTTCGATTGAAAATAGCCATGGTGGTTTATGCGTTCGCGCGCTTTACGAGTGCTTCGATAGTTTCTTTCGGGGAAACCATAACGAGGTACTTCGAGGTGAGGAGCGCGACTGGATTGAGGTTGGCGGCGTCGATAACTTCAACGTTTCCGAAGTTTCCGAAACTCTTGCGAACCGGCACATCAAACGTCGGCGTTGAAACAAGTGCGGCATTTGAGCGCTTGGTTGCGAGCGCCTCAAATCCTTTCACCTTCGAGAGACCTGAGAGAATGGACTTCGCCATCGATGCTTTAGGTGCAGTAATGCCGAGCGATTCGACAAAGATAACTTCTCCGTCGCGAAGTTTGCGCGAGAGTGTCACGAAGAGTGCCTTGCGGCGCATCGAACGGTTGATTTTCTTCTCGTATGACTTCTCGTTGCGAGGACCGTGCGTAACACCTCCACCTACCCAGATAGGAGAGCGAGAAGAACCATGACGTGCGCGACCAGTTCCCTTCTGCTTCCACGGCTTGCGTCCACCACCGCGCACTTCTGAACGGTCTTTCGTGTGTGCAATCGGGTTGCGGGCATTTGCCTGCATCGAGGTAACCACTTGGTGCACCATGTCAGAGTTCCAGGAGAGGCCAAAGAGTTCTGCGGGCAACTCGATTGAACCAACGGACTTGCCTTTGATGTCATAGATATCAGCCGAGAGAGCCGCACCAACGGTCTTCTTTTCTTTGCGAGGTGCAACCTTCTTCGGTGCAGCTGCTTTTTTTGTTGTAGTAGTTTTCGTAGCCATAAAAATGTATTAGCCCACTATCTCAACAAGCGTCCCGCGACGGCCTGGGACTGCACCTGCAATGACGAGCTCGCCGGTTTCCGGAAGTACTTGGAGAACCTGGAGGCCTTTGACCGTAATGCGATCGCCACCCATGCGACCAGCCATGCGCATATCCTTGACGACACGACCGCCTGCGCGACCACCGCCACCGATGGAACCCGGCTCACGCTCAGAGTGTTTCTGACCGTGCGTGCGGCGACCTCCAGCAAAACCGTGGCGCTTCACAACACCTTGGAAACCCTTACCCTTTGAAGTTGCAGAGACTGCAACCATATCGCCCGGAGCGAATACTGAAATATCGTATGTAGAACCAACCTCCGCGCCAGAAATATCAGCGACTTTGAGTTTCTCTCCACCAATAAAACCCGACGCGCTACGCACTTCGCGGTACACGCGATATCCCTTACCTTTGCCGTGACCTATTTGTGCCTTGTTTACTTTGCGCTCAGGAAGCTCTTCGTTTGCAACTTGCACTGCTGCATAGCCGTCCTTCTCTTTAGTCTTTATCTGCGTAACAACCATTGGGGATGCAACGAGAATCGTTGCAGCATAGGCACGACCGTCCTCTGAGAAGACGGTGGTCATGTTGCGTTTGGTTGCGAGGATGTATTTCATGGAAATAAAAAACGCGCCCGAATGGCGCAACTCCTCAAGAGGAGTTCGTGCCATTGGTCCCCCGCTTGGGGACGTAGCCATCTCAATCTGAGATGCAGGGAGACTATACATGGGCAAGCTTTTTGGTGCAAGCACAAATCAAAGACCCGGCTTTTGGCCGGGTCTTTGATTTAAATTCTTGGGATTTCTTTACGCGCCCATTTTGACGTCAATCGTGACGCCTGAAGGGAGCGAGAGGTTAGTGAGTGCCTCGATAACCTTCGGAGACGGATCAAGTATCTCAATCAATCGCTTGTGTACGCGCATCTCGAACTGTTCTCGCGCGTCCTTGTAGATGAACGTAGAGCGGTTGACCGTGTACTTCTTGATTTCCGTCGGAAGTGGCACCGGACCAACGACCTTTGCGTCATAGCGAAGCGCAGTGTCGATGATCTGTCGCACTGAGGCGTCGAGCACCTTGTGCTCGTACGCGCGCACGCGGATGCGTAGACGCTCAGGCGTGTCCGCCTTTGCGGCTTTACCGGTGCGGCGCTTTGCGGGCTTCTCTTGTGCGGTAGATGCCATAGAGGTGCTTACGCGATGATCTTAGTTACCACACCGGCACCGACCGTCTTACCACCTTCGCGAACTGCGAAGCGAGTCTGATCTTCAAGTGCAACCGGTGCAACAAGCTTCACTTTGAATGTGATCGTGTCACCCGGCATAACCATCTCAGTGCCTGACGGCAACGTTACGTCGCCAGTTACGTCAGTGGTGCGGATGTAGAACTGCGGCTTGTAGCCAGAGAAGAACGGGGTGTGGCGACCACCTTCATCCTTGTTGAGGATGTAGACTTCTGCCTCAAACTCCGTGTGCGGAGTAACTGAACCCGGCTTCACAATGACCTGACCGCGGTGGATGTCTTCCTTTTTGACACCACGAACGAGGATACCGGCGTTGTCGCCTGCGAGACCCTCATCGAGCTGCTTGTTGAACATTTCGATACCGGTGATGGTCGTCTTAACCGTGTCTTTAAGACCGACGATTTCAACTTCCTCACCTACCTTGATGCGACCGCGCTCAATGCGGCCAGTAACCACGGTTCCGCGGCCTTCAATCGAGAAGATGTCTTCGACTGGCATAAGGAATGGCTTGTCGAGTTCGCGAGCCGGCATCGGGATGTACTCATCGAGTGCCTTGGTGAGCTCAAGAACCTTCTGTGCCCACGGATCATCGAGGCTTGTTGCCTCAAGTGCCTTGAGACCGGAGCCCTTGATAACCGGAGCATTGTCGCCGTCATAGCCCTGCTTCGTGAGAAGTTCACGAACTTCCTGCTCAACGAGGTCAACCATGTCTTGGTCATCAACCATGTCTACCTTGTTGAGGAAGACAATGATCTTCGGGACACCGACTTGCTTGGCAAGAAGGATGTGTTCGCGCGTCTGAGGCATTGCGCCGTCAGTTGCAGCAACCACGAGGATAGCGCCGTCCATCTGGGCTGCGCCGGTGATCATGTTCTTGATGTAGTCCGCGTGGCCAGGAGCGTCGATGTGCGCGTAGTGGCGGTTAGCGGTTTCGTACTCGTTGTGCGAGAGCGAAATAGTAATACCGCGCGCCTTTTCTTCAGGCGCGTTGTCAATCTCATCAACCTTCTTCATCTTCACCGTGTTACCGGCAAGATTGAGGACGTTGAGGATCGCTGCCGTGAGCGTGGTCTTTCCATGGTCGACGTGACCGATGGTGCCGACGTTCACATGGGGCTTCGAACGATCGAAGGATGCCATATGTATTTGGTCCTGTGTCTAGATGTGCGGGATGCTGGAACCTCAGGAGTGCGCGAGAACGCTTTCTCTTGAGGGCTCGGCAACCCGTGCCTGATAAATGTGCTCCGGACGCTCAACTGAGCGCACCGGAACATGAAAACCACACGCAATATGCGTTACGCACAAAGGTAACAGAGGGAGCCATAAGAATCAACCCTTAACGCATCGCGGGCCGCCCAAAAGTGAGGGCGGCCCGTCGTTGAACGGTCATGCCACGCCGGCAACTGCGGCGAGTCCAAGCTCAATGAACTGGCTATCCGGCTGCCGCCCGCTTCGAGCGGCATACAGGAGCGCCAAGATCATGTCAGCCATGCCGATGAACTGAGCCAGACGTTGCATGCACGCATCATCATCTGGCAGCGGCATCACCGCGAAGGTCCACTCAAGAAAACTCCCTGCCGGGGTCTCCTTGATAGAAAACCCGCAGTGATACCCATCGAGCTTGCTGAAGTAGTCCGCGAGGCCGTCTCGCCAAGTCGCGAGATGTACGAGCTGTGGCCTGTCGAATGGGCACGCTTCGAATTTGAATTCCTTGCTGAGCCAGCCGTCTTCATCACTCCACGAACAATGGAGATAATGTGCGACATGCTTCGGGAAGTGGATTGACGGCACGCACAAGCGCGCCATATCCTCTTTCCGCTCAACAAGAGTATTCCTATCGAAGCGCTTCTGAAGAAGCCAGGTAAAAAGGTCGAGCGGTGTCGTCACGGCGATATCCCCCGCAAATTGTTGAGTCTCCTTCTCAATTGAACCACTTCTTCGCAAAACGAAAAGACCCCTCTCGGGGCCGTTTCGCACACTTCACTTTTTGTATTAGGAGATGCGGGATGGGGCGCCACCGCGAGCGTCGATAATCGTCTTCGCCACGTTTGGTGGAACGATGTCGTAGCGATCAAACTCCATGGTGAAGCCGGCGCGACCTTCTGTCATAGAACGCAAGGAGGTCATGTAGCCGAACATTTCAGAGAGCGGGACTTTCGCGACGAGCACTTTGTTCATGCCGCGATCCGTCATACTCTCGATCTGTCCGCGCTTTGAGTTCATTGAGCCAGCAACGTCACCCATGAATTTCTCTGGCGTGACGATTTCCACTTTCATAATCGGTTCGAGAATGACTGGCTTTGCGCGAGCTGCTGCTTCCTGGAATGCCATCGAGCCTGCAATTTTGAATGCGATTTCAGAGGAGTCCACATCGTGGTAGGAACCGTCGTAGAGTTCGACTGAAATATCCACCATCTTGTAGCCAGCAACAATGCCGCGCTCCATAGCTTCGACGATACCCTTCTCAACAGCAGGGATGAATTCTTGCGGAATAACACCTCCCTTGATGTTGTTGATGAACTCGAAGTGCGCTTCGCGCGTGATGTTCTTTGCGATTTTCTTTTCAGGATCAATCGCTTCAAGCGGCTTCATGCGTATCTTCGCGTGTCCGTACTGACCACGACCACCCGTCTGCTTGATGTACTTAGCATCAGCCTCGCTTGAGCTCGTGATGGTCTCGCGGTACGCGACTTGCGGCTTGCCCACATTTGCTTCAACAGAGAACTCGCGCTTCATGCGGTCAACAAGAATCTCGAGGTGAAGCTCACCCATGCCTGCGATAAGGGTCTCGCCTGTTTCGGGATCAGAGGTAACGCGGAACGTTGGGTCTTCGTCGGAAAGTTTTTTGAGTGCCATACCCATTTTCTCTTGGTCAGCCTTGGTCTTTGGCTCGATGCGCATCGAGATAACCGGTTCAGGGAACTTAATCTGCTCGAGGATTATTGGGTTTGCTTCATCGCAGAGCGTGTGCGACGTTTTGGTCTCTTTAATACCTACCGCTGCAGCAATTTCTCCGGCAAAGACTTTCTTTACCTCTTCGCGGTCATTTGCCTGGAGGCGCACGATGCGGCCGAGGCGCTCTTTGTTCCCTGTGGTCGAGTTATAGATGTAGGAACCTGACTCGATGGTTCCGGAGTAGACACGGAAGAACGTCAGTTGGCCGACGAATGGGTCAGTTTGCAGTTTGAAGGCAAGCGCAGTGAACGGTTCGCTGTCAGATGCATGGCGTTCTATTTCCTCACCGGTGCGTGGGTCGATGCCTTTGACTGCCGGCATATCAAGCGGACTCGGGAGGTAATCAACAACCGCATCAAGTACCAACTGCACACCTTTGTTTTTGAGAGCGGAACCGCAGTAAACCGGAAAGATTTTGTTTGCAATGACTGCCTTGCGAAGGATTGATTTGAGGCGAGCCATATCCATCTCCTTTCCTTCAAGGTATTCATTCATCGCCTCATCGTCGTTCTCAACGATTTTTTCAACCATTTCAGCGCGATATTTCTTGGCTTCATCCATCATGTCCGCAGGAATTTCCATTTCAACAACCGACTTACCCATGTCGCCTTCAAACTTGTAGGCCTTCATTTTCATAAGGTCCACAATGCCCGAGAAGTTTTCTTCAAGGCCGATCGGAAGCTGCATGCGCACGGCACGCTTGTTGAGACGATCGAGAATGGACTGGTATGAGCGCTCGAATGAGGCGCCCATGCGATCTAGTTTGTTGATGAGACAGACGCGCGGAACATTGGCCTCGTCAGCGTAGCGCCAGTTTGTTTCCGACTGTGGCTCTACTCCTGCGACACCGTCAAAGACGACGATAGCGCCATCGAGCACACGCATCGAGCGCTTCACCTCTACGGTAAAGTCGATGTGCCCTGGGGTGTCGATGATATTGAAGCGATGCTTCTGTGACTTATCAGCCTGATCCACGTCGCTCTTAGTCCAGAAACAAGTAATAGCAGCGGCGGTGATGGTGATACCGCGTTCGCGTTCCTGTTCCATCCAGTCCGTCGTCGTCTCACCGTCGTGCACCTCGCCTATTTTGTGACTCTCTCCGGTGTAGTAGAGGATGCGTTCAGACGTGGTCGTCTTACCTGCATCGATATGAGCGATGATTCCAAAATTGCGTACTTTCTCTAGGGGGTAGTCTCGGTCCATAGGTTGGTGAAAAATAAAAAAGCCCTGAACGTGCTTTGGAGACAATCTAACACACCGCTTCTAAAAAGAAAGCGGGCCTGCCATTCCCCGAAGGGAGCGGCAGGCCCGATGTTCGGCGGCTGTTTCAGCCGCGAAGGTCTGACATCAGCACATCCTGCCGATGTCACAGTCGACGAACGTGTCGATGACCAAGTGAGGTTCGTGCGCACACCTCATGCTGCGGCGTTTTCCGTGAGAGAGGTTCACGCGCACTACCCTACAGCCAAGCTCGTGCGCGTAGAGAAGCTCGTGTTCAGGGTTGTCCCCGACCACGATCATATGTTCCGGCGGGAGACCAGATTCATCGAGGAGGCGTTTGAGCCTCTCGCGCTTGTCTGCTCCCTTCTCGACGATATGAACGCTGTCGAACATATCGTTGATACCGAGAACCTCCAGCTTGCGCTCTTGGTACCCGATCTCACCTGCAGAAAGGAGGACCCTGCGGTGCCCGGCGTGCGAGAGTGCGCCGAGGAATTGCCGAGCGCCCGGTACCAATGTCAGAAACTCGATACGTCCGACATCGCCTTGGAGATCCTTGGTGGTGTTAGCCAACGTATCGTCGAGATCCACAACGAATATACGGGGTTCCACAGGCAGGCCTGGCTCCATGAGACCCATAACCGCGTGCGCGAGCCTGGTGCCGTCATGGTGGATGAGCCCTTGTTGTAGCGCTCGCTCGCTCACGAAGTCGCCCGTGACGATGCGGTGTGTCGAACCCTTGAAGAGCAGTTCCTTTTCTCCAGCGTGGAGGATCACCGGTTCGGCTTTCTCCTCACGGAAGTATTTGTCGAGCATCGCCTTCGGGATGCGGCCTTCGTTGACGAGAATGGCATCGAACTTCTTGCGCCCGACCCCATACCGAAGCAGCGGCAGTTCCACGAAGTCCTTGGCTGAGAACCCGCGCGTTTCTGCATACTTCGTCATCAGGTTGACGATGTAGATCAGCTGGCCGGCAGATGCACTGATGGCGTCCGCGAGGCCGTCAACTAGTAGCAACGGTATGATCGACGTGTAGAGGTCGCCCGGTCCGAGAACGATGACATCCGCTTCGCGAATAGCCTTGTCAGCCTCCGCGCAGATGTACGCGCTGCGATCTAGACGTACCCGAAGCACGTAGCGATCATCCTTGAGGCTGCGGGTGTCGATCAAACCCTCGCCCATCATTTCACTGCCATCGCTGAGTTCAGCAATGAGATGGCAGTCGTTGGTCGATATCGGATAGATGGAGGCCCTGCAGCCACACACCTTCGCGACAGCTTGCGACGCTTGACTGCGTCCGTACAGCTGCTCGCTCGCGGCGAGAATCAGATTGCCGAGGCTCCGATCCTTGAGCGGCGAACCTTGCCCCTCGGGGAAGCGATACGCCATGAAAGGCGCCATGGGGTTGGTGGTGTCCATGGTGGCAAGGATGAGCCGTCGAGCATCGCCCGGAGGCAACACTCCTTGTTCGGTCCTCAAATTGCCTGAATCGCCGCCGCTATCACCGATGTTGACGATGTGCGTCCGTTCACCGATGGCGAGGTCGCCAAAGCCGCGAGCGACATTGAACCCACCGGTGCCACCGGTGAGGGTAACAACGCGAAGATTGCGCCGAGCACGAAGTGGGCTCATGGTCGTACCTTTCCTGTTGATGATGCGGTATTGAAGTAAGAGCTCCGAGGGCAAGCCTACCTGAGCAGACTTCTGCCTTCCAGTTCCAAACGATAGAACCATCCTCACGTGAGGATGGTTCTATCGAAACCCTTCAACAACCTCAGGGTAATTTTGCGAGCGCAAAATTACCAAGCAAAGTGGGCAAACGCTTTGTTGGCTTCTGCCATACGATGCGTATCCTCACGCTTCTTCACTGCAGCACCTTCGTTGTTGGACGCTGCAAGCAGTTCATCTGCAAGGCGCTTATGCATCGGCATACCTTTCTTTGAAGTAGCCGCATCGAGTATCCAGCGGTAGGTAAGAGCCGTGCGGCGCTCAGGACGCACTTCGCGCGGAACTTGGTAGTTAGCACCACCGACACGACGAGAACGAACCTCCATGAGCGGACCTACATTCTTTAGTGCGGCCTCAAAAATCTCGAGAGGATTGTCGGTCTTGGTCTTTTCTTTAATGTCATCGAGTGCACCGTAAACAATTTTTCGGGCAATGTGCTTCTTGCCGTCCTTCATGACGTAATTAACAAACTTCTCGATTTTTACCGAGTCGTACTTGGAGTCAGCACCGACGATATTTCGATTTTTTACTTTGCGACGCATAGAAATTATTTACCACCTGCCTTAGGACGCTTTACACCGTAGCGGCTGCGAGAAACTTTGCGGCCTTCAACAGCGCCTGCATCGAGACGGCCGCGTACCACTTGGTAACGAACGTTAATGTCCTTCACGCGACCTGCACGCACAACAACAACGGAGTGCTCTTGGAGATTATGCTTCTCACCCGGAATATAGGCGGTGATTTCAGTTCCATTTGTGAGGCGCACGCGAGCAATCTTACGAATAGCTGAGTTCGGCTTGCGAGGAGTGACGGTTGTTACCTTAGTGCAGACGCCACGCTTGAAAGGAGACGGGTAGAACGTTGGTCGGTTCTTGAGCACGTTAAAACCGCGCTGGAGTGCCGGCGCTTTGGATTTCTTTATCTGCGATTTGCGTCCTTTGCGGACGAGTTGGCTGATGCGTGACATACCTTGCGTGGAGCAATAAAAAACCGCCGTGAAGCGTGCCGCTACCTTATCAAAGCCTTCTTATAACTGCAATAGTGAGGTGCCTGTGAGGCCGCCGAAGAGACTGCCAAGAAGGGCGCTGAAGATAGGAGCAAAAAGGTAGAAGACGAGAAGCACGAGGGCAAAGCCCATAAAGGGTCCGAGAGCAGCAATTCGACGCTCAAACTCACGATATTTGAGATCAAGTCCTGGAGGCAATATGCCGCCGAGAACCTTTGCGCCATCAAGTGGCGGTACCGGTATCAAGTTAAAGAGACCCAGCATAAGGTTGATGTAGACCGCAAAACCAACAACTTCTAAAAATGCTGCAGAAAAACCACCACCGAAGAAACGAATACTGAGGCCAAGTACGATAGCTAAACAGAAGTTGGTGAGCGCACCAGCTGCAGCCACAAAGGCTTCAGCGTATCGACCCCGAAGATTGTATGGGTTGTACGGAACCGGCTTTGCGTACCCAAAAAGTATTGGGGAGTGCATCATAACCATAAGAGCCGGGAGCAGTACTGAACCGAATGGATCGATATGCTTCAGAGGATTAAGGGTGAGACGCCCTGCCATACGCGCCGTTGGGTCTCCAAGGAAGTTGGCGGCATAGCCATGAGCCACCTCATGGAGGACCGCTGATATAAGGAGGATGACGACTGCAACCAGGATTGAACTTAGTTCCATTCCGAATAGTTTATAGGCACTGGGCGCTAGGCGCTAGCTACTTCCTATAGCCTAACCGCCTAGTCTCAGCTCCCCTCTCTTCCAATCGGAGGACCGCTGTGATACGGTATCTGACGTTATGGCACGCGTATGCGAAGTCACAAAAAAGGGCTCGATCGTTGGCGGCGGCTACAGTAATCGCACTCGTGCGACGAAGTTCAACCCGACCGGCAAAGTTCGCAAACAGCCCAACCTCCAAAAGAAGCGCATTTTTGTGCCTGAGCTTAATCGTTCAATTATGCTGACCCTCTCCACCTCAGCGTTGCGCACCATCCAAAAGCGCGGAGCGTACGTCACCCTCAAAAAAGCAGGTCTTATTTAAGAAATCAACGTGTGAGACGCGAAACGGCCCGCCCCTGTTTAAGGGCGGGCCGTTTCCTTTTGCGCCTCACGGCGCTCAAGGTCTGGTGAAGAACTCTGAAGCGAGCCTCTGAATGCGCTCCACGTCGAAGCGCGCATCCAGGAAATTGTACGGCACACCCGACTGAGACGCTTCCGCACGCCAAGTCCGGCATTCGGCGATGTCTCGCTCGACATGCCGTTCGCCACGCGTTTCAAGCCGTGTGCGTAACATCACCTCATCAGCAATATCGAGAAAGAGGAATCGAACCATCCTCTCCTTGCCGATGGATTGTGCGAAGCGGAGCAGGTCCTTGGCGTTGTCGACGGAAATATCGGCTACCGCGAGCGGCCCACTATCACTTAAGGCCTGCTTAACCGACATCTTCGTCGCGCCATGGAGATATCCTCCTCGCTCAAACTGCCAGAGTATCTCCTTAGACGCGATGCGCTTTTGGAACTCCGCGGAGGTGGTGTATTCGTACGCGCTAGGGGTATCAGAAGGCCGAGCCGGACGTGTCGTGATGCGAACGAGTGGCGCAGCTTTCGGGAAGATATTGAGCAGTCCCTGCTGCAGGGTGGTCTTTCCAGCACCTGCAGGGCCGCTGATAACCCAAATGCCGCTCTGCGGCACAGCAAAGTGACGCATGGTGTAACACCTTGAGTTGTTTCAACCAAACCTAGTAATACAACTCGAATAAAGCGTGTCAACGTTTACTCCACACCTTTCCATCAGAGGTAAATTCAATAGTTCCATCTTTGCACGTCCATAGATACGGAATTTTGTGCGCAGCGAGACGCTCCAATACTTCCTTGTGAGGATGCCCATAGGAGTTGTCGCAGCCTGCAGAAACAATAGCGACGTCAGGGTCGACCATCGCAAGTAATTTTTCTCCACTTGAAGTGCGGGAACCGTGGTGACCGAGTTTTAGTATCTGACTTTTGAGTTTTTCTCCATCAAGTGCTGTCACAAAATCTTCGACGGGCACGACGGTATCACCCATAAGCATGACGCGTGTATCACCATAGACCAATTGCATGATGAGAGACCCTGGATTGCTGTCGAGAGCAGCCACGTCGCGGTCAGGAAAAAGAACTTTGAGGTACGCTCCACCGCCGAGGTCTATCGTTTCGCTACGCTTTGGAAATGTGCGCGAAACTCCTTCGCTTTCAACCGCCTTTACAAGCGCGTTGTACATCGGCGAGTCTTTTGCGGTTCCTGATTCAAATTCTCGTGCAACGTCATACCGTTTGAGAACATCAAGAAATCCCGCGAAATGATCTTGATCCGGATTGGTGACAATAATTGCATCGAGGGAGCGATCCCATAGCGGCATAACGCCACTTAGTTCACGAACTACCGAGGAGTCCGGGCCGCCGTCGACCACAACCTGTGTACCTGTTGGTGATTCGATAAAAATGGCATCCCCTTGCCCAACATCAAGAAATGCGACCGTGAGTTTTCCGTTTCTATCATTAGAAGAAAACAAAACGGTTAGTGAAGCAGCACACACGAGAACGAGAAGTGCGAGAAGGAGTGCGGGCATGTATCGTCTTGCCAACAAAGTCATGCGCAAAAGTATACCCATAAACTGCCTCGCGCCCGCCGATTACCTCGGCGGGCGCGCGTATTGTTCACTTCGACATCCTGTGGAAGTCGAAGAAATCGAAACCATGCCGGACGACCCTGTCGACTAACGAATAGGAGCCGTCGCGCATGAACTCCTCGGTGAGGATGTAATCGGGAATGACCCCATGAGCCTCCCGCAAAGTTGGCCATTTACCGTTGCCGACGATCACCTCACCCACCGTCACGCTCACCTCGACATGACGCTCTGGCGGGAAATAGGCCATCTGGTAGGCCGACTTCCCGAACGTCTGACGGCCCATGATACGTACACCGATGGGATTGGCTTGCCTCGCGTATGCAGCAAGCATCTCACCGGCAGATGCCGTGCGCCCATCAACGAGGATGAGCGTCTGACGTCCGTGCAGCATGCCGCGAGCTTGTGCGTAGTACGGTTGGGAGTCTCGCGCCGTCCGATCAGTCATCACCAAGGCTCCACGGCCTGGCGCAAAGAGCCCAGCGAGGCCGATCATTTCATCGAACATTCCCCCAGGAGAGCTCCGGAGGTCGAGGATGAGCTTGTCGGTTTGCTCCATCGCCGCAAGGACCGAGTACGCCTTTTCGTACGTACCTAGCGTTCCAAAGTGATGGATCGCTAGGTACTGGATGCCGGGCACGCGATCGTGGATGACGCCTGCTCCAACCTTCAAATTGGAGTGAGCCGATGTGGTCGGCTGGTAATTTGGCTGGCTGGCGTTCAGGGCCTGGAGGAACCAGCTCTCGTGCAGCGGAAGAATGCGGCTGTATTGGTCCATGCATCCTTCTTTTTGCAATTGCTCCACCAGCTTGAGGGTACTCTGGCCCGCATTCGCGCGGCAGTACAGGTCAGCCAATTTTGGCATGCACTCTGTCCTGACCGGATGGAGAGCGATGCGCGCAAATTGCGCAATCAGGTCGTTCTCCCCGCAGTCCCGAAACAAAGTGTCTTGTGCCAGCGTCCGACCAGGGCACAACATGACGATAACGGCAGCAAGTGCCGCCAAGCAAACGCTCGCGAACCGCTTCATGTCTCATCCCCCGCTCTAGAGTTTCCTGGAATTGAAAGGCCAGGTCCTCATATAGCGAACAACTGAAGTGCCATTCGCGCAACTGGATGTGTGAGGATACGTGAGGTATGCTTTTTCCATAAGCATCCTCTTATCCTTGTAATTATTTCTCACTCTATATGACTTACCAAGAACAAAAATTCGAACTCCCCGCTCTCACTGGTATCTCTCCCAAGCAGCTCGAGGTACATCTCAAGCTGTATGCCGGTTATGTAAAGCATGTGAATGTGCTAAACGCGGTCATCGAAGCCTACAAAAAGACCGAGGACGAGGGCGGTAAATATGCCCTATCCGAAGTAAAACGCCGCCTGGGTTTTGAATTCGACGGTATGCGCATGCACGAGCACTACTTCACGCAGTGGGAAAAAGGTCCCTCTGCACTCGCTGAAAACGGTGCCCTTGCTCTGGCACTCACTCGTCAATATGGCTCAGTCGATGCATTCCTCGCCGAATTCAAAGCCGTTGGCATGATGCGCGGCATTGGCTGGGCAGTCCTCTATTTTGATCCAAAAGCTGGTCAGTTCCACACCGCATGGGTAGGCGATCACGAGTTCGGTCAGCTTTCAGGTCTTCCCGTTATCCTTGTAATGGACATGTGGGAACACGCGTTTATGGTGGATTACGTCCCGGCAGACAAGTCAAAATACGTTGAAGCATTCTTTGTGAACCTCAATTGGTCAGTACCAGAGGAACGGTTTGCGCAAGCAAGCAAATAAAGAATCCTCTCTAACAAAACACCCCGCGACTGCAGGGTGTTTTGTTATGAAAAGAGTGACGCAACTCGATCGTGCTCGTCAGGCAAAAGATCTGCAAACAGTTTTCCTTCGTGGACGTCGGCATTTGCGTAAAGTGTGTCTTCAAACGTACGCGGCATAACATGGAAGTGCACGTGATTAACTTTAAATTTACTTTCCGGAAGGAACGGGCGGTAATGCTGCCGCGTGTCGACGCCAGTCGCAAACGCAGCGAGCAAGCGCTCTTGTGCCAAGTTCACAAGTTTAAATATCCCGGCGAGTTCCTCAGTGCTCAGCTCCCACGGTCGCTCAACGTGTCTATGCGGTATAACGAGTGTATGCCCTTCAACTTTTCGAGGGTTGCTGAGCATTAAGTACGCAACATCGTTTTGCACGAGGATACGCTGTTTTGGTTCACAAAATGGACATTCCTGCGGCGTCTTTTCCATTCACCTTAGTATAAAGACGCATCATAGAGAGCGCTAGCGGGACAAGAAGCGCATAGCTCACGAAAATAAGCGGTGTTTGGAGTCTCGCTACGTCGATACTTGCCCCTGGCACGGCAGCTGCGGTTTGAGCAACGTGCACGATGAACCACAGCAAACTAGCTGAGGGGAGCATCGGCAAAAAGGCGATGCTACTTGAGAAAAGACCTACGCCTGCGGCGATTGCTCCGAACAACATCGACGCAGGTACGAGTGGTAGTGCAAGAATGTTTGCTGGAAGCGCGACAAGTGAGAGTTGTCCGGTATAAAAAATGAGCGCCGGCAAAACAAAACACTGGGTCGCGAGCGTCGCAGAGGCAATCTCTCTTAGACCTGCCCGCACAGATACAAAATGTAACTTTGCAGAAAAGAAGGGACCGAGCGTGATAAGACCGAATGTTGCGAGAAACGAAAGTACAAACGATGGATCGTGAGCAATGATCAACGGGTTGTACAAAACCATGCCGGAAGCAGCAAGGATGAGTGAGCGAAGCGCCAACGATGGGCGACGAAGCATTTGAGCGACCAATGCAATAAGCGCCATGCATGCAGCACGAATAACAGTCGCAGTGAACCCGACCATTGCAGAAAAAAGTAGGATACTAATGCCACCGAGAATAAGTCGCGCGCGGTTTGATAAGCGTGGAATCAAGGAGAGAAGCCATATGCATGCAACCGCGACAACCGTCAGGTTATACCCAGAGAGCACCACAATATGGACGAGACTCGAGCGACGAAACGCATCCGTTACTTTTTTAGGAAGCGCATCTTGTTCGCCAAGGAGCATCCCTTCGAGCAACCCTCCCTGCGGTTCAGGAAACACGCTTTGTATTGAGTCTTCAAGCGCGTGTTTGAAACTGAAAAGTGTCCCGAGCGGAGAGCAACAAGACGCTTTTTGGCCTACTTCTATTGAAGGTCTAAACACCACCGCGCCAATTCCCTTTGCGGCAAGGTATCCAGGGTAATCGAACGTCGCTCCCGTGTCGGTCTCAAAAGGCTCGGGCAACGATAACTCACCTCGAACTTCTAAGCGGTCTCCGTATGCAATAGCGCTTCCCCTGTCAGCAAAAAGCATAATCCGGCCAGAAGCCACACCTGCGCCTATTTCTTCAACCTCAAGTACGACGTGCGTGCTCTTTTCACTCTTCTGCGGATCTAGAATAACGCGCCCAACAATGGTCTCGTCGCGTCCAATGTGGGTCAAAAGAGGGACGGCTACGTCAGTGACGAGCAGAACACGTAAACAACCGAGCGCACACGCCGCAAGCGCGACGGATACGATGCCTACACGTACATGGAGTATTCCTAGAGACGACAGTGCTAAGAATGCGGCCGCGAGGAGCACGAGTACAAAAACAAAAGCACTACCAAAATTGACAAGCGAGTAGAGGAGCGCCCCGAAAAGGAATGCGACTGCGGCTACTTGTAAAAATAATGCGCCTTCATGCGCCTTTATCCATTGCGGCATTGGCTAATGCATCGGCAATCTTATTTTTCTCACGCGGCACATGCACGTAGGAAATAATTGGAAAACTTTTTTCTATTAAAATCTGCGCCTCCGCGTAGAGCGGTTTGAGATTCGGGTGTTTCACTTTATATCTTCCCTGTAATTGTCGGATCACTAACTCACTATCCATCCGTATTTCAACGGTTATTTCTTTAAGGCTCGTCCCGAATTTCTTCTTAGCGACTTTCAGTCCTTCAATAAGTGCCGTGTATTCGGCGACATTGTTTGTCGTGTGTCCGAGAAACTTAGAGACTTCAGCAATAACGGTGCCGTCAGTAGAGAGAACTGCCGAGCCTGCACCGGCAGGACCAGGGTTTCCTCGAGCGCCGCCATCAGCGTATATGTAAATCTTTTCCATTGCGCCTCACTATACCCCATGAGATGGGCTCCTTATCTAATCTGCAGAACTGAGTCTTCTGTATCTCACGGGGTATACCGCACCGCCCCTATATCACGTCGACAATGCGCAAGCGCGCGCGGCGATCCATCGACGAACGCTCGAGATGAGCTACCACGTCGACACGATTACCTATTTCTGGTTTTTTTGTAAATGTTTCCGGCGTTGAAAAAAATGCGATAGCAGAGAGTTTAGCGTCCCACTCGTCAGTGAGTGTCAGTTCAATATGATTTCCGATTTTTCCAAACGTCTTTATATGGGCTACGTGCGCACCGGGAATAAGAAATAGCGGCTTTTCGTTGCCAATTCCAAATGGTGCCAACTTCTCAAGTTGAGGCAATGCACGCACCGCATCTGCAAGAACAAGTTCTTTGTCGATATAGGAAGGTTCCGCAACAACACCGCGTTGTCTAAGCGCTTCATATGACTGCGTAAGTCTTTCTTTCAACGAATGAACGCTTGCGTCATCAAGCGAAAAGCCGCCCGAGAACTTATGACCACCAAAGTCAGCGAAGATATCCTTTGCTCCTGCCATAAGCTCCACCATATTCATATTTCCGTCGGAACGAACGGATCCTTTGATGGTAGTTCCTCCTTCCCTACCCCACAGCACCACCGGCTTTCCGTATGTCTCTGCGATGGAATTCGCGACAAGCCCAAGAAGCCCAGGACGCCATGCAGGATTACCCATAACAATAATTCCTTCAGGGACACCTTCTTCCTCGAGGCGTGCTTTTGCTTCTTTTACCATCGCTGCCACAGTGCCTTTACGAGCGTCATTCATGCGCGTAAGTTCCTTGGCAATTGTTTTCCCCGACGCGTCATCTGCTGCCGTAAGCATCTCGAAAGCTAACCGCGGTTCATCCATGCGCGAAGCAGCATTGATGCGCGGCGCGATAGTGAACCCAATATCCTCTTCCGTAAGCATATCTGCGCGTGTGCGTGCCAAAGCGAGGAGCGCGCGCAATCCTGGGCGCCGATTCTTGCGCATCACCACGAGACCAAAATGTACAAGCGCGCGATTCTCACCAACAAGCGGCATCATATCGGCGACCGTTGCGAGCCCAACAAGATCAAGCAGCCATTTCTCCTGACCCGGAGCAACGCCAAAACGATTTCTGCTCAGGACCGCTTGAATAAGTTTCCATGCGACACCGGTGCCAGAGAGTCCGTCGAACGGATATTTATTATCGAGGCGTTTTGGATTAATGACCGCAAACCCTTCAGGAAGTTTCTCCGGAGGCAAGTGGTGGTCGGTGACGATAACTTCAAGCCCAATACTATTTGCATGCGCGACGGGCCCTACGTCAGTAATGCCTGAGTCGACCGTGAGAATTAAAGAGACTCCCTCGTCTTTAAGTTTAGTCAGCCCGTCATTATTAAGTCCGTACCCTTCCAAATGGCGGTGCGGAATGTAATTTACAAAATTGTGATATCCGATGAGTTTAAAAAAATCGTGCAGGAGCGCTCCGCCTGGGATGCCATCACAATCGTAATCGCTCCAAATACCTATTTTTTCACCTCGCTCAATCGCCTTAAGAATACGCTCGACGGCCGGTTCCATGTCAGGCAGGAGGAACGGATCGTGGGAGTGCCGCTCAAAAGAAGGTGAAAGAAATTCCTTCGCCTCCTCAGTATCAGTCACCCCGCGACTCCACAAAAGTTCCCGTACAAGCTCTGGGTGGGCAGCAAGGTTCTGGTGTGCCTCTGCAGGCGCTTTCTCTCGTAAGGTGTACTCGGCCATTCGGGTCAGTATACAATCATGGGATGGAGGACTGTATTTTCTGCAAAATTATCCGTGGTGAAATACCTGCCGCCAAGGTATACGAGGACGACAATGTTTTAGCATTTCTCGATATCCACCCCGTGCGAGAAGGACACACCCTGGTTATTCCAAAACAGCACGTCTCTGAATTCCAAGAGATGGAGACTCCCTCATACGAAAAAGTAATGGGGGCGGTAAAGAAGATAGCTAAAACACTCCGCAAAAATACGGACGCTAAGCGTGTGGGGATTTCAATAATTGGATTCGATGTTCCTCACGCACACGTGCATGTCATACCTCTTCATGAAACTGACGACATCACCTCACAACGCAAAATTGATGGGTTGTTGGGCAATCCAACTCAAGAAGAGCGCGCAGAGACAGCGGAAAAAATACGGGCTGCACTTTCTTAAAAGATCAACGATTTTTAAGTACGGCGAGAAATTCGGGGACTGCAATTGAGGTGGCACTATAGGTGAGGTGTATATCCAGGTGCGTGCGAACCTGCTCCGACATCGACTGGTCAAATATTCTGAGGATAAGTTTCAGTGCTGGAGAGAACGACCTGGCATTTAGACCAACTTCCATATTGACGTAGTCATCGTCTATCACTGACAGCAAAGCTTTAGCGGCGCTTACGTTTGCGTCTTCGAGTACTCGCGGTGAACGTGCGTCACCGATATAGACATCTGCTCCCAAATTCCGAAAATGACGTATTGCAGGCGATGATTCATTAGATTCAATAATAATAAGTTTCTCTCCTCGTTCAAGAATCCCTTCGGCGATGAAATAACCCAATCTCCCAAGTCCGCAGAGAATGATGTGGTTTCGGTGACGATACCGTTTGCGCCCCAGAGAGAGCTCCACTCTCTTTTTTATGACTCGATCGATCGTGAGAGAAAAAATAAGCCAGATAAAGAATGTGGAGAGAATGATGAGCCCTATACCGGCAACTTTACTTTCAGGAGATGCGTTTAGAAGATTTATATCGCCGTACCCTACAGTCGCAACCGTAACAATCACAAAATATAGCGCGTCGAGCCACGGAAGCCCGTCGTACAAATGGAAGTAGCAGACCGCAATACCAATGAGCAAGAGGAACGAGCTAACTAGAATCGTGATGAGGCGGTCCGTTCCCTTTTCTTTTTCACGATCAAGAGGCGTGGGTTTGTAACGCAACGCCCGCTCGACCGGACGATCGAGTCCTGCAATAAAAACCGGCGCTGCTATCCGCGCCGGATTTAGAATACGGACATTTGGATGGGCGGCGCGTATATGTGGGCTTACTCGTTCATTAAAGAGTGAGATAGTGATTGGCAATTTGCTGTTGATCGAAGAAAGAGCGATGAATGTACGGATGTTCGCTTCATCTTTGTCGTCAACGAGATACGTCATCAAAAACCTGCCGGGATTGAGTGCTGAGAGGTCCTCAACAATGCCATCAAACGTACCTCCATCGTCCCCTTTCAAGTTGGGAGGCAAAAATTCTTCAATTTTGTAGCCCGCCAACTGTGCCTGCACTTTCAAGCGACGGGCCAGATGTCCAGAACCAATGATGAGGAGTTTGTCGTTCATCGCGCTCAGTATACGGCATGAGAAGGGAGGTAACCCAATAGAAAAGGCCGGCGGTTCCCCGCCGGCCTTCCCTTATTGCTGGGGTGAAAACGGCTATTCGCCGTCGCCACCACCGCCACCACCGCCGTCGCCACCACCGCCACCACCGCCGTCGCCACCACCGCCGCCGCCAGCATCGGTATCGACGGTGTCGACTTCCACTGCAACGGGGTTAACGCGGTTGTTGCCCACGTCGCCGTCGTTGAGACCGTTGCCCACCTGGGCTTCGGTTTCCTGCTGGCTTTCGGCGAACTGCGTTGCCGGCACGTCGTCGGCGCTCGTCACCTCGCCATCGTGGGCGAAGCCTCCGAGCTGATTGCCGTCTTCGCCCATCGAGCCGAGGCTCGGGTCGAAATCGGCCGGCAGATCGGCGTCGGCCTGCTGGAGCTCTTCCGGCAAGTCGAGGAGCGACTTGAACGGCTCGTCGAACAGGTTGACGTCGGTATCGACGGCATCCTGCAGCGACTGCGTCGTGCCGTCGATACCCATCGCCGCGAAGCGGTCCGCCTCCGAGAAGGCGGGCGCAGCGGCGTTGGCATCGCTGGGACGCAGCAGCATGTAGGCGAGGCCGAGGCCAGCCGCCGCGGTGAGGCCGGCGACGACCGGATTCACGCGCCCTCCGAGACCGAGGCGACCGAGAAGACCTTGCCGCGGACCGTTGTTGTTCCGGCCGGCGACATGGACGTTCATGGTCGTTTCCTTCGGGATGCCCATCGTCTGGGCAACCTTCCAGGCATCGATGTTGGCGCCCAGGAAGATGATCACCCAACCCTGAGCACGGCGTTCGGCGATCTTCTGCTTCACGTCGTCGAGGGTGTACTTCTTGGATGCGTTTTCCAACCCATCGGTGAAGATGACGAGCGTGTACTTGACGCCGGCCTCCTCCACACCGTCCGTGAGCGCCGACATGATGGCGTCCAGGAGCGGCGTGAGCGCGCGGGGCTCGTACTCGTCTTCCTTGAGCAGCTCGATCTCGGAGACCTTGCCGTTACGGAGAACGTCGAAACCCTGGCTGTCCCACTGGACCAGCTTGAAGGCGGCGTCGCGGGCGACCGGGTCGGCCTTGAGCTTGCCGAGGTAGGCATTGATGCCTTCCACGACGGGGTCCTTCCACTGCGCCATCGAACCGCTGCGATCGACAGTCTTACGGACTTCGTACCTCTGACTCGTTTGATCGGCCATGCCGACCTCCTAGTTGTGTGGTTATCCAATTGTGGTGGAAGCATGCCTAGGGACTAGGCACACTCTCATCCAATGACTATTGTAGGACAATAATAGTATAAAGTCAATACTTCTCTTCGTCTAAAAACGTTGCAGTTCAGGCCTACTTTAGCGCCTCAAGCCCGGGCAAAGTGCCATCGGCGAGGAACTCCAACATCGCTCCCCCACCCGTTGAGAGGAAGACTCGTTCACTATCAAAATTGGTCTTTGTAAGTGCGGCTATAGTATCCCCGCCGCCAACAACCGCATGCGCGTTTGAACGCACCAATGCATGCGCGAGTGCTTCAGTCTCTGCATTAAACCCGCGCTCATAGATACCTAAGGGGCCGTTCATAAGAACGAAACCTGCCTCCTCTATATATTGAGACCATTTCTTTCCCGTCGCAGGTCCCGCGTCGGCGGTGCGCTCGTCAGGGCGGATATCTTCCGGCGCTGCGACACGAGAAGAAGTTTCCGTTGCTAAAACTAAGTCTACTGGCAACTCGATACGTGGGTTTAAAACAAGCTCAGCGAGTTCGGGCGATTTCTCTGACGTAAGAGAGACTCCAACAGACAATCCTTTGGCACGAAAAAAATCATTTACAATCGCTCCTCCGATACACACACGGTCATACACAGGAAGCAATTTTTTAATAAGCGGTTCTTTCGTTTCAAATTTTGCTCCTCCAAAAATAGCGAGTGCGGGATGCTCCGGCGCAAGCGCTCGTGAGAGACGTGCAATTTCTTCAATCACTAACAGCCCCGCATACGAGGGTAACTGTTTTGCAACACCAACAACGGATGAATGCGTGCGATGCGAGTCAGCAAACGCGTCGTTAACATAGATATCAGCAAGCGCGGCGAGTGAACGTGCAAGCGCTTCATCATTTTCTTCCTCACCTCTAAGCTTGCGCACGTTATCTAGCATCAACAATTCCCCTTCGCGTAAAGTGTTTACTTCATCAACCGTCGGGAGACCTCCTCGTTCAAAAAATTTTAGCGGCGCGTTAGGCATGCGCATCTTAAGTGCGTCCATGACGGGGCGGAGACTCTCGCCCCCGCGTCCTATATGTGCCAGCAGTATTACTTTTGCACCGCGACTAAGGAGTAAATCTATCGTTCGCGTTGCGCGTTCAAGTCTAAAATCATCGACAACGCGCCCGCCTGCAAGCGGGACGTTTAAGCCCGAGCGCAGCAACACCCGTTTGCCGCGCACTTCTACATTAGTGATGCTTCGAAGCTCCATTCGATGCTTTCGCTATGGCAAGCAATGATTTTGGTTCGACCGATGCATGACCTACGAGAAATCCAGAAACGCCTGCACCGATAAGCTGCGCCGCATTATCCGGTTCAACTGATCCTCCATAGAGAATCGGCACTGCAAGCGCTGCGGTACGCCCGATACGTTCAGCAAGCACTTTGCGTATATAAATGACGGTCTCTTCAAGCGCGCGTGCGTCCATCGCTTCAGCGGCCGACTTTCCTATCGCCCACACTGGTTCGTATGCGATGACAAGTCTTTTCGCATCAGCAGGTGAAAGTTTCGGCAACGCTTCACGCAATTGCGATGTAAGGACGTCATAGTGTTCGCCTGATGCATCGCGCGCTGTCTCTCCAATGCAGAGAATGGGGGACATTTTTTCCGCAAGTACCGCTTCGACGCCAGCACGTATTGCTTCGCCATCCTCACCCCGCGCGCGCCGCTCAGAGTGACCAACAATCACATAGGAAGCACCGAGGTCAGCCAACATGGCAGCGGAAAGCTCCCCTGTTTGCATCGCCCCCGCCACGGAAGAGACCGCCTGCGCTCCGACCGCGACCCCTTTACTGGAGAATGCTTTTGCAATCGCATCTATATATAGAGCAGGCGGGCAAATGACGATGGTTGTATTAATTTTCCCAACACCGCGCGCAATAGCTTTTGCGGCAGCGAGCGCCACATCCCTTTCCTCTATATAACGCTTCCAGTTGGCAACAATGAGGGGTTTCTTCATAAATACACGATACTACTGCTGCGCCACGGAAAGAAGGATGAAAGCGACAATCGCAAAAATGACTCCTCCCCATTGAACTGCCGAGAGCCGCTCTCCGAATACAACAACGCCGAGAATGACCGTGGTTGCCGTGGCGAGAACAAGCCAAGAAGTGCCCATAAGGGCGAGGCGGTTCTCGGAAAAAAGTGCAGGCAACCAAAGCAGCGCAGAAAGTGCACTTGCTGCCATGACACAAATGACTTCAAGCGTCGTCGGGCTATTGGCCCACGTTTTGGAAATATATTCTCCTACTGCATAAAAGGCGACCGAGAGACTGAGCCAGCCCCACGGAGGAAGGGACGCTGCAATTTCAGAGAGCATGACAAGTATTCTAACATCGGTTGCTAGCCGAGAAAGTAGCTGCGCGAATTGGGTCGGATGCAGACCGAGGCGCGAGTGAGAAGCGAACTGAGACGTATCGGGCATACGGCGAAAGAGCTCGCAACGAGCAACAAAGGTATGCGCCGACCCAGTTCGCGCTAATTCTCGTCTCGCCAGTCGACGAATCTGTAGTCGGAGGACGTAAAAGGAGTAAACGGCGGCGGGCTATTTGAAAGTCTTCCGTCGTAAGAATCGATGCGATTTTCATACCCTGAGCAAAACGAACCTCCACAGTTCCATTGCGTTCCTGTGCGCCCATTACTCACGATAGTTCCAACGGTCGTTAACGTATTTTGCTCAACGTATGAGTCATACGATGACGGGACTTGGTTACTGCCAGAAGTAACATAATGATTGCGCCCATAGTGACCTTTCTGTGCAATAAAAATACCGTAAAGCGTCATGTCAGTCGGCGATGTAAGAGGTATGAGAACGTTGTTCTCTCCTATGGCAGTTAAGCCATCGGAACCGTCATTGAGCGCATACGTGATGTTGCCACGAAGAATAAGATCCGTATCAGTGCTCGGCGACGTTACATTTGCAGAGACCACCGTCACCTTCCCTTTTACAACACCCTCGAGCCAAAGTTTGTCCTCAAAGAAAAGCACGCTGCACGAAGATGGCACGCTGTAATTGCCGACAAATGTTTCAGCGGAAATGATGTGTCGTTCTTGCTGCCAGCCATCTTGGTCGCTGTATCCCCACACTTGCGTTGTCCCGGTCACACGGTACACATCAACCGTCGCGTCGCTCTTGAGAATGGCGTGGTACCCACTCTGACCTGATGGAGCAAAATATTGTCCACCATTATTTTGCGCATAGCTTTTAAGCGCGGTGAGATCAACGCTGATACCAGCAAAATCTATCTGTGGCACTGGGTAACTCCACAATGACGGCGTGGAGCCTGCTCCCCAGACACCGTTTTTAGTCTGTGTGCCGGAACATCCAAACGAAGAGGTACACTGCCAGGTTGCAACCGAACTCGTAACGGCCGACCGATTATCTCCATCCATGCGTATACCTCCGTTGCTGTGATACTTGCCGGTAATCACACGGTCACTCCCCGCCCAGACGTTGGTGTTAACAACATAGCTGTACTCCGCAACCGAAGGACGAGAATAACGTCCGGATACGGTTCGTGTGTAGCTTGGGTCATCGAGCGTGGCGCCGGTTGAAGCGATATCTATGGTGGTTGTTTGATTGCACTCGACGTTACCGCCTACCGCCAAACTAAAAGAGCCGACCGTACTTCCTTCAGGATCGGTATAGGTATGTACATACGGGCCACTCGCACCTGTTCCGTCTTTAAGATCGTTCGGATAATGTGCGAGGTGCCATTTGTAGTATTCAAGTCCCGCCTGCGCTATTTCGACAGCCCGCTCTCGTGTTTCTTTTTCACGCGTCAATCGTTTACTCATAAGTAGAAACCCCGTAAGTGACGACGTAACCATAAGAAAGATGGCACCGAAGACCACCACCAGCGCAAGCATAAATCCTCTGTTTCTCTCCATACGCTTCATGTCAGTTGGCTTTGAGATTACGGAACGCAGCGTTTGAACGAAGGGTGAATTCTCCGGGCAATCGGTATTGGTCGACATTCACAATCATATTCATTTGTACGTATGAAATTGAGGTCGTTGCCGTACCTGCTGCAATTTCAGTCGAACTTGCATTGAAATACTTAAACATGGGCATGTTTTGTGCCCCGTTGCGGATGTACTCGGAAATAATACTCACTTGCTCATCGGCACTGCCGTACGCAGGCGGCGTGCCCGTCGCGTTAGTAACACCTTTTCTAAGCACCGTTCCGAAAAGCCAGTAGTGCACGCGTTCAGCAGATGCATCGCGATCAATGTCACTATAAAACGTAATCGAGGTTGTAGACATTTCAACAATCGGGTAGCTTCCATCGTCGGCGTACGCAATTTCACGCAGATCGCGAACCATGCGGTCAACACCGCGACGCGCTTCATCAACCTGCACTGCTTGTTCAAGTGTGTTTGTATTTGCACGATAGAAGGTAAGGATGGAGTCGGTAATAATGGCGAGGACAAGCGCCGTTAGACCAACAACGACGAGCATCTCAATTAAGGTGTACCCGTTCTTTTTCATTGCGGTGTGAGCGTTACTGAAACACTCGTTGCTCCTGAAACTTCGACGCCTGTAACCGTCGTGCTTTGATAACCGGCCTTACTTACCGCGAGTGTATAGGCAGTACCTCCTGCAACAGTCCCGGAAGAAAGGCCGCTAAAGAATGTCTGCCCGCACGCACTTGCCGTTTGCGTGGTGTCTACTGCTGTTCGCGTAAGTCTGATGGTTGCTCCTTCAATAGTATTCCCCGTAGAGGAGTCCTTCACCGCGACAAGAAGTGAATTGGTCGTGTGTGTAGAAAGATACAGGTCAATCGGAAGTGTCGTTGCCGGTGCAATGGCGATAGGAAGTGGGCTGCATGCTTCGGAAATATCGTACCCAGTGGACGCTCCATTGATGGTAAGTGTGTAGGTATCCCATTCGATAGTGCTCGTCGAAAAGAGCGCCGAGGAGTCAGTCGTGAGCGTGTTGAGGAATTTATAGATAGAAGCGCCTGCGCCTGTTGTGCCTATGGTCTTACTTCCCTGAAGCGAGAATGGAATATTTGCAATCGGAACTGGTCCTTTGTCGTAATCTATTTCCCACCGGCGAATATCCGGGGTTGCCGCAGAGTTGCTCGTCGTGAGTGAAGCGTAGAGTGCAAGACTCGGATACGTTGATGTCGAAACTCCCGTGAGATCAACAGGAGAGGTGGCAAACCCGGCGCTATTTCCTGCAAGTGCCGCATCGGGCAGCGGAGTCGGGGTGCCTGCGAGATCGTAATACACCTTTACACGCGCCGATGTACCTGCAGGAACCGTTGCGGTCCACGCCGCCCGCTTCCATTTTGAAAGGTAGGTTGGAGCAACGCTTGTTGCAATTGCGGTACCTCCCGCGAAGTAGTCACTACCCGTTACTCCAAGCGACAGGCCTCCTCCCGTTACGGTCGTCGATGCAAGCGAGGTCAGCGATGCGCTGGTGTCGAATTCGTCCTCCCACATTTTTTCTTCTATGGGTTTCAGCGTACGTATTGAGAGCGAGGCTACACGGTCAATAAAGAAAGAACCTGACGTTGTTTGTGACTGGGCGACTGAGAGATGTCCTGGTGTCGGGTTTGGATTGCTTCCGCTTGCGGTATACGTTTGCGCAGTACTATATCCGGACTTACTTACCGTTACTTGGTACCCCGTACCTGCGGGGGTGCCCGGGAATGTTACGAAACCTTGCACGTTGGTATACGTAGTTACGTCGACGGTTGATGTTCCCGTCGTATTAACGATTCGTACCGTTGCACTCGATACCGGTTGCGAGAGTGCATCGTATACCTGGATGCGAAGCGTCCCACCACCAGAGAGCGACTCGATACCTACCGGCACGATCGACGAGACTTGCGAATAGGTTCTTGTCGTTCCGCGCACGCTCCAAATCATTTCAACTTTTACCGTTTTATAGTCCGCCGTAATCCCATTGGTATCGGCAGCACCTACGCCATCGGCAGGATCATCCGCATATTCAATAAAAGTGCGGCGAGTGTACTCAGTTTGATTGAGCGAAACACTCTCGGTTTGCGCGATGGAGCCTGAAGGAATGCCGCCCGATGTTCCTACCGAGGCATACGGCAAACTGCGAATCTGTTCCATGCGCTCTACCGCAAGAGCGAGTGCTCCAGCGCGGGCTTTTGAATCTGAAACAACGTCGATCGAAACTTTGAAGAGTCCGTAGATGCCTATAAAAAGTATAGAGATAATTCCGATAGCAAAGAGTATCTCGATAAGAGTCATTCCACGACTCGTGGAAGTGGTTGATTTGAAGTTGTCAGTTGGAAGAGAAAAGTGCATTGGTTGGGATATCTAACAACTATCGAGAAGTCTTAAACCCCGCCCGATATTGAGTAGATAGGCGTAATCATGGCAAGCGCGAAGAATCCAACGCCACCGCCAATGAAAACCATGAGGAGTGGTTCAATAACGGTTGATATATCTTTCGTCTTCTGTTCAACCTCTGCCTCGTAGAACTCCGCTACCTTAAGAAGCATGGCTGCGTTCTGCCCCGTTTCTTCACCGACCGCAATCATTTCAGAAAACAACACCGGATATACGTTTGCGTGTCGCAAAAACGCATCTGAAAGCGGAAACCCTTTCTCAACTAGCCCACTTGCTTGTGCGAGCACTTCCCGATGATACGAATTTTGAATAACATCCTTTGTAATAGCGAGCGACTGAAGCGCCGAAACCCCTGCAGCAAGAAGAGAGGAGAGCGTGCGTGCAGTGCGAGCAGCGTTGGTCTCAACAACAATGGTTCCAATGATTGGCATATGGATGACGGCCCAGTCTATCGCGCGTTTTCCTGGCTTTGTGCGAGCAAGAGCAGCAAAAAGCGCGACGACCGCAAGCAGCATCCCCGCGGCAAGCAGCGTGTGAGCAACGAGGAAGTCGCTGGCGCCAATAATGGCCGCAGTTGAAGCCGGCAGGTCAACGTGAAGTTCCCTAAACGTTGAAGAAAGCGTTGGCACAACATAGATGAGCATCAAGACACCGATGCCGACCATGACGCTCATAACAATAGAGGGGTAAATAAGTGCTCCTTTGACACGCTTACCAAGTGCATACATGCGTTCCATCTGAACTGCGACCACCGAGAGCGCCTCAGAGAGACCTCCTGTTTCCTCTCCAGCACGCACCATCGAAATAAGGAGCGGTGAAAATATCTTCGGAAACTTGCTTAACGCCACATAAAACGGGGAACCCTTACGAATTTCTTCGTTCAAAGTAGCAATAACTGATTTTAATTTTCGGTTACTACTCTGTCGCTCGAGAATAGTGAGCGCACGGCTCAGTGAAAGGCCTGCGTGTATCATCGCAGAGAGATTGCGTACGAATGTAATTTTCTCTGTTTGAGTAACCGATTGTAGGTATCCCCATACCTGCATCAGTGAAAAACCGGAACCCACCTGCGAAACGGTGAGCACCGACTCCCCTTCTTTACGTAGTTGCGAGAAAAGTCCAAGACGATCGCGCGCGTCGCGCACGCTCTCGTAGCGTGTGCCGTCTTTGCGAACTGCAGTGTACTTAAATAGCGGCATACGCTTACTCGCTTATAACTCGTAATACTTCTTCTATCGTGGTGAGTCCTTGTGCTGCCTTGAAAACGCCATCTTCAAGCATCGTAAGCATCCCCTCTTTGCGCGCTTGTTCTTCTATGGCGTCAGAGGTTGCACTCTTCATCACCAAATCTTTTATGGTCGGAGTCATTTTCATGACCTCATGAATGCCGACGCGACCCTGGTAGCCGTCTTCGCACTCGGCCGATTTCTTTGGTCCATAAAATGGAATGCTTTCCCACGTTGCCTTTTTATCCACGATCTTTTCATCTTTAAGCGCCTTGAGCACTCGATCGAGATCGACATGTTTGCCGAGGCTCTCCAACTCAGCAGCTGTAAGTTTGTGTTCACTTCGCACCTTGCAGAGCTTGCGCACCAAACGCTGGCCGATAACTACGCGCAACGTAGAAACAAGAAGAAACGGCTCAGCACCCATATCGAGGAAGCGCGGTATGGCGCCCGCAGCGGAGTTAGTGTGCAGCGTTGAAAGAACAAGATGGCCAGTAAGTGCCGCGTTAATCGCAAGCGATGCTGTCTCTTCATCGCGGATTTCACCAACCATAATGATGCCCGGGTCTTGGCGCATCAAAGTTCTCAAACCATTTGCAAACGAAAAGCCTATGTCGGGGCGTACCTGCGTCTGATTAACACGCGCCATTTGATACTCGATCGGATCTTCAATGGTTGAAATGTTGACGTCCGGTTGATTGAGAATATCGAGCGCCGTGTAGAGCGTTGTTGTTTTACCCGAACCAGTAGGGCCCGTGTTAAGAATCATTCCTACGGTCTGCTTCATCGCCTCATGTATGGCTTCAAGCGCCTCTCCATGAAAACCGAGGCTCTCGAGCGTAAAACCTTTGCTCTTTTCACGAAGGAGACGCATCACCGTCTTCTCACCAAAGTATGTCGGGAGTATCGATACGCGGAATGAGACACGCTGATCCTCCGCTTCTACTTTGAAGCGACCGTCCTGCGGTAGGCGCTTTTCATCAAGTTTTAGATTTGAAAGCACTTTGATACGAGCAACGATGGAGTCACTCGCCGCTTTAGGCAGAGTCATGGCGTCGCGAAGAAGACCGTCAATGCGATAGCGCACCAATACAGACGCCTCGAGCGGCTCTATATGAATGTCAGAGGCGCCCTGGATGATGGCGTGGCGCAGAAGTGCATCGACGATGCGCACCACTGGCAGATCCTCCGCCATTTTCTTAAGATCCTCCTCTGACATCGATGTGGTCGCATCTCCACTTAGTACAGAGAGTGATTTTGCCTCCTTATCGATAATGTCGCCGAATTCAGCTTTCAGTGACCGCTGATATTGCAGCAGCGCTGCTTTAATCGACTCGCGGTCAGTGAGACGTGGAACGATTTTCAAATGCACCTTCTTCTTGATGAAGTCGATGGCAGCCAAATCATCGGTATCAAGCATTGCGACTTCGAGTTCTTTGTCACTTTTGCGGAAAGAAACAATGTTGTGACTACGAGCGATAGGCTCAGGGATCATCGAGAGCACCGCGAAGTCAACGCGCTCGTTCTTGAGGTTTACAAAAGGAATACCAAGCACATACGCCTGGATGCGACGCAAATCATCTTCGGAGAGCAGCCCCTTGTTTACGAGCATGTCGCCCACTGATTGCTTTGATGCGACAGCTTCCTCTTCAGCTTTCTCTATTTCTCCACGAGCAACGAGACCCGAATCCAGTATGAAAGACTTCAGCTGTTTAGGTTCTATGTACATACAAGTAGCATGCACAAAATCTCCATCAGCATTTCATTTGCTGCGGCGCCCTCCATGCGCCTGACGGAGGAGTGTGACCATGTAAGTATATCGTGCATTCGCACAACGCTCGTTAATTTTCAACACAAACACACCGCTCGCACACAAATATGTGCGAGCGGTGTGTTTGTTAGAACTTTTGCTTACTTAAGTACGACCGCACCTTCGCTCAAAACACCAAACTGTATGTTCGGAACGCGCAGGCCAACAGCGTCAAAAGACACTTCGCCGTCAGCCCCTTCAAACGCTGCACGCTTCATGTTCGCAACCCATACACCCTTGTCATTGCTGTGCGTATTCGCAAGCAACATAAAGGCGTTGTAACCCATATCAGCTGCAAACGGTGCTTCTGCGGCGTACTTCGTCTTGAAGTTTGCCTTGAAAGCGGCTGTCAGGTCGTTGCGAGAGAGAGCAACAAGTGAACCTTCGAGATCGGCAAGCTTCTCGCCAAACACCTTTTTGTAGTCCTCGACACCAGACTGGATACTTTGGTCGAAGGCAAAGGGGAGTTTGGATGCGCCTTGAAGACGAATTATTTCCTTTGCTACGAGCGCACCGTCAGTCGGTGCAGTGAAGAAAACAACAATGTCAGGTTTCTCGCTTTGAACCTTGAGCGCTATCTCGCGAGGCGAAGCAGTGCCTACTCCTATCTCCTCTTTGACAAGCCCTTCTCCGTAGCCTTCACGGAATCCTTGGAAGAAATTCTCATAAACCGAGGTGTTCGTACTCACAACCACCAATGGTTTCTTATATCCAAGACTCTTTAGATGGGTCCCGAGACCTTTTTGGATTGGGCGAGCAGCAGGTAATACTTGGAAGATTGAGTCGTCTTTTGCTTGCGTGCTTTGTTCGAACCCAAGAGCAACCGGCGTACCCGCTTTGGTTACTTCATCGGCAATGACATCTATAGTGAATGTCGACACAACCGCGTATGCGTCCGGATGGTCTACGCTTGTAAGCTTTTTGTACGCTGCAAGTCCTTTCTTTGAGTCAAAGCTGTCATCTTCTATAACCGCGTTGAACTTTAGATCATGAGAAGCGTTCCATTGCTCCCTCGCGAGCTCAAAACCTTTGAGATACCCCTCGCCTGCAGCGGCATATTGCCCTGTCGTACCAGCGATAACGCCAAGTGTGACAACGCCGGACTGAGGTGCGCTATTTTGCCCAAATACATACCAACCGAGGGCTGCAAGCAGCACGACGGCGACTGTTGCAATTAGTAACTTGTTCATATGCACTAGTTAATCATTATTTTTAATCGCAGCTGCAGATAACTTTACTATTCTTAAATATATTGTCCAATATATATTGATAATGATGGATATTAAAATATCTAAATGCATTGTAATATAAGGATATATTAGGAAATATCTTTATTATTCTAATTTTGTTAGAATAAATAAGTGGATACTACCCTTAAAGAGCGCGTGGAGGAGACCCTGGAGCAAAACGGCCTAAGCAAGAAAGAAGCTGCGGTGTATTTGGCACTCCTTGAGCTCGGGGAGACGTCAGCAGCACGGGTGACCCGCGCGACCAAACTACGTCAATCAACTGTCTATTTGATCCTCAATATGCTCGTCGAGAAAGGGTTTGCTCGACATACGCCCCGCAAGCGAAAACGTCTTTTCATTGCAGAGGACCCGTCAGTGCTTGGCGGGCAAGCTCGCCGCCGGGCCGAACGCTTCGAACGCATCGTACCCGAACTTGAAGCACTTGCTCGCACTGGCGGAGAAAAGAAAGTGCGCACCATGCTCTACGAAGGTTTAGCGGGTATCCGATCGGCGCTTTGGTACAGAATAAAAGATACTTCGCACAAAAAGTACACGGCCTTTTACGGTCGCATCGATGAAAAAACTCCCAGTGAGTTGACCTCGACGTTCTTGCAGTGGAACGAAACGATGACAAAACAAGGTACGACGGTACGCGCCATCGCGCCAGAAGACCCTTCCCTCTCATCCTTTCGCTCAACCGACAAGCAAGATAAACGCGAGGTGCGTCTTATTCCAAGAGAAAAATATGACTCGAGTCTCTCCATCGAAGCGCACGACGACTTTGTACGCATCGTTATGATGAAAGAACTCCAGGCACTCATTATTGAAAGCCCAGAAGTTGCCCGTTCCCTGCGTCACATCTTTGAACTTGTATGGGAAAAAACGCCGGCGCAAGGTTCCTGATCTCCTGTGCATAAGTAGTTGCGTAAAAGGTATACCAGCGTACAGTTCTCTCTAGGAGTGCGCTGGTTCGTTGCATGGGTTCCACCGTGTGCGCATGTGCATAATCCTCGCGAGGATGCGTCATTACGTTCGGGTTCAACCCGACCGGATTGAAGTGATTCTCATCTCTATGCCGAGCTTGCCAAAAGGGCTCGGTTCACCGCAAACGGAGGGTTCCATGACCCAACGCAATCGTCGCATCACCGAGTACATCGCCGTCGCCCCGTCCGCTCACGCCGCCAACATGAACCAGGCGCTGACGGTCGGCCTCAACAACTTCTGCGCTCGCCATCGCGGCACCGCCGGCCACAACAAGGGCTGAAGATCCACGCTGGGGGCTGAGGGTCCCCCGTTCCATTTTCCGGCTGAGACCCGGATGTTCCCCTCGGAAGGCCGGATGCTACGCGTCCGGCCCTTTCCCTTTTTAAGGGTACTGTTTTCGAAACACAAACTCGCTATACTTACTTTTATGGAAAGAAAACCGAAACCGGATCAAGGGAAATCGAATCCGAATCCAGAAAAACCTGAACCAAACCGAAGACAATTTTTAAAGATGTTTGGCGCAGGCGCAGTTGGTGCTGCAGCGTATGTCGAAGGCAGGAATCTCTTCCTTAAAAACCCAGCGTCCGCAAATGTGCCGGAGCGCAACTCGGGGGAAGAAGGCACTCCCGCGGAGCAAGAACCGACACCAGAACAAATAAAAGAATCCCTTGCAGCACAAGCAAAGGAAGCACTCGGTGTTATCAAACAATTTGAGGACGCGTGGAATCCGACTATAGCCGCCTACAATAAAGTCCGCTCCGAAGAAGCGAGCTTAGATCTTCTCACCGATGCAACACATCCGTTCGAAGAAAAGATAGGACAAATGGATGCCGCATTGGACTCCTCTCGCGAAGCACTCGAAAACGCACTCCTAGCGATCTCAGACGAGCAACCGGCCGACATGGGCGCCGCAGCTGCAGCGCTTGATGGAGCGATGACGTGGATGGGCCAAATTGACCAGGCCGCTTCCGCTATGCCAGGCTTCAGCGAACACGCAAAAGCACTTATAAAGCGTGCCTCAGGAATACGGGAGTCTTGACGAGACCCATTCTTTTGGTACTATTGACGCATCCTGAAGTCGCCCCGAGTGGGCGACTTCTTCGTTACAAAAAATAATCATTTTACGTATGTTCGACTTAAAAGTGATCAACTCGGTGCTCCAGGAACTCGAAGACGAGCGCGGTATACCTCGTGAGCGCATCATCGAGGCTATCGAATCCGCCCTCGCCACCGCCTACCGCAAGGAGTACGGCAAGAAGGGGCAGATTGTCCGTGCCAAGTTTGATATGAACTCCGGCAAAGCCGAGTTTTTCCAAATAAAGGAAGTAGCAGACGAGTCTTCGGTACGCATGGAAGAGGAAGAGAACCTTGACGACGAACGCCCGCGCTTCAATCCTGAGCACCACATCCTCCTTGAGGACGCCAAGCGCATGAAGCGCGACGCAAAAGTAGACGACGAGATTACGTTCCCACTTGAATCAAAAGACGACTTCGGACGTATCGCTGCACAGACTGCCAAGCAAGTTATCATCCAGAAAATACGCGAAGCAGAAAAGGCGTCGGTTGTATCTGAATATGGTGAGCGCGAAGGACAAATTGTCACCGGCACCGTGCAGCGCATCGAACGCGGCAATATCTTTATCGACCTCGGCCGTGCTACGGGCATCATCCCCTACGATGAGCAGATCCCAGGAGAGCGCTACCGCCAGGGAGAACGCGTGCGTGCGTACCTCTACGAAGTAGAGGAGAGTCCTCGCGGCATTTTTCTTCGCCTCTCTCGTTCACATCCGAAGTTCCTCGAAAAGCTCTTCGCCATGGAAGCGCCTGAAGTCGAGAACGGCTCAGTCCTTATCAAGGCAGTTGCACGCGAAGCAGGTTCTCGCAGCAAGATAGCCGTTGCTTCAAAAGACCCGCACGTAGACCCTGTCGGTTCGATGGTTGGTCAGCGCGGTGTTCGCGTTTCGACCGTTATGTCTGAGCTCGGTGGTGAAAAAATAGACATCATTGAATGGAGCGAGGATCCGAAGTCGTTCCTCGAAGATGCCCTCTCCCCTGCGAAGGTCGTCAAAGTCACCGTTAACCTCGACGAGCACCAGGCAACTGTTGAAGTCTCGGAAGACCAGCAGTCGCTTGCCATCGGTAAGGGCGGCCAGAATGTGCGCCTCGCAGCTAAGCTCACTGGCTACAAGATAGACATCCGTGGCATCGGCGGGCAATCACTTTCTCGTGAAGAGAAGCCGAAGGCTGCTCCAGTTGAAGTTGAGGCTCCGTCCGAGACTCCGACCGCTGAGCCTGCAGTGACCGAAGTGTCAGAGGAAAAGTCCGCAGAGTAAGGTATTCTTACGTATACGTAACGTACAAAAACTATGCATTTGCTTCACGATGTTCCAGTAGGAAAAAATGCTCCAGCAGAGATCAACGCGCTCATTGAAATTAACCGTGGTTCAAAAAATAAGTACGAAATAGACAAGGAGACAGGGCTCATTGCCCTTGACCGTGTAGCCCACACGGCGCAGGACTTCCCGTTTGACTATGGTTTTGTCCCACAAACCCACTGGCATGACGGCGACGCTCTCGACGTCATCGTACTTACCACCTATCCACTATTGCCAGGCATCTTGGTAAAGGTGCGCCCGATAGCACTCCTCAAGATGATCGATAGCGGAGACAACGATAATAAACTTATCGCAGTACCTGTCGACGACCCACGCTTTGCCGAAGTCAAAGATCTTGCCGACATCAACAAACACACCCTTAAGGAAATTGAGCACTTTTACTCAACCTACAAGAAACTCCAGAATAAGGAGGTAGTGGTTCAAGGATTCGGCACTGCAGCAGAAGCACAAGCAGCAGTAACCGAAGGAATGAACCTCTACGCGGCAGAAAAGAACAAGTAACCAAAGTCCTCTACATGGTTATAAACAAACAGCCCCCGTAACGGGGGCTGTTTGTTTGCGTTACCATAGAGGAAGTCCCGGTTGCGCTTTATCCATCTAGTTACATCTATGACTCGCTCACTCACTACCCGTTTTTTCATATCTTTTGCAGTGCTGTTGTGTGCAGTGCTTGCACTTGCTCCGATCGTCTACGCAGAAGATGCGTCGGTTGATGCATCGGCCTCTGCCGAAGTAACTCCTGGCACTAAACGACCGGGATTGCTTCCAATTCTCAATAAAGAAATTCGCGCACGTGAAGAGGCACTTAAGGAAAGTATCGACGCGAAGCGCGCAGAGATAAAGACTCAGATTGAAACCAGACGCGGCGAAATAAAAGCTGATGTTGAAGCACGTATTGGCATCAAGAAAGAAGGCACAGCTTCCACCAGCGAAGCGAAGCGCATGGAAATGAAGGCTCGCGTTGAGGCAAAGGCAAAAATGAATGTTGAAAACGTAATTCGCAATATGACGGCGCGTCTCACAGCCGCGATTGAACGTTTCGAGAACATCTCCGGTCGTATCGATACACGTCTTGAAAAACTAAAGGCCGGCGGTGTCGACGTGACTGCTGCAGCCGCGCTCCAAGTTACTGCAAAGGCAAAAATTGCTGATGCGAAAGTGGCAGTAGCAGCCATCGTAAAGCCAACCATACGCAGCGAAGCAACCCGTGAGGAAGTAAAAGCAGCGCTTGAAGGAGTACGCTCGCAAGTTAAAGCTGCAGAGGACGCCGTGAAAGCAGCGCACAAAGCCCTTATGGAAGTCGTCGTTGCAATGAAGCGTGCCGGGGGAGCAAAAGCAGATGTGGAAGTATCAGCAAGCGCGTCGACCAATCAATAATCAATTTCTCTTACTAATTCTCTAAATGGACACCATGCCTCCACAGACACCAGCTCAGAGCAACAATACCGGCGCAATGATAGGAGCGGGCATCATCGTTGTGCTACTCGCAATTGGTGCGTATTACTTCACCGTCAACAAACCGACGTCCGACACCAATAACGACACCGGAACAGAGAGCGCCGCACAGTCAGACCAAAAAACTGAAACCTTGAAGCAAACAAGTTCGTCTGATTCTGCAACCGCCATAGAATCAGACCTCGGAGCAACGGACATCGGTGACATGCAAGCTGAGATGAACGCAACTTCGGATCAGATCTAGCAGAAGAAATATCAGTGACGTGCAAATGCCCCGTGAGATGGCGAGCACCCGCTCTATCTCACGGGGCATTTTGCATGAAAGAAGATGTGTGATACTTTCCCGTGATGCTTACCGATATCGCCAAGTCATTCAAACTAAAAAAGCTCCCGGGCTCTGAGGCAGAGCTTGTGGGGGAAGTTCCCTTTGAGGCCATCGAGTCCCACAAAGAGCACGCGCTTGAACATATTATTGAACACCTCGAAATCCCAGGCTTCCGCAAAGGGCACGTTCCCGCAGAGATGGCTCGCAAGCAGGTAGGTGACATCGCCCTTCTTGAAGAGGCCGTCGAGCACTTTATGGCCGACTTCTACCCTGCCCTTATTGAGCAGCACAAACTCGAACCGCTCGGCCGCCCACAAATCCAGATAACCAAACTTGCTCCAGGAAACCCAATCGGTCTGACGGTGCGGACCTATCTTTTCCCCGAGATACAGCTTCCCGATTATAAAAAGCTTGCTTCGGGTGTGAAGAAAGAGGAGGTGCCGGCGGTTACCGACGAAGATGTAACTAAGGCGATAGACGCCGTACGTGAAAGTCACTCGACGCTTAAAGACCCAGAAGGTAAGCCGATACTTCCTGAGGTAACCGACGCGTGGGCAAAAGAGATGGGTCCGTTTGAGAATGTCGCGGAGTTCACTTTGAAACTACGGGAACATCTCGGCAAAGAAAAAGAGCAGGCGACCAAAGAAAAACGCCGCGCGGGCATTATTGATGCCGTGCTCGCAAAAACAGAGATAGAAATCCCGGCGATCTTCGTCGATGCAGAACTTGAGAAAATGCTCGGGCAGATGAAAGACGACATGAAGCGCTTCGGCATGACCTTTGAGCAATATCTTGAACGCGTAAAGAAAACTGAAGACGATATGCGCAAGGAATTTCGCACTGATGCTGAAAAACGCGCCAAGTTGCAACTGACCCTTAATGCGATTGCTGAAAAGGAGGATATCAAAGTTCCTGCAGAAGACATCAAACACGAGGCGGAGCATATCCTCACACAGTTTAAAGATGCAGACCGCGAACGCGTGCACATCTATGTCGAGAGCGTTCTGAAAAATGAAAAGGTTCTCTCGATGCTTGAGGCATAAAAACCGAAGTAGGTGAGCGAAACGGGCGGCCTAGTGGCCGCCCGTCTTCGTGATATCCGTATCGCTCCTCTTCGGCGGAAGTTCCCAGCCGAGGCCGAAAACCATCGTGAAGAATTGCTGCTCGCTCACCGCGTATCCCAAGCTCCACAGGTTGTTGTAGATCTCGAGCGCGGAGAATGTCGCAGCCATCGCAACCTCATGAGCTGCTGAGATTGCGTTCGCGCCGTCCTCGAATATGTCGGGCATAAGCGCACCCCCTTCCGATAGTAATTCTACGCTTGTAAACGGGCCGGCTCGAGAAGAAGGTGAATAAAGTTATTTTCTATAAAAATCTGAAACGAAAAACGCCGGACCATTACAGTCCGACGTTCTCCCATCCCCTTTGCAGGGAACGAAATCTAGTGATCCTTCTTCTCGCCCTTCGGGGCGAAGTAGCGCCAGGCCATGATCAGCGCGACCAGAGCGAAGAGGAGGAGGGCCACGCGGCCGCCAGCCTCATCGATGATCTGGTTCGTCTTCGGTGTGCCCGGCGGGAGCTGATAGATGTAGTAAATCAACTCCGCCATCGCGTAGAGCGGGACGCCGATCGCCAAGGTGATGGCACCCTTCTTGGTGAAGATGCCGCTGATCAACGCGCCGATGGCGCCGACCAGACCCTTCACCACCTCGAGCCCGAAGAGCCCGACGAAGGCGAAGACGATCGACATCATAACCTTCACCTCCAAACCACACGACGTGAAGACGTAGAGGTCAGCGGCGGCGTTGCAGTAGCCCTGCTTATAGGCGATGGACATCGAGGTGAGCATGACGATCGCCGCCACGATGCCCGCGACGAAGGGTGCCGTCGCCCACAGACCACTCTTGGTCGAGGGCTTGTACATCACCTTGTCCCGCTTCTTCGTCTTGCCGTCGCTGTCGTCGATGTACGACTCTTTGCCCATATACTCTTTTTGGGCAAAGTTGTGGTACACGATGCGCGCGACCGCACCGCCCGCGATCGCGAAGAAGTGGTAGAGTGCGAAGCCGCCGAAGGCAGCCAGCACGGTCCAAATGCCAATCAACATTTTGTCTCTCCCTTGGGCGTCTAGGGCCCAGTTGAACCGAATTTGAATGGTGCTACGGGGCTTTCCCGTTCAATCAATAGTATAGCATTAAATATGCAGTAGGTCAATAGTATCCTTTACGCACTTAACAAGGGCTGGTATGATGCTTTTATGCAAAAAGACTCCGAAAAAACGGCTCTACAGAGCCAGCTTGTGCCGATGGTCGTAGAAAAGACCCCTATGGGGGAGCGCGCGTTTGATATCTTTTCTCGCCTCCTCAAAGACCGCATCATTTTTGTCACCGGCCCCATTGAGGACCATATGGCCAACCTCGTAATTGCGCAGCTTCTTTTCCTTGAAAGCGAAGATCCAAAAAAGGACATCCAGCTCTACATCAACTCCCCTGGCGGTTCAGTTACGTCGACATTAGCCATGCTCGATACGATGAACTACATCAAGCCCGACGTGGCGACGGTCGTTGTTGGTATCGCCGCTTCAGGTGCAGCAGTGCTCCTTGCTGGTGGCGCCAAAGGCAAGCGCTTCACACTTCCAAACGCAGAAGTGATGATCCATCAGCCATGGGGCGGCGCGCAGGGTCAGGCAACTGACATCGAAATAACGGCGAAACATATCGTTGCGACCCGCGACCGTCTCAACAAAATACTTTCGAAAGCAACGGGCCAAACACTCGAGAAAATCGAGCGTGACGTTGAACGCGATTACTTTATGAGCGCAGATGAGGCAAAGAAGTACGGCGTTGTAGACGAAATTTTCACCCACAAAGGCAAGAAGTAAGAGCTTGTTGTCCCTCGCAAAAGCCACTCACCTTAGGTGAGTGGCTTTTGATATGCGTTGACAGAAAAAAGTGTCCCCGGTAAGGTGTGCGGGTTCTAGAAAACCACGGAGAGTCGAACGAATGAGCCCTGTTCCGGCCAAACCGGCCAACCAAACCCCGACAATCGACAATCGCCGCCTCATCGCTTCACACGGCGACGGTGGCGACGACAACGGCAACCGCCGCGGTGGCTACAAACCGCCCATTGCCCTGCCCTTCTACAACGAACCCGCATGGGAGGCCACCTGGACGGCCTACCCCCAACTCGGCGGCTTCAGCCGCTACAACTAGACTTCCCCTTCGGGGGACCCCAACGAAGCGCGGCTGAGAGGCCGCGACTTCTTCTTTTTTAGGTGAACAAAGTTGACATCTTTTGGCAGCGTTGTACGCTGCAAATGCGGCAAGGGAAAGGAGAGAAAACCGATGACCCACCGCACGTATCATCTGAATCTGAACGATTATTGCACGCGCGACGGCGCCACCGTCAACGCCTCGGCCTGATGCCGGCGGCTGCCCTCTAATCTCACTGGGGCAAACCTCGCTGTAGCGTTGTGAGATTTGCAAGATTACGAGGGCTCTCTTCCCTAGCGATAGGGAAATGCCTTTGCGGTAACGAAATTGCATACTCCTTCCCAGGGGACGCCATGCATTCGTGTCGAGGAAAACCTCTTCGTTACTGCCCACGACCCGTCCGTCGCCTCCCACAGGGGCGACGGACACTTCGTTTTAGGGTAATTTTTAGCTTTTTAACACCCTTTCGCGCCGGAGTCCCGTTTGATACTCTTAGTATGTTCGCTGAATTTACCAAGAACCTTTAGATACTTTCCGGTCTGCTCCTAAGTACTGCTTACGACTGCTGTGACATCTCCCGCCCGCTCATTTTTCCGAATCGGTTAATCACAGAAAGCCGCATACAGAAGCGGTGCTTTGAAGCGCTCACGACAATAAGTGAGTGTGGGTGGCTGTGAAAGCCGAAAAATTATATGTCACTAACATGGGCGTTCCTATTGATGGGTGCTGCCGGTTTACTTGGGCTCGCGATTGGGTACGTATTCCGATGGCTCTACGTGCTTTCAAAGAAAGGTTCGATTGAACTTGAACTAAGACGCCTCACACTCGAAGGCAAAGAAGAAGCGAAGAAGTTTCTCATTGCGGCCGAAGAAGACGCGCGCAAACTTCTGCTTAGCGCTGAAGCAGATCTCAAAGAAGAGAAGGATAAAATATCTCGCGCAGAAGACCGCCTCATAAAGAAAGAGGAGGCGCTTGAAGGTAAACAAAAAGAGCTTGAAGGTGAGATAGAGGCGGTCAAGGCAAAGGTCGCTGACATCAAAGAAATTCGTGAAAAAGCAGAGATGCTTGTAAAAGAGCGCGCTGACGAACTCGCGCGAGTCTCTGGTCTCTCCAAAGACGACGCCCTCAAGCAGCTTGTCTCTGAAATGGAGCGTGAACATGAGGGAGACCTTATGGCGCGCATGCAAAAGCTCGAACAGGGCGGCCAAGAAAAACTTGAGCGTAAGGCAAAAGAAATCCTTACTACCGCCATTCACCGCTACGGCAACTCGGTAGCCTCGGATGTTATGGCAACAGCCATTACCCTTCCCTCTGAGGAACTTAAGGGCAAGATAATAGGCAAAGAAGGCCGCAACATCAAAGCCTTCGAACGTGCCACTGGCGTTGAAGTCATTGTCGATGACACCCCAGGCTCTATTGTGCTCTCGTCCTTTGACCCGGTACGTCGTGTTGTTGCCCGTGTCGCGCTTGAAAACCTCATCGTAGATGGCCGCATACAGCCGGCAAAAATTGAGGAGGCGGTAGAAAAGGCCAAGGCCGACATAACCAAAGTGATGAAAGAAAAGGCGGAAGCTGCTGCATACGAATGTGGCGTCATCGGTCTCGATCCACGCCTTATGACCATCCTCGGGCGCCTGCACTTCCGCACCAGCTTCGGCCAAAACGTACTGCAGCACTCAACTGAAATGGCGCACATCGCCGGCATGATAGCCGAAGAGCTTGGTGCCAATGTGCAAGTTGCAAAGACAGGTGCGCTCCTCCACGACATCGGTAAAGCAGTCGACCACGAGGTGCAAGGTACACACGTCGAGATAGGCCGCCGCATCCTTGAGAAGTTCGGCGTGGACAAAGCGATCATCCAAGCGATGCAGAGCCATCACGAGGAGTACCCGTACGAAACAGTTGAATCAATAATCGTGCAGGTCGCAGACGCCATCTCCGGCGGCCGCCCTGGCGCTCGTCGCGAATCAGTCGAGCAGTACATCAAAAAACTCACTGAGCTTGAAGCAATCGCCAACTCTTTTGAAGGTGTCGAGAAGACCTATGCTATCTCTGCCGGACGCGAAGTACGCGTGTTCGTGACCCCCGACAAGATAACCGACCTCCAGGCTCGCGAACTGGCACGCAATATCGCCAACCGCATCGAACAAGAGATGAAGTACCCAGGCGAAATTAAGGTCAACGTCATTAGAGAGAGCCGAACCATCGAATTCGCACGTTAGTTTCTACTCACTGTGCATAAACAAAAATGTTAGAGGCCCGGGCCTCTAACATTTTTGCTATTCAAGATTGATATTTAGTATCCAGTTGGTTTGGTTTCCCCATTCACTACTTGGAAGATGCCGACGTCCTGGATGCGCACTCCGTCTTGGTCGAAACTAATGGTGCCAGACTGACCGATCATATGTGTTTTTCCTATAGCGCGTAACCACTCTGCAGTATTACTATCGTACGCATTCATAAGGACGTTGAACGTGTCGTACCCGTAATCAGCAAAGGTTGGCATGTCTTGTGTGTACCGTGCTTTGTACGCACTAGCTATTTGCTTATTGTCTCCAGATTTCAGTGACAAATTGAAAGCGCCGTTCAGCACCTTCGTATCTCCCAATATCTTCTGATAATCCGCCCACCCGGTCTGCAACTGTGCGTCGAACACTAGTTGCGGAAGTTTGCCGTGGAGCTGTCTGTTGAGATTCTTTACAATATTTGCGCCATCGGAAGGAAGTGTCAGCAGTACGACTGCGTCGTACTGGTCTGCTTTTGCAGCTATCTTTGTTGCGATGGTTGGGTATTCGTCGGAGGAAGTGACTACATATTCATCGTGCACACCTGAATACACCGTGAGTAACGTCTTCTCAAAAGCCGTGTCGACGGCGTTGTTGCTGTAGACGATGGCGACGTTATCTGCGCCAGCAAGCGGCTTCTCGCTTTGTGTCAGTTGTGAGAACCCTTTGATGATGAGGTCTGGCGCAGCCGAAAGCTGAAAAATATTGTCTGCCACGACTCCTTCGCTTTGTAGACCAATGGTCATGACCGGCAAGCCGTCCGCTTGCATCGTCTTGTACATCGCATCGAGAAGCGGCGTTGAAAGAAGTATCAATGCGTCTACGTGATCCACTTGCGTTAACTTGCGATACGCAGCAATGCCTGTCTGGGCATCGTACGCTCCATCTTCAACCACAAGCTCGACCTTCACGTTGTCGTGACTTCGTTCGAACTCTTCTTCAGCGAGACGTATAGCATTGGCGACACCCTCGCCGAGGGAGCTAAACTGTCCGGTAAGTGGCGTTATGACGCCTACTTTTACTATTTTTGCCTTGCTGTTTCTAGTCTCTCCTCCCAGAAAAGCCACCGCAGCGATAACCAGCACAAGCGCAATAAGCCCTAAGACATATTTGATTCTCATAGGAGTCTAGTATTGCGGTGCCAAACCCTAAGCTCAATGATTTTTCCTCAATTGACAGAATATCCCTTGAAATAAGACTTTTTCGGTCCCTAAATTGACGAATTTACTCGTCAATTGTAAGGTCAGGACATGGCCATCACCACAGAGGAACGTCGTTTTCTCTCCCTAACGAAGCAGGAAGAGGCACTTTTGAAATACCTTGAGAAACGACAGGCGTCGATGCAGGAGATTGCCGAGACACTCAAGCGTCCGCGCACCAGTCTGTATTGGCCTCTCACTCAACTAGAGAAACGGAATCTTGTTGGGTATCGACTCGTAGGTAAGCGCAAGCGTTGGTATTCACGTCTTAGCGAACTCCCGCTGCGCAAGAAACTCGGCTCACTTCAGAGCGCTGCGGGTGACGTGCGTGTTGTGGAAGGTGTCGAGAGTATGCGAGAACTTTGGGCTGCTGCGTTTGACCGTCACCCCGGAGAGCGTATGACCATCCTTGAAGGAAACGCTGCTGTCTATTCTGTGACAGAAAAAACCGGCATCGACTTCATGCTTGAAGGGCACAAGCGCGCATACGAAAGAAAGATTGTTATCGAATCCATCCTCGGAGAGAAAGTATATGCCGACATGGCAAAGCAACGTGTTAACCCGCGGATTGTTAAAAGTCTTGCTCAGTGGAACACCTGGATAGGTTATGTTGTTCCGGACGAATGGATAGAGAGCGACGCGATGGTGCTGATATTTAGCGACTCAGTTATCCTCGCCGATTGGACACGCGAACGAGCAATATTGATTAACACGCCAGAGATAGTCGCACTTTTGAAGAGTCTCTGCAGCGTTTTTCAGCTCATCGGTCGCAAAGTCGACATCGTTTCCTACGTACGTTCTATCGCCTCTCAACACAGCTGAGCGCAATGATAGACTTCCCGTATGAACTCGCTTAATAGCTTTAACAGCGCGCCAATCAAGAAATTGGCACCAGCAAACGACAACGGAACCGAGACGCCTCCAGTCGTGCACCTAACTTCTGCACCAGCTTCTCTTCCTGCCACTCCTGAGCCTGCTACACCTACTGCTGCAGCAGTGGAATCTCCAGCACCTGCGGCACCAAACAGCCTTCAAGAAACTCCGAAGCCTCCCTTGGTCGCGAGCGAGCAAGCTCCTACTGCTCCTGAGGCAAATGCTGAAGTAGCTCCTGATGCACCGGTTGAACCTGCGCCTGACCAACAAGAAATTCTGAGAAACGAAGCCGCAACATTGAAGACATCTATAGAAGATGAACGGACAAAGCTCCGCGCAGCCCACGAGGCAGCAGGTATAGCGTTCGACGAAACCGCCGACAGCGCAGCAATACGTCACCACAAACAACGCCTCACCGAGATAGAGGCCACACTACGGCCAACTCAACCCGAGACATCAGAAGCTGCGGAAACTGCCGAGACAGCGGTCAAACCAGAAACCACCCAAAAAGAAACCTCGGTCGAACAAGCTCCTGAAGTTTTAGAAGAGGCTGAGGAAGTATTTATTTCGAAACCTGAAGCTCCAGAAAAAACGGTAGAAAAAGTGTACCCGCGATTTGAGACTGTCGCAGACGATGTAAGTAGGATAACGGGAGTATTGCGTAGACGCGACGGGGATCAACTGACCCCGTTTCTTGAGAGGAATCAAATATCTTCATTCTTTGCGGCCGCTCAACGACTACAAGACGCACAAAGGGTACTCGACACAAATCCAGCAGAGGCCGCTGATGCGATTCGTACCATGGAAAGAGCCTTGAAGAATTTTGGCGAAGTTGGAGGAGGGAGAGGTGTTCGCGAAAGTTCAGAAAGTTTACGCTCACTAGCTCTCGGGATGAACGGTCTCGCTGATAGCCTTACCAGTTCAAAAAGAGCGGTAGCTGTGAGAGAAGATCTTGAAGAAGTCCGGGCCGGACTTAATACGCTTTCAAACCGAACAAGAAGTATCGCTGAATTCCTCGGTCGAAAGTCTCGAGCCCTCCGTGAGTACGAGCGACGTTAGAAATTACCGTTTGGTCGCAGCAATAAAACTCGTGTAGTTAAACTTCAAGTCCTGTATAGACTCCTCAAGAATATCGAGTTTGTAGAGTTTTGCGGCTGCGCGTGAGGCAATGACTGCTGTCGTCTTAGGCAACTTGCCAGAAGCAAGGTCTGCGGCAGCCTTTGCGGTATCTTCGTAGACCTCGACGTCCACTTCAGGCCAACGACGCTTGAGGTACATGCGGCATTGCTTGATTGCCTGATCATGCGACGTGATCTTTTTGACTTTGCCAGCAGAAATACCCTTCTTCACGAGCAAATTGTGGTGAATATCTATCTCAAAAATCTTTTTAATGTCGAAATTGTGCTTAGACATGGCGTGGACAGCCTCAAGCACGATCCCTCCGTTGCTATTTTCTATGGGAAAGATGGCTGTCGTTATATCTCCTGCCTCAAGAGCTGAAAGTACACGCTCGGCGTTGATAAGGTAGGAGAGTTTAAAGTTTTTAACACCCGTTTTTGCAGCATACGTGCGCGCCGCCTCCTCAGAAAAGGACCCTTGAGCTCCCATTAAACCTATAATCTGAGCCGTTTTTCCAGACTTTGCCATATATGGTCGCCAGCATACCACAATGAACACACCAGAAGTCAGAAAATCGGGCCGTATATAAAAAATTGATCAAAAAAGACTGTCCCCGTGGCTCTATTGCGCGGTTTTTTGGGGGCTCTATACTGCAAATAGGGTTTTTCGCCCTCAGACAGGGCGAGAAGCGAGAAACTCGTACTTTTATTTATAGGTAGTAATTGCTTACAGAATGAATAAGCAGGATATTGCTGAGAAAGTCCACGGCGTCCTCGGCGGCACCAAAGCCGACGCAGAGCGAGCCGTTGAAGCCATGATCGACGCAGTCGTCGGTGGCCTCAAGAAGGGCGAAGAAGTATCTATCGCAGGCCTCGGCATCTTCGCCACGAAGATGCGCGCAGCTCGCACCGCACGCAACCCGCGCACGGGCGAGACGGTCCAGGTCCCTTCGATGCGCGTTCCAAAATTCAGAGCTGCCAAAGCTTTGAAGGACGCAGTGAAGTAGGTCTGAACACAGACACGTGTACACAAAACCCACCTAACGGTGGTTTTTGTGTTTTTTACCTTGAGCGCAAGTCGAAGGACCACCTTGAGCACGGCCTGGATTCTACCGGTACTCCGATTTGAGGATATCCGCCACGTCTTTACGATCGATGCGAACTTCCTGCGGCCCTGCAGCATACGCTACGACCTGATAGCGATCGAAAAGAATGACTATTTCATTTCCATCTAAATATGCATTAAGGAAGTTTCCTTCTTCGGGTGCCAGACCTTCCTCAAACAAGGTGGGCGCTTCGCCACCAGACTCCTCGGTTAAATGCGCGACTATCTGTCGGCGAGAGATTGTGGAGATACGTTCGAGCCAATCGCCCCCCAACATGTCCCCGAGAGTTATTTCTGCACCAGTACGTTTGTCGAATACAAAGGTCTTAAAATAGCCGTTCGGGTGGGCACCGAGGGTATCTTCATACGTGCTGTAGACGTAAGACACCGTCTCAGGAGACTCGTACCGATCGTAGCTGATTTCAAGTGTGTACTTCCGTCCAGACGCAAAGCCGATCATTTGCTTATCCTCCTCAGTGAGATTATCGAAATCGCCCATGGAAATAAAACCCCTCACTTGCCCACTTATCCACGATTCCATGGCATTTACTGCAGCGGAGTCGGCCCCCTTCCCTACGGTCTGCCCAAGCGGCGTTGTGTCAGGATAAGAGGCCTTTATGTCGTAAAACTCGGTGCTTTCGACGTAGCTTCTGTCACCTGTTGGTGCAATGTCGTATGAAAGTTCTCCTGACGTAGCTTGCGACCCATCGAACCTAAAATTAGTGGCGGACGAGAGCCAAACCCACATACCAAGTGCGCCAGCCATAACAATGGCAACTCCTATAGCAAGATATTGTGCTTTGCTCATGCCTCAAAGAGTATCACGAGGCGACTTTCGTTCTTTGAAGAATTGTGGCTTGCACTGAGCGAGCGAAGCGAGTCGAAGTGTGTGGGATGCCGGGGTCGAACCGACGACGGCAGTTTCCGAAACTGCTGTTTTGCCTTCAAAACTAATCCCACCGAAAAGTATGCATATTTTTGAAAGTACTCAGTTACTCTTTCCCCATAAGCCCTGCATCCTTTTGTATTTCGCCGGTTTGGATGCTGCCCGGCTTTTTTAACGGAGGCTCGATGTCTTGGTTCATGGTCGCTTGCTTGGGTTAGTAATCTACTCGTGTCGGAACTTGAGTGACCTGACCTTCAAACGGGACCTGCCCTCGGATTCTTCACTACGGTGGTGCATTTATGTTGTTAACAGTCATAAACAATCTAACTATATCCACAGGTAAAATACTGTCAAACTAAATTAACAGAATATCTGTGGATAACCTAAAATACCTATATTTAAAGCCTTTTTTGATTTAATTTAATTCAATAATTAATGACAAAACAGTTATTAACAATGGGTCTATATTGTAAATTTCTATTGACTCTGTTACATTCGTATACGTGGGCCCTAGGGGAAGGTCGCGGCAGGAGCCAAGACTCTCGAAGGCCCTGAACACGCTCCGCGCAAAATCACCTTATTGCGGAGCATCAGGAGTGAGTGAAGATGAACATCGACAAACAGGACGCCTCGGCGTCCATCACCGTGAAGATGAGCCCCGGCGGCTGGCAGAAGAAGCTCAGCCCCGGCGGCTGGATCAGCCCGGGCGGCTGGCTCGACAACAACTAGTCGAGAAGGCCGCCGACGCCGGCATGTTCCGGCGCACGGTATCGTCGATTAAGCACCTTTGTGGATGGGAGAGATTCCTGCCCACGCGGACCCGTTTCCTTTCGAGGGCGGGTCCGTTTGCTTTTTTAACTTCCCCTACTCTTCGCCCAACGTCCAAATCAATTTAAAAAATGTGCGGAAACTGTCGGCCACTTCTTTGCTTTCAATAACGACACCGAACGCTTTCCCGCGCAAAGCCATAATGGCAACCTTGTTTCCGTAAATAAAGAAGTCCGAATTGAGTGGCATCCGGTTGGCTGGAATAAAACGCTTATTGACCAGTGGTGCTTCCCCAGGATCTATCAGCTTCCCTTCGCTACGCGTATAGATGCTCCTTATTTGAAGTCCGCGCTTAGCGCGTTTCTGAACATAGATATCAGCTTCTGCCTCTGTGTACAGAGTAAAAAGAGCGTCATAGGAATAAATCACTAAAATCTCACTCCCTTTGGGCAAAGTGAGTGTATCTTCACGCATCGCCGTAATACCCTCTTTGCCATTAAAGAAGTGAACTACCGGTCTATCACCTGCGCTTTCAAAAAGACGCGTTAGTTCCGGCAATATACTTTCCAGTTCTTTCTTTTTTGATTCAAACTCAACCTCCTTGAGTTCGAGGGTGCGTTTCAGTGATTCAGGTGGCTCAGGTGCAAAGATGGTCTTTTTTCCTTCCTCATACGTGCTTACGAGGCCTTGTTTCATAAGGGACTCCAGTTGCACATAGGTAGTTGAACGGTTCACCTTGGCATAGGTGGACAGCTTCTCTGCGGTGGTAGGACCCAATTCAAGAGCGGCTAGATAGACGCGCGCCTCTTTCTCGGAAAGCCCAATGTCTTCAAGCTCTTTCCTCATTCCCTTTATGTTAGCACAGACGAACAAAGTGGTGTTTACACCGAGTGAACGAGGTGACTTGTCGAACCAATCGAGGTGTGTCTTTACAGTTTGGCTCGAACTCATTTTATCAAAAACTGCTGAACGAAACCAGACCAAGGAAGCCAGCCCC
>CALREW010000003.1 GCA_943356415.1 Candidatus Nomurabacteria bacterium
CTAGATGGACGGTGATCTACGCAGCGAGCCGAGTCTCGTCAGGTCCTCGGTCAGTGTATCGAGGTTCGCGGATATCCATGCCGACACGAGGTGCCGGCGGTTCTTCCTCGTCTTCCTCCTGCTCCTCCTCGTTGTCATTGTCTGCAGAGAGAGAACCTTCTTCAAATGAGTACCCCCCTTGAGCGCGTTGTGTCTGGGCTACGCGGGCTCTTGCTCCGGCCGCAGCTCCTCCAGCAGCACCCGCCCCTCTGGCCCCAAGCGCAAGCGTTGCGAGTCGTCCGACAGGCAAGAAACTGGCCGCGGCCATAAGAAGATTTCCCGAGGACTTACCATTTGCGGCTCTGATAGAAAGCCAGGTTCCGACGGTAAGCGACGGCAGATAGTTAAGCATGGGGACGAATTCGGCAATACCAGCCATAGCCATACGCCGTGCGAAGGGGGCTCCTTTGAGCCAGAGCCATCCGGAAATAAAAATAAGTCCAAGCAAGCTGAGAAAGAGGTCCGCAATAAATGAAAATCCCACACCTGCAAAAGCGGCAGCTGCTACAAGGGCTTGTCCAACAATGGGAATAAGACCCACCCATCCCACCGAGGCAGCAAAAACCATAGGCATAAACGCGAGCATCATAGGCTGGAGTGCGTCGATGCACACGGCAAAAAACAACAGAGCCGCCATCTCGAGGCCGCCGATCTTTTTCCCACTTTCTTTTTGTTCCACCTCCATATAAGGACTTGCCTAGGTCGGCGTAGAATCTGCGCGGGCTTTTTTTATAGCCATAAGTTCTGATGGGTCAGAGGTGATGATTTGGTTTTCGGTATATGAAGCAACCGTTTTTATAGCTACGTGCTTAAGTCCTGCAAAGAATATACCTTCGCCGAGATCGGACTCGAGAAGCAAGTATTTTTCCTCGTCAGAGAGATTGAACGTCTTTTGCACAAGGTCAATTGATGTTGGTGATTGCTTAAGTAGCAGTTGGAGCGACGAGTTCGTTATCATCGGCATTCCGTAAGGCGAGTTGAGGAAGTCCGCGACGTCCTGCGTGATTGTCGCAAGACCGAGATAATATTTGCGTCCGCGCTTTGCCATACTGTAGAGGAAGCTCGCGGTGTCTTGGCTTTTCATCATGATCCACGCTTCGTCGATAACGAGAAGGCGCTTTTTCAATGTTTTGCGCACCGAGTTCCAGATATAGTGCGTGACCAAATACATAGCGACTGGCTTCAGTTCGTCTTCCATGTCGCGGATGGAAAACACCGCGAGGCGTTTGTTGAGGTCGACGTTAGTCGGTTGGTTGAGGAATCCAGACCACGTACCTTTGGTGTACTTGCTCAAGCGTTGCACCAACGACTCGCTTCCCTCCATGCCAGCTAGTACGAGCTCGAAGTCGGAGAGAAGCGGAGGCTCTATCTGCGAGAAATCAGAAGAGGGCGTGATGTCTTTGAGCGCGTACGTTTCTGTTATGGCACGGTCGATGATGGCGTCTTCCTCTGGGGTGAGACCGCTCAACATGATGCGGAAGATGCCCACTAGTTCAACGATGTTTTTGCGCAATACGTCTGCAGCTGACTCGTCTTCTCGTGGAGTTGGGAGGTCAAACGGATTTATGTGGTGTTCCGAGGTAAGCGAAATGTTGAAGTATCGCCCCCCTACCGCTTCAGCGAGGTTCTCGTATTCCCGCTCTGGGTCAATGACAAGGACTTCGGTATCGAACATCAGCGTACGCAGAATTTCGAGCTTGGTCGCATAGGACTTTCCGGAACCTGATTTTGCGAAGATAACCGAGTTGTAGTTTTCAAGCGAAAAGCGGTCGAAAAGCACAAGGGAGGCGTTGTGACGGTTGACGCCGTAGAGTATGCCGCGGTCGGAGGTGAGGTCGAAAGAAACAAAAGGAAATATTGAAGAGAGCGGCGTCGAGTTGAGTTTGCTGTGAACGTCGAGCTCGTCTTTTGCGATGGGAAGCGAACTGCGGAACCCTTGCTCTTGTTGGAAGAGTGCGGGTTTTACATAGACGAGCCGCGACTCAAGCATCGACTTTATTTCCGATTCGGTCTTGTCGAGCTCCTCGGCACTATCACCATAGATACTGATGTAGACACCCACATCAAACATTTTCTCCTGTGCCTGTTGGAGGTCATCGCGGAGGTGTTCGATGTCGCGATAGGCGGTATCAAGCACCGGGTCGCGCACTAAGCCACGATCTTCGCGGGTGATAATCTGGCTCTGCACCTCCGCCACTTTCTTCTGGAACTTTTTCAACACCTCGGCGGTGTCGGCGGGGTGGATGAATATAGAAATATCGATAACCTTATCGAGGTTGATGATAGGAGCAAACCAGCTGTCCGTAAGAAAACGTGGGTAGGACATCACAAAGAACGTTCGCGCTATTTTGTCACCGAGGTTAAGTTCGCGCGGCGATATTTTGAGTGCTGAGGGCGCGATGACGTCCTGAAGCTCCAATACCCCTTCGCGGTATATCTCTTCGGGAAGTATAGGAGAGAGCGCCGAGGGTTTCGTCCCCTCTTTGCCCTTGCCGGTTAGAAAATCAAGCAGTGCCATATTGTTTTGCGAGTTGCATAGGCTTCTCTAGTTCGCCTGGGTTAAACAGTTTGTAGAAAAGCTCGATCACTTCCTCGGTGCCAAGTTCGGCCACACGCACGCCACTTCTTACTAAGCCTTGTTCGACAACCGAGATGCGTTGAGAGAGTTGCTGATGGTGTTCTTCGAAGTTGGCAGCTTCCTCCTCGCGCGTGCGATTTCCGCCGATCAGCCCTCCAAGAATACCCCCTTCCCTTTTGATAACCGCAGGATCATACGGTATGACGACAAAGAAACTTTTTGCCATGATGTTGGCGCGGTCGGTGAATTCTCTGATGTAGTTTATGTAGGAGCGTATCTGAACTTTCATCAAGTCGTCCAATTGCTCGGTATATCGGTCTTCAAGGAGTGCGAGATATGGGCGTATGTCGAGTTTGCGCGATTGGATAAAAAACTGAACAGTGAAATCGAGTGAGTTTAAGAATTGTTGGAACTGAGCGATGATTGCCGACTGCTCGTCGCCTGATTTAAGTGCAAAATTTACGGAACTCGCCAAAAGAATAGCGCGCAATCCGCCGTCCTTAAGGACAATGGTCCCGTTGCGTACTTCTTTGATGGGGACGAACCCCTGAGTTGCTTGTGCGTTTGTTGCCATGAGTTATTGAAGATCGTCCTCGATGGGAGCTTGTTGATCTTTGATGTTGAGACTCCAGGCAAGATCGCGAAGCTTGCTTCCAGAGAGTTTTGGGACAAGGGGCGCGATTGCGGCAGCTTCTTTGTGAACCGCTCCCTTTTTATTGGCTGCGCGCTCAGCATTCCAGAGATAGAGTTTCGTTCCCACCATATAGCGAAACCCAAACTCAAGAATGGTAAGAAACGGGCGGCCATTCATCGTGTAGAACGAGAGAGCAAGCGCTAGTGCCGCGACAGGAGCGGTTAGTAGAGCCGCAAGGATAAACGGCATGGTTGAGAACGCCGCGAGCCCAACACCAGCACTTCCAGCCAGATAAATGAACTGTCGAGCGGTCAGGGGGCCAAATATTTTGTCCTCAACCTCAATAAACTGCGGAACTTGATAGCGCATTACGATAAGTATAACCCCCAAGCGCGTTAGACATGAGGCGTTAGCAGCTTAAAAGCTAAAGTCTAGGGCACACGCCCCTACTCGATGGCTTCTCGATACGGGTCATTCGAGTACCCAGGTCCTTTGGCTGGGGCAATACCAACAGTTACGGTTGTCCCTGGCGTTGCCTGGGGAGTGGAGAGCGTTTTCTCGACGGCTTCAAGGGGTTTTGGGGCCACTGCTACGGGAGTTGCAGGCACTGTGGGGGGCGCTTTTGGGGTTTCAACAAAAACGGTACTTGGTGCGGGAGGAACTGGGATTGGTGCCTGTTTGGGGATGACATCTTGCAAAGGCGGTCGAGCCGCCTCTGTCTTTGCGGGAGGAGGAGGTGTTGCCGCCTTTGGGCGTCCGCGTTCCTCGCTCATGCGGCGCATTGCAGTGCGTATGTGTGCGAATATTTCGTTTCCAACATCCGCAGCAATTTTTTGAGAGTCTTCGAGCGGTATTTTCGCTTGTGCAACCAAGTTGCGCACAAACGCACCTTCGTTGTCGAAGCCGAGCATGACAAGCATCACCTCCCGCTCCATAACGGTCTGTTGGTCGATGCGCAGCTTGTACCGCTGCCCGATGGCGCGCATCTTTACCGTTGCTTGCGCCTCCCCTATCGCCTGCTTTACATAGTCAGGGAGTTCGGCGATACGCTTGGCTATTATCTGCTCGGGAGTTTCCATGGTCCTTGCTTAGCTTATAAGTATTACGCGGTGTCTTTTTTAGGAGAAGCAGCAGCATCATTGGCGCTCTTTGACGTGCGGTTGTCATTTGCAGACTCTCTATTTATTTGAGCGATGCGGGCGTCACCTCCTTTCTGGAGTGCAGGCACCTCAACGACGGTAGGTGTCGGCATATTGTCGTTAGCTACAGGGCGTTGTGCTGCAGGAGTGGTTGGTCGTGGAGGCGGTTCGTCGTCACCACGGTCAGGTTTGCTCTCCCCTCGATTTGGGGCGTCGTCTTTCTTCTCAGCATAGGAACCAACGGCCTTGTCGATTAGTTCTGCACCAGAGAGATTGTTTGAATGACGAAGCGCATTGGCCAGGGCGTCCTCGCTGACGCTGTTATGGCCACCTTCAGCATGAGAAGGCTCGTTTTCGTTTGCGACTGCAAGACGCTTGGTGAGGTCACTGATCTTCTCCGCCGTCTGCTTATCGCCGGCCTCCTTTTCAAGATTCTTGAATTGTTGACCGAGGAGTGCAGATTCAGTCTGCTTCATCTGTTCGGTGAGTCCTTGCATCGCATCAACAAGTTTCATGTCTTGCGCGACCGCGATGTTTGCCGTCTCTGCTTTGACGTTTGCATTAACTGCATTGTCATTTGCGGCTGTCCGTGGAGTTTCCGGCGGCGTTATCTTTGCCATGATGGTATTGTGCTCCTTCTCATTTCGGCGCACTGCCTCTACCCTGCCGCCAACGCCAGAGGCGCTGCCTAATCCAAGACGAGCGGCAGTTGTCGGAGCTGCGGCTCGTGCATCGAAACTCGAAGACGCCACTCTATTGAGTGCGCGCCAGGTATACAGCGAAGAGAGACGTCCCGAGGAAGCTCCTTTGAGGAGGCCTTGATTGTTAGAAGCGCGCATCGCCAATCGGCCGATTGTGTTTCGGCCGACAAAGCCTGCAGCGCCGAGTCCAAAACCGCTCGCGGCCCCTCCGGCAAACTTCATAGCACCGCCAACAACCGCTTTTGCGCTTGCTTGGCCAAAGATGTCTCCAACTTTAAGTGCCGCCATAAGGAGTCCCACAACGACGCCGAGGCGAATCATGATGGTAATGATCGGACGAAAGAAATTCTCCACCGTACCTGCGCCTGCGCCTGAATTTTGTGCGGCTGCGTACAGCGAAGAGCCAATGCTCGATCCGAGGAGTCCTTTATCAAGAAACATAACGATGATGTAGAAGAAGAAAAGAAACGCGGGGGCAAAGAATGCATTTTTGATAAGCCCGTCCCACCAGTCACGAGAGACCTTCGAAAGACCGGGGATAATGAAAGAAATAAACCCTATTGGAGAAAGGATGATGGCCATCCAGAGACTTACGATGCGCGAGAGGAATTGTACCGCTGCGGTGAAAAAGACAAAGGCCAAAATGAGGTTAATAACCCCAAACATAAAGAAGAGACCGATAAGTATCGCAACGTTGCCGAGGAACCCGTTGCTTTGGTAAAACGCTTGGAATGATTGAGTCGAAATGATTCCCTGGACGTTAAGACCGTTCATTATGTTTTCGGAAATGTACTTCACTTCAAGCGGCTTGGCCGCAATCTTGATGTCTCCTGCAGTGGAGGTTTGGGAGGTGCGACCATTTGTGTGGTCATAAAACTGGTGCGCGAGGATATTTGAGGTGTCGATAATAACGCGGGTGAAAAAGAAACTAAAATTAATTAGAAGTGCTACGACAATAAGTTTTGCGAGCGTCTTCCCTGCACCTACCCCTTCAACGTTAAAAATGAGTTGGAACGCAAGGTATACCAACAAAAACACGAAGGCCATATTGGCAAGATCGCGCGCCACGGTCCAGCCTTTGTTAATAATTTCGTCTGCATACGTGCCACCTTGGAGGGCAATAGAAGCCATAAAGTCGAACACCACGCCGCCAAAGTACGCAATAAGACCGGTCAATTGCACAAAGAGTGTGTAGAAGAGGCTCGCTACACAGACGGAGATGTTTGACCAACTGCAATCGAGTGGATTGGTGGGCTCGTTCGGCTGTTTTCCTGTTTGGTCGGTGCGCGGTATGGATCCTTGCGCTTGTGCATAGGTAGGAAGCGTCAGAAGCGGCCCTGCAACAAACACAAACATCATCAGCGCTAAAACCGGCAGGCGAAGCCAGGTAATTATGCGACTGGTAAAAAGTGTTTGTGAAGAGATGGTCATGGGCTATTGCGTGGGCTGCTGGCTTCCTGCTGGGAATAGGGAGTCAAACACCCCTGGGGCTTGGCGCGGGAAGTACTGACAACGGTTCATTTCGTTGGCGATCTGACTATTGTAGGAAGAGAATTCTACCTGGAGCGACGTTAGTTCCGTACTAACTCGAGTAAGGTCGGACGGCTGCACGTAGTCGGACAGAGAGCGCGTTCCGTTGAGGTCTTGTAGTACCGCTTGCAGTTCTGTTTGTGTGGTGGCAGCGGTCGCACGAGCAGAGAGCGTCTGCAGGTATTCAACATTGCGTCCTGACTGGGCGACGATATCTTTGTACGGTTGTTTACGACGCTCAAGCGCGGTTATTGAGAAGTCGACGGTCCTCCCTTCCACTCCTGCTTGTGCACGATCACCGGTGTCCGCAAGTGGCGGCGTGGACTTGCCCGTTTCTTTGTCGTGCCAGCACGCAGCAACTTGTCCGAACTGCTGCTGCACTCCTTCTACCATTTGAATCGCCTGGTTATTGCGTGACTGGTATTCCTGTTCGATGGCTATCGTGTTGTTGATTTCTCCGAGAACTGTTCCGTCAGAGTCTGCCCCGCCAGTCGTAGCAGTACCACTAAGGCTATCGGTGTACGAGCCGCGGTAATAGTCGTCTTGGTAAGAGTTCGATTGAGAGAGGCCGAAGAGTGAATTGAGTGCCTTGCTGAGAAGTTGAACGACAAGCGCATCAAGAATTTCGTTGAATTCGTCTGCAAGAAGCAGCTGCGTTTCTCCTCCGCCAACGACTTGTGCAGCTTTTCGGGAAATAATTTCACCTGGTGTGAGGATAATTTCACGACACGAACCTTCTCCTGGCTTTTGATTTCCGGTACAACCGATCTGCTTCTTTTGTGCAAGGAAGCCACTGCTGATGCCTTTTTCAAATTTCTCACTACCCAATTTGGTTTGGTACGTGAAACTCAGGGTTACTTCAGATGCTAAGTACGCGCCGTACGCGTTGTTGACTGGTACGACTGAGAATTGTAGCCACGCAGGCCAGCCGCCACCGCTTTGGAAACTGCGTGCAAAATTTTCAACGTTGTTAATGATTGAAGTGAGTGTGCACGTCGGCGCTCTGTTTGCATACCGCATGGCAAGCGCGATGCGGATGGTGAGTTGAAACGGCGAACACAAAAAGGCGAGATATTGGTCGCTTTCTATTACGCTACCGATTGCGCGATCGGCAATACCAAGGAAGAAGCGTTGGTAGTCTTGGATAAAGGCTGGTCGGCCGTTAAAGCCGTTGTTTATCCAGTCGATGATTGACGCTGCAATCGCGCGCCAGATCATTTTTGCAAGCGCCCACGCGATGCAGTCAAGCATCGACTCCTTTCCTTGCAGCGCGCTTATCTGTACGAGTTGAGCGGTCTGTATCGCGAGGATTGCTGCCGTCGTTTTGTTGAGTTCTTTTAATTCCGCCTTTACTTTCTCGTCTTCAACGGGCACGGGGGGGCCTGCAGGAGCCGTAGGAGTTTTAGGTTTTCCAGGAAATGAGTAGCCGATGCCGTCTGGGTCCTCAGGTGGTCTAGGCCCGCTCGCTGATTCTGGAACAGGTTGAGGTGGCACGGGCGTGCCGCCGCCAAAGAGGCTGGTAATACCCACCGCTGCAAAGGCCGCAGCGATACCGGCTCCAATGGAGATGCCGCCTGCTGCCAAACAAGCACCAATCGAGACGGCGCCGGAGGCGGCTCCTTGGCTCCAGCTAACCGTGCCTCCTTGTTCTGCTGCGACGTTACGCAGCGCCGGACTTGCCTGGGCGGTTGGAACCTTAGCTGCGCCGGTGATACTACCTACTTGGGCGAACGCTTCTTGGGGCAGAAAAAATACCCCACCCCATGGCGCCATCGCAGCAAAAACAAGCAAGGAGGAAGTGAGTATGCTGGCTAGGCGCGAGTAATTCATGATTGTGATGAAAGTGCTGCAAATGAACCCCACCCGCCCCCGACTTCGTCTTTAGAGAAGGTGAGGCCTGAGTGCCAAACATCAAGACCCACCAGTACAAGTGCTCCTGCGCCGCCAGTAATCATGCGATTGTAGTTTTGGAGTCCCGCCACGGCACGTATCGGGTCGTTATTTACTTCAGCCATGTCGTCAAAAGAGCCGCCCGCGATCTCAAGTGCGTTTATTGCAAGGAGGTAATGCTCAGCATATGAACTTGGAACGGAAACCGACGCCATGTCGCGCGCCATCGCTCGGTATTGAGAGCCGATGTAGCGCAGTCTTTGTATGCCTGCAGGACTGCCGTCCATACCTTCACCGAATGCCTGCATCGCTTTTACAAAGTTTGCATCCGGGTGTTTCAGTATCGCCTGCATAGAAGCGTTCGCAAATGTGCGCACGGCTACATTGTTGTTTGAGACAACATAAATATCTGAAGGCCCGTACACCTTTCCTTTATAAGGAACCTCAGCGCCATTGACGGCTTCTTGAACTACTTTTGCTTGCGTCTGCACATCCCCACTCGTCCCTTCGCCGCGGGCGGCTACATATCGCGCAAATATTGTTTGAGAAAGGTTGTCAGTGAGGTTCGAAGAGCTTGCTGCCGCGAGGAGTTCATTGAGGAATTTTTGGCTCTCTTCGTCAGCAAGAGAATCGTCAGGGCCGGCCTTTTTGGGGTCTCGGTTGAGCTTTATTTCATCGCTGTCTTTTGTGCCGTCGCCGTCAGTGTCTGCTTTTTGAGGGTCGGTGCCGCGAACTCCCTCTTCCCAGTCGGGCAGGCCGTCGTTATCGCTGTCGGTGTCGCCTACCGCAGCTTTTCCTCCTATTGAGACGTTTGAGATAACCGCAAACGCTGAAGACAAAGGTTTCCCGGCTCCTATATAGCTTGCCAAGACAATGCACAGAGCCGCAATCGCAACGGAGATTACGAAAAACGCGAACCGCTTACTCGGCAAATACCGGCGGAATTCCACGCTTATTAGTATAACCCTCCGATGACCTTTGGGACTGCTATACTTGTCCTATATGTGGATGCGCCAACACATTTCCTCACTACTCGTTGCGTTTATGTTGTGTGCGGCATTCGCAATGAGTGTTTTTTTCTGGCCTAGATATGCAAGCGCTGCACTCACTCCCTTTGGTGGCCTCATAACTAAGGTGTTGCCCTGCAATGGCGGAGGTTTTTGGATGACCATAAAGCCTGCAGGGACAAGTCCGGTAGCTCAAATATGGTACCCATCCACAAGGACCTATATGCATGGACCCCCAAACCACACCAATCAGTGGATATTGGGTCTAGATTCTGGTCCTGGCACATGCATTGTTGGGAAAGTGCCTTTTGCGGGCATGCTGATGATGATCGTCGGAGACAGTCAGTGAGGAAATTTCGCAAAATACCCTTATTTTGCAAGGTGTATCCAGGTTTTAAGTGGCACGTCTTCTGCGCGCAAAGTCGCGATATCAGCTGCAGCCTCTCCTATAAGAGGAAGCAGTGCTTTGCCGAGCGTTTTGCGCTTGTGGGCAAATCCTGCGTGGAGGAGCGCGAAAAACCTCTTTTCGTGCAGAGCGGTTGCAAAGTTTTGCCTAGATATGTCCTTTATAGCAAGAATTGCTGAATCAACCTTAGGTGGAGGGCTAAATGCGCCTCTAGGAACCTTTTTTACAAACGTTGGGGTTCCGTATGCTTTGACGGAAAGGGAGAGTAGGCTCTCTTTTTTGCTTCGCGCAATGCGTTCGACCACCTCTTTTTGTAAAAGAAGCGCCATGGTCGATGGCTGCAACGGAGTTTCAAGAAAGAAACGAACTAAGGCGCCAGAAATATAGTACGGAACGTTTGCCACAATTTTGTACCTGCCTGCCTTGAGGGAAAGTTTTTTTAAATCTTGTGTCAGGATGTCGCCGTGTATCAACGTAAGTTTTTTCATTGAAATTTCTGCAGCGAACATCTCTCGCAGGAGAGCGATAAGTCGGTCATCTTTTTCAATGGCAATGACGCGCGCGCCGCGGCCAAGTAGTTCTGCCGTGAGGCTTCCCTTTCCAGGCCCTACTTCTAGTACGATGTCGCCGTCTTTGACGTCACCCGCATCTGCGATGGCATGCAAGTAGGAAGGAGATGAAAGAAAATGTTGGCCGAGGCTCTTTTTTGCGCGCATAGCTATGTGCTAATCAAGATAGATAGTTCGTCCGATTCGTTCAGGTCCCTCAGCTTCAATCAGGTTGGCAGGGATGTCGGTTATAAATTGCGACGGAGCGCCCATAAGCTTGCTACCGTAGATAGTACGAAGTGTCGCGTGGGTAAGATACACCTTCCGCATCGCTCGTGTAAGGGCAACATAAAAGAGCCGACGTTCCTCCTCGCCTTCTTCGGGAGATTTCTTCTCACCCTCACGCTCGTACGGGAAGAGCCCCTCTTCAAGTCCGGCGATAAAAACGTACGGAAACTCAAGTCCTTTACTTGCGTGCACCGTCATAAGGCGAACGGCGTCTTTGTCTTCTTTTAATTCGTCTTGGTCGGTTGCAAGCGCTGCGTCTTCGAGTAACTTTTCTACACCAAGCGGCGCTTCCATCGCGTCATAGCGTGTCGCAAGCGAAACTAATTCGTAGCAGTTTTCGAGGCGCTCGCGGTCCTCGCTGTCACCCTCTTTCAGACTTTGTTCAAGACCGCTTTCCTTTAGCGCAAATTTAACTGCCTCAGAGCATGTGCGGTTGTGTGCCGCTTCGCCGATGCGAGTAAGGAGCCGTCTAAAGTCGCCCACTTTTTGTTGTGCTGAGGCACCGAGTTCTGCTTCGCGTCCGGCAAGCATGGCAAGCAGCGTCACTTTACCGATACCTCGCGGTGGTACGTTCGCGATGCGTTTGAGATCTGCGCCTGAATCTGGAGTGAGTCCTGCGCGCAATAGACACAAAAGATCCCGCACCTCTTTGCGCTCAAAGAATTTTACGCCAAGCACTTGGTACGGTATTTCAGCACCGAGAAACGCTTCTTCAAGTGCGCGTGACTGGAAGTTCGCGCGGAAGAGTACGGCGATATCCCTTGGACGCGCCCCTTCCTCTATGAGTTCGCGACTCTTTCGTGCGATAAAACCCGCTTCGTCCATTTCATCGTACGCGGTATAGAGCGATACAGGCTCCCCTTCTCCGTTTTTAGTAAAGAGATTTTTCTCAGCGCGGTATTTATTTTTTGAGATGATATCGTTTGCCGCTGTCAGTATGACCTGAGTCGAACGGTAATTCTCTTCGAGTGTGATGACGCGAGCCCCTTTATAGCGTTTGTCGAAGGAGAGGATATTTTTAAGTTCCGCCCCGCGCCAGCTGTAAATATTTTGGTCGATATCTCCCACCGCGCAAACGTTCTGCGCTTCTCCGACGAGCAATTCTGCCATCTCGTTCTGCACCCGGTTCGTGTCTTGGTACTCGTCGATAAGAATATGAGAGAAGCGCTCTTGATATCCGCGGCGCAGCGCTTCTTCGTTGCGAAGAAGGAGTGTTGCGCGCAAGAGGAGGTCATCAAAATCAAGCGCTCGGTCCGCCGCAAGCGCGCGTTCATACCCTTCCCATGCGCGCGAAATAATATCCTGTCCGTCACCCATTGCTGACTGGTATGCGGAGAATGTTGTTCCGCCGCCTTTTTCTTTCGATATGCGACTGAGCACGCCGCGCGGGTCGAACTCTTCAGGAGAAATGCCGGCGTTCTTCATGGCTTCTTTTAGTGCACGCAGCGAGTCGCCACGATCCCAGATAGCGGGTGTGCGTGGCAGGTTAAGGAAGCGATGATTTTCTTTGAGAATGAGTAGGCCGAGTGAGTGGAACGTCGTAACGAGCGGAAGTTGTGTCTCGCGTATTGGGAAATTGAGTTCGGGTGCTTCAGAGAGAAGGGTATGCGTTCGCTCGCGCATTTCTTTTGCCGCCTTGTTGGTGAATGTCACTGCAAGGATGCGTCTCGGCTCAGTTCCCTTGCGAACGATTTCTAAGATGCGGTGCACGATGACGCGCGTTTTGCCTGCACCAGCACCTGCAAGTACCAAAAGCGGCCCTTCCGTGTGGAGGACCGCTTCTTTTTGCGCTGAGTTGAGGCCTTCAAGATGCTTCACAGGAGGAGTATACCCCATGAGATATGAGTGCGGTTGAAATGTAGCAATCATCCTCGACCCTATCATCCGGCGCCCACAGACACTGATGGTCTGGCTATCTCACGGGGTATATCGGAAAGTGGCCGCGGAACAAATCTTTTAGGCCGCTTTTAGTTTTTTCGCTCGCGATGTTTGAGGAAGTGAACGATTGAGTATCTCGCGCAGCAGCACCGCCTCTTCTGTCGCTATTTGTCCGAGGTCGGGAATCGTATGTTTGAGGAACGAGCGAACTTCGTCGTTCGAAGCGTTTTCAGCGAGCATTTTTTCGAATGTCACTCGTTCGTTTGGCGTAAGAAGAGGAATGGCTCGTGTTGCTATCGACTCGGAAAGATGACGAGTTACTTCCGCAACGACATTAGAGAGCGCTTTCTTCGGTAACGCAGCAAGCCCAAAGTATGAGACTAGTTCTTCGTTGTTTTGAGTCGTGTTCATAGGTTTCTTAATTTCCGCTGGTTAGTATTCGCGCCTCAGCCGCCGCTACTCTCTTCATAAAATCCTTCAGAGTTCCTTCTATAGTGAGGTTATGTACGTCGCGTGCTCGTTCGATGAATGTGCGCAAATTGGACATCTCTCGTTTAGAAATGAACATTGCATCTGCGGCGGCCGGGTTCGTAGAGTCGCGCATAAACGCCGCCGCATCTTTCCATGCCAACGTACGCTCGAAGCGCAGCAATCCATCTTCACCTACCCTGCTCCACACCCCAGGAATATCGAATATGGAACGCAAGTCTTCAGCGTAGAGGGTCGAGGTGGCTCGCTCGAGCTCTTCTCTCGAAACTTCTCTGGTAGGAATGACTGGCGCCTGGGCAATTGGGAAATCCGGATCTTCAAGTGGAACCGCAATGCGTTCAGCCTGGACTGGCTTCACCTCGGGAGTCACTTCCCTTTCTTTCACGGCAGTCGGCTTTTCTTGCCTTGCATCTTGGGGCATCAATTGCGAGTAGACATTGAGCGATGAGGCGGAGACAAGCGGTATTGGCTCAACCGAAGGGGCGACGTTTTGTGGTGATCGAGGAGCTCCAACTCCCGATTGTGCAGCCGCAGCCTGACGCGCCAAGAGGAGCGCTTCTACCGATGCGAGCGCGGCTCGTGCACCCTTCAGAGCCTCTTCCACCAAGAGCGTGGCGCGCTGTTCTGCGAGTCTGTTCGCTAATTCGCGCTCTTGAGGTGTATCAAGTTCGGCACGTTCTTGTCGCAGGACTCTTAGTTCTGGAAAGATGACATTATTGAGCACTTCAGCAGGAGTTTCTCTTACGGGTTTGGGTGTGGCAACAGCGGTTTCGACACGAGGTGCGCTTGTATCGCGTGCAGCTTCCGTCGGTCGAGATGGCGGAATAAATACCGATGGTCCAGGTGTTGGGGTGTGGGTTCTGATACGGGCTTCACCCTCTTTCCCAGCAGTTGGCCCTTGTTGCTTGAAGCTCTTTTGGACGGCTTGATATGCCGTAAATGCAGCCATCCATTTTTTAGATGCATCTGCAACAGATTGATCTGCGTCGGCACGTTTTTTGTCTGACCACATGCCGAGCGAGAATATTTTTTTCAGTCCAGACACAAATCGTTTGTCCCAGGTAGATTCCTCTGCCTGATTTTTCTGTGCCTGGGCAAGTGCTTTGCGAGCGTCCTGCAGTTCGTGGTACTCAATCGTGTCTTTCAGTTCGAGTTTAAGTGGCTCTTTCTCTGCAAAAATATCAGTGTCTCCGGGGGCTGCTTTGTCCGCAAGCACTTTTGCTCGCAATTCCGGAGACACGTTAGGTGCTCTCTTTTGTTCTTGAGATTGAGGAGCTTGAGGAACAACGCCGGGACCTTGTGTGTGCGTGTTAGTGATATCTTCAGCACTCGGGATGCCATCGTACGAATATTCAACAACGGGGGCTTGAGGAGCGGACGGTGAATTCTTTGCTACAGGAGCTGTTTCTCCCTGCGTCGTTCCTTTTGGAGCGTTGGCTTCGCGTCTGGCACGTTCAAGTGCCAGAGGATTAAATTTTTGCTTTGCGGGAGTGGCTTTGGTGGAGCGAGTACTTTTTGGTTTTTCGCCTACGTGAATAGCAACAATATCTTCGGCAAGGGCTGCATCAGCCGCAGCTTTTGCATCAGCTTCGCGCTTCTCCCGCATGGCGCGCTCGCGAGCAAGAGGGGTTCCAATATCTTTGCGCGTCTTTGCCTCTCGGTTTGGAGCGTCAATGGATGCTGCAACGACCTCGGAGATTTTCGGGGCAGTCGCTACTTGCGCGACGCCTTCCTTCTTTGTTTTTTTAGCCGCAACTGCTGGCGCATTTTCTTTCGCACGCTCGGTTATGACGGGTTTCACTGAATCAAAGGTCAGCGAAGCTCGTTCGTTCGCCTCAACTGATGCGCGCGCGTCGGCTTCTGTGTAATCGAGCACCGTGCCACTTTCTGCGAGTGCCTCCGCAGCCTTGATTGCAGCAGCCTCCGCTTCTCGCTCTATCCCTTTTATGCGCGCCTTCTCCCGAGATTCCTCGGCTCGTTTTGCTGCGCGCCCGTCTCCTGAAAGAAGTTCTCCGTCGGAGAGTCCCTGCATCGCTGCCACCAATGCAGCGTCTTTCTCTGTTTGAGTCAGAACTTTCGGTGTCTGCGGTATTCTGGTTCGTCCGTTAACGATAGGACGTTCGGCCGCCTCAACAACTTTGGGCGTCTGAGGGATTCTTGTTCGTCCATTAACGACAGGGCGCCCCGCTGTCTCCGGAGAAGCTTTAGGTGACTGAGGTATTTTGGTTCGTCCAAGAGGTCGCTCCGTCACTTCAACTACAGGTTTTGGCGCTTCAACGCGCTGTGCCAACACCTCAGGTTCACCTGAATATGACAGATTAACCCTCATCCCTTTTTGTCGGAGATCCTTTTCGGCGCGGGCAAGAATATCCCTTGATTTACCTGCAACACCGTTGTCTGGTGGTGTTTTTTTAGACTCTGGTGACTGGCCCGGGGCGGTGTCGCGAGGCATATGGGGCAAAGTATACGCCCTAAATCACGGATTGAGCTATCCACACCCACCCCTGTCAACGGTTGACGCTCAAACCTCCTCCGTTATAGTTGACCTATCCCGACTGGGAGAGTGGAAATATGGCCTCGTTAGGCCTTTTTCGTTCCGAACGACGTGTTTTTCCCAGGCAAAATAGGCTTATAGAATCTCAAATAGACAGCACTTCCCCCTCTGCGTTGCGGTTTTTGGGAGGGAACGCCAAAATAACGTTATTTTACGGCCTTATAATCATAGGCTCGTGTTTCCTTTTGTTCGGACACCCGACAACTTCGCACGCTGGTTTACTCTCAAATATCATTTCGAATCTCAAGTCCTCAACCGCGCAAACCACCAGCGCCTCCTCCCCAAGTTTCAATTCACAGAGCATTCACATTTTGCAGGCCGCAGCCAACCTTGACCCGAACCCAAGCAAGGGTGGCGGAGATATTACGGTTGTTGACGGAACGTCACTTATGCCTGAAACGGGCCCGTCCGGCACCATCGCTGACATAACGGAACATCCAACTTCCTCAGAGATAAGTGTGTATGTGGTGCACGAGGGCGACACGCTCGCGGGTATCGCAAAAATGTTCGACGTCTCAGCAAATACGATTCTTTGGGCAAACGATGTTGGAAAGGGTGGGATCAAGCCGGGACAAACGCTTATCATCCTCCCTATCACTGGCGTACGACACACTGTTGTGAAAGGTGACACTATCGCCTCTTTGGCGAAAAAGTATAAGGCTGATGCGGATGAAATTGCGGACTACAACAATCTCGCTTCAACCGACACGCTTATGGTTGGCGACGTTGTGATTATTCCAGACGGCACCGTGGCTCCTGTTGCTACTAAAACTGCTACCAAGAAAATTACCGCCAACCCATATCGTGGTGGTTCAGGTTCAGACCTCGGTGGGTTCTTTATCTGGCCGGTTGCAGGTGGCGTGAAGACGCAAGGACTCCACGGCTATAACGGTATCGATATTGGCGCACCGCAAGGCACTCCTATTTATGCAGCAGCGGGAGGAACGGTACTTGTCGCACGCTCGGGCGGATGGAACGGTGGCTACGGCAACTACGTTGTGGTGGTTCATAGTAATGGCGTGCAAACACTCTACGCGCACATGACTCGAGTTGCGGCTAGTGCCGGAGCGAATGTTGAACAAGGACAGGTGATCGGGTATGTGGGGGCGACTGGGAAAGCCACCGGCTTCCACCTACACTTCGAAGTTCGTGGTGCGAAAAATCCCTTCTAAACAGAAGGGATTTTTCGTCCAGAGACTCGCATCTTGGGCCCATATGGGCCATTGCGCGGTCCGGTGCTTTTTGAGAAGACTAGTCTTTTGAAGAGAGGGAGAAAGGATTGAGGTTGGTCCCTTTGTCGTATGTGTCGAGGCCCTCCGCCTTTTTTATTTTTCGTATAGCGATGTAGGTGATAGGTAGAACAATTATTTCCCAAGCGGTGCAAAACAATATGCTCGTGATAGTCCCTTGGAGTGCCTCTTGGAAACTAAACAGGTTTGCAACAATGACGATGATGGTAACGGCGGTCACGTTGTCGGCTATTTGTCCGAAGAATGTTGAAGCGATGTAGCGGAACCCTTGTTTCTTCCCGTGCGTCCAAACTTTTAGTTTTGCAAGGATGATTGAGTTCACATTTTCTCCTGCCCAAAATCCAACGATGGCAGCGAGCGCAATGAAAGGGCTTGCTCTAAATATTAAGTTGAATGCATCGTTTTCAGCAGGAGTGAAGTATTGGCTCGGAGGTATAAGCGTGTATAGATATGCGAGCACGCTTGAGATAAACATGCACGCAAAACCAGTCCAGATGATTTTTCGCGAAACTCGGTACCCATACACCTCTGTGAATATGTCAGAAAAGATATAAGTCATCGGGTAGGCGATGATTGCCGCAAAAAATACAAAGCCAAACAGCTCAAAGGTTTTGAGCGTGGTAAACATGGTAAGCAAGAGAAACATAACCCAGAGCATGGCAAATACCGTGAGGTACTTGTGGGGGTGGTTAGCGGAAACAACCGGGTCGGTTATCAATGTATCCATGCACTAACTAAATCACGCCACTGTCAATTCGCAACATCGTTTGTCGGTGGAGATTTATCCGAAGATAACAAAGAGTGCGGTGAATAACGCTGCAACGATGATGGCGAAAATACCGCCGGTTTGAAGAAGGAGTTTTGCGCCCTCTCTGGGCTTGCTTTCAAACGCGAGAATAAATGGCTGCAAGAGGAATGAAATACACATTGCGAGGACCGAAAGAACAAATAAGGAAAGTATCGATACGAAAAACAGAAACGGAGGTTGCTGCCCCGGTGCGGCGATAAGCGGAATACCGAAGTACAGTAGGCTTACAACACCTGCGATATAGAGAGCTGCTGCGACAGCATTAATAAAAGGGTTTCGGGTCATGCAGTATATAACCTGATTTTCTTTAGAGAGGTTTCTAACTCTTTAAAAATTCTTGGGGGCGGTATTGGAGCGCTTCGAGCAAATGGTGCGTTTGGATGTCATCAGCTTCATCGAGGTCAGCGATAGTGCGCGACACTTTAATAAGACGATGATAGCTGCGCGGAGAAAGTCCGAGTCGTGTTGCCGCTTCGTTAAGTAATTTTCGAACTTCTTTTTCAAGGGGCGCGTACGTATCGAGATCTCGTGCAGAAAGTTCCGAGTTGAGTCGCTTGCCTGCGTATGAAAGACGCGCATGCATGCGCTCTCGTGCACGCGCCACGTGTGCTCGTGCAGCGGCAGTTTGGCCAACGTCTATCTGCCCACTCAGTTCTTCAAACGCGATGGGGCCCACCGGAACCCACAAGTCGATGCGGTCTGCAATCGGACCTGAGACTTTGCGTTGATATTTCGCCAAGGTGCCTTGGGGACAAATACAAACTTTTTCTGAGCCGAAGTTTCCGCACGGACACGGATTCATCGCAAGGACGAGCGTTATCTGCGATGGAAAGCGGGCAGAACCACGCGCACGCGCAACGGACACAAACCGCTCTTCAAGTGGTTGTCTCAGCGCTTCAATAACGCGTCTATCAAACTCAGGAAACTCATCCATAAAAAGAACACCGCGGTGCGCGAGGGTAAGTTCTCCTGGTCTTGGCACAGCTCCCCCACCAACGAGCGATACATATGAAGCAGTGTGATGTGGGCTACGAAATGGTGGACGAGTAACAAGTGAACCGGACACTCCTGCCGTTGAATGAATGCCAGTTACTTCAAGCATTTCTTCGCGGCTCAGTGCCGGCAAAAGAGATGTGAGCGCGCGAGCAAGTAGTGTCTTTCCCGTGCCTGGTGGTCCGTAGAGACCAATGTGATGGCCACCTGCTGCGGCGATGATAAGGGCGCGCTTCGCGTGTTCTTGTCCACGAATATGATCAAGCGAGTCGTCTTCTGATTGTTCAGCAGGAAGTTCAGTGACGGGCGTGCGAGGTATCTTTACGTGCGTGCGATCGCCAGTTGCTTCGGTGAGATGTTCAATAGCACAGCGTAATGTCTCAACGCCGTAAACGTCTATCCCTTCGATAAGAGCGGCTTCAAGTGCGTTGTCTTTCGGCACGAATACCGCGCGAAACCCAGCTTCTTTTGCACACTTCACGAGCGGAAGCACGCCGCGCACTGGAAGTAGACGGCCATCGAGCGATAGCTCCCCTGCGAATAACAGACCCGTTGGATCAAACGATATGTCCCCCGCCGCAAGGAGATACGAGAGCGCTATAGGGAGATCGAAGAGCGGACCTTCCTTTTTTAAGTCTGCAGGAGCAAGTGAGATAACAATTTTTTTGTTGTGCGCTTTTGGCGGTGTGAAACCAGCGTGTTTGATAGCAGCCGATACGCGATCGCGCGCTTCTTCGACCGCTTTGTCTGGAAGTCCAACGATTGAGAAGCTATGCAGGCCGCGTGAAAGGTCCGCTTCAACAGTGACCATTGAAGGAGAGAGTAAAAACGTCTGAGCGCCGTAGACCTTGGCGTAACTCATGGGAAGTGGAATATAACGTCTCTCGTTCTTATAAAGGCGAAACACCCCAAATGGGGCGTTTCGTGTGAATGCGGTGTTAGTTGTTGAGTGCGGATTCTTCGCCCATGTGCGCCTTGCAGGTGCGAGCCGAAGGGTTTGCCTCGAGGCGATCTTCTTCGATTGCTTCGCCCGACACTTCGCACACGCCGTAGGTGCCTTTTTCGATGCGCTCGAGTGCTTTTGTAATTTCCGTGTGCTGTATCTCGAGCTGCTTCAGGATCGCGGTGTTTTGTTCGAAGTCCTCTATCTTGTCTGCAACCTCATCGTCCTCGGTTGCAGCGCTATCTTCCACCGGAGGAGTTGGCTGCCAATCTGCAGGATTATCTGGGTTTTGGCGGCCCACCGTTTTAAGCTCGCGCTCTACCAGGGCGAGTTCCGCCGTGAGGCGCTCTTTCATTTCATCGATATTTACCATATGGAGAAGAGCATAGCAGCCTGTCATTGGTGGAGCAACACACGAACCTCCCCTAAAATCGAGCGTCCCGCAGCCTACTCGCAATTTCAAAGAGTGTATTTTCGTTCGTGGTAATCGCGATGGTGTGTTGGTTGATGAAGGAGTACAGCAACACCATATCGCCAGCGTCGTTATAAAGAACACGCGCATCGTGATTGCGCACTACTCTGTCGACGAATGAACTTGCGATAATGCGCGGCGTTGTTGTCGCATTTGTTTTTTCGTCTGGAAGTTTTGGACGTGGCCGACGATCAAGAAACGGAAGCAAGTCGCTCAGCATCGATGGCTCCCATTCAAGCATTCCGGAAAACGCTTGTTGGTAGGAGTCAGACTTCACAACAATATAGCCCTGGCTGTTGCCATACACGTGCGTCCCCATAATAAATTCTGGCGAAAGGGCACGTAAAAGTGCCGGGGGCATACGCGGCGCAACGCGCGACAAAACTTCTTGCGTGGTAGCGAGACGCTTACCCGCTTGCTCTGAATTGTTTGTTGGAGCAGTTTCAACGGTGAAATAGATTTCTTCCATAAGACCAAGAGACAGCGCCGTTTTATCTCGCAAGTCAGAGAGCGCGCGCATGATTGCTGTGTGATCGAGGCTACCGAGCGGCAGCTCAACCGAATTATCGACATACAAAATATTCGACGCCTGCACATTGGCTGGAGTATCTACTGGAGGTGGCCCCACATATATATAGAAGGCTGCGACACAACCACTAAAGATAAGAAGGATACTTAGTACCCAAAGAATCGTTTTGGTCCACGAAAAGGTGCTACGCGTTGGCTCTTCTTTATAATCGGTTGCGGTGGTGTGGGTGCGGCGCTCTTCTTCTGCGGCGGCCATGGTAACGAGTGAGGTGCGGTTCGTTTTCACACTCTCCTCTGCGTCAGTTTTGTAGGTACGTAGCGGGTGGAGTGGCGATGTAACGAGTTCGCGCAGTTGCTCGATGACGGACACGTGCGACTTCGGGGCGCCCGCAATATGCGATACAACCGGCGTGGCTGGTTTTACTGGTGCAGGTACGGGTATGGAGGTCGCAGATTTAGGCGCCGCAGGATTTTCTGCGAGCACTTTTACTGCGGTCGCTTCTTTCGTAACTCCAGCAACGGATGCCGCCGCCGGAGAGGCCGCAGCTTTTTCAAGAGACGCAAGAAAAGATGTTGCTTGTGCTGCCTCAACGCTCCGCGGATGAGGTGCCGGTGGTTGGGTGGGCACCGGCGCTTGGGAGGTCTGTGGTGCGGGCGTCGTTGGTTGTGGTTTTACTGGCGTTTGTAGTGTTGAAGAGACCACTTCAGGATGCATCACAGAAATACGCGGGACCACCGGTGTTTCGGTCAACTTTGGTTGAGGCACAGAAACAGGCGCAGCAATAGTCAGAGCAGGAGTTTGAGATACCACAGGTGGAGGAGTCTCTTTTGTTGATGGCGGCACTGCTGGTTGTTTCGGAGGCTGCGGCGCTTCCGAAGGCACGTGCGGTATTTCACGCAATGGTTGTGCTGCCATAAACGGCGCGCCTTTTCCTTGAGATCGGACAGAGGCAAGCGCGTCGGCAAGCGAAGGACCTTTTGCAGCAGACGGAGAGCCCGGCAAATGAATATTTTCGCCGAGCTCCTTTTCGAGGTCTATGGTTTGTTCCGGTTTTGGTGCTTCACCCACGTCTTCACCCGCTTCGTTAGGAGCGGCAGAAACGCTCGGCATGTCTACCGCGAGCTCCTCTTCTTCTGCATTTCTACTGCTAGGTGCGTTGTTCGGGTCCACGTGGGGTTGGTGGGCGCTCCGAAGGAGTGAGCCCTTTGCGAGACGCAAAGTCCGGATCAGCCGCTTTTATGGAGAGGTTGATGCGTCCTTTTTCGTCTATCTCCTTAATCATAACGCGGACTCGCTCGCCTATCGAAACCGCCTCACTTATTTTGTTGACTCGGAAGGGGGCCACTTCAGAGACGTGCACCAATCCTTCAGCGTTTTTTCCGCTCCCTATTCGTACAAAGGCACCAAAATCCATAAGACGCGTCACTTCCCCTTCGTACATCTCTCCTGCCTGGTACTCCTTCACGATATCTTCAATCATGGCCTTCGCCTTTGCTGCTGAGCCGTTCGTGCCGGTGATGAATATAGAACCGTCATCTTCAATGGTGATGTCAGTGGCGCCTGAGGTGTCGCGGATGCCGTTGATGACTTTGCCACCACCACCGATAACCATGCCTATCTGATCGGGGCGCACTTTGAGTGTGAGGATTTCTGGCGCGCGCGGACTAATCGCTGGACGAGGAAGTGCAATTTCTTTCTCAATAACTTCCAATATGTGCAAGCGCGCAAGTTTTGCACCTTCAAGTGCTTCAACCAAAATAGGTACGGGCACGCCGTCTAATTTGATATCCATCTGTACGGCAGTAACCCCCGCTTTTGTCCCAGCGACCTTAAAGTCCATGTCGCCATATTCATCTTCCGGACCTTGAATATCAGTGAGTACTTTGTACGCGCCTGAAGTATCAAGCATTAGTCCCATTGCGATGCCAGCAACCGGAGCTTTGATCGGCACACCGCCATCCATAAGTGCGAGCGTTGACGCGCACACCGAGCCCATAGAAGTTGAGCCGTTTGACGCAAAACACTCAGATACCAAGCGGATAGTGTACGGGAATGAGGTTGCTTCAGGCAAAACAGGAACCATCGCTTTTTCTGCGAGCGCACCGTGTCCCACCATTCGACGATTCAATCCGCCAACGCGTCCCGTTTCTCCGGCGGAGAATGGCGGGAAGTTGTAGTGGTGCATAAAGCGCTTTTTCTGCGAACGCTCTTCCATGTTGTCTACAATCTGTGAGTCGCCAGGGCCGCCAAGCGTGAGTGCGGTAAAGACGTGAGTACCGCCGCGGTAGAAAATGCCTGAGCCGTGGAGTATCGGAGATATCCCACCGGCCTTTGCATAGAGCGGACGTACTTCGTCGAAGCGGCGACCGTCGGCACGCTTATTTTCTTTTATAGCCGCATCGTGGATGCAGACGTCGACCTTCTCTTCATAGAAGCGATTCGCCGGACCTTTCTCTACCTCGGGCAATTTTTCTTTTACTGCCTTGAGCCATTCTTTCTGGAGGACATGTATCGCGTGCTTGCCGGGCTCGCCACAGATAACGGCGGCGATAAGTTTTTCTGCAAATTCTGTCGCAAAGAGATCAATAAGTGCTTGTGGAAGTTCTGGTTTGACGATTTCTTTTTTTGCCTTCCCTATCTCTTTCACGATCGATTCCTGCCACGCCTGTAGTTTGTCGTGTTCTGCCGTTGCGAGGGTAAGCGCGTCAACAACCTCAGACTCCTGTGCCTCCTTTGAGGCGACTTCTATCATATTGATAGTGCGATCGCGTCCGCAGGCGAGAACGTCGAGAGACATTTCACCGGAGAGTCGAGCGACGTACGTCGGGTTTACCTCAAGTTGGCCGCCTGCTTTGCAACCAATGCGCACCGCAGATACTGGACCTTTCCACGGAATATCAGACGTTGCGAGCGCAAGAGACGCAGCGTTTACTGCGAGCTGATCTGGATCATCCTCATCTATAGAGAGGACGGTGATAACGACTTGCACCTCGTTTCGTAAGTGGCTATCGAACAGAGGGCGTATGGTGCGGTCAACAACGCGACCGGAGAGGATGGCCTCTTCAGACGGACGACCTTCGCGGCGTACAAAACGGGAACCCAGGATTGCTCCCGCGGCATAGAAACGTTCTTCGTACTCAACGGAGAGCGGGAAATAGTCGATGTCTTCACGAGTTTTTTCACTCATGACCGCCGTTGCAAGCACCGCCGTATTTCCGTAACGGAGAATAACCGACCCACTCGCTTGTTCAGCGAGGTCAGTGAACTCTGCGATCATTTTCTTACCCCCAATTTCTATCTCAAAACTTTTTGAGTGCATGTACCTAATATTGACCCTCAGATTTCAGACCTCCTTTCTTTGAGATCTGTCTACCTAAGGGCCACTTACTACTAATGAGAGAAGTCTAACAAACGACGCCTCTCTGTACATACCAGTTGCATGTCTACGAGCGCCAGGTAGGCTCAGAGGTGGGAGGTCAGCCCATGTATCAGATCATTTACGCGCTGGCGTTTGTCGGGATACCACTCTCCCTCATCGTCCAGCTCGGGCTGTGGGTGTCTGGCAAAAATCCGATCGAGGTCGGAAAGAAGCCTGAGAATCCATGGTTTCGGAATACCGCAGGTCTGGCCTGCGCGCTGTTGCTACTCGTCGGCTGGGCTATAGCCGACTTCAATCGGGGCCCGTGAGGGCCGCAAACGAAAAACCGGCGCCCCGTCACTGTACGTGGGGGCGCCGGTTTCGCGTTTATAAAGTGGACAAACCTCTTGGAATATTACAGCGTCTTCCACATAAAGGAGTGCATATTTTTGAAGAGGTCCGCGATGTCTTTGTTTTCTATTACGATAGCAGAAAGATCCCGCAGACTTATAAGGGCCACCGTATCTTTGAAGATAAGAACATCAACATTCGAAGAGAACCACTCCGGCAAGATCTTGGCGCTTCTCCCAGTATCACCGTTTTTGGCCCGTATCTCCGTGATTTTCTTATTGTATTTGCTTCGAAGAAATAAGTCCCGGACTTTCATCGCATGCTCGACCACTTCCTTATCGAACTCGTCGTACTCTTCCAGTGAGAATGTTTCGAAGAACACATCGGGCGGGAAGATGGAGTAGGCATCTCCCACGGTCTTGAATAGCTCCTCGTATATCTTTTTCATCTCCCGCTTCCCTTCGCGGAACGTGACCTTCGGCTTATTAGTTGCTCGCTCATGCATTTGGGTCATATGCGCCACATTTTCTTCAAACATCCGCGCTCGTTTCTTGAAATCGCTGAGCAGTTTCTCAGGCTCATTCGCGGCGTAGTAGGTGCGCTTCCCTACAGGCACCCGCACGATGAAGTCCTTTGCAAGCAGCTGCTCCAAGTGCTCGTAGCAGGTTGCGCGCTTGACGCTGGATTCGCGCGCTATTTCAGCGATATCCATGCGGTTCTTCCCAAGAAGGCACATATAGATAACAGCAGCCTTCTGAGGCAGGCCGACGCCTTCCAGGGCAGCAAGTGGATTAGTTTGTTCCATGAGAAGTAGGATAAGCGATTTATGAAGAATGTCAATAAAAGCGTCACTATTTATCAATAGATGTCTTAAATAAGCGTTAAAATATAAGCTTTTTATCTATTTTGACGGAAATTCAAGCGTATTTTGTAAAACAGTTGCAAAATAATATCAGAGAAAACACACATCCAAGGAGGATGAAATGCAAAGCTCTCTGAAGTCCGCTCTCACTTCGATCAAGGCCTTTCTATACGAGGTCTTCTGCACCGAAATGCTCATTGTGGTCCTGATAGTTCTTTGTGGAGCGGGCGTCACGGCACATATGTTCTTGCACAAGCCTGTGAACCCTTACGCTCCCATTGCCTGCAACAAGGAGTGCCAAGCGGAAAAGGACAAAGGGCCTAAGTGGTGATTGTGAGCAAAAACCGGCACCTTGTGAGGGGCGCCGGTTTCGCTTTTATTTCTACAAGCTTAGTTCATCTCCACTATCAAGGCGTACCGCAGTCTCGCTATTGTCGTCGTCTACAGATGAGTCAAAACTGTCCGCAGTTTCTTCTGCAGGCTTTGCTGCGCGGGAGCCAAAGAATGAACCGCCGCGATATCCAATAAGGTAGTTGCGAGGGGCTGCCGACATGTCGATAAATTCGTCGGCGGCTTCTTTGAGTTTGCTTGAAGACGAGCGTCCGAACGATATCACTTCAACTTGGCACCCAAAGGAATTTTGTAAATAGCGCACGAGCGGTACGAAGTCACCGTCGCCTGTTGCGAGTATGACGGTGTCGAGTTTAGGAGCCATTGCCACGGCGTCTATCGCCATGCCCAGATCCCAGTCTGCTTTTTTCGCACCATCAAGAAAGACTTGGAGGTCTTTAACTTTTGTCTCGATACCTATTTTTGTGAGGGCTTCGAAGAATGCTTTCTCTTCGCCCGACTCCGTCGAGATAACGTACGCCATAGCGCGGATAAGAACGCGACCCGCAACAGCTTCCTTAACAACGTTTGCGAAATTTACCTTCGCTTTGTAGAGGTTCTTCGCACTGTGATAGAGATTTTGCGTGTCTATGAACATGCCGACACGCTGGCCTTTGTGTTTTATTACTGCCATGTGAATGATGGGCGCTTCCTGATCGAAGCAAATGCCCTGAGCTTTTAAAAATGAGTAACGGTAGAACGAAAACAAATTGTGAACGTGCCCTCACGTATAAGTATACGCTTTCTATTTATGAAATAGTCTTTGCTCTGTGACTTACGAGCAATGGCTACGCATGAGCATCCGAAGCGTTAGTTAAGATGCAGTTCGCGAAACGAGCGAGGCTCTGCGCGAGGCGTATCGAGTATACGATGAGCGCAGAACGCAGCGAGAGACAAAGAAATGCGCCTAACTAACGCTTCGGCTATTTCTTGAGACCGACCTTCTTGAGCAAAGCTGCGTATCGCTTCTTGTCTTTGGTCTCGAGATACTTCAAATGAGTGCGGCGATCAGCCACCATCTGCAAAAGTCCGCGACGGCTGTGCTTGTCCTTAAGATGCTTCTTGAGGTGTTGCGTGAGCTCGTCTATGCGCTTGCTCAATACAGCAACCTGGACCTCCGGAGACCCAGTGTCCTTGTCGTGGACGGCTGCTTCCTTGATGGTTGCCGTCTTCTTTCGCTTCGTTAACATGGACAGAGTGTAGCACATATTGTGCAATTTTGCAAGCGATGCCCCACCCCATTTTAGGATAGTTAGGAGTGTCGTTGCTGGTATACTTTGCGCATATGTTTTCCGTATCTGGCGCAAGTATGGGAGTAGTGGCTATTATCAATCCAAACCAGCAGGATGTAGTTCTTGTTGGTTTGTTCACGGTCGCGGCACTCCTCGCATCTTCGTATGTGTGGGATTGGTTTTGCGCACGTTCACCCAGAATGAAACAGTAGGTTCATGTTGGAACATCGCACCGAGCCGCTGCGTCTCAATATTCGACACCTTCTCTACCCGCTTCTGGTACTATACGCAACCTCGTACGCGCTTCTCCTTCAGCAGAGCTTTCCACCCCAAAGTCAGGTTCTCCTGATTATCAAACTGGTGGTCGGAGCAGCTATACTCTGCGCGTCGTCATTCTTTCTCCTCAAGAAAAGTGGCAGCAAGGTTCAGTTTATGCCGCATCGCATCGATTGGACGATGGTTACCTATTGCGTCGTGCTCGCATTGTTTCTTCTGTACTTGTTTGTATGGTTTAACCTAGCACTATTCCCCGGCGTATATCCCAAAACCATATCGTATTACGGACCGTTTGATATAGTCAGCCCACTGTACCTCCCTATTCTTCTGGCCATGAGCGTGTATGTGCTTGGAGAGGAACTATTTTTTAAAGGCGTTGCCTATCAATATTTCCGAACGCGGTTGAGTTTTTTGGCAAGCCTCACTGCTGTGACCGGCTTTTTTGCGTGGGCTCACATGAATCCCAACCCTCTCCTCGTTGTTGTTTTGGTTATATTCTCTCTTACAACCACGTTACTTTTTATCGTTACGCGCACTTTCTTGTATGGATTTATCGTGCACGCCGCTCTGGATATTCTTGCAGTTCTCCTTTCGACGCGACAGTTTCACATAATTATGCTTGAAAATTACACGCTCAAACTCTTGGTTCTTACGATACTGTGCCTCGGTCTGACCGGATTTTTACTTTTTTCAAAAAGATACAACACGTCAGAGAAAACGCTGAGCGCGTTGCAGGAGTAGATATTCCGTTCATGTATGCGGCAAGAGCCGTTCTTGGGGCCTCCAAATAAGAGAGCAGCCACTTGGTACTATAGGCGGGTGAACTGGACCAAACTCAATTCCCTGTTTGATTCGCCTTTCGGTATATATCGTCATCACAAGAAGTATGCGGAAGGTATCGATACTGCTCCGCTCGTAGAAGAAATAAAAAAGAACGAAGCGTTTTGGTCCGCGACTCGAGCTCAAAAAGTAGCAGTGCAACGGGAGACACTCAATATTCCGCTTTTAGTTGCTCGCCCCACTTCCCCCTCGATTCATGTGGACAATGTTCAAGAAGTTGCCCCCTCTCCGTACTTCAAAGATTTTCCTGCTACGTTGCGCGTACTAGAGCGTTTTGCTGTTGGGCGGAATGCTCGCATATCGCGAGTCAATATTGTTTCACTCACGCCACGAAAGCCGGTTTATTCCCATATCGATCATGGTCTCTATTACGCACCGCGCGCCAGGTACCATCTCGTAGTTAGTTCGAAAGGGAGCATCATGACAAACGGAGGTCAGCAGACGTTCTTTAAAGAAGGAGAGATATGGCGTTATAACAACAAAGTTCCGCACGAGTCGTACAACGATTCAGACGAACGACGTATTCACGTTATTTTTGATTTATTGCCGAACAGCCATCTGGGCCGCCTCAAGAACCGTTTGCTCTGGATCTATTTCAATATGCGGCCGTACCGCTTCTTCAAACATCGAACGGTTACTCATTGATGCCGCAGCGGACATATATTGTGCGACGTGTGGGGTACAATCGTACTGATGACCCTCGACGATCTCCGAAGCGAATTTCTTGAACACCTTGAGATAGAGAAAGGCCGTTCTGTTAAGACGGTCGAGAACTACGACCGCTATTTGCGACGCTTTATTGCCTACTCGAAAGCAAAGGCGCCCAAAGATATCACCGAGCGTTCGGTGCGCGACTTCCGTATGTGGCTTAACCGCCAGAGTGCGCACCCGGGTTCTAAAAAGGCGAACGAGCAAGAAACGCTCAAACGCAAAACACAAAACTACTACCTGATTGCACTGCGCGCGTTCTTAAAGTTTCTCGCGAAGCGCGGGCACACCTCGCTTAGTCCTGAGAAAATTGATTTAGCCAAAGTTGGTGACCGTCATCTTGACCTAATTTCTTCACAAGAGCTCTCGCGTCTTATGGCTGCGCCGCAAGGAAGTGGCATGCAAGCGCTACGAGACCGCGCCATCATGGAATTATTTTTCTCGACCGGCTTGCGCGTGTCGGAACTCTGCGCACTTGATCGCGATATCGACCTTGATCGCGAAGAAATGTCCGTGCGCGGCAAGGGAGATAAGGTGCGTGTCGTATTTTTATCCTCTGACGCAAAAAAGTCAGTCAAAGCGTATCTCGACAAGCGGGGTGATATCGAGGAAGCCCTTTTTATCTCAACAGGAAAAGGTTTTTCTAAAAAAGATGGCGGCCGGCTCACTCCCCGTTCAGTTGAACGCATCATCAAACGCTATGCAGTAAAGGCTGGCATTACCAAAAAAGTGACACCGCATGTTATTCGCCACAGTTTTGCCACTGACCTACTTGAGAACGGTGCAGACCTCCGCTCAGTACAAGCACTCCTCGGTCACGCCAATATCACAACCACCCAGGTCTATACGCACGTAACTGACAAACACCTCCGCGACGTGCACAAGGCCTTTCATGGGAAAAGACGAAAGTAGAAGTTCCCCGCCTGCCTGCCGCAGGCGGGACAAGCGAAGAAAATAGTCTGTATATAGGAAGTGAAAACGCCGCGTTGCCGCGGACGTCAGCACTTCCCTTCTTGTGGGAAACGCCTTGCGGCGTTTTAGCTATGGCGACCGCTGCGAGTTCCCACGACACCTTCTACCTTGTGTCGCGCGAGCGCGGATGCCGGTGTCCAGAGATAGCCGGAGCGGATGGTCGGATCGATGGAAGGGAGCGGCAATGTAGGAAAGACGAACCAACGTCCTTCCGGCGTTGTCCTCACCGCCAAAAGCCCAGCTTCTTCGTGAACGGTGAGCTCACGCTCCTTCTTCTTGCCGAGTGCCTCGAGCGCGAACCCGCTGAGTTTCCCGCGAGCGCACAACAAGTCATGGAGATCGAAGTTCGCCGCTTTCGTCGGCAGCCGTTCTTTCTCCAGACGCCTTAGTTCGACGCGCGCCTCATTGCAACGGTCCTCGCATGCGGCAATCAGTACGAGAAGCCGCTGCACGTCCGGCCCCAGTTCGGCAACCGGACGATCGTAGGGTAGTAAACGTGGCACTTCGGCAAAGAGTTTTTGTACCGAAGCGATCGACACGGTCCGTACGCTCGGGCAGCGTTGATGGAGTTCCATTGCTTCTTCCCCGCTCTTTTGTTCGAGTGAGGATCGCTAGAGGACGATCCTCCTTAATCAAACTACCGGTCCAACACACTCACAAGCGCAGTAGGTGTACAACTGGTGTTTGCGCGACAAAGCTCACGCCGAAGCGTGAGCTTGCCGAACTGACCTCGCAGTCAGTTCAAGCTGGGTTCTTCCAGCCTTCCTGTTTGCGAATCTCGATGAGTTGCGGGAGGGCGATGGCGCTCACATCCCACCCTTTCTCCTTGCAGTATTTTTCAGAGAACGCTGCTCGCTTCTGCATCAGCAAAAGCTGGTCGTCACTTGCGCCCAAGATGCTGTGTTCTCGGTCGCCCAGTCTGATCACCGACATATTTTCCTCCTGGTTGTACCTGCTGTCTTTTCCGCGCGGCGCTCGGTTACTTCACTTCTACGAACGCAGCACTTTGATCGACTCGGTAGAGCTTTGCTTCGCCGCGATTTACCGCGATGCGGCTGCCTGACGTGAAATCTATTTCCCCGTCAACGCCGATGTATTTGACCGACGCGAGGCCCGCAAGCCAGTTGCTGCTATCTGCGTCATACGCTTTCGCGATGGTGCGGATTGTCTCGTAACTGTTTTGCGCCTCTGCAAGCGGATAGTTTTGGTACGCAGCTTCGTAGGCACGAACGAACTCTTCGTTTGGTAGCCAATCGGTGAACCACACGTTCCCGAGTTGCTCGGGCGCAGTTCTCCCTGTGCGCAGTGCTTGTCCGATGACGCTCGTGGTGAGCACTGGTGCAGCGATGTTGTTCTCATTGAGGGCCTTCACGGCGCGTTCAGCGAGCGAGCTCACCATAAAGATTGCATCGGGGTTAGCCTGTTTTATTTTTGCGACTTCAGTGCGGTAATCAGCGCTGTAATCTGCTGTGCAGCTTTTCCCTACTACGGTAATGCCGCGTTTTGCAGCAATATCCGCGAAGAGTGCAGAATGCGCTGCGCCCCATGCGTCGTTCCAACAAAGTTCGTACACCTTCTTTACTTCAGGATGCAGCGCGAAGAATCGTTCCATGGGCGCCCGTTGGCTTTCTATCCGGTGACCAAGTGTAAAGAAGTACGGACTGTCTCCCTCGACCGATGTGTCCATGACGGTCGGCGAGATGAGTGTCATCTTCTTCCCTTCTGCAACAGGTATCATCGGATTTGTCGTGTACGACCATACGTCGCCGACGACAATATCGACGCCGTCGATCGTTGTTAGTTTCTGAAGCGCGCTGATGCCCATCTTTGCGTCGGATTTATCATCTTCAACAATAAGTACAAGTTTTCGTCCGCCCGCACCTCCCTCTTTGTTTACCTCCTCAACCGCGAGCTTCGCCGCGTTGAGGTTGTACTCAGACCACAGGCTTTCCGAACCGGTAAGTCCCATGACGACGCCGATCTTTAAATCGGACGTATTAGAGTGTTCATTGGAAAGTATGGCCGCACCGAAGGCTACTACCACCGCAACTGCGGCGAAGCCTAGCCAGAATTTGCTGTTCATATATCGCAACTACGTTGGTAAATGCCCTCCAATACGGCCGTATTGCTAAGTAAATTATGAAGTATTTTACGGAATAGTCAATATTTATCATAAAACAATGATGGTAAGTTTTGTGATAAAAAAGCCTTATAAAATAAAGTATACTAATACCAATGCCAGAAAATAAAGATGAAAGTGAAGTACTAAAAAAACTTACCGATCTTGGCCTCTCTGAAAAAGAAGCTCGGGTATATATTGCCCTTCTGTCGAGAGAGTATGTTGGTACCTCCAAACTCATCCATGCAACAGGCCTCCATAGCCAGTATGTATACGACGCACTCATTGGGCTTGAGGCAAAAGGTCTCGCCCATCACGTTATTCATAGTGGAAGGAAGCGTTTTGCAGCTCAAACGCCAAAACACCTCGAAACGTTGATTCAAGAAAAAAAGCGCACCGTAGATGCGCTGGTTCCGCAACTGATGGCACTCTCTGGTAAGGGAGATTTGCAGACGTTTGAAATTTATCAGGGCGTTGAGTCGTGCAAGGCGCAAGATTTCAGAATGCTTGAAGAAGCGCCTGTGGGCGAGCGTCTCGATATCATTGGCGATGAAGGTCGAAGATTTTTTGATTTGATGGGAGACGATATCGACGTGTACGAATCGATGCGCATTGAAAAGAAAGTTCACTTGCGTCACATTGTCTCTCCCAACAACGCGACAGAAGTGCTCGAGGCGCTCCAGAGACCAAAATACTTTGAACTACGCACGCTTACCGGTTTTGCCGTCGGACATATAAATACACTCGTGTGGAGTAGTCACATCTCACTTCACGCATTCGGAAACCCCACCACAACGTTTACGCTGAAGGACCGGGAAGTAGCACAAAGCTACCGGAACTTTTTCGACGCACTGTGGGCCAAGTGCGACCCAGTTTCGAAGGTATAACAAAGCCGAGCGGCCTAAGCCGCTCGGCTTTGTTTGGAGTATCTATGGAGTCTTAGTACGCAACGTACGTTCCGTTGGTGAACTTCTCAAGTCGAACGGGAGTCATGCTACCCGCGTGGTCAGCGCTGAACGCAAACTGACCGTTGGGAGTTGTAAAGGTGTGTGAACCAAGATATGAAGCAACGCTTTTAGTGTCAGCCGATTTGGCGACCGCCTCAGCAAGGATGTAGACCGCATCGTAGGCGCGGTTAGAAGAATTGGTTGGCTGAACTGTGTAGCGGGCACGGAATTTTTCCTTATACGCATCGGTCGAAACTTCCCAGTTGAGCACGGTGAATCCTTCGAAAACCTTTGGGTCGGCACCCTTCGCTGCAAGTGCGTCTGCAAGTCCGGTGTGGATGACATACTTCGGATTGAAGCCAATTGCTTTTGCTTGCGATACGAATGTCGCTGGATCGGGACCAATCATGTCGAGGAATACAACGTCCACGCCCGCGTTCTTCAATTTTAGTACCGTTGTGCGGAAGTCGTTGTTGCCTATTTGCTTATAGGTCTCATCAACGACACTCCCCTTACCGCGCTCATTCGAAAGCGTATTGAGTGTTTTTGTTATCTCTGCACCGAAGGCAGACTCAAAGCGAACCACTGCAATTTTCTTCCAGCTTTCTTTATCAAGATACGAACTCATCGTGCCTACCATCTTCGAGAAGTCGCTCATCATAGTGAAGCTCATTTCGTTGGTGTCGAATGCTCCTGCGATGCGGGGACTCGAAGGAGTGATGACAACAACATTTCCGGTCTTTGCGAGCGCAAACACAGGCTGGGTTACGAAGTCGAAGTTGCTGCCGATAATAGCGTCAACATGATCAACGCTCGTAAATTTTTGATACAACCCCGCAGCGGCTTTAGGGTCAGTGCGGTCGTCTTCATACACGACCTCAACCATGCGGCCATCAACGCCGCCTGCTTTGTTGATTTCATCAACTGCAAGGTCGATGCCTTTTTTCGACATTTCACCAAACTGCGCTGCGACGCCGGTTTGAGAAATAAGCGCCCCGATTCGTATCGGTGCTCCAGTTTTAGTCTCCTTCTTTGAACCTCCCCACATCCAAACGCCAAGCGCGATAAGGATGATGACCACGACACCTGTGAAGTATTTCGACATATGGTATGCCCGTTACGTTTAATTACAACAACACTTTACCAGCAAACAGTCAATAATAAAAGGGTCCAATATGACAATTTTTAGCTACTAAATCCCTTTTAAAATAAGGCTTTTAAGAATATAGTCATATATATCTATGACAATGCATTTAGACGACTCTGAACATGAAGCCATTCTCCCAGCACTTCGAAAGATGGGCCTCACTGATATCGATGCGTCTGTCTATATCTGTTTATTAGAACGCGGTGTGCCACTCATGGGTTCCAAAGTTGCAACACGGCTCTCTCTCCACCGGCAATACGTATATGCGTCTGTACAAAAACTTTTGCGCATGGGGCTCATTGAAGAAGTTCCCTCAGGTGCGCGCAGTACCTATAAAGCACTGCCTCCCCAGTACCTCACGACGCTCGCGCGTAAACAACTTGAGGAAGTAGAGGTTGCAGCGCGCGAACTTGAACGCGTTTCATCCATCGGGGCGGAACAGGATTTTGAAGCCTATCGTGGGACGAGACAAGTTTTCGAATTTGAAGAACGATTCGTACACGATTTAGAAGATAACGAAACGCAGTACATTATTGGTGGCAGTACCGGAAAATTTCTTGGTTTTTTTGGGGAGCGATATGAAGCGATTAGCCGCATCGCCGCAGCAAAAAATTTACAAAGCAAATATCTTGCCTCAAACGCAGACCTCGTCCATCTCGCCTATGTACAAACCATCTTCCCCCGCTTCGAATATCGCGTTATCCCAAATATGCCCGAGATGATCATGTCGACCGTGATACGCCACAATGGCGTGACGTTTTATAGCTTCGGCAATCCCCCGCTCGTTCACATCCTGCGTTCAAAAATTGTGTTTGAGGATTACAAAAAATTTTTTGATATTCTGTGGGAGATGGCCGTGCCACAGTAGCAACTTTCAACTTTTTGGCACGCGACTTGCCTCGAAACCGGGACGCTCTTTTTTTGAAATGGCATTTGCAAAGAAGACAATTGCCCAGCGCGATGTTGTGTCAGAGTGGGTATCCTCGGAAAGTTGAACGACATCGTGCCAAATTGGCTTAAACCGCTCGTCGGTCATTGTTTGCAAATCAAGTGCGGGCATAAAGAGTGCCGCGCCGCTACGGTGTATCACGGGATAAAGCGTTTCCGGCGATACGCCGACGCGTAGACCCGGCGCACTCTCAGCAAGAGCTAAGGTCGCCCCTCCGACGTCGTAGTGTGCTGCAGCAAGAAAAGCTCCTTCCCCAGCTTTGTCATATTTAAGGAACCGCAAAATAGTATTTGTCTGAGGCTCTGTTGTATTGGGGAAATATTCTGTAAACACACCGGGAAACTCATGGTCGAGCAATTCAACAATCGAACGCAATGTTGCAGTCGCGGCCACGTTAACAGCTCGCGCGTGAGCAAGGAATGTTTGAGCGCGTGGGTCGTTTGCCGCAGGCAATGACGCGATGTGAGATTCATACCCTGGGTGATAGTGGAAAAATTCTTTGTTATCGCGAGCATTATCTACTCCCCTTTTACGCAGACGATATCCTGGAATGCTGTAACTTCGCGCGGGTGCGTTTGGTGGTGTAAAAGAATCCTTCACTTCTTGTGGGAGGTTCAAGAATTGTAAATATGATTCTGCAGCGGCAGAGAGTTCCGTAAATGAAAGTGGAAAGGGTATTTCGGCAACATGTCGGCGAGAGATTTCGTCCACCAACTCATCGAACCGTTGTTTTTTGTCGCCGAACAGAGTCTGCATGAGGACTACTATAGCAGTGTCACTTTAAACGCGAAGCGGGCGCCGATCTCTCGGCGCCCGCTCTGCTTGCCTCGCGGCAAGACTTAGGTTTTGCTGCGGGTGTAGACCACCTCGCCGGCGCCATCGTACTTCGAGTGGATGACGAGCTTCGGGTTGTCGGAGCGTTGACCAATCCGGCCGCAGATCCGGGCTTCCTTGCCATGCGTCGCTGCGAGCTTGATGAAGCGCAGCGCTTCCTCCTCGCTCTCAATCACCACGAGGAGCCCTTGGCCGCCGTTGTTGCTGCGGTACGCTCGCTCAGCGGGCATCGACTGCCCGAGCCACTCCTTGCACGCGTGCATCACTGGGAGAGGGTCGTAGAGGTCGGAGAGTTCGGCGTCGAATCCGAAATACAGGATGGCATCCTGGCCGAATTTGTCGCAGATTCCGCCGCCGGTGATATGCGCGATGTAGCTGATGTCGATCCGCTCGAAATGCGGATTCCAACCATTAGCGTCGGCGAGCAGCTTGTCGTAGATGACAGACGGCACTGCCGCCGCCTCGATCCACTCCTGCGCATCAGGATGATCCCACCATGCTTCGCCGAAGCGCGCGGCCAAGGCCTTACGCATGTCGGTGTAGCCGTTGCCACGCAAACCGCACTCGCGCACGGCGACAACGTACTGCTTTGCCGCGACACGCGAGCCGTCGATGAGCCGGTCGTCACGGTATATGCCGAAGCCGACGCCCGCCCACAGGAACGGCAGCGTCGGGTCGGGCACTTCGCTTCCGACGAATGGCCCCATGATCGCCGTCTCGCCGTTGAAGATGGTCCACCCGACCTCCATGGATGCCTCGTAGAGGCCGGCATAGAGATCGATCACGGCTTGCCGCTGCGGTGAACGAGGTTCGCCCGCCGTCCGCACATCGAGCACATTGGTCATGAGCACTGGCTTGCCTCCCCAACGACTGACATCGGTTGAGGGCATAGCGCACAGATCCCAACCGGCGGTCTTGTGCCTGCGCCTGATATCGACGAGGCCGGGTTTGGTCCCGATGCCATCCGGTGCGAGGGTGAAAACCGCATCCCTCGGCAGATGTTCGTGGTTCAGCTCGAACCGCGACGGGCCACGGAAGTTGCCCTTCGGCCGGATGATCCGGATGTACGGCGCGCAGTTGCCGTCCGTCATGCTGCAGTACTTCGCCGCAATGCGGCTAACGGCATCGTTGCCGTCGAAGTCGAACAGCCCGTCGTCGTCTGGTTTTGCCATCGCCCGTCCTTTCCGGTGTACGTTGGTTGATGTCGAGTTCGGATTTGGTTGCCAAATATACGCAAAGCTTCCTGAATCACCCTATCTTGCAGAGCCGTTGTGTCAATCTGGAAAAAGTGAGTACTATAACGGCACATGAAGCTCGTATCGTGGAACGTCAACGGCATCCGCGCGGTGCATAAAAAAGGGCTTTTTCTCGCATTTGTCGAAGACGTAAAAGCAGACGTTATTTGTCTGCAGGAAACCAAAGCTGAGCAGGGACAATCCGAAATAGACTTGCCTCAGTATGAGGAATATTGGAATTCATCGAAGGGTCGTAAGGGTTATAGCGGCACGGCCATTTTTAGCAAAGAGAAACCGTTATCCGTTTCCTATGATTTCCCGGAGGAAATAATAAAGAAGTTCAAAGTAGATAAAGACGAGTATGGCAATTTAAACGAAGAAGGTCGCATCGTTGTTGCTGAATTTGAAAAGTTTTTTGTAGCGACGGTCTACACACCAAACTCAAAGCCAGATCTCTCTCGTCTCTCACTTCGCCACAAGATTTGGGACCCGGCCTTCCTTGCATACATGCAATTGCTCGAGAAAAAGAAGCCAGTTATTTTCTGCGGCGACCTCAATGTTGCTCACACCGAAATAGATCTTGCGAATCCAAAAGCAAATGAAGGCGAGCATGGATACACTAAAGAAGAGCGCGAAGGGATGGATAATTACGTTGCAGCTGGTTTTCTAGACACGTTCCGTTACTTTCATCCTGAGGAGAAAAACAGATACACCTGGTGGACGCACTGGGCCAACGCTCGCGCGAGGAACGTCGGCTGGCGCATTGATTATCTTCTTGCTTCGAAGTCTTTAGAGAAGAAGTTGAAGTCCGCCGATATCCGCGACGACATTATGGGTTCTGATCACTGCCCGGTCACGTTGGAAGTAAACCTATAAACAAACAAAATGTTCGAGGCCCGGGCCTCGAACATTTTGTTCTAACAAGAAGTTGGCAGACTAGTGGATCTCGACGATCTTCCCTCCCTTGATCTGGTAGAAGGTGATGGCAGGAGTGATGAGTTTGCCGCTGAGGGACTCTGTCGCTGCTACGGTTGCACTTGGTGCAACGGTAGGAGGATGCACATGAGCAACGATGCACTGCGCATCCTGCTTATCGCAGGCAAGCTGCGCCTCGTAGAGCGAGAGCACGGCGTCATATATGAATGCAGCATTCTGCAGGTCGCTCGGTTTCGTTTCTCCGTACGTCTTGTTGTACAGAGTCACGAACGACTCATTTACTGGCGAGTCGAAGAGACGGACACCCTCCATTGCTTGGAGGCCAAGCGTGTTCACAATCGCCTCGGTTGCACAGTTGAGGCGGTTGCAGAAAACCTCTGCCGTAAGACCGAGCTCACTGCGCTGTTTAAGGAACGCGAGTGAAGTAGGTTCGAAAGAAACCAATACGATTGCTCCAACTTTCTGAGCCTGTAACTTAATGATTTCGGTTCGAAGGTCGGGCTTGGGGCCACCGTTGGTGGCGGCAAGAGAAAGTGTTGTAACTTCACTGTCGCTGTAGGTCTGTTTGAGGCCGCGCACGCAGTCCTTCATCACACCTGCTTCATCAAGCATCGCGACGGTCTGTATGCCGCGGGCCTTTGCGTCGCGAGCGTAGCGAGCACAAGCATCTTCGACGTCAATGAACGTCTTCACTGCCAGCGGATTGTTAAGTCCAGGATCTGAACTGAAGCCGCTGAAAATGAAAGGCTTTTCCGCAGCCTTTGCGATAGGTGATATGGCGTTGTTAGGACCAGTAAATTCAGACATAAGCGCATCAACACCATCTATGGTGATAAGTTTCTGCGCCGCTGAGGCAGCAACCTTTGGGTCGCTCTGTGAATCCTCGACGATAACCTTCGCCTTCATGTCAGGATTGCGCTCGTTGAGCACGTGCTCTGCAAGAAGCGCAGCGTTGCGGCTCTTCTCGCCTGCTGAGGCGGACTTCCCTGTTAGAGGGAGTACTACGCCGATACGGACTTCGTTAGAGTGTGCGCTCGAACCTTCGAAGAAATAAGCGGCGAATACTGCTAAACCTACGACTATAAGCCCTGCTGCGATGTATAACTTTTTCATATGACAACATGGTATAGTTCAAATGCAGAGTGGCACATATGGCCACATGGTGACTTTAATCACCACTTAAAATACCTATGTATAAAGATGAATTAGCAGAACTGGGGCTCGCGCAAAATGAGTCGTACATCTATATAACGTTGGTAAAGCACGGAGGTCTCGGGGTGAGCCGTATTGCCGAAAAGTCCGGCGTCAATCGTCGCAATGTCTATGACAGCCTTAATCGTCTACTTGAAAAAGGGCTCGTCTACGAAGAGCTATCAAGCAAAGAAACTCTCTACTTCCCTGTCGATCCGGCGAAGCTGCGCGAAATAGTGGCTCAGAAAAGCCAAAAGCTCGAGTCAGTGTTGCCGTCCCTTATAAAGATGTTCGGCGCCAAACAGGAGAACGACGCGGTCTATATGTATAAAGGCATCGAGGGTTGGAAGAATTACCTGCGCGATATGGCGCGGGTAGGCGGTACGGTGCGGGTGTACGGCGCGATGGGCGCATCACTTGATGAACGCTCAAACACCTATTTCGAACAGATCAAATCGAAACTTGCTGCTAAGAAGGCCGAGATAAAAGTGCTCTACCGTGAAGAAGCGCTTAAGGGTGGCGTTGTGGGGCATTTCGGCAAGTCGGCACAGAATAAGATTCTCGCAAAAGGACTAGGCACGCACAGCTCCTTTGGCGTGTTTGGCGATATGACGTATGTCGTCACCGATACGCCCACAGCAAAAGAACTCGATGACGAAGTTAAAATGGTTGTCATCAAGAACAAGCAGTGCGCACAAATGTTTGAAGAGCTCTTTGAGCTCGCATGGAACAAAGCAAAAGAAGCCTGACGGAAAAGTTCTAGTCCCTCACTCCATCATCGGGATACAAAACGTGCGAGACCTAGGTCTCGCACGTTTTGTATTGCACCTTTTGTATACAGGAGGTTATTGAACCACTGGGTGTATTTCCCACACACCTTCTTTGGCGTCACCATTTTGGTCGAACTCATAGCGGCCGCCAAACCCTCGGTAGCTCGTTTCCTCACGGAGGTACTTAGCAATCGAATCACCGTCCTTTGCGGGTGCGTTTTGTATTGCCTCAACGAGCAACATCAAACCGTCGTACGCACGGTCAGCGTAGGCGGTCGGTTCCTCACCGTACTTTGCTTTGTACTTAGCGATGAACTCCGCAGATACGGGCGTCTCGAGTTGGTACACATTTTTGAGTGTGTCAGTCGAGACTGTGTTCGAACTCGCGATCTGTCGGTAAACAGAAGATGCGGCAATCACCGGAACATTGAGATGATGCTTGGCAATTTGCTGTACCAACATAACGGCATCTGGTTCGGTGCCAGTCCAGAGAATTGAGTCAGGTGTCTTCCCAACCAACGAAGGAAACACGGACTCCAGCGCTTTTGCCGTATCTACGTCAGGAAGTGCTTGGAGGAAAACCACTTCGGCGCCTGCTTCCGTAGCCGCTTTTTTGAAAGCAGCTTCAACCGTATGGCTCCACGCACTTTGCGTAACGACAATGGCGATGCGCTTCTTTCCATTTTCTTTCAACCATTTGGCTACGGGTGCGTCCATAAGAGCGTTGCGAGGTGCGCCGTGAAATTGGTACGTACTCACATTCTCCACGAACTCTGAAGTGTCTGCGGGAGCATATGCTACAACCTTGCCTGCGTCGATTGTTGGCTGCGCTGCGCTCTCAAGGAAGGACCACGTCGGACCAACGATGACATCTGGGTGGTAGGTCGTTAAGAGATATTGAAGTGCCGATATGGTCTTCTTCGGATCAGTACTGTCGTCCTGATACGAAATATCGACGACAACCCCCTTCGCCGCCAGGTCGGCCTGTGCCAAATCCAAGCCTCGTTTGATGCTCGTTGCATCTTGCACGGCGTATCCAGTGAAACCGAGAACCGCACCGATGCGAACGGTCTCCTTGGATGGAGCCTCATGATTGCTGCGCCAGAGACCGTAGCCACCCAAAAGGATGACCAAGATAACAGCGAGAATCGTCCAAAAACCTTTATTCATAAACGTTTTTAACTAATAGTAACAACAACATTATTATCAAAATAGTCAAGTTAGTCAATAAAAAACAGACATAAAATATTGACATTTAAACCTTTTAAATCAATACTTTATGAAAATATGTCAAACTTTATTGACCCGAATATTGCATTACAGCTTTCTCACTTCGGTCTTAACGACAAGGAGTCGAGCGTCTACGTACATCTCCTTTCTCGAGATGAAGCGAGTGCTATAGAGATAAGCAGGGCTCTGCAGATGCATCGTCAGTTTGTATATAACGCCCTTGCGGCCCTCGATGACAAAGGATTGGTCCTTAGGGTGCAAGAGAAACACTCAAAGTGGAAAGCTGCCGCCCCAAGGGCTCTTGTTGCCATGGCAGAAGTTCAACAATTGCGTGCGGCCAAGCTATCTGAGGAACTAAGAGCATTGATGAAAATTGGTGCAGGTCAGGAGTTTGAAGTTTCAGAGGGTAACGCTGCTTTTCGGGCTCACTCACTCGAGCTCATGCGAAAGACGCCGCCCAATACGACAACGCTCCTCTTTTGCGGAGAGTGGGACAAATATTTTGAGCACATTGGCGAGCAGACGCATGCAGAAAATGAGCGTGTGCGAATTATGAAAAATATTTCATATCGAATGGTCGGCCCAGCTTCTTTTAGTAAGGCTATGAGCGAAGCAGCTCAGAGCCGAAGTTTACTGGAATGCCGGATCCTCCCAGGACTTGAGGCAAACCTGGTCAACACGTTGGTGTATGAAGACACTGTGGATTTTGAAATACACGGCGAGCCGCATATCGGCTTGAGCATCAAAAATAAACTTGTAGCAGACGGCCAGAGACGTGTCTTTGAGACATTGTGGAATCTAGCCACGCCCGCATAAAGGACATATCCACACATCTGTCCTTTACATTTGAGTTGACTGGGCGCACTATTCATATCGGACAATAACAAGCCGTGCGAGCGCATTTGCCCTGGTGCGTTCGGCGCATCAGTACATTCGTGCAATAAGCATGCTGATTCGATCCACCGGGATTACTTCACACGTTGAGTTAGCTACTCAACAGCACAAATACGTTTATCGACAACGTATAAAAAGTATGTACACAAAGCGGTACAACGTGAGTGCGTGAAAAAAGCAATCCTAGTCCGATACGAATCTAACCCCCGACACCTCCACTCGTCGGGGGTTTGTCATTTCTATAGGACATATCAATTTGCTTACAAAATAGGTTCGTGTTTTAGTTCCACCCAGATGGCGCCTTTGCGCCAGGGAGACACGAATGGCCTTTAGCCCGAATGATAATCGGGCAGAACGCCCGATTCGATGGAACTGTCTGGTCCTACTACTGATCGTCCCACTCAAACGCGTGGTCCTCATCAGGACTCCGAGCAAGGACTACGATCGGCTTTCCGTCCCTGGAGGAGGAGACGAAGAATACGAGCTTGAGCCGCGCGAGACCGCTGAGCGCGAGTTTGGTGAAGAAACGGGTATCTGGCTGAGGGACCTTTTCCCTGGACAGGAAATCCTCAAGCTCGCCTTCACTGAGAAACGCGACAGCCGGTCCGGGGGCACTCACGACTACCATCTCTTCGTTGGCGCCGTGGACTGGGCACCGATAGAGAGCGTTATGTTGCGAGGCGCGACAGGCGAAGTGGTAGAACTCGTCCCGGCCGCAGATTTTATGTGGAACCCGGATTTCCACGATCCGCACCGAGAGTTCCTCACTAAGCCCGATGTGCTCGAGGGCGTGAAGGAGGCACTCGGAGTCTAGCGCTCTGAGTGCATGAAATGCGAAAGCGAAACCCCCCGCGCGTGAAGCGCGGGGGGTTTGCTCGTTATTCGACGTGATATTTCTTGCGCAGTTCCTTTACGCTTGCCTCTTCCTCTTCTTCTTTACGCTCCTTCCCTGCTTCTCCGAGTTTTTTTAGTTCTTCATCGGACAATTTTGATAACTCCCCTACCCTAGCCCGCAAATGTTCGTCCGTATTTTTCTCTGGGTTGTCTAAAACCTCCTCGAGCAAGGCGTGGAGCATGTATCCGATGCGCGGTCCTGCCTTCTCCCCCATTTGCATCAGATCGTTTCCATCAATTTTGAGCATTCCCACCGTGAGTGGCGCGCGGAGCGCTTCTTCTATCATCGATTGGTACTTGCGCAGGCGAAATGGTTGCTCTTTTGGTCGGCCAGTACCGATACGATCACAAATGCGGAGGTTCACCAGGTCCCAAATATTTTCCTGGCCGACATTTCGGACGATACGGCGTACAGCAGAGAGCGTTACTTTCTCTGGATCAGAAAAGAACATGTGCCAGCGCACGAGGTTTGAAACTTTATCGACTGTCTCCTTCGGAAAACGTAGATCCTGCAAGGCTTTTTTGGTCACTCGCGAACCAACGACATCGTGCCCATAAAAGGTCCAATCGTTCTTCTCCTCGGAGCGGCGGCGGGTCTCAGGCTTGGCTACATCATGGAAAAGTGCCGAGAGGCGTATGTCGAATGACCAACCTTTGTCTGCTGCGTGCTGAAGGCTCCTCAAGTTATGCTCCCAAACGTCGTAGCTATGTGCTTGGTTTTGATCAATACCCATTCCCCTTTCTAAGTCTGGCGCGATAAAGCGAAGTGCCCCGATGGCTTGGGCAAGCTGCACGGCTTTCATGGGCTTGCTTGAATTGAGCATGCGCACAAACTCATCACGGATGCGCTCTTTGGATATTTTTCCTAGTCGTCCGACTTCAGCAATCATCGCATCGCGCGTTTCGGGCTCTATTGAAAAGTCGAGCTCTGCCGAGAGACGTATGGCGCGCAGTATGCGTAATGCATCTTCTGCAAAACGTTCTCTCGCCTGCCCTACCGCTCGCAACACGCCAGCTTTCAGATCCGCCTGCCCCCCGTAGTTGTCTACGAGTACATCTTTTTCTGGACTATAGGCAAATGCGTTCACCGTAAAGTCTCGACGCTTAAGATCGTCATCGAGTTTCTGGCTCCAGATTACCTCGTCCGGCCGGCGTGAGTCGGTGTACTTCCCTTCCACGCGGTACGGGGTTACTTCAATGACTTTGAGTCGCTCGTCTGCAGCCTCGTCCCACACAACACCCACGGTCCCAAATTCGTTCGTATAGAAGGTATGCGGAAATATTCGCTGGATGTCCTCCGGCGTTGCGTCGGTAGTAACGTCCCAGTCGTTCGGCTCCTTCCCTATTACAAGATCGCGGATACAACCACCAACCACGTAGGCTTCGAAGCCTGCGTCCGAGAGACCAGATGTCACTTGGAGCACTTCTTTCGGTATTGAATCAGGCCGTATTTTCACACAACCATCCTAACAGACATTCCTAAGTGAGCGCTTTGTTATAGCCCTCCCCTGACGTACCATGGGCCCATTGCTCCCGTGGTGAAATGGATATCACGACTGGCTTCGAACCAGTTATTCCAGGTTCGAGTCCTGGCGGGAGCACCTAGACAGAAATATCTGCCCTGCGGCAGATTTTCTGCGCAGGTTCTGACCTGAGCTAAGACCCTCTTGGGGATTAGACGCTAGTCTGCTATTGTTTTGTCGTCTAAGTTCAGCGGATATCGGTTTGGCCTGAGGAATACCTCTAGGCTGTGTTAGAACGGCCGCAGGTTCAGTAAAGGTCATGAGTTCCTAGAATGCCGGATAGGTTCTCGCTTGGGCAAGCCCTGAGCTGTGGTAGGACGGTCAAAGTTTGAAATGCGGATATGGTTTAGTGGTAGGACGGCTCCTTGCCAAGGAGCAGGCGGGAGTTCGATTCTCCCTATCCGCACAAGCACAAAAATGAGCCCTTCGAAGGGCCATTTTTGTTTGTGCGGATAGAGGAAGCCGACTGCTCGGCTTCCGTGGAGAATCGAACAGCTGAGCTATGTTACCCTCAGGTAACAGGCGAGCTGGTGCCCAGACCAAGGTGAGCGACGGCGAACCTTGAGTCGCGGGCGATCTCCCGGCATCTCTCCTTGTTTCCCGTGTAACAGGCAAAATAGACAACAAGACGCAAAAGACATCCAGGTTTTATGAATATTGGGTGTTGAAAAATAAGGGTTTTACTCAAAATCTGTGGATAACATTGGGGACATGTGCATAAAAGACACGTCCGATAGGCCTTTAGAATATGGTTCGATTTCAAAAATATGGCCTAAAATAAGGTCTTTTTGACTTTTTAGGTCTAAGAAAGTAAAAACGTTTCACGTGATAGGAATTATATGAAGTTTCCCGTGAAAACAACTGAAAAGCGCCTAACAGGCAACCTAGGAGAGGCTTTAGTTGCTAAATACCTTACAAAACAAGGATTTATAGTACTTTCACGTAACTATCTCCTTGCGTATGGGGAGTTGGACCTCGTAGCTAAAAAGGCAGGAGTTATCCACTTTGTTGAGGTTAAGTCTGTTACATGTGAAATACCCCCAGATGTTTCCCGTGAAATGAGTATTATTAAAAACCCTGCTGAAAAGATAGATGAGCACAAATTGCGCAAAATAGGGAAGGCCGCTCAGACATATCTAGTCAACATGGATCTTTTGGACATGGACTGGCAGGTAGATGCGGCACTTGTATGGATTGACCGTGCCTCTAAACGAGCAAAGGTCGAGTTGCTTGAAAACGTGAGTGCGGGCATATAAAGGACATTGATGTCCTTTATGGTAGGGTAGGGAGGTTCGAAAAATTCGGGGCGTAGTATATCGGTAGTATGCGTGCTTTGGGAGCACGAGGGCCGGGTTCGATTCCCGGCGCCCCGACAGATTTAGCAAAAAGCGCTTCGGCGCTTTTTGCGTTTCGGTGTGGGAAATCCACAAAACTTTTTGAATCGTAGTTGACAGGGTTTTCAAACCGCACTACATTCGCTATATGGAACGCCGTTCCTACATCGTCACCAAGTTTTGGCTCCTCCTTACCGAGGGGGCCTCTTGTGGCATGTAGGAATTCGTTCTAAAGAACTCCTAGACCACAAAGGCCCCCGAAAGGGGGCCTTGGTCGTTTAGGGGATGTCTCGTCCCTTGTCAGTCACGTTCAAAATGGAGGAACGGAAGTTGAAAGCACGATCCCAAGCGGGGCAACAGACCCCGGCACATGTGTTGGCTGCGGCTTGCCTGGCAAAAGCCAGTGCGGTCACCCTTCCCAACGGCTGGAAATTTCGCCACTCGCAGAGGGCGGAAGAGCTGCAGCAGGACACGGTGGATTTCCTGACCGGCGTGATGGAGCGGTGGAGAACCGCTTCTCCCACAGAAGAGACCTGGGCTCGACGTCACCTGGGGGCCCCGTCCATCTTTGGCCGGGTCAAATTCATCATCGAACAAGATGGCACTGTTCGGGTCATCAGCATCGATGGTGCGCCCTATATCGGGCTCAGCGCCAAGTACGATCCCGTCTACCGCGGTGCCCTCGAGTACTACAAGGCTGGCGGAGGCCAATGGCCGAACTTCGTTTCTGTCACCGGCCCAAACGTCACGAGCGACGACTCCCTATGGGTCAAGACCGTCACGCTGAGCGAAGCCCGCAAAATGGCCGGGCAGCTCTATCTCGTTCGCTTCAACCCCAAGACGAATCGCGCGAGGGATGAGGCGGACCTCGTCCATCAATCTGTCGTGCCGGTCGCCCACGTCAACAATCGCTCCTACGGCACGAAGCTCGATCTCCTCGAGCCCTTCAAGTGGAGCGATGACGAAGACCCCATCAAGGGCCCGCACGCCATCAAGGGCAGTTGCGGTCGTGGGGGACACTCGGTGTTCTTCTACGGTCTTGATGCGGGACAGCGGCCGGCGGGGTGCAAGAGTGGCGACTTCGTCGGCGAGGATCGCCTGAAGGCCTTCCTGGACCGCAACGGCGGCAGCGCGTTCAAGCAGCGCATGTACGGTCCTATGATGCTGTCGCACTGTCCGGGTATGTGCGCGGTCTTCTGCCTGGACTTCGCGTTCGACCGCAAGGCCGGCGCGTTCGGTAGCTACCGTGCTATCGGTGGCACCTGGCGGGCTCAGCGCTCCATGGTCGTCGTTCCGGGCGAGAAGACCATCATCGGCCCGTTGCGACTTCCGGGCCGTTCCTGACCTAGTCCCGGCTTCGGCCGGCACGGGAAGCACCGCGCGTACTACGCGCGGTGCCTTTCGTTTCAGTCAGGAGATTTTTTACTGCTCCAGCACTTCGACCAGTGTTTGTTTGAGTGTGGGTACTACGTTGAGATTAAAGAGAAGTGCTTTCTGCGCGATGTCGCCCGTGAGAAGCGCCGCAAGACCTGAACCCGTTTGCTCAGTAATACTTTTGTTTATGTGACTGACGGTTATCGCACGTAAATCGCGCTCTGCAGTCGTGGCGCCTTGTGTTGCGGTAGCGATGAGGCCAATGAGCGCGGCATCTGACTCACGAACCACTGCGCCGCCGGAGGAACCTTTTTGCGAAAGTATCGTACCACCAGCAGAGAAGAGATCGGCACCACCGCCTTCTTTGAAAGTAAAGATTTGGCCAATAGTGGTTCGCGCTGAAGAGATAAAGAGGTTGGTTTGAATCGTCGCGCCATCAAAGAATCCAGCGGGATAGGCAGCGAGCACCACGGGCACATTTTCAATATTTTCTGCTACCGACATAGAAACGTGCGGGAAAGAAGAGGGAAGTGTATTTGAACCGCTCGGCCCAGTGATGCGCAAAAAGGCGAAGTCATTTTCTCCCGTGCCGGTTGGATTTTCAGCAATTATTTTATTAGCATTGTCGGTCATCCACTGTGACGGAAAGTACAGTAGTTCAGCCTTATACATGGCGCGCGCAGGGGAGCCGCTGCGTATGACGCAGTCGACGTTTCCCGCAGTGGGGTAGTCGCGAAGCAAGAAGAACTGTGCGACGTGCGCGTTGGTGAGAACGATGCCTCGAGAGTCAATCATGATGCCGCTGCCAGAGATCGGACGCAGGGGACCGCCGCCTGAAGTGACGCAGAGAATATTTACGAGGGCACTCCGAACCTTTGTATTAACGTCACCAACAGTCTCTGCTGGTGTTGGTGTTGTTGGAGGGGTTGGTGTGGCGACCACAGGAGTTGAAGGCTCCGGGTTCTTTGGAGGGAGTGGGGTAGGGGATTCTGGTTTTTTTACAGGAGGAGTAGCCGGGACATCTTTTGGCGCCACTGCAACAGATTTTTTTTCTTCGGGAGGTTTCGATGTATTGATTGCGTAGGGTGCTGCTTTAGGAAGTGTGACTGAAAGCGTTGTCGGAAAATGTAAAAATGGGGCAGGGGAGACGTGCGGCAGTTGTGGGTACGAAAATGTGGCGCCTGAAGCAATAATTGCGAGCCCTGTTGCTATCTGGCCGAAGACTGAGGTGATGATGTCGAGAAAAGACATATATCGAGTATACCTGCGAGAAGGTTTTCGACGAGGTTATCTCAAAGGCATCCAGTATGCTAGGTTGTAGGGCGACGAGCGGGAACTCGTCGTTCAAAAAGCGGGATTAGCCCGACATGCGTAGCAGTCGAGGTCCCGACCGCAGCGTCGGGATTCTCAGAAAAGCGGGATTAGTTCTCACCTGGGTAAACCCTAGGTTATGTTAGAACATCTAGACAATGGGCCTAGAGTAATAACGAGGACACAGTCCGCAAAATGCGGGATTAGTTTAATGGTAGAACATCAGTTTTCCAAACTGAGAGCACCGGTCCGATTCCGGTATCCCGCACCAAAATCTGACTTTCAGAAAATTGACCGACTTTTTCATTGGCGGCGCACAGCGCCGCCCATGCGTTTTGTCCCGACAAATCCTCTCCGCTCGGCGCGGTGAGCTGCGCCTCGCGGTTGGCCAAGACGAGGTTCGAGCCAAAGATTTCTTTGGCAGCAACCTTTTTGCTAAAAAGGTTGCTCTCCCGCGCGATTTTAGGCAGATTCTCTGCCTCTTTTATCCATTCTGTCATCGGTTCGAGCCAGCCAGTCCGCTTTTGTTCAATCCGCGCCGTTTGCTCTTCCAGCGACTTCTTTTCGGAAAGGAGTTTTGCTTTCTCGGTGCGGTAGATTTCTCGCTCAATATCTTGTTCTAAATAGCCATCGAGAAGTCGCTGGAGCTTAATTTGAATGGCGCGGATTCTCTCTCCGGATTCCTGAACAAAAGCGGTTGAGGATTGGGCGGCTTCGGTTTTCTCTTTTTCAAGCATAGCGGTTAGTTCCGCCGCCCAATCCGGTCTCAAAGAAAATTTTTGTAGTAGAGATGATAACTGGCGATCTAGTTCCTCTTGGCGAATACAAGGTTCGGGACATTTCAACTTTGATTTCTTGGTGCAGTGATAATAGACATATTCGTGAACATTTCCATTTTTCTGTTTCTTCACCTTGTATTCGCCAGTTATCATCATTCCGCATGAGGCACAGGAAAGGAGTCCGCAAAAAGGTTGTGGTTCATTTTTTTGCTTGTGGTGCGGACGGCCTCGTTGCTTCAAAACTTCCTGCGCCTTGTCCCAAATTTTCTTTGAGACCACTGGCTGGTGCTTGCCCTCGTGGATTTCGCCACCATAGCGAAAGTGTCCGTAGTAGAAGGGATTGGAAAGGATAAAAGTAATTCTGTCTCGGTGGAGTCGCTTGCCGTTTTTTGAATGAATACCGGATTGCGCCAAAAAGTTTGAAATGTCCTCAAGGCGACTTCCATTTTTCGCGTACAGCTCAAACGCCTTGCGAATGAGTGAGGCGCGCTTCTTGTCCACGATAACAGTTTTCGTTCGCACATCATTGATATATCCGATAGGCGCAAGGCAGGGATATTCGCCGCGCCTCACTTTTTGGCGCAATCCACGCTTCGTATTTTCGGCAAGCGAATCCACATAGTATTTGCTTTGCCCAAAGGCGATATTGAGCATGAACTTTCCTTGTGAGGTATTTTCACACCAGAACTGCGGAAATTTCAGGTCCGCAAGTCCACCGCCGTCAAGCAGGTAGATAATCTTTCCACCGTCAACAGAATTGCGCGCCAATCTGTCGGGGTGCCAAGCAAGGATAGCGTTTGCATCGCCTCGCTCTATGCGCGAAATCATTTTGTTGAAAATCGGGCGGCCGGTAATTTTGGCGGATTGCTTTTCAATAAATTCCTCGGCGATGTGCAAACCCTCTTGCCTGGCAAAGGCGCGCAATTCTGTGATCTGCGCTTCAATAGATAAAACCTGCTTGTCCTCCACATCGGTGGACTTGCGGGCGTAGAGAAAATATTTGTAGTTGTTCATGCTCATACAATTATTGGGCAAAGCAAATCCGAGACAGAATTAAAATCGCGCGGGAGGCGAACCTCGTCTTGGCCAACCGCGAGGCGCGGCTCACCGCGCCGAGCGGAGAGGATTTGTCGGGACAAAACGCATGGGCGGCGCTGTGCGCCGCCAATGAAAAAGTCGGTCAATTTTCTGAAAGTCAGATTTTGGTGTGTCTTTACAGTTTGGCTCGAACTCATTTTATCAAAAACTGCTGAACGAAACCAGACCAAGGAAGCCAGCCCC
>CALREW010000004.1 GCA_943356415.1 Candidatus Nomurabacteria bacterium
TAGAAGCCGCCAAAATCCGAAACGGAAGCCCGCGCGGATTCCTCCCCAGGCCCCTCCTCCGCGCGGACAAAATCCAAAAAACAAATTAGTCTCGGTTTTGCGAAAATCCAATCCCCAGAAAATAGTTTTCGCAAAACCGAGTCCGCATTGAAGCCCCGCCACACTGCCCGAATACTTGGAGGGCAGAACCCCAAAAAGAAAAATGTCCTTTCCATTTTAGAAAAAATCCACCCCCGCGAAAAATCAGAAAAGCAAGGAACATTTTTTCTTTTTGGGGTTGCCGAGTGAAGCGAGGCGGTGGCGGGGCTTTCGTGGAGCGTACGATTTAGTTTCGCTTCACCACGCGCTCCGCGCGTGCCACATTACCGATTTTGGAAATAGGTTCGGACTTGGTACAATAGACACACCACAAACAAATGAGTCCGATGCAATGCATCGGGCGATTTTGTTTGTACCCAGGAGAGGACTTGAAGGGGAGGCGCGAAAAAGCCGGCGACGCGCGCCGGCTTCAGCCCACCTCGCGCTACGTGCGAGGTGGAAGTTTTGGCAGACCATGATCATGTCCGCAATGATTGTGGTCGTGATGGCCCATGCGGGCGAGGATGACGACCACAATCGAACTTGCGAACGCAACGACGGCTGTTGCATAGGCGAAGTAGCGGTCGGCGTTGTTCTCTAAGCCCACGAGCATCAGTACTCCGGTGAGAAGCACGAAGGCACTCGTCACCACGTCGAGGAAAACATGGATGGCCTCGACGACGGCGAACTTGTCGAGCGCCGCTTGGTGTTGAATTGCAGCCCAGATACTCACCGCGAGGTGTCGGAAGTCCCACTTACCGTGAGCAGTCTTCAGACGCCATAGGGCAACGCTGGTCGCAATGGCGCCGAGGCCGATCATGGCGAGGGCTTCACGCGGATGTACGTCACTGCCGCCGACTCGCCACAGGATGAGTGCGCCGGCGGCAGCGAGACATGTCGCCTGCAAATACGCAGACCACGTAGCCCAGCGCTCCGTACGGTCGTGCGCGATGTAGGCGAAGATGGCTGCCAAAGCACTCTGCCCGCCGTCGCCGAAGAGATGCAGAGCATCGGCTTCCGCCGAGAGGCTCGTGAGCAGCAGTGCAGTCACGTACTCGATTACGCTGAAACCAAACGCGAGGGTGGCTGACGCGCGCAATCGCTTCCAGGTCGGCGGGGGAACCGCCGTCGCAGTGAGCTTCATATGGGGTCTCCTTCCGCTTCTTGTGGTACTGCCGCATGGCGGTGATGTCAATGCGCTTGACCTCCTAATAGGTGTTACAAAGGCTTGTGGATATCCACAAGCCTCCTAAGAGACTTGGCAGTACAATTTTCTTATGGGAGTATCTGTCAGTTGTAAAAACTGCCAAAAACAGTTTTTAGTTAAGAATTTTTTCATCAAGATTGGAGCTGGTAAATATTGCTCATCTAAATGTCACCACGAATCTAAGAGAACTGGAACTTGGCTAAAGTGTGAAGGGTGTAAGAAGGATATCTACAGAACACCTAAATATTTAGAGGCATCAAAGAGTAAGAAGTATTTTTGTAGCAAATCTTGTCAAACTGTTTGGAGAAACAAGGAATACAGCGGTGCACGACATGCTCACTGGAAGCATGGTATGGCTTCGTATCGCAACATCATGAAGCGTGCGGGCAGAGAGGCACGCTGCGCTTTATGTAAAGTTACAGATGAACGTGTGATAATCGTTCATCACAAAGATAAGAACAGATTGAATAATTCCATAGATAACCTGGTCTGGTTGTGCAGAAATTGTCACTACGTGGTTCATAATTATGCGGATGGACTGACAAGACAGTTCATCATATAGTTTGCGAGTTCATGGTGGCCGTAGCTCAGCTGGTAGAGCTCCAGATTGTGGATCTGGCTGTCACGGGTTCGAGCCCCGTCGGTCACCCCAGGATATGGGTATGAAGTTTCCTCAATTTTTTAAACTGGCCATCTCGATTGCTGTCTGTGAGCTGGTAGGTATTGTCGGGTCTATTGTTACCACACCTTCAATTTCCGGCTGGTATACAACGCTGACGGTGCCTGCCTTCAACCCGCCTAACTGGATATTCGGACCGGTCTGGACGACCCTCTATCTGCTTATGGGTACGGCAGTATTCTTGATTTGGAACAAAGGTTTTGATCGCAGCGATGTCAAAAAGGCGTTCGCGGTATTTATGCTCCAGCTTGTTCTCAACATGTCATGGTCGATCGTATTTTTTGGTTTACAAAATCCGGCGTGGGCGTTTGTAACTATTGTGGCCATGTGGCTCTCCATCGTTTGGACGATGATCCTTTTTAATAAAATATCAAAATCGGCAATGTGGCTCCTCGTGCCGTATGTCCTCTGGGTAAGTTTTGCTTCGTATCTTAACTATTCAATCTGGACATTAAATTCATGAGGGCAAAGGTTGTTACGGTCAATGACCGAATGCAAAAGAACTATATCTATACGTGTGTTAAGCCTGTAGGTAAAAACTTTGATCCACAGTTCAAGCCGGATCTCACACCTCGTCAAATGCTTGGGCTCGGCGTATTTGGTGGGGTATATCTGCGCGATTGCGTAAAAGAATTCCCGGCGAGCTGGTTCGCCAAAGCGAAGATGCAGAAGCACAGTGTGTACAAATCGGATCCGGAGCTTAATTTTTTCAAGGTCAACGCAAGCCAGCCGCTCTCAGTTTGGAAAAATAAAGGATGGATTCATAAGGACGATCCTCGAGGATGGTTCCAGTGGTACTGCAGATACTACATGGGTCGACGTTGCGCTGATGATGAACGACAAATCAAACGCTGGAAGGCAATTAGCAGACACATCTACCAACTCACATACAACTGCAGGTCACGGGACTTCCTATGTCGCCCCACCCAGAGGCAAGCCCTCCTCCATTGGGCTTACGATAGTAGAAAGATGTAGGATTTTCTTTTGTGGTCAGAGGGCAATGATGGAGGAGTTTTGTTCTGAACCCTTTTTTACTTTGAAGAAAAGAGTCTGGAATAGCCGCCCAGTCTCAATGCTATTTCCGAATCCTGGGCCGCCCACATGGGGCATTGATCCGCGCACCAATATCAACCGATTGTAGATATTGGCGAAGTCGTCGACCAGTTCCCATCTTTCGGCGCTCGACATCCATTCAAGATTATTTCCATGCCTATTTCTGAAGAGTTTGAGACCTGAATCGCGAGGCGCATTTTTGTTGAGGTAGACGATACCTGCCCAACCGTCATCTCCGACCGTATTCCATTCATCCCGCATGTGGTTATGGACGCCAGTGCCGAGTGGTTGGGCATGAGTTTTCACGGTAAAAGAACAATTCCACCTGCAGCTAGTTGCGCCCGGTAGCAAATTGTTAAACGTTCCTGGCTTGCTTGGATCAATCAGATCAGGACGAGGCGCCACGATGCTGCCGTCTTCGTTTTCAGGGAAATCTTTTTTCCAGTGTTCTTGGTCAATCTCTTCGCCGGTAATTGACTCAAGCTTTTTAATAAATTCACGGGACGATTTGAATGGACAAACCGCCGCTTTTTTAAAACGAGTGGTGTACCAATCGGCCCCTACCATGTGCTCGGGCGCACTCGAACCTCTCGTATGGAGTGCGTAGGGGTTATAAAAAGGTTGAGCACGCGCATATGCGGCAATTGCATCTGGGTCTTGGTAGAAATCGTTTACAACGATGATATCGCGCCTCATGTTTTTAAATACTAGTATGTGGTGACAAAATTGGTAAGGAAGGGATTGCACCGCGGTGCCTCTAAAACTTCACCCACAGCCTGGACCTTGCGCTGTAGCAGGGGGCAGCCTGATACTTAGTGCCATATGGAAATCACCGCATTTATAGCGCAGTTCATGGGTTATTTTTTAGTAATAGTGGGAGGTGCGATGTTATTGAAGCGTGCGACGGTTGATGCGGCTATCCGCAATGCCTCAAAAAATCGTGGCACCATGTTTCTGCTGGGCCTCTCAGAGATAGCTGGAGGTATCCTCCTCGTTCTGGCACATCCAGCGTGGGATAGCCTGCTTGATAAAGCGATATCGCTCCTCTCCTGGTTCATCCTTCTTGAGGGTGTGTTTTACGTTATCGCCAAGGAGAAACAAATTATGAAAATAATTCGTTTCTTTCATAACGAAAGCATCTATTACAGCATTTCGCTTGCGTTTGTTGTCGTTGGGGCAGCGATGCTCATCGGCGCATAGCGCGCTTCCTTGTTAATGGCACGACTTTTTATTGCGCCAGCGCTTGTAACAGTCGTTGCACTTTTCGCTGTTCTTGTGTTGGGCGGGTTTGAGGCGCTTATTCTAGCTTCGATACTCTCGGTCCTTGAAGTTACGTTGTCTTTTGATAACGCAATTGTTAATGCAAAGGTGTTGCACCGCATGGATGAGAGGTGGCAAGCGCGCTTCCTTACTTGGGGGATTCTTATTGCGGTTGTCGGAACACGTCTCGTCCTCCCCATTCTTATTGTGTCAGCGGGGGTATGGATGTCTCCATGGGCTGTGGCCCAACTTGCGGTGCTTAACCCAGAAGGGTATGCCCATCTTCTTGAAAGTGCGCACTACGGGATAGCTTCTTTTGGAGCCGCCTTCCTTATGATGGTTTCGCTTAAATATTTCATCGATGAACATAAAGATGTCCACTGGATACGAGTTCTTGAGAAGCGCCTCGCAAAATGGGGACACATTGATTCACTCGAGATAGCTGTCGCGTTGATAGCCATTTTTGCGGCATCTCTTTTTGTGGAAACCGCTGGCAGCGTGGTGTTGGGGGCTGGTGTTGTGGGTGTCGTTCTCTTTATTGCGATGGAGGGAATTGTAGGTTCGTTTCAAATCCCCGGCGCCACTGCAGTTTCTGGGGCAACTCTTTTTCTCTATCTCAACGTGCTTGACTCCGCGTTTTCACTTGATGGCGTCGTTGGTGCCTTTGCGCTGACTACGGATCTTCTCATTATTGTTGTTGGACTTGGCATTGGTGCCTACTTTGTACGAACACTCACCATCTATTTAGTGCGGGTGAGAGCCCTTGAAGAACTTCGATATCTTGAGCACGGTGCTCACTGGGCAATATTAGGACTTTCCCTCTGCATGCTCTTTTCTTTGGTCGTGCGGGTTCCGGAGGTTGTCACAGGAGGCATTGGCCTGCTCTTTATCGCGCTTTCATATATATCGTCGCGACAGGAAGCAAAACGGAGGTAGGGACTACAACACATATACAGGGGTCACGTCGAGGAATCTTTGGCGTTGGTATAGAGGGCGTACTTACTAGCCAATAGCTATACCAATATGAAATCCATAGTACATAAAGTTGCCGCAGCCCTTGTTGCTGGAGGCATGCTTATCCCGTCGCTTGCGTTTGCAAACGAAGGATTTGCAGTTTCGGCCAACGCATCAACGACTGCAACGCAGCGTAGTTGTATGCAAACGGCTACGTCAATTAAGGCTGACGCAAACATCGCGTCACTTGACGCACTCTTCGCATCGATTCGCACGGCGTTCGTGGTTCGCAAAAATACCACCATCGCTGCGTGGGGTAATGCCGATGGTTCTGCTCGCGTGACTGCACTTGTATCTGCGAATACCGCGTTCGCTTCTTCGGTAAAGGATGCATGGAAGTCGTTCCGCACGAGTCGCACCAACGCTGAGGCAACGTATAAGGCATCAGCAAAAGCCTGCGGCATAGAGAAAGCTGCAAAGGAATCCAAGAAGGATGACAAGGGCAATGAAGGGAAGCACGCTGGGTTCGAGGGCAAGTTCCACCTCAATCTAGGTCTCTTCCGCCACTAATCTTCCTTACGATTCTTGGCAACGTTCACCGCGCCCCCCAAAAGGGGCGCGCGGTGCGTTTGAGGTACAATGGCCTCATGTCAGAGAAGAAGCGTGCGAGTGAACCGCTCGCACTTGCCGTAACCAGATGGGTTGGTTCATCGCCGTCGCTCGTCTTTCACTCCGCCCTTTTTGTCGGAAGTTTTTGTGCCGCCTACTTAGACTTTGTCCCATTTGAAAGGATGTTGCTTATAGTGACCACCATCGTATCTCTTGAAGCAATTTATCTATCCATTTTTATACAAATGAGCCTCAATATCGCGAACCAAACGATTGAAGCAGTCGAAGAAGATCTCGATGAGATACAAGAAGATATCGATGAGATACAAGAAGACGTCGATGAAATTCAAAAGGACGTCGACGAGATACAAAAAGATGTCGATGGAATAGAGGAAAGTGAGGAAGAAGACGAAGCACATAAGCGAGCACAGAAAGATGCGCTTATAAGTATTGAAAAGGGTCTCGCGCAGCTGCTTGCAGACGTCGAACGCCTTAAGTCAAAATAGGAGCATGAACATACCGTATATCCCAGATGACAAAGAGGAGATTATGAAAAAAGATGTGAAAAGTTTTTTTACTAAGTTTCGCGAGTTTGCAGTAAAAGGCAATGCGATCGATCTAGCAGTTGGTATTGTCATTGGTACCGCGTTTGGCAAAATTGTTTCCTCGCTTGTTACAGATCTGATCATGCCGACGGTTAGTCTTATGACTGGTGGTGTGAATTTCAACACCCTCGCCATCTCCATCAAGCGCCCACTTTCTGCGGTGGGGACAGCTCCTATCAACATAACCTACGGTGTTTTTCTCCAGACACTCTTTGATTTTCTTATCATTTCGGCGGTACTTTTTCTTGTCATTCAAGCGATGCACACCGCTAAAAAACGTTTTGAAAAAGAACAGGCGGTGGCGCCTCCAGCAGAGAAGCCTGCTGACATCCGTCTCCTCGAGGAAATACGCGATTTGTTAAAGGAGAGAAAAGTGTAGCGGGCCGGTTGACAGTCTTTTTACGTAGGAGTATTTTCCTTTTGTGCGGATGTCGGTACGAGGGCGGACCCTCTCTCTCTTGGCCAAGAAGTTGATGCCAGAGCTGCGCAACGTCATGCCGCGTGAGCGCGCAAGACCGAACGTATCTCGATCGACTAACACTAGTGTCGAGGGCGGTTCAACCCTAACACCGGCATCCGCCGCGCGGTCCCGCTTCGGCGGGCCGTTCTATTTTTAGAAAAGAGGTGCGTGATATAGTGTGCCCATGGATACGCACAAACCAACCCTTTCTACCCCTGCAGCAGTTCTTCTTGCCGGCGTTATCATTGCAGGCGCCATTGTTTATGCATTTGGCTTTGCCCCGAACACAAAAGGAACCACTGATACCGCAAAAACCCCTGAGACAAAACCGATTCCCGCAGTAACGGAGAGTGATTACCGTCTCGGTGCCGCACAGCCGAAACTCATTCTTGTTGAATATTCAGACCTCGAGTGTCCATTTTGCGGCCAATTTCATCCAGCCATAAAGCAGGTAGCTGAAGAACTGAGCGGAGAAGTTCAGTGGGTGTACCGCCACTTCCCGTTGACCCAGATACACCAAAACGCACTGCCGGCAGCACTTGCTGCTGAATGTGTTGGTCAAATGAAGGGAAACGCTGCATTCTGGACGTATATCAATGGAGTGTTTGCGCAGCAAAAATTGATAGGGAAGCCATTGATTGAATCACTTGCGGGAGTGCAGGGTATTAGTGCGACTGATCTTGAAGCGTGCATGGCCAAAGACGAGACGCTTGCGATTGTACAGAAACAATTTAACGACGCGGTTGCAGCCGGCGGGCAAGGTACGCCGTTCACCATTATTCTCGACTCGAAAGGCAAACAGGTAGCAACTCTCCCGGGCAGTATGGCGTACGCACAACTTAAGGCTCAAGTAGAAGCACTTCTCGCAAAAGCACGCTAGAGCGTCACAGGCGCAGACTACGAGCGTTGGTGTGGTGAAGCCTCTTTAGATTGGCTCAATTTATACACATAGTTTCATACAATATGAACGCATTGTTTGAAGGAGAAAATGGTCTTTGGATGCGACGCGCGGGGTTAGCAGTTCTTGTTTTACTCGCCGTATTTCTTTTGGTAAAAGTGTTCGCGGATCTCAAGGGACTTCGCTACATTGGAACGGGTATTCCAGCGATGAATACCATCACTGTTGAAGGTGATGGAGAAGCCGTTGCGGTGCCAGATATCGCAACGTTTACTTTTTCTGTAGTTGAGACAGCAAAGACTGTTTCTGAGGCACAAGACAGCGCGACCAAAAAGATGGAAGCAGCCGTTGCGTATCTTAAGGAGCAAAAGATAGACGACAAAGATATTAAGACCGTTGATTACAGCGTTAATCCTCAGTACGAATGGCAAAATACTGTTTGTCCTGCGATGGTTGGCGCGTATTGCCCACAAGGGAAGTCAGTACTCACGGGTTATCAAGTACGCCAGACAATTGAAGTGAAGGTGCGTGATACCAAACAGGCCGGGACACTTCTCTCTGGAGTGGGGGATAAGGGTGCAAGTGAACTCTCAGGCCTAAGCTTTAGTCTCGACGATAAAGATAAGGTTGCAGACGAAGCTCGAAACGAAGCAATCGAGAAAGCAAAGGCCAAGGCCGAAGCACTCGCCGATGGTCTCGATGTCACCCTCGTTCGCATTGTGAACTTCAGCGATAACAGTGGCGGATACTATCCTCCGATGGCATACGACTCGTATGGCCGTGGTGGCGCGCTGATGAGCGAGGCAAAAGTTGCCGCTCCGGTGCCAACGCCTGAGGGACAGAACAAATACACCTCGCACGTCACTATTACGTACGAAATACGCTAATTTCTCGAAGTTTATAAGGCAGGAACCCCGCTTCGGCGGGGTCTTGCTTTTTATAATATTTGTAGTATAATTAGGAGTGGATATGCATGTGCTGTCCCGCCCCGAAAGGGCGTGATTTCAAATGTGGAGACACAGATGTCCCCTAAGGACACAAACGGCCGCGGCAGGAAGCTCTCGAATAAGGAGCGAATCATCCGCGATATCGGCCCGGACGCTTCCCGCGACGTGAGAATCGCCGCGTGGAAGGAGTACATGGGACACGCCGCCAGCGGCGCCCATGAGTGTGAGTGGGAGGGTTTCATGCGTGACTTCCTTTCCGAGGACGGCATGCGGGGCTTGAACATCGACGGGCTCCTGATGCGGCGTTTCCTGCAGAAGTGCAGCGATGACCGCATCAAGGGTCTGGTATCGAGGCGCGTGATGGAGTTCTACTCCGGCGCGTTGCTCATGATCAAGACCGGTGACGTCAAGAAGGACGAGGAGAGAGCTATCGACGTTGCGCTCGTGGTTTGCATCGCCGCTGGGCATTGCTACACCAGCGGCGACGTCGAGCTCAAGCTCGACGCCAAGATGCGACTGGACGTTGAAGTTGCGTCCTGGCAGCGTCGCTTCTGGAAGGACGGCACCATCCCGGCGGTCATTGTCGAGGAGATCGGGAAGGCTTTCCCCTGCGTCTGGGACGAGCCTGCATCGGTCGAAGTTCCGGCTGAGCCGGACATGACCAACGTCGTGACACTTCCTCAATCAAAGAGCGCTTAGAGGACACGCGCTCACGTTCGAACGGCGGCGCCTGTCAAAGGGTGCCGCCGATTCGTTTTTAGGGGGCTGCCATCGCCTTGACCAAGCACTTTGAGCAGGGTAGTATCTAGAGCGAAAGCACGCCCGAAGGGGCTGTTTTTTAATACAAAACAACGTATGTGGTTTATCACGTATCTCAAAGAAGTGCGGGGCGAACTCGCTCATATCTCGTGGCCAACGCCGCGCCAAGCGTTCGTCTATACCGGTCTTATCGTTATCATTACGCTTTTTATTGCGGCCTATGCAGGTGCGCTCGACTTTGTGTTTGAAGCGGTGCTGAAGATGATCATCTAACTTGTAGGCGGTACGCCTAAAACTACTATGGCAAAACAAGACGCAAGCGTCGGACGAAACTGGTACGCGATACATACCTATGCAGGGTATGAGAATGCGGTCGTGCGCAACTTGAAGCAGCGCATTGATTCTCTTGGCATGCAGAACAAGATTTTTCAGGTGCTCGTGCCGGTAGAAAAGAAAATAAAAATAAAAGGCGGACGTCGCGTTGAAGAGGAAGAGAAAGTCTACCCGGGCTACGTGCTCGTCGACATGATCGTGGACGACCAGTCGTGGTACGTGGTGCGCAACACACCTCGTGTTACTGGCTTCGTTGGTTCAGGTGTTAATCCGGTTCCACTTGAGACTGCAGAAATCGAGTCGATGCTCAAGCGTATGGCTACCGACACGGTTAAACACACCATCGACTTCCAGGCGGGCGATGCGGTTATCGTCAAAGAAGGACCGTTTAAGGAAGTTGAGGGCAAGATCGGCGAAATAGACGAGGAACGCGGCACGGTAAAGGTTCTCGTGTCGATGTTCGGCCGCGAAGTGCCCGTCGAACTCGATCCCTCGCAAATTCAACGCATATAAGGTAGATTGCTGACGCATATGGCAAAGAAAATAGTAAAGAAACTAAAGCTCCAAATCCCAGCAGGGAAGGCTACGCCTGCGCCTCCGGTAGGCCCCGCACTTGGTCAGGCTGGTATCAACATTGGCGAATTCGTCAATAAGTTTAACGAAGCGACGCGCCCAATGATGGGGGACATCACCCCGGTTGAGATTTTCGTCTACGAAGATCGCACATACGACTTCTTCCTCAAAACCCCCCCAGCTTCTGCCTTGCTCCTTAAAGCGCTTGGCAAAGAGTCCGGTTCTGGTAAGCCCAATACTTCAAAGATCGGCACCGTCACTAAAGCTCAGGTTCGTGAGATCGCTGAAAAGAAAATGGTAGATCTCTCCGCAAAGGACATTGAGGGCGCGATGAAAATTATCGAAGGTTCTGCTCGAAGTATGGGCATCGACGTCAAATAGTCTAAAAAATTCAGTTCAACAAAAATGTTAGAGGCCCGGGCCTCTAACATTTTTGTTTAGAGACGAAACTAAGGGCGTTCGAGGTCGAGCCAAGTATATTTGAGACCCTCAGGTGTTACGCGTTCTTCGCGGAATGTTTCTCTAGTAAATTCGGATTCAAAAGAAGGAAAGAAAACATCCCCGCTTTCTTCTGCGTCTACGCGCGTAAGATACAACCTGTCTGCATAGGGCAGTGCTTGTCGGTAGATTTCACCTCCACCGATTATAAATATGTCTGTCTGGTCGACCTCTTTGGCTTTAGTAAGTGCCGCCTCGAGTGAATGAACTACCATTGTCCCCTCCTTTTTCCAGTCGGCATCTCGAGTTACGACAATGTTCGTGCGTCCAGGGAGAGGACGACCGATAGATTCAAAGGTCTTCCGACCCATAATTATTGGGTGCCCGGTAGTTAGAGCCTTAAAGCGCCTGAGGTCGTCAGATATGCGCCAGAGAAGATCGTTGCCTCGTCCAATGACGTGTTGTCCTCTGGCGTCTCGCCCTATGGAAACAATAATGCTGACTCTGGGACTCATGGGGGAGACTATACCACCACACCACGCTTAGGCGCCTTCGTCGCTACTGGCAGCTCGTAAGCGGGAAGCTATACTTGTGTGCGATGCAATACGAGGTTGAGATAAAGACCCTGCTTGGGTCCAAGGAAAATGCTGACGGCCTGCTTTCGCGCATGCGCGAGTTAGACCCATCCATGGAACTTCGATCGCGCAACAGCCAACTCAATCATTATTTTGTTGGTGGGAATCTTGCGCGGCTCGCCGAGGCGGTGTCCGATATTATTTCACCGGAAGCAACGGTACAACTTAAAGATCTTGCTACTCGAGCAAAAGATTTTTCAGTGCGCACGCGACAAAAAGACCTGCCTGCCGGACAGGTGGGTGAAGAAGTTATTTTAGTCGCCAAGGTTTCTGTGGGCGATGATACGAGTGCAAATGGCGTTTCGCGTATTGAGTTTGAAGAGACGGTGCCGGTAACACTAGCGGAGCTCGACCAACGCTTGCTTGATGCAGGTTTTGAGTACCAGGCGAAATGGTCTCGTGAGCGGGAAGAGTACGCCTGCATGGGAGTAGCGGTCTGTTTGGATCGAAATGCCGGCTACGGGTATTTGGCAGAGTTTGAGAGAGTCGTGGAGGACGCTTCAGCCGTTGAAAATGCTCGAACCCAGCTTGTTGATCTTATGGAGCAACTCGCCGTGTCAGAGTTGCCGCAGGATAGACTTGAACGCATGTTTGCCCATTACAACCAGAATTGGTCTGACTACTATGGAACCGATAAGATATTCATAATTGAATAACCATGTTTCTCTCTGACATTGATATCAAAAAAGCAGTAAAGACTGGGGACATTATCCTGAAGCCTTTTGCCCCATCTCGTTTGCAGCCGGCAAGTTACGATATATTGCTCGGCAATAAGTTCGTTATGAATGACGAGCATGCAACAAATTTCGTTGACCCGGCAAAGAAGATTTACGCCAAGACCCGCGAAGTGACGGTGGGCGATGGCAAAGAATTTATTCTCCACCCGGGCATGTCGGTCCTCGGCGTTTCCAAAGAATATTTTGGTTCACGCATGTACCTTATCCAGGTGGGAGGGAAGTCTTCGCTTGCACGCGTTGGTCTTATGATTCACAACACGGCGGGCATCATAAATCCAGGCCATTTTCTCAATATTACGTTTGAAATAACCAATCAAAGCAATGTTCCTATCGTGCTTCGCCCGGGTATGGAAATAGCCCAAATAACATTCTCCATGCTATCCTCGCCGCCGTCGCAGACGTACGAGGTGGCCGGCCGTTATGCCAAAGACAACTGGCAGCATTTTGTCCCCAAAAAAGGCGCTAAAAAGGCTTCCAAAAAGAAGCGTTAGAGGCGGTATACTGCTCATATGATCTAGCGACCGAGAATCCACCTTCTTACTTACCTAAGCTTCCGCTATGGATTCTCACGCTTCCAAACATCCCGAATATCAGTATCTCGACCTTATGCGCGACTTAGTCGAGCACGGGTCTCTCCAAGTTGATAAGGGCACCGGTGTAAAAACGTACAGCAAATTTGGTCATCAGATTCGCTTTGATATCGAACGCGATGGTTTTCCGCTCCTCACGACGAAGCGTGTCTATTGGAGCGGCGTCCTCCACGAGCTCTATTGGTTTATGTCGGGCCAGAGCAATATCAAATATCTTGTCGACAATAATGTTCATATCTGGGACGACTATCCCTTTAAGATCTATAACGAGAAAGTAAAGGCGGGCAGTGTGCCGACGATGACCAAAGACGAGTTCGTAGCAAAAATCGCAAGTGACGAACTATTCGCTAAGGAGCACGGTGAGTTGCCACATATCTACGGCGAGATGTGGCGTCGTTGGCAGGCAAAAGATGGACGCGCTGTTGACCAACTACAGTGGACGATTGACGAACTTACCAAAGATCCCGATGCGCACAATACGCTAGTGACCTCTTGGAACCCTGAGTATCTCTACAGCATGGCAAAGCCAGGAGAGGGCGCTCGTTTTCCAATCTGTCACAACATGTATCAGTTCAACATCAAGGACGGGCGTCTGTGTCTGCATCTGTATCAACGTTCCGCCGACATTTTCCTTGGCGTCCCGTTTAATATCGGTTCTTACGCACTTCTATGTGTGGTGATGGCAAAAATACTTGGCGTACGCGCAGGCGAGTTCATCCACACGTTTGGCGACGTGCACATCTACGAGAACCATATTGAAGCAGCGAAAGAACAACTCTCGCGTGAGCCGAAGCCGTTTCCGACAATCAAACTTGGCGACTTCAATTCGCTTGAAACATTCAAACCGGCACACGTTGAGCTTGTCGGATACGAACCTCACGCGAGCATTAAGGCTGAGCTCACCGTTGCGGGAGGCTATAACGAAGCAATGCACGGAAAAAAGACAACTAACTAAACCACTATGAACGAATACTCATTTATCGAAAGGCAAGACAAGGACGTATACGAGACCCTTGTCGGTGAAGAGCAGCGTGAGCGCGAAGGCCTTGAGCTCATTCCGTCTGAGAATTACGTTTCAAAAGCGGTACGTGAAGCGCAGGGCTCCATCTTCACAAATAAATATTCGGAAGGGTATCCAGGTAAGCGCTACTACGGAGGACAGGAATTTACCGACAAAGTAGAAACAATCGCGATTGAGCGCGCCAAACAACTGTTCGGTGCGAAATTTGCAAACGTGCAGCCGCCTGCAGGAGCACCGGCAAATATTGCCATGTACTTTGCTCTCCTTGAACCAGGGGACACGGTGCTTGGTATGGATCTCTCGCATGGCGGGCACTTAACGCACGGACATCCGGTAACGGCTATCACTAAAGTCTTTCGTTTCGTTCGTTACAAGATGAAGAACGCTGATACGGGCGAAATCGATTACGACGAGATGCTCCGTGTCGCAAAAGAAGAGAAGCCCAAGATTGTGCTTGCTGGCTACTCCGCGTACAGTCGCGAGCTCGACTATAAGAAGTTTGTTGATATAGGTCGCGAAGTTGGCGCACTTGTCGTTATGGACATTGCACACATCGCCGGACTTATTGCGGGGGGTGCAGTGAAGAATCCTTTCGATTATGGATTCGACGTGATGACGTCAACGACCCACAAGACACTCCGCGGTCCTCGTGGCGGACTTATTCTCACACGCGAGAGCGAGGAGCTGGCTAAAAAAGTAGACAAGGCAGTCTTCCCAGGTCTTCAGGGAGGTCCATTGATGCATGCGGTTGCCGCGAAGGCGGTTGCATTTGGGGAAGCGCAACAGCCTGCGTTTAAGGCGTATGCAGCGCAGATTCTAAAGAACGCTAAGGCGATGGAAGCCGTATTCGCGCGCGAAGGGGTGCGCATGCTCGGTGGAGGTACCGACAATCACCTCATATTGGCTGATGTATTTTCCTCGCTTTCAATTTCAGGAAAAGAAGCAGAGATACTTCTTGATAGGGTGGGTATTACGCTTAACAAAAATGTTATCGCAGACGATACGCGTTCCCCGTTTGATCCCTCCGGTATCCGTTTCGGAACACCAGCTATAACGACTCGAAAGTTTGTAGAAACAGATTGCGCGCGTATTGCGGAACTCATGATAGAAGCTATGCGCAATAAGGAAGATCAGGCGAAACTCTCCGCGATACGCGAGGAAGTGCGTGCCACCGCACTGCGGCTTCCTATTCCAGACGCGTTCGTTTAAGAGGGGAGCTCCAGACGTATACTTAGTAGGTATGCGCCTTGTCCCAACACACATCAAAGTACGCGCCTTTGTAGATCACCATCAGAAACATATTCCGGCGGTGGCGCTACTTCTTGGTGCCATCTGGGACTTCTTTACCTTGGGGCGTCCCGATACACTTTTTGCGAATGCGAGCATCATCTCGTATTTGCTTGTTGCTGGTGGATGCGTTTTAGTCCTCAACGCTCGCAGCGAGCGAGACAAGGAACCGCTGTGGCTTGTTGCACTTTTGCAGTTCTGTTTTGGAAATCTTGCAAGTGGACTTTTCTTTCTCTACAGCCAGAGCGCAACAGTGGTTGGCAGCTGGCTTTTCCTCCTTATTCTTGCGTCGTTCGTTTTTGCCAACGAGTTTGCCCGCAAGCGCTACCTTCGCCTGCGCTCACAATTGGTCGCGTACCACGTCCTACTCACTGCGTACCTCGGTCTTGTCGTCCCTATTCTTGTAGGAGCCATAGGAGGACTCATTTTTCTACTTTCTTGCGGCGTCGCTCTCTCTGCGATGGCGCTCTATATCGGTGCCCTCTACGCCGTTGCGCCGAAGCGCGTGCAAAACGATTGGCGAGGAACGATGGCAGGACTCTCTATCGTTACTGCAATTTTCATCATTCTCTACTATCTAAACCTCATCCCTCCCGTCCCGCTTTCTCTTAAGGAAATACGAGTGTATCACTCGGTAACGCGCGCACCGGCAGATAAAGCGCCTGCGATTTATGAAGCAAAAGGGGAGGGGGCCTCTCCTTGGTATAGTTTGAAACACTATTTCAGCGCCCCCGTTGTTCATCTTAGGACGGGAGAATCCGCCTATTGCTACAGTGCCGTGTTTGCGCCAGACGATTTATCGACACCTATCTATCATCGGTATTCCTATTACGACGAGAAGAAAGGTGCATGGGTAGATGGGGATGCTATCGCTTTTCCTATACGAGGGGGGCGTTCAGAGGGGTATCGTGGTTACACGATCGGTTCAGTTGTGCCAGGAACGTGGCGCTGCTCGGTTGAGACGGAAGGTGGAGCGCTTATTGGAAGAGCAACATTCACTGTGGTCCAGAGTTCAACAACGCCGCCGCTTATGACAGAATACCGATAATGCAGCGCGGAAAATTTATTGTTATCGAAGGGGGAGAGGGTGCCGGTAAGGACGCTAACATCGAGCTCCTAAAACGTGATTTATCTGCGGATATTGTTTGGGTAAAAGATCCTGGCAGCACGGTATTGAGCGGCCAGCTGCGCGAAATTACGCAGCACGGTGAGAATCTCTCCAAGGAAGCTGAGCTTTTCCTTTTTCTCGCATCACGCGCCCAACTCACTCACGAAGTAATTGCTCCGGCACTTACAGCAGGCACGCATGTTATTTCAAATCGTTTTGATCCTTCTACTATGGCGTATCAGGTGTATGGAAGAGAGCGTATGGAAATGGAAGATACACTGAGTGCGATGTCAGAGATAGCACGCGGTGACGCGGTGCCAGATCTCGTTATATTTCTCGACGTGCCTCCTGAGGAGGGATTGCGTCGTGCTGCGGCGCGAAAAGAGAGAACGACGCGTTTTGAAGCCGAAGAGCTAGCATTTCATGAGCGTGTGCGCGCCGGGTACCTTGCTCATTTGGATGACTACGCACGAGGGGTGCGTATTGATGCCAACCGTCCACTTGAGGAAGTGTACGCGGACGTTAAAGCCGCCGTCGAAGAACTACTCGCGGTATAGCATTCGCTCTACCGTTTCGTATACCCCGTTAGAAAACTGGATTAAGCCTTAGAATTGCAAAATAGTCAGTGCCTGTCTAAGGTGTTTCCTGAGGTAATTACTGGATTTTCTAACGGGGTATACTGACCAAATGTTTAAGGCCGAACTGCATAGGACCCTTGAAGAAATAGTCGCTGAGCTTGGCTCAACGGCTTCCTTTGCCGTCGACTACCCGCCGAAGGATGCCGCAGGCTTTGCTGACTATGCGACTAGCGCAGCACTCGCTGCTGCGAAGGATCTAGGTAAAAAACCTTTGGAAGTAGCTGAAGCTATTGTTACGAAATTGGACGAACGCGCACTTCCGTTTATATCAGAAGTATCAGTTGCAGGTCCGGGGTTTATCAATATTACGCTTGCACCAGAAGTCTTTACTGAAACCATCGCTCGAGCACTTTCCGATGGAGGTGATTGGGGGAAGAATGTTACCCGTGAGGGAAGTCGCATTATTGTTGAGTACTCGCAGCCCAATCCATTCAAGCCGTTTCATATCGGACATTTGATGTCGACGACGATAGGAGAATCACTCTCACGACTTATCGAATATTCCGGTGCCACAATTTCTCGCTTTAACTACCATGGCGACATCGGGCCGCATGTGGCAAAGGCATTGTGGGGTCTTAAGAAGCACAACCTCTCGGCTTCTAACATCGATGATATAGGTCGTGCCTATGTGCTTGGCAATACTGCGTATGAGGACGACCCCGCCTTAAAAGGGGAGATAGATGCAATCAACAAGCGCCTGTATACAGGTGATGCTGAGCTTGCACCGCTATATGAGGAAGGTCGTGCGGTATCGTTGGCGCGCTTTGCTGAAATATACGAGTTGTTGGGATCAACGTTTGATCACGTTGTTTTTGAGAGTGAGACAGGCCCAATCGGTGCGGAAATTGTGAAAGAGGCCATGGCAAAAGGTATTTTTGAAGAGAGCGATGGTGCCACGGTCTTCCGCGGTGAAAAGTACGGTCTACACACTCGTGTATTTATTACATCGCATGGAACGCCGACCTATGAGGCAAAAGAAATAGGCTTCGCCAAGCGCAAGCACGAACTTTTTCCGTTCGATCAAAATATTACTGATGTGGCGGTTGAGCAGGATGAGTATTTTAAGGTTGTTGCAAAAGCGATAGACGAACTCTGGCCAAAATATCGTGGTTCCTACGGGCACGTGACCCACGGCATGATGCAGCTTTCTGGAGGAAAGATGTCCTCACGTAAAGGCAATGTCATCACAGGTGAGTCGTTGATCGAAGACGTCATGGAAGCAGCCCGAGAACGCATGAAGGAAAGTGACGTTGAAAATCCGCAGAACATTGCGAAAGCAGTTGCGGTTGCGGGTATCAAATACGCAATACTTAAACAGCATCTCGGCAAGAACATCGTTTTTGATCCAGAGAAATCACTTTCTCTTGAAGGAGATTCTGGACCATATCTGCAGTATGCCTATGTGCGCACTGCGTCCATCCTCCGCAAAGCGAAAGAGGCGGGTGTTGCCTCAGATGCGCATGGTCAGCACGGCACTCCAACGAGCCTTGAGCGACTGCTCAGTCGTTTTCCGGAAATAGTTGAGCGCGCAGCGCAGGAGCTTGAACCGCATCACGTCGCGCAGTACCTCACCACGCTCTCAAGTGAGTTCAACAGCTGGTACGCCTCGACGAAAGTCCTCGATGGTACCAGCGCAGCCTCGTACAAACTGGCTATCGTAGAGGCGGTGGGGCAGACTCTTAAAAACGGTTTGTGGTTGTTGGGTATCGAATCTCCTCAAGAGATGTAATCTGCAAGGCGCGAGGAGAGTGTTTTTGCTATAGTCATCCGTATGTCTGAAATAGAGAAGGGGACTGATATTCCCCAGGTCGTTCCGGTTCCCGAGAAGTCTGATATAGCCAAGCGCGAAGAGGATATCCTTGCGTTTTGGGACGCTGAGCGCATTTTTGAGAAGTCTGTAGAGAAAGACGCTCCTCGCGGCGAGTTTACCTTTTATGATGGGCCCCCTTTTGCTACGGGTCTTCCTCACCACGGCCACGTTCTACCTGGCACTATAAAAGATGCCATTCCGCGCTATCGAACGATGCGCGGGTATCGCGTGCGCCGCATGTGGGGCTGGGACTGTCACGGATTGCCACTTGAGAACATCATTGAGCAGGAGCAGGGGATTAGGAATAAACGCGAGATAGAAGAGCGAGGCATCAATAATTTCGTCGAAGCAGCACGCGCCGCAGTACTCCGGTACGCAGACGATTGGCGCCGCATCATCCCACGCATGGGGCGCTGGGTTGATATGGAGAACGACTATAAGACGATGGATACTACCTATACCGAATCGGTGTGGTGGTCCTTCAAGACGCTTTTTGAAAAAGGGTTAGTCTACGAAGGGTATAAATCGATGCACTTGTGTCCTCGTTGTGGCACGACGCTCGCAAACTTTGAAGTAGCGCAGGGCTATAAAGATATAGAAGATATTTCGGTGTACGTGAAGTTGCCGCTTGAAGGTGAAGCGAACACGTCACTTCTTGTGTGGACAACGACACCATGGACGCTGCCTGGCAACACCGCCGCGGCAGTCCACAACGATATTGTGTACGTCAAAGTAGAACACCAAGGAGAATATCTTATTCTCGCGAAAGAGAAGTTGGATGTGATACCTGGTGAGGCCAACATCATTGCTGAATTCTCAGGCAAGGAACTGGTTGGAAAAAAGTATGAACCACCGTTTTCCTACTTTAAAGGAAAGAGTGATCTCAAAGGAAAAAGTAAAGGTTGGCGCATCTACCATGCGCCGTATGTAACAACAGACAACGGTACTGGTGCGGTACACCTCGCGCCTGCGTTTGGCGATGTCGACCTCGACCTCGCACAGAAAGAAGGGTTTCCTGTGGTTCACCACGTAACGCAGGATGGCCTTTTTACTCCAGACGTTACAGACTTTGCGGGCCTTTTAGTTAAGAAAAAAGGAGCACATCAAGATACTGACAAAAGAATAGTTGAAGCGCTGACTCATAGCGGAAAACTCTTTAAGCAAGAGACTATCGTACATAGCTACCCACACTGCTGGCGCTGTGACACGCCGCTTTTGGTGTACGCAGCATCTTCGTGGTTTGTAAAAGTTTCAAAAATAAAAGCGCAGCTTATTGCCGCCAATAAGACTATCGGGTGGGTACCAAAACATGTTGGAGAGGGACGTTTCCACAACTTGCTTGAGACAGCGCCAGATTGGGCAATATCACGAGCACGTTACTGGGGAGCACCACTCCCGATGTGGCGCAACGAAAAGACAGGAGAGTTACAGACGCTCGGTTCTATCGACGAATTGCTCACGCATGTAAAGCGTTCAGGTAACCGATATTTTGTTATGCGCCATGGCCAAGCGCGAAGCAATGTTGAAGGGTTCCTCGACTCTGGCGCTGTGACGACCAACGGGTTAACCGACAAGGGAAGAGAGCAGGCAGCGTCTTCGGCTGAGGATTTGATTGGAAAAGGTATTGACCTTGTTGTTGTTTCTCCGGTGCTGCGCGCACAAGAGACGGCAGATATTGTATGCAGACGTCTTGGTCTGTCACCGAATGTACGCATGACGGATGAGCGGTTACGCGAAGACGGCTTCGGTACGTTTGAAGGCAAGTCCATTACAGAATGGACCAACCGATTCCCGGACGGCAAACTCGACTTTTTTGATTCGTCACATGGTGGAGAATCCTACGCTGACGTGCGTCAGCGTGTGGGGGCGTTTCTCTTTGAACTTGAACGTCGTTACACCGGCAAAACAATCCTCCTTGTCACACACGACACTCCAGGGTGGCTTCTTGATGGCATTGCACGACGCAAGAGTGTGGAAACGCTTTCTCCTGAATCTGGAACGCTGTTTCTTAAAAACGCAGAGGTGCGTGAAATTCCATTCGTGCCGTACCCACACAACGCCAAGTACGATCTTGACCTCCATCGCCCATACATCGATGAGATAACGTGGGGCGATGCAGTCTCTGGTATATGGCGACGTGTCCCAGATGTTTTTGACTGTTGGTATGAGTCAGGGGCGATGCCGTTTGCAAGTAATCACTACCCGTTTGAAGGTAAAGAACGTTTTAACCCCAAGCGAATGTTTGGCTTGGGGAGTCGAGGATATCCGGCAGACTTCATCGCTGAGTCTATTGACCAGACGCGTGGATGGTTTTATTCGACGCTTGTCCTTGGTGTCGCGCTGTTCGGAAAGACTGCCTATCGCCACGTCATAACCAACGGGCTTGTGTTGGCTGCAGACGGTAAGAAGATGAGCAAAAAGCTCAAAAACTATACTGATGTAACGCTTATCGCTGACCGGTACGGTGCTGATGCGTTGCGATATTACTTGCTCTCGTCGTCGCTTATTCGCGGGGAAGATCTTAACTTCATTGATCGAAGTGTTGATGAGATAGCAAAGAAGCTCATTATGCGTCTCGATAACGTGCGTAGTTTTTATGCACTTTACGATGACAAAACAGTAGCTTCACCGCATAGCGAGGCTCTCCTTGATCGATGGATACTTTCTCGCCTCAATGAACTCATTGCCCAGTCGACCGCAGGCTATGAAGCGTATGAGCTTGATGTTGCAACGCGGCCGATTGCTGACTTTATCGACGATCTTTCGACGTGGTATCTGCGACGCAGTCGAGATCGTTTCAAAGGTGATAGCGCCGATGATGCAAAAGCCGCACGAGCAACGCTTCGCTTCGTTCTTACGGAGCTCTCAAAAGTGATGGCGCCGATTATGCCGTTTTATTCTGAATACTTGTATCGGGCTGTTTCCCCCGAAGGAGCGCCAATAAGCGTGCATCTCACTGAATGGCCGGAAGGAGGTTCTTCCGACGGTGAATTACTATCGAACATGAAGACGGTGCGCGAAGTCGTATCGCTTGGTCTTGAAGCTCGAGCGAGCGCTAATATCAAAGTACGTCAGCCGCTGGCGTCACTTACGGTGTGCGGGAAGGAAACACTTGATGATGGGTATGTTGCGCTTGTTCGAGATGAAATAAATGTGAAGGAAATCCGCTTCCTCTCCGAAGGAGAAGGAGTTGAGCTCGACGTGGTTATTACACCAGCTTTGCGTAAAGAGGGCATGCGTCGCGATGTCGCACGGCTGATACAAGCATTTAGGAAAGAACAGAATCTCACGGTCTCTGATCGTCCAAAACTTACGCTCAGAACTAATGCGGAAGGAAGGACGTTCGTGGAGTCTATAAAAACAGAGTTGTGTTCAGATACCGGTCTGGCGCAGCTTGTTGTTGCTGAATCTGCTGAAGGAGCAGCAAATGCAAAAGATCTCCCATTTCCAATTGAACTTTCCCTAGAGCCTAACGTTTAGTGGGTACTCACGTATTTTATGGCTGAACGGGTGTATACAACACCGGGCATCGTGTTGAGGAAATACGAGGTTGGAGAGGCGAGCGTATCGGTCCTTGTTCTTACTAAAGAACATGGGTTGGTGCGTTTGCGTGCACAAAGTGCGCGCAGGGGTACGGGCAAACTTCGCTACGGACTTGAACCTATGACGCTCGGCACGTATTCGTTTGTGCGCGGCATGCAATCTCAACGACTGGTGGGAGTCGAAGTGAATGAAATGCTTCTCTCTCCGAAACACGGAGCGGCTCGTCAAGCAGCAGGGCAGATAAGCAGACTTCTTATACGGTTGATGCCGGGCGAAGCATTTGACGACAGCATTTTTGCGCTTGTTGAAGGCGGATTGCGGTATTTGTGTGCACTCGAGGCTACGGAGGTTTCTGAAGCTGAATGTGCGATTGTGCTCGCCCTTCTTTCTCGTCTCGGATATCTCTCCGAAAATCCAACCTTTCTTAGTTTTGCCGACGAACCGCTTTCCCCAGAAAATCTTTCGCGTATGAAAAGTCTACGCAGCGAGGCGGTACGCACCATAAACCACGCACTCGGACTAAGCGGTCTGTAGCACACGGTTTCCGGTCGGAAGCGAATGATATACTGACCTCATATGGCAGACGATCGTGACGCTGTGGAGCGCATGCAGGACACGCTCTATTCGCGCACTGCAAAAACCGGCATACGCCCTCGCACTCCACTTCCGGGTGTTGGTGTAGAGAAGCCGCAAGGCTGGAAGCACGATGAACCGGACGCAGCTTCTGCGGCGTATGTGCCAAGAGAGCCAAAAAGACCTTTTCCGCTCATGTCGCTTTTTCTTGGGGCAATCGCCTTTTTCGTCATAGCTGCGGGCATTGCGGCGTATACCTTTATTTATGGGGGAAATACGGTCTCGACGAGCAATATTGAAGTTTCCATCCTCGGACCATCACTGCTTGATGGAGGAAAGGATGCGGAGTTTGAGGTGAGCGTATACAACCGAAACGCCGCGCCGTTACAGCTTGCAGACTTGGTTATTGAATATCCGGAAGGAACGCGCAGCTCAAAAGACTTAACCGCAGCTCTCCCAAGTGAGCGCATATCATTTGGGACCATTGAGTCAGGTGCTCGGATGAAGCAGACGGTGCACGCGGTTCTCTTTGGAGAGCAAGGGTCCAAGAAGCGCATACTCGCAACGCTCGAGTATCGCGTTGCGGGCAGTAACGCTATTTTCGTAAAAGAAGCAGAGCTCAATGTCATTCTTGGAGCGTCCCCGGTATCTATTAGTATTGATGGCCCTGACGAAGCGGTGTCCGGTCAAGAAGTGAAATTTGTCGTTTCCGTTCGTTCAAATGCACAAACACCCATTAAGAGTGTGGCGCTTGAAGCACAGTACCCGTTTGGATTTTCAATAACAGGCTCTGACCCCGAGACGTCGGTTGGCGAAAATATCTGGCAGCTTGGCGACTTGGAACCGGGGAAAGAAAAGAAAGTAACCATTACCGGGCTTATCGACGGCCAAGATAACGAGGAGCGGGTATTCCGTTTCCTTGCAGGAACTGAAGAGGATAAAACTGCTGCGCGCATCGCTGTTCCATACCTTACCGTGCCAAAGCCTCTGACGCTGAAGAGACCGTTTGTGGGAGGAACACTCACCATCAATGGAGATCAAGGGAAAACGGTTGTCGTTGAATCAGGCGGCACGGTACGCGGACAGATCGCATGGAAGAATAATCTCGATACTGAGGTGCAAGATTTAGTTATCGAAGCGAAGTTTTCTGGACAGGCCCTCGATAAAGGTTCTGTTATTGCTTCGCGTGGATTCTATCGTTCGCTTGATTCGACTATTGTTTGGAGCAAGGACGATGACGCAACCCTGGCTCGCGTTGCTCCTGGTGAAAGTGGTACGGTAGATTTTTCTTTCACGGCGCGCGGTTCGTCAGGCACTTCTGTTATCACCAACCCAGAGATGCAGATATCGGTATCGGTCTCTGGTAAGCGCACGAGCGCAGAGAACGTCTCAGATACCATTTCATCTGCATTTAGCAAGACGATACGAGTGGGTTCAGCGCTTGTTGTTGGTACGCGAACCCGACATTCTTCTGGACCGATCCAAAATACGGGGCCCATGCCGCCTAAGGCAGAACAAGAAACCACCTACACCGTTACGTGGAGTGTGAAGAATCCTTCAAATACCATCTCAAACACCAAAGCATCGGCAACACTCCCAAGTTATGTGCGGTATATCGGGGCTTCTACTCCAAGCAATGAGGGAGTCTCCTATGACGATCGTAGTCGAACGGTTACTTGGAATCTTGGCGATGTGAAAGCCGGAGTTGGTTTTGCGGCCGCAGCGCGCGAAGTGTCATTTAAAGTGGGGCTCACGCCGAGCACCTCGCAGGTAGGGAGCACCCCAGCGCTCACCGGCCGGGTTGTCCTCTCAGGGAACGATCGCTTCACTGGCTCTTCCGTTTCGGCTGAAGGCAACCCAGTTACGACCATGATTGCAGGAGGGGAAAACGGCTATTCCGACGGGATGGATAGGGTGTCACAATAGAAGGGTACTAGCGCATGCCACCATTTCAAGTAAATAACGTGCCGACATCCCCAGCACCTGTGACATCTCCTCCTGTGCGTAGGGGGAAGAAGGTCGTGCTTATTTGTATTCTCTTTGTTCTGCTTGCTGCACTGATTGCAGGGGGGTTTTTTGCTGTACGGAAAGGGTACGGTTTAACATTGTATGAATCAGTGAGGTCTTTCTTTGGGAAAAAAGCGGTAGAAAAGAGCATCATCGATTTCATAAAAGAAGATTATATGCAATCGGTGGTGTTGGTTGCGTGTGTTGATAAAACTGGTACTGAAACTGGGCATGGGTCAGGGCTTTATTCAGTTGACCAGGCAGGTAACCCTATTGTTGAGACAAATTCTCACGTGGTCCTGGCTCCAGACGGGGAATTTTACGGATGCAACGTTTATTTTCCTCGATTGCCATCTGGTGAGTTCTACAGCGCGGCATATTTCTCGGATAGCGTGCAAATGTATTACAACCGCCAGAGCAATATTGAAGGGTCGCTTATAGAAGGTCTTGATTACGCAGTCTTAACTCTGAAATCAGCGTATAAGACTGCCAATGGCGTGTCTTATCCTTTTCCGCCCGTAGCGCGCAGCGCGTACGATACTGAGATTGAAGTATGTAAAGAGCTGAAGGAGATTCAGCTTACCGACCCTCTTTTGATGCTCGGCTATCCTGGGAATTTGGCCAATAAGTCAATTACTGTGACAAACGGTATTGTCAGTGGCATCGCTGACGACGGCAAGATTAAAGTTTCTGCTATTACAAATCCGGGTGTTTCTGGGGGCATTGTTATATCTCCGGTAACAGGTTGTTTGATGGGGATCCCAACGGAAGTCTTTAGGGGCTTTGGTGGAGGTGTGGGGTACATCATCTCTGCGTACTACAAAGATGCATTTATTGCTGGTTTGACCGGGGAAGGTACGTACGGCACAAGGAAAGGTTCTGAGCGGATGGTGCCATATACGGCACCGAGCGGCACAGTGTTTGTCCGCCCAGAATTTTGGTCAAGCGAGCCAATACCCCAGCAGTCGATCATCATAAATGAAAATAGCCGCATCGGACTTCTGCCTGGGTTTACTATGGAAGTTCTCGACGACGGCAAAAATGTACGCATAACGAACCCTGGTGGCGTAAAGTTCAGTGCTCCACGTGAAGATATCTTCGATGAATCATTTGCAAACTTTAGATTCTTGGAAGGGCCGCTTCCTGGTGGAAGTGTGCGAGGTTCCTTCGATGCTGTGTTACAAGGTATCGATTTCCTTTACGGAGGCACTCAAGAAGTAACCAAGCCGCTCGCGTTCTCATCAACGAAAGACGGATATCCGCTAGCCTCTTTTTCCTACCGGGTTGCCTACTCTTCAGGAACGGTAACCTTTTTCAAACACTTGATGATATTTGCCCATGGCCGGCTGTATCAATTCATAGCAAGCGTGTCTCTTAACCCAGATGTACAGAAGGATTTTGATAAAGACTACAAACCCATTCTCGACAAGCTTGAGCAAGTAGCAGACTCCATCGAGATACGATAAGGTTTCCCTATGGAATCTCTCGACGCACTCGTTTCCCTCGCTAAACGCCGAGGTTTTATCTACCAAGGTTCCGAAATTTACGGAGGCCTTGCTGGTACCTGGGATTATGGACCGCTGGGCGTTGCTCTCAAAAAGAATATAGAGAATCTCTGGTGGAAGCGGTTTGTGTCTGACCGCGAAGATATGTACGGCATGGACGCTGCTATTTTGATGCATCCAAAGGTATGGGAGTCCTCTGGGCATGTTTCAGGTTTTTCTGACCCGCTCGTTGAGTGCGAGAAGTGCAAGCGCCGTTTTCGAGCAGATCATATTGAAGATACGGAGAAATGTCCTGAGTGTGGAGGTCGCCTCGGAGAGGCTCGCCAATTCAACATGATGTTCAAAACGTCCGTAGGGGCAATGGAAGACTCCGCGTCAACAGTGTATCTACGTCCCGAAACTGCAGGCGGTATGTTTGTTAACTTTAAAAATGTTATCGACTCGTTCCATCCGAAACTTCCCTTTGGTCTCGCGCAAATCGGTAAGGCATTTCGCAATGAGATAACGCCGCGGGATTTTATCTTTCGTGTCCGCGAACTTGAGCAAATGGAAATAGAGTATTTTGTCCGACCCGAGTCTTGGAAGGAACACTTCGATTTCTTCTTAAAGGAACAACATGATTTTCTTGCAGACGTGGGTCTCTCGAAAGAGAAACTTCATATCGTCGACGTTCCAGAAGCGGATCGTGCTCACTATTCGAAACATTCGGTTGATACGGAGTTTGATTTTCCATTTGGGCAGAAAGAGTTGCTCGGGTTGGCCTATCGCACGGACTTTGACCTCAAGAGTCATTCAGAAGGTTCGGGCACGGAGCTCTCGTATTTTGATGAGGAGACGAAAGAGCGTTTTGTTCCGCATGTTATTGAGCCAACGTTTGGTCTCGGCCGTCTCATGCTTGCGGTCCTCTCAGATGCGTATTGCGAGGATGAGCTTGGGGGAGAGAAGCGCGTCTATCTCGCTTTTAAACCTGCGGTTGCGCCGGTGAAAGTGGCAGTGTTTCCACTCCTTAAAAACAAGCCAGAACTTGTTGCGAAAGCTCGCGAAGTCTACGGAGCTCTTAAAAAGGAATTTGGCGCTGTCGTATTTGACGACAACGGTAATATCGGCAAACGCTATCGCCGTCAAGATGAAATAGGCACACCGTGGTGCGTAACCATCGACTTTGATACGCTCGGTGAAGGGGGCGACGCTGTTTTAAATACGGTGACGGTGCGTGACCGAGATACGGGGGAGCAGAAACGTGTTGCCATCAATGAACTCGCTGCAATGTTTAAAGTCGCACTTTCAGCATGAAGGAAAACAAACACATCTCAATAAATATCGCGCCTGGAAGTATTATCACCGCCCTTCTATTTATTTTAGGGCTGGGGCTCCTTTTTTACTTGCGTGATCTGGTTCTCATTGTTCTTACTGCCATTGTTTTTGCTTCTGCCATTGAGCCGGGAGTCCACTTCTTCATGAAGCACAAGATTAACCGGCTCCTCTCAGTTCTCTTGGTGTATCTCCTCACGGTCTTTTTTATCGGGACGATAGGATTTATTTTCATCCCACCGGTTCTTGACGATGCGGCAACATTTCTCACGAACCTACCTACAACGCTGCAAACCATAGAATTCTCAAGCGGCTTCTCGAGTGGCGTCCCAGGTGCCATCGTCAATGACTTCTCGCCAATGCAGTTTGCCAATGCAATACGTTCGTCGTTCGCGTCTTTTACGGGCGGTCTATTTTCGACGCTCTCAGCCTTTTTTGGAGGTATTATTAGCCTCGGTCTTATCATTGTTTTCTCTTTCTACTTCGCAGTGCAAGAGACGGGCATTGATGACTTTTTGCGTCTCGTTGTGCCGGTGAGACACCAAGACTACGCGCTCTCCCTCTGGAAGCGTTCTCAAGAAAAAATAGGGAAGTGGATGCAGGGACAGCTTCTTTTGGCAGTGCTTGTTGGAGTGCTTCTCTACCTCGGCCTCGTTATCTTAGGTGTCCCGTATGCACTTCTCCTGGCGGTCCTTGCCGCACTCTTCGAACTTATTCCTGTCTTCGGACAGTTTTTGGCTGCCGTGCCTGCAATTGCAGTCTCGTTTGCTGACGGTGGAGCTACCGCGGCGCTCCTTGTTGTGGGGCTCTACGTCATTGTTCAGCAATTTGAGAGTAATCTCATCTATCCTTTGGTGGTCAAAAAAGTAGTTGGCGTGCCGCCAATACTGGTTATCCTCGCGCTTCTTATCGGCGGGGCGCTTGCTGGGTTCCTGGGGATATTACTTTCTGTGCCAATTGCCGCGGCGCTTCAAGAGTTCATAAACGACGTTCAAAAAAGCAAAGAGCGTGAGCTCGCCCGTTTAAGGAGCGATGAGTAAGTTCTATCTCACAACGACCCTGCCGTATGTAAACTCGGATCCGCATATCGGGTTCGCTCTCGAACTTGTAAGTGCTGACGCTGTTGCACGCTTTCGTCGACTTATGGGCGATGAGGTCTTTTTCTCGACGGGTACCGATGAACATGGACAGAAGATCTTGGAGACGGCCGAGCGTGCCGGCGAGGAGGTGCAGGCATACGTCGACCGCTACGCCGCAGAGTTCAAAAAGTTGCAGAAAGCGCTTGATGTAAGCAACGATAGATTTATACGCACTACCGACCCGCAGCACATGGCAGCTGCGCAGGAGATGTGGCGCCGGTGCGAAAAGGCAGGGGATATATACAAGAAGTCTTACAAAGGCCTCTATTGTGTGGGGTGTGAGATGTTTAAGTCAGAAAAGGATGTAAACGAAGCGGGACGCTGTACGCTACACCCAAATGCTGAGTTGGTAACGCTCGAAGAAGAAAATTATTTCTTCCGTCTCAGTGCGTACCAAGATCGGCTTATTGAATACCTCTCTCGCGAGAACTCGATATTGCCCGCATGGCGCCGTGAAGAAGCACTCAATTTTGTGAAAGGAGGACTTGAAGATTTCAGCATTTCTCGCGAAAAAGCGCGTCTCTCGTGGGGTATCCCGGTGCCAGGAGATGAGACTCAGGTTATGTATGTGTGGTTTGACGCCCTCACCAACTACATATCAACGCTCGGTTGGCCTGAGGACGGTGAAAGTAATTTTAAGAATTTCTGGGCAGAGGGTGAGGTGGTGCAGATGGCAGGCAAAGATCAAGTACGTTTCCAATCTCTGATGTGGCAGGCAATGCTTATGTCTGCGCAGGTGAAGAATACGGATACGGTGGTCTACCACGGCTTCATTACTTCGGGAGGACAGAAAATGAGCAAGAGTTTGGGTAATGTCATCAACCCACTCGATTTGGTGAATGAGTATGGAACGGATGCAGTTCGGTATTTCTTACTCCGCCACGTACACCCGTTTGAGGATAGTGACGTGACAGCGGAACGCATTAAAGAGTCATACAACGCACACCTCGCCAACGGTCTCGGTAATGTCGTCTCTCGTGTTATGACCATGGCACAAACTCATCTTGATGAACCGGTCATGCTGGAAACGAATACCATCCCCGAGGACTTTAAGCAGGCGATGAAGGAATTCCGCGTTAATGATGCGTGTGATGTTGTCTGGCAGTGGGTAGCACGGCTCGATCAGCGGATTGCTGAAGAGAAGCCTTTTGCGCTTGTAAAGGAAGATCCGCAGAAGGCTAAGGCACTTATTTCTGAACTTGCGCGTGAGGTTTACACCATTGGGCGCATGCTCAACCCGTTAATGCCGAAAACGAGTGCGGCAATTAAAGAAGCGGTCAAAGCAAACAAAAAGCCGGAGAATCTGTTTCCTCGCAAAGAGTAGTATGGTTGTTCGCTACTTCGACGCGCATAGCCACGTTCATTTTTCGCAATTCACTGACGATATTAGTGAGGTGCTCACGCGCATGCGTGAAGCAGGCGTCTCGACAATCACGGTGGGATGCGACCACGTTACTTCACACGCTGCACGGGATTTTGCGCACGCATACGGCCTTTATGCAACGGCGGGACTTCATCCATCGGATAATCGCGCTGAACCGCTTGATGAAGAGGGGATACGAGAGCTTTTGAAAGACGAACGCGTTGTTGCGGTGGGGGAATGTGGACTGGATTACTCTAGACTTGGAGAGAATCCAGATGAAGAGAAAGAAAGACAGAAAGATGTTTTTCGTCGGCAAGTAGCCTTGGCGGTTGAAGCTGACAAGCCTGTGATGATCCACTGCCGTGCATCAGGAAAGGACGCTGAACAGAACACTGACGCGCACGAAGACTGTCTCGCGATACTAAAAGAGTTTCCTGGCGTCCGGCCAATTCTCCACTTCTTCACTGGCTCGCCAGAAATCGCTGCCAAATATTCAGCGCTCGACGCCTACTTCTCATTCTCTGGTGTTGTGACCTTTGCCCCGATGTATAACGCCACAATCTTGGCGGTGCCCATTAATCGCATACTTACCGAGACCGATGCGCCGTATGCGTCACCTGCGCCCTATCGCGGGAAGCGCAACGAACCTGCCTATATTGTCGAAACTCTCAACTACATAGCCGATACCCGAGGTCTGCCTGAGGAGGAAATGAGGGAGCGGGTACTTAAAAATGTCCAAGAAGCGTTTGGCATTTCTCTATAAGGTACGGTTGTAAGCCTGCGTCTGGCCTGGTATAGTGCGGCGCGTATGAGTAATACAGAAGTCCAGGAGGCAAGCGACCTTCGAGTGTACGAGGTGGGATTCCACCTTCTCCCGAAGATCGCCGAGGCAGAAATGCCTGCCGAGGTAGAGAAGATCAAAGCGATTCTCTCAACCCACGGTGCTTCGGTCATCGCAGAGGAAACTCCGCGGATGACCCAGCTGTCCTACCCGATGTCCCGCGCAGAGGCGGGAAAGAGGGATCGCTATAACCAAGCGTGGTTCGGCTGGGTCAAGTTCGAACTAGATCCGACACAGGTAAAATCTGTGGAGGAGGAGATCAGCCGAATGGTCACGATCTTGAGAATGATTATTATTTCGACGGTTCGAGAATCGACCCGTAGCAGCAAGTTGTTTGTCTCCGAGCGCCCTATGGGTGAGGCGATAAAGAAGCCTGAGATGCATAAGGGAGAGGGTAAAAAGCTTTCTGACGCTGAGATAGACACTGCGGTAGATGAGTTGGTTGCCGGCACAGAAGAGCCTGCCGCCGCTGTGGCCGAGACTGAGGTAGCAGCCTAAGCTATACTTATCGCATGAATCTCAACAAGGTATTCCTGTTCGGAAACCTTACACGCGACCCGGAGCTTAAATCGCTTCCGTCGGGCATCCAAGTTGCAAGCTTCGCACTTGCAACCAACCGCCGCACAAAGCGCGACGGGCGCTGGGAAGACCAAGCAGAGTTCCATAACATCGTTACCTTCGGAAAGACGGCGGAACTTGTCTCGCAATATCTCAAGAAGGGGAGCTCGCTTCTTGTTGAAGGTCGCATCCAGACTCGCTCATGGGAGAAGGATGGCCACAAGAATTACCGTACTGAAATAATTGCTGAGCGTGTCCAGTTTGGACCTCGCCGCGACGGTGGGGGAGGTGGAGCGCCTCGTGACACTGAAAGTGCCGCTTCATCTACAACGAGCAAGCCTGCCAAAGAAGACTCGATCGAATATCCTGACGAAGACATTAATCCTGAAGATATACCGTTCTAACTAACCACCATGCAAGCTGATTTTTTCTCCAACCACAATATTAAGCACATCGACTACAAGGACACTGAAGTCCTGAAGCGATTCCTCACCCCGCACGGCCGTCTTATGGCACGTAAGCGCACGAACCTCACAGCCGCGCATCAGCGTGCGTTGGCGACTGCTGTGAAGCGAGCGCGTTATATGGGGCTGTTGCCTTATTTAGTTCGATAAACAAAACCGCCCCTAGGGGCGGTTTTGTTTAATTGGCACTGGCAGCAATATTCAGGAACTGAGTTAGGAGATGAGATTTTACTTTCGGTAAGGCACTCCGGTTGAACCACGCAGCCTCTTCTATTTCTAGACTGCTAGGGTGGATGTCTGAAGAAGTAGCGTTCGCGCTAAATACCCAGACCGTGTTTCTCTTGTACTCGCCGTCTCAATAGATGCTCCCGTGTTTCTTGAGGTTGATGATCTCTATACCCATCTCTTCTCGCACCTCGCGGATTATTGCTTCTTCAAGCGATTCTCCGCGTTTTACATCACCACCAGGTAGAGTCCACAGTTTTTTGCCATACGAAGTTTTAATGAGAGCAACTTTCTCTGCATTTCGGACGACACACTTCACGCCGACGGACTTCGGACGAAAAACAAACCAATAGATGAGGATGAACGGAGAGTAGAAAAAGAAAAGGAGCTTAAATAAACCCTTCTTCATTTACGCTTTATCGACGCGTTCGACGTAGGAGCCCATCTCAGTGTTGATGCGCAGCACATCACCCTCGTTTATGAACATGGGGACCATGAGCGTTGCACCTGTCTCAAGGGTGATCTGCTTGGTACCACCTTGTACGGTATTTCCCTTCACTGCAGGGGCGGCCTCCGTAACTTTAAGTTCAACTTTTATTGGAACCTTTACACCGATGATATTTTCATCGAACACAAGTGCTTCAAGTTCATCGTTCGCTTTCACAAAACGCATTGGCTCACCGAGCATAGCCTCATCGAGTTTGAATCGCGCCGCTGGATTGTTAGTCTCACAAAACCAGTATTCGCCGCGGTTTTTGTAGAGGAATTTCACTGACTTTGTAGAGAGATCAGCTTCTTCAACTTTTTCCGATACGTGGAATGCCTGTTCAGTTACTTTGCCGGTTATGAGATGGCGCAGCTTCGTCTGATTAACGGGCTTGCGCTGTTGTTTGCGAAAGACGTGACTGTCGAGCACTTCGTACGGCTCGCCATTGAGGAGGATGACTTTCCGGAGTGTTATTTCGTTGTATTCAAGCATTGCCATATAGAGAAAGGGTGTCGGGTATCGCTAGGGTATAGCAGAACAAAACAAAAAGGCGAGAACGCCTTGATACAGGCCATTCTACTTATTTGACGTGTTCTGTCTAGAAACCACTGCGCAGTCTGACTCGTTGTATAAGGTGTACCTCATGAGTATAGTCAGGACAATGGAGTACTTAGGAAGCGATGAGACTACGACACCAGAGCGCTCTGATGAGGAGCTTTTGGCACTCTCGCTAACGCAGCCAGCGGTTTTCGCTGAGCTTGTTGTACGTTACGAGGCCGCATTCTTGCGCAAAGCTGAGCGCATATTAGGGGAGCGCGAGGCAGCGGAGGACGTTGTCCAAGAAGCATTCACCAAAATATATCTCTACGCCAATCGCTTCAAAAAACAAGAAGGGGCATCTTTCTCGTCGTGGGCGTATCGCATTGTTATTAATACGGCACTAACGAGTTACCAAAAGCGGAAGCGACATCGTGGCGCAACGATGGAACTTGATCCAGATGTCTACGAAATGTTGCCTGACACCACTGACGAAGCAGGGCAGCGAGAACTGCGAGACGAGATAGCATCTGTCCTGGTTCGTATGCCGGAGCCACTTGCACGAGCGCTCACAACTTATTTCATCGAGGATAAACCACACAGTGATGCGGCAGAAGGAATAGGACTCTCTCAAGGGGCAGTCAAAACGCGTGTTCACCGAGCAAAGAAGGAGTTTAAGCGTGTCTACGAGAGCCTGCACCCCGATTCACAAGCCTGAAACTTTATCAGTACCAACTAAAGTACTATTGATATATGAGTCGTATACAGCAGCAAGTTATGGCATCCGTGCTTGTTATCTACTTTGCCCGCAAGGCAGTTCGACCGCGCGCTCTTAAACTGTACGCACTTATTGCCGCAGGAGTTTCTATTGGAGCGTTGGTGTCAGTGCCGCACGTACTCGCGAATCTGATGGCTGTGGGGTTGAGCGGTTTGGGCGCGTTTGTATATGCGGCCGTCGTAAACACGACACCTACGGTACAAATATCGACTATTATTGCCGTCGTTGTAGCAGGATTACTCGTCCGCGACGTCTCCACCGCCCGAGCCCTTTCCTGAGGCTACGGCTCCCTCAGCAAGCGCCTTACGAATGGCTTTCAATATCTCTCCGCTTGTCTTTTTGTTCTCTCGTAAGTACGTTCGAGTCGCATCATAGCCACGACCAAGTTTTTCCTCACCGAAAGAATAGGAAGCTCCTGCTTTGTTAACGATGCCAAACTTCTCGCCGAGTGCGAGGAGCTCGCCTTCGCGGCTGATGCCTTCGTTGTACATAAGGTCAAACTCAGTCGCTCGAAACGGGGCTGCAACTTTGTTTTTTACGACCTTAACGCGCACGCGCCCACCCATAACTTCGTCGCCTTTCTTTATCTGCGCAATACGGCGTATATCGAGACGCACTGACGTGTAGAACTTGAGTGCTTTGCCGCCTGGCGTTGTTTCTGGGTTGCCGAACATGACTCCAATCTGCATGCGTATCTGGTTGATGAAGATAACGATCGTCTTTGAGCGCGCGACGATGGCGGTCAACTTGCGAAGCGCTTGCGACATAAGGCGTGCTTGTTTTCCAACGTGCGACTGACCCATGTCACCTTCAATCTCGTCGCGCGGCGTGAGTGCAGCAACGGAGTCGATAACGATGACGTCGATTTTTCCTGAACGCACGAGGCTTTCAACAATCTCAAGCGCTTGCTCCCCGGTGTCTGGTTGTGAGAGTAGAAGTTCACTCGTCTTTACGCCAATGCGTTTTGCATATTCCGGATCAAGCGCGTGTTCGGCATCAATGAATGCGCAGATACCGCCCGCTTTTTGCGCTTCTGCAATAACGTGGAGAGTGAGCGTTGTCTTTCCTGAGGATTCCGGGCCGAAGACTTCAATGATGCGACCGCGAGGGAGTCCGCCGATACCGAGTGCCCAATCAAGGCCGATTGATCCTGAAGAAATAGCGCCGATATCAACTTTCGGCTGATCGCCGAGTTTCATGATGGCTTCGTCGCCGAATTTTGTTTTTATATCGCGGATGGCAGCATCAATGGACGTGCCTCCCATCGTTTTTTCTGGTTTCTCTACTTTTTTTCCAAATTTTGCCATGGAGGTAGTTACTTAACGATAAAAGGAACGGACACCGTCCGCTCGCGCCCGAACCGGTCTGACGCCCGTACTTCAAGAACAGTATACCCTTTGGGAGGGGTATAGACCCACGAAATACTGCCATTCTCGTCAACGTAGGCTTGGGCACCATTTATATAGAGGTAGGAGAGGTTTTCAGCGTGCCCAGAGACCCGCACTGAGGGGCCTTCTACTGTTTCGCCCTCTGCAGGGCGGTCTATGCGAACCACCGGCCCTTCAAGATATCGGCGCGCCTCAAAGATTCCGTAGGCCAAAAGGAGAACGAGCGCGCAGAGGATGACGAGGCGCTTTAGGCTTGGGCGGGAGTCGCTCATAAAACTCTTTAGGCGTCCTCAGTTGTTCGCCCAGTGCCGGAGCCAATAACTTCACGAGGCTTACTGCCATCTGCGGGGCCAATAATGCCGCGTTCTTCGAGCACATCCATAAGACGCGCTGCACGTGCGTACCCAACACGCAGCTTACGCTGTATGTAAGAGGTCGACGCTTTGCCAGCCTCGATCACTACAGTGCGTGCCTGCTCGTAGAGTTCGTCATCGATGTCATCGTCATCATTGAGCGATCCTTCAAGCATGGGGCCCCCTGGACTGCTGTCATTTGAAACATTGGTTCCACCAGCAAGATCAACAGTCGGCAATTCTGCCGCGTTATTCTTTGCGATATAGTCGACTACTTTTTTTACTTCTGACTCAGTGATGTAGGCACTCTGAAGGCGCACCGGCTTTCCCATATCAGCAGAAAGGTACAACATGTCGCCAGCACCAAGGAGTGTTTCCGCGCCACCTTGGTCGAGAATGGTGCGACTATCTATCTGGCTTGCGACTTGCAACGCAAGACGTGCTGGAATATTTGCTTTGATGAGACCGGTGATGACGTTTACCGACGGGCGTTGTGTTGAGAGGACCAAGTGAATACCGACGGCGCGGCTCATCTGTGCAAGGCGCACTATCGCAGCTTCAAGCTCGCGTGGGTACGTCTGCATGATGTCTGCAAGTTCGTCGATAATGATGACGATATACGGCATGGCCTCCGGGAGCTGTTCATCTTCAGCTCGTCCGCCACTTTTGCGTAGTTTCTCAAGCGCGGGGCCAAGAATATTTTCATGATAGGAGCCAATGTCACGCACCGCCTCTGTTTCAAGGATGTCGTAGCGACGGTCCATTTCTTTGGCCGCCCAACGCAAGGCCATAATGGACTTCTTTGCATCGGTTATGACGGGGGAGAGAAGGTGAGGAATTTTATTATAGAGCGTTAGTTCCACTCGCTTTGGGTCGATCATTAGGAATCGCAAGGTTTGTGGACCGTTTCGATACAAGAGCGAATTGATGAGCGTATGGATAGTGACTGATTTTCCTGAACCGGTGGCACCCGCAATAAGCAGGTGAGGCATTTTGGCTATGTTGCCAAAGTGAGACAGCCCTCCGATGTCTCGACCGAGAGCAACGAGGAGTGACTTGCTCGAATTCTGGAACTCGTCTGATGAGAAAAGTGAGGCAAGACCGACTGTCGTTTTTGCCGTGTTTGGAACTTCGATACCGACCAACGATTTACCTGGAATGGGAGCTTCGATGCGGATGCCGCCTTTTGCTGCGAGCGCAAGCGCAAGGTTTTGCTGGAGTGCGACAATTTTACTGAGTCGAACACCTTCTGCTGGTTTTATCGCATAGCGCGTTACTGAAGGACCGATTGATATTTCATCGAGTTCAACAACGATGCCAAAGTTCTGCAAGGTGCGTTTGATAAGGTTTGCGTTTGCCTTGATATCGCCAACACCCGGCTTACCTTTATCTTTTTCAAGAAGAGAGAGGGGAGGGGCGTTGTACTCCTCGAGCGTTACGCGAGGTCGGGGAGCTTCAGGAACTTCAACTTCAGGAATGGGCAGGGGAGCAGTTTTTGCTGCAACGGCGGGAGTTCGCTCTGGCTGCTCATCGCCCTCTTCATCGGAGTCTGCGTTGAGGCCCGCTGCAGCTGCGTTCACGGCAGTATCAACATCGGAATCCACCTCCCCTTTCTTTTTTCCAAACGGCAACTCGGGCATTTTTGGAAGCGACACAAGGAAGCTTGGAACGCCGGCTTCAAAGGCGACAACGAACGAAACGAGCATCACCGCGGCCATAAGCAAGCCGCCGCCCCACACATCAAAAAGTGTCACGACCGGTTCTTCAATCAGACGCCCAAGAGCGCCCCCTTCAGCACTCACTAGCTGAACAAAGCCAAGTGCAGCGACAAAGAAAAGAATTCCGCAGACACTCTTAAGGATTGGGAAAGGAGATTCACGGTCGCGCACTAAAACAAAAGCCAATAAAAAAGAGAGGAGGGGTAAAAGGAAATAACCCACCCCAAGGAGGTATGAGAGTCCACCAAAAATACGGGTACCGGCGACGCCCGCAGCGTCTACCGCAGAGAGTGCCAAGATTGCTCCAACGAGAAAAAGAGCGATTGCAAGGAGAGCGCGGCGCGTTTCGCTTGGGATACTTGAAAAGGGATTACCACCTCCACGAGTATCGTTTTTGCTTCCTTTTTTACGCGCCATTGCGTTTGCATAATACCACTTTAGGAACGTTTTCCGGTGCTCGCTTGTCGTTTATAGCAAGTCATAAGAATTGAAAACCGCCTAAATGAACAGCGAAAACGCAGGGTCATCATTAGCCCACAGACTTGCATAAAGGGACATGTTGCAAAGGGACATTGAGCGGTATACTCGTTAGGACAAATGGCATAAAGGACACAATGTGTTGTAAAGGTCAATTAAAGGACAGTATATAGGTCACTCACTAATCGTCTAAAAGACATGAGCGAGCGCAACGAACGGAGAGCCGACATACGCGCTATATTCAAGGGCCAAACTGACAGAGCGTATCTTTTTGGCAAGCTCGAAAAACTCGCACACGCGGTGATGCTCCTTACATCGCGCAGTGACCGTGACGCTTTTTCTTTGATTGAACGACTTGAACTTTCTGTCCTTGATTCTGTCCGTGAAGCAGCGGCGCTTGCGGTTCATGCAGACCACTCACCGCTTTCATCAATTTTGCTTGAGTTGGTTTCACTCCTCCGACTCGGGGCAACGGCAGGTCTTATTTCAGAATCGAACGCACAAGTGCTTGTTGATGAGTATTTGAAAATACTCTCTCGGCTTGCGGCGCCTTCGGTACAAGGTATCGTTTTATCGCAAGATGAACTTCTCGCAGAACCAATGGCAGGAGGACCTGACGCGCTAACGCCAGAGCGCCCACTTTTGCCGAGCTCGATTGACGATCTTTTCGCTGCGGAAGACCCGGCGGTCGTTAAAGGACATATAGGACGGAAACGTGCTTTGAGTCGTCCGAGTAGACCTACCTCGTATCGGACAAGTCCTGCGCCAGAACGCGCCAAGCAAGGCTCGGGGAAAGTGTCTAATAGGTCACAGCAGATACTTGCTATCGTTAAAGCAAAGGGGGTGGTCTCTATAGGTGACGTTTCAGCTGTTGTTACAGACTGTAGCGAGAAGACCATCCAACGGGAGCTGCTCTCCCTAGTAGAAAAAGGTGTCCTAAAGAAGGAAGGGGAGCGTCGTTGGAGCACCTATCGCTTGGCGTAATTGTCCCTTTTTAGCCTCTGGGACAGGCGGCTTGTCGGTTGACTTACGACCCCCAGGGACGTATTCTGCTTCCGAATGGATAGAACAGGGAAAAGGCCTAATTTACGGGCTTTTTCTGACATGTTATCCACACAGTTTTTTTGCAGCACCGCTTATAGGGCCGTACACTAGCCAGAGGTACAGGAGAACCTGTCAGGGCATTTCTGCGCGAATTTTCTTCAAGATTATTCACTCAGAATGAGTGGGCACTTACAGCTTTGCGGAGAAACTGTGCGCACGTTGAAAACTAGATAGCGTCTAAAAAAACCTCACGAAATTAATACGTGAGGAATACGTGCGTTTTCACTACCGAATCACTTTGTCCCGAAACGACCGCTTATCTGAAACACAAAGATTCCCAACCTTACTACCGACCCGTGCCACTCATTTAAAAAGGTGGTGCGGCGGGTAGATGTTAAACGCTGTCCGCACACAATAAGGTGTGTTGGCATCAAACAGAGGATGCGCTAACTGAGGTCGAAGCAGGAAGCACAACATCCTTAGGTAGCGCTTAGCATTAGCAGTAACTAGTAACCATGAGTATTACGAACATTGCATCTAACACGTCTGCTCGCGTAGCGGCAGGAGTGCTTGGCATCGCGATGGCACTTTCGCTCAGCTTTGGCGCAGTCGTTGCACCAGCTTCAGCACAAGATGCCGCCACGATGGCAGCTCTTCAAGCCCAGATCGCAGCCCTCACCGCGCAGCTCGCTGCGCTCTCAGGCGGATCTTCAGCGGGCGCTGGCGTTTGTCCGTACACCTGGACCCGCAACCTTCAAGTAGGTGCGACCGGTGCTGACGTGATGAAGCTCCAGCAGTTCCTCAATTCCGCAAGTGACACGATGGTCGCAGCAACGGGCGCAGGTTCGAAGGGTTCGGAAACGAGCACCTTCGGTCCGGCAACTAAGGCAGCGGTCATGAAGTACCAGACCAAGAACGCCATCGCTCCGGTGGCAGGATTCGTCGGTGCACTCACTCGCGCTTCTCTTAATTCCAAGTGCCAGACCGCAACCCCAGGCCCTACTCCTAACCCGACTCCGTCGGCAGGAACTGGTCTTACGGTTTCGGCAGCTGCACAGCCGGCTAACGGCCTTGCAGTTCCGAGCGCCTCGCGCGTTCCGTTCACCAAGTTCACGCTCACCGCTGGTAACGATGGTGATGTCACGGTTAACTCCGTGGTTGTCGCTCGCACCGGTGTCATGAACAAGGTCGTATTCAACGGCGTAACTCTTCTCGATGAGAACGGTTCCGTCATTGGTACGGACAAGGTGCTCAACTCTAACGACCAGGCAACTATCGGTACGACTATGGTCATACCGCGTGGTACCACCAAGACCTTCACGGTCGCTGGTAACATGGCCGACATCTCCACCATGGGTTCCCATGCTGGCGAAGTAGGCGGTCTCTCGGTTGTTGCAGTTAACACTACTGCTACCGTCACCGGCTCTATGCCGATCGTCGGTGCAACCCACACGGTTAACGGCACGTTGGTAATCGGTACTGCCGATACGACCATCTCGTCGTTTGACCCGAACGGTGATCAGACCAAGGAAATTGGTACGACTGGTCAGCGCTTCGCAGGTGTCCGCATCACTGCTGGCTCCTCTGAAGACATCCGCATCCGCTCGATACGCTGGTACCAGACCGGCTCGGCAGGTGCATCTGACCTTGCAAACCTCAAGACTGTTGTCGACGGCACTGAGTACTCCGTCTCTGTTTCGGCAGATGGCAAGTACTTCCAGTCTGACTTCGGCTCAGGCATTATGGTTGCAAAGGGCTTCTCGTCTGAGATCTACATCAAGGGCGACATAATCGGCACTGGAGCATCCAGCCGCACGGTTATCTTCAACCTCGATAAGACGACTGACCTCTACGTAACTGGTGAGAAGTATGGTTACGGCATCAGCCCGACCACTTCGGCTTCGACGGCTTCGGCTGGCGCAGGCACCCAGTTCACCTCAGCTGCAGGCACCACGAACCCGTGGTTCAGCGGCTCGGTGTTCACCATCTCGGCTGGCTCGGTGACTTCGGTCTCCAAGGCTAACGAGGTTCCTGCTCAGAACATCGCGGTCAACGTCCAGAATCAGGTGCTCGGTGGTTTCACCACTGACATCAAGGGCGAGCCGCTTACGGTTCAGTCCATGGTCTTCGAGTTCGCAACGACTTCTACGGTTTCTGGCTCTTCGTTCGGTAGCTACCTGTTGACTAGCGTCTCGCTCGTCAACCAGAACGGCTCCGTCGTTGCTGGCCCAGTCGATGCGGTTGACGGTACTTCTGGCGACAACAAGCAGAAGGTAACCTTCACTGACTCGATCACCATCCCGGTTGGCAAGCAGACCTACACCCTCAAGGGTAAGGTCAACTCGTCAACGGTAAACGGTACTGTCTTCACTGCTTCGACCACTCCTCAAGCGTGGACGAACGTGAAGGGTGAAACTACGGGCAACTCGGTTACCCTCACCAACGGTGCATTCACGATGAATGCAATGACGGTTAAGGGTGCCGCTCTTGCGATCACGGTTGCATCGACTCCGTCGGCACAATCGATCGTCGCAGGTGCCCAAGCCTTCACCTTCGCTAAGTACCAACTCGATGCAACGCAATCTGGTGAGGATGTACGCTTTAGCTCCATCCCGCTCCAGCTTACGCACAGCGCAGGTGCCACTCAGCTCACGAACTGCAAACTCTACGATGGCTCAACGGCCCTCAACACGGGTAGCAACAACGTGAACCCGTCTGGTACTTCGCCGGCATCGAACACGTTCACCCTCGACAACTCCCTCACGGTTCCGAAAGGAACAGTGAAGACTCTTGATCTTAAGTGCGACGTCTCCGGTTCTGCTTCGGGCACCTTTGCCTGGGGTATCGCAGCATCGCCTTCGATCACGGTCACTGGTGTTAACTCGAACGTCGACGTAACCGAGACGGTCACTGCCTCGGCTGGTCAGACCATGACGATCGCCTCTGGCGCTCTCGCGGTTAGCCTCCACACGTCGAGTCCGTCTTACAGTGCCGTTGCAGCAAACTCGACTGACGTAACGGTCGCGGCATACAAGTTCCGCCCGACCAACGAAGATGTCACGCTTCGCCGCATCGGCCTTAAGCTCACCAACACAGCGTCCTCGTCCTCGTCTGACCTCGTCCGTGTCACCCTCTGGGTTGGCGCAACGCAGATCGGCGCGGCGACCTTCACCGGCGCAAGCAACAACGCTACTTCCACCAATGCTTCTGGTACTGGTGAAATGAGCTACGTGCTTCCGAAGGACACTGACACTGTCGTCACGGTCAAGGCTGATCTCGCAGCTATCGGCACTAACCAGCCGGCAACTTCGGGTCACCTCATCGCGATTGACATCGACACGAACGGTACGAACACACAAGGCGCAGGTGTAGGCTCGGGTGCCACCATCACGGCAACCGGCTCAACTGCAGTCGCAGGTGTACGTATGTTCAAGTCGGTTCCGACCTTCACGTACAGCACGGCAGGTGGTGCCGCCAACAACGGCGTCAACGACCTCCTCGTGTTGAATGTGTCGTCTGATGCGAAGGGTGATACGCAGCTTCATAAGCTCGCTTTCACCATCGCAACGACAACCGCTACTCTCTCGGCTCCGACCTTCGTCGGTCCGAACGGTAACGTCTCGTCGACAACCAACGCGGTCATCAACGCCGCAGGTACTGCGATCACGGTGTTCTTCGACTCTACGTCGAATACCCAGGACCGCTCTATCTCGGCTGGAACAACCAAGACCTACACCCTCCGTGCAACGTTGAGCCTCACGGGCTCCAACACGACGGGCTCGGTCTCCACGTCACTCAAGGCTGACACCAGCTTCCCATCGCTTGCAGCGTCTACCTTCATGGATAAGACCTCAACGATTGAAGCTGCCTCTGCCAACCTCATCTGGTCGCCGAACTCGACCTCTACGGCGATTGCGACCACGACGAATGACTGGACCAATGGTTATGGTCTCGCTGGCTGCTTCACGAACTCTGGTCTCGGCAACGATTGTACGGCTCGCGTTATCGCCAAGTAATATTGGCCACGACGCCTAGTCGAACGGTTTAACCGCGCAAAGCCCCTTCTCACTTTTAGTGGGAAGGGGCTTTTGCGTTTCCTGGAGTCACACATTAAATAAAAAACCGTTATGGTATAGTCACGTTGTCTATAGGTAAGCCCTCAATCACTCATGTCTTCTGGAAAGAAAAAAGTTATAGCGCTCACACTCGCTGCCGCCCTTATCCTTATTGGAGGAGGAGCATACTACTTACTCGGCAAGAAGGAGCCGGGTACTTCTTCGGTAGAAGTTACTGAGGTAAATGGGTTGCCCGAAGGAGCAAGTGTGGAAGTGGTGGACAGCGTAAATGAAAAGCTCTTTAACGAAACACCGCGCCCGGCACTTGAGCGACCGCTTCCGCAAGGAACTATTCCTTCAGACGTCTACGCCCTTATGGTGAAGCATCGCGCAGAAGCGGTAGCCATGCTTAAAGAAAACCCTGCTCTTATGACACAGTGGATTGGGCTTGGTGCAGCGCACAAACAAGTGGGCGACTACGAAGGAGCGCGCATTTATCTGACGTATGTTGTTACGGTTAATCCAAACAACCTTGCAGCTATTCTTAATCTCGGGAATCTCTACGCCTACTATCTTAAGAATCAAGTAAACGCTGAAACATATTTCGGCAAGGCAATCGCAGTTGACCCAAGCTACGTGCCGGCGTATTTGGAGCTCTATCAAGCCCAGAAAGGGCAAGGTAAAACTGACGCTGCGGTCGTGACGTTGCAACGAGGCATTGCAAAAAATCCTGCGGACACTGATTTGCCAGTTGCCTTGGCGCACCATTATCGTGACGCACACGATATTCCAAAGGCAAAGGAAGCATATGCCGTTGCCATAGCAGCTGCTACGAAAGCGGGGAATACATCTCTTGCTGCGTCGCTTACTTCTGAAAAGGAGGCACTATAAGAAAAATGAAGCGTGTATTTACTAAAACCTTCTTCCGCTTCCTCGTCGCATTCTTGGTTATGATAGCCATTTCCTGCTCCCTTCTTATTGTTACCGCAGCAGCTAAGGGGAAGGGGGCAACCGCCGCTGCTATAACCGCATTTATGGAGTCGTTACGTTCACAGTGAGACATTCTTGACCGGTCTTTTTCTATAGCGTACAGTCTCTCTGTGTCTCGGAGACCCATCGGTCCTCACCAAGAGGATAAGCGAAAGCGCCGGGGGTAGAGGTCGAAAACCGCTCGTGTAAAGGAGCGGTCTCTCCGGGCCGAAAGGCCTTATTTTTGTTCTCACATTAGATATGGCAATCACCAAACAGAAGAAAAGCGAAATTCTTGCGAAAGTGACGTCGGCCATCGACAGCGCAAAGTCGGTCGTGTTTGTTAACTTCCACAACCTCACGGTCGCGGAGGAACGCGAACTACGCTCGAAACTTCGCGCAGAAGGTGTTGGCTACACGGTCGCCAAGAAGACGCTCATTCGCAAAGCGCTCGAAGGCAAAGGTATCGAAGGCACGTTTCCGGAGCTTCCGGGCGAAATAGCCATCGCGTACAGCACCGAAGAAATTGCCCCAGCGCGTGAAGTGGCAGCGTTTGCAAAGACTCACGAAGGTCATCTCGCACTTGCGGGAGGCATTTTCGGAGGCGTGTTCATGGACAAAGCACAGATAGCGGTTGTTGCAGCCATTCCGGGCATGCAGACCCTCCGCGCACAGTTCGTACAGCTTATTAACAGCCCGCTTCAGCGCTTCGCCGTTGTTCTCAACGCCAAGGCTGAAAAGGCGGCGTAATACCAAATACCTATGGCAGATGAAACGACGGTTGAGACTCCAGTAGTCGAGACCAAAGAAGTACCGAGCAAGTTCAAAGATCTCGTTGCGTCGGTTGAGAAAATGACCGTGCTCGAGCTCCATGAACTCGTGAAAGCGCTCGAAGCGCATTGGGGTGTATCCGCCGCGGCCGTGGCCGTTGCAGGACCGGCGGCAGCCGGTGCAGCTGCAGGCGAAGAGAAGTCCACCTTTACGGTGCACCTCGCTGACGCAGGCGCACAGAAAATCCAGGTTATCAAAGCCGTTAAGGAAGCCCTTGCTTTGGGTCTTAAGGAAGCAAAGGACCTCGTTGACGCAGCCCCGTCCGTCCTCAAAGAGGGCGTGAAGAAAGAAGAGGCTGAAGAGCTGAAGGCAAAGATCGAAGCAGCAGGTGGAAAGGTAGAGCTTAAATAAGCCCATACTAGCCGGCTCGCAAAAGGCACCGCAAAGCGCGGTGCCTTTTGCATTTGTGTCCTACCCACGCTCAGGTACAATGACGCGCGTATGGAGGACACACTCGGGAAGCTGCTTGGTTCGCCTGCACGTGTGAAACTCCTGAGACTATTTCTATTTAATCCGAAAGAAATTATCCCACTGAGCATCGCCTCGGGGCGTTCGCAGGTCTCCGTTGCAGTGACGCGTCGCGAGCTACCGTTTTATGAACGTCTCGGATTACTCAAACTTCGCAGAGCACGTGGCTCTAAAGAACGCGCGTGGGTTCTCAATGAGGACTTCGTGTACCTTGCCGCACTTCAACATTTGCTACTCAACTTACCGGTTCGCGGGCAAGACATTGTAAAGCGACTGCGTAACGCAGGTACTATTAAACTAGTGATACTCTCAGGTTTATTTGTCGATGAGTACGACGGACGGGTGGACCTTCTTATTGTGGGAGACAAGGTGATCGAAACGAAAATTCGCACCGTTATACGGGCACTTGAGGCGGAGATAGGCAAGGAATTGCGCTACGTCGCACTTACTACCGAAGAATTTTTGTACCGACTGGGCATCTACGACAAATTGGTGCGCGATGTTATCGATTACCCCCACACGGTTGCCCTCGACCGCCTCAACGTCGAGCTGAAGTAGGGCCTAACCACTAGCGTATAGCCAATAGAGAGCCCTGGGTTCCCTAAACCCTAGTCACTAGTGGCCAAACCCTAGCTCAGAGGCTATCCACAGTGGGGAAGCAGGGTTTGCCCCCTATTGATACAATTAAGGGGGGCAGGTCGTCCTACCCATTTACAAACACTTATTTTAATTACGGGCGGCGCTTAACTAGGCGTCCCCAGCTCAGCAATGATCGTACAGACATGGCTCCAGGTCCTGCAGCAGTCCTTCCAGGACTTGGTGACGGGTATCATCGTTTTCATCCCGAACTTCGTGTTCTCGGTCCTTATTTTTGTCCTCGGTTGGGTCGTGGGTTCCATTGTTGGGCGCGTCATCGCACAGGTGATACGTGCTGCGCATGTTGACCAGGCACTGAAAGGTGCAAGCGTTGACGAAGTACTCGAGCGCGCGGGCTTCAAGCTCGACTCGGGTAAATTTGTCGGTGGTTTGGTCAAATGGTTCATTATCGTGTTGTTCTTGGTTGCCTCGCTTGAGATCCTCGGTCTCACGCAAGTAACACTCTTCCTCCAGCAGGTAGTTCTTCTTTACTTGCCGCAGGTTATTGTTGCAGCGCTCATCTTGCTCGTTGCAGCGGTTGTTGCTGATGTCGCAAGTCGCCTTATCACCGGTGGCGCACAGGCTGCAGGTGTAACGTCGGCACGCCTCGCCGGCACGATGGCTCGCTGGGCGATCTGGATCTTTGCGGTACTTGCAGCGCTTGGCCAACTCGGTGTTGCGACTCCGTTTGTTCAGACCCTTTTCACAGGTGTCGTTGTGGCACTCTCACTTGCATTCGGTCTCTCCTTTGGCCTCGGTGGCCAGGATGCAGCGAGTCGCTTCATCGATCGCGTTCGCGACGAAATCAAGCACTAAATCCTCTCTGGTTTGTGCCCAAAACGACGGCCCCTTCGGGTCGTCGTTTTGCGTTTCGCCCTGTGTTTAGCCAATTGTTTGACAGCCTATATCCCCCCGCGTATACTGCCTTTCGTGAGTATTACCTCTAGAAACCTCCTTGCGCGGACGCGATAGGCATCTTTATTGATGCTCGGCGCGCCGCTCGAAAGAGCGGTTTTTTAGTTGGAAGAAATACCCGCCGCCTCTTTGTAAATTGGATTCCATCATGCAACCACTTCGGGTGGTCTTTTTGTGGCTGTAGAGATGGGCAGGTAACTCTGAAAAATAAATCAGAGTCTCAACTTCGTAAGAAGTTGAAAACAACAAGAACACAACAGATCAGTGCGGTTCTCGAGCTCTCCGTGCGGGAGCTCTAAGGGCGTACGGTGGATGCCTAGGCTTTGAGAAGGCGATGAAGGACGCAGTGTGGCGGCGATACGCTTCGGGGAGGTGCCAAACAACCTTCGATCCGAAGATTTCCGAATGGGGAAACCCCATGGAGGAAGACTCCATGACCTCGCGCAAGTGAGGAGCATACCCGGGGAAGTGAAACATCTCAGTACCCGGAGGAGAAGAGACCAATATGGTATTTCGTAAGTAGCGGCGAGCGAAAGCGAAGATAGCCCAAACCGTAGGTTCGCCCTTACGTTTTGTGTCGCAAGATACGAGACGTAGGGGTGGATCTCGGGGTTGTAAGGCGTTGTTATCTGGCTCGACCAGAAAGAAGTTACAAATCGTTTCGATAGCCGAACCCGCTGGAAAGCGGGACCCTAGAGGGTGACAGTCCCGTAGGCGAAATTGGAACGACTTCTACAATGTCCTTGAGTAGCTCAAGACATGAATAGCTTGAGTGAATCTGCCGGAACTAACCGGTAAGGCTAAATACTTCCAAAGACCGATAGTGAACAAGTACCGCGAGGGAAAGGTGAAAAGCACCCCGAGAGGGGAGTGAAATAGTTCTGAAACCGTATGTCTACAAGGAGTCGATGTGGTTATTTATAACCACTACGGCGTGCCTATTGAAGAATGAGCCTGCGAGTTTATGTGTACCGCGTACGGCTAAGGGGGATGACCCCGGAGCCATAGGGAAACCGAGTGTGAATAGCGCGAATTAGTGGTACGCATAAGACCCGAAGCTAGGTGAGCTTGCCATGAGCAGGATGAACCTTGTCGAAAGACAAGGGGAGGTCCGAACCCATTAGCCGTTCAAAACTATGGGATGACTTGTGGTAAGGAGTGAAAAGCTAATCGAACCTAGTAATAGCTGGTTCTCTCTGAAACAGCTTTTGGGCTGGCGTCGCATTTATTGATATCTGGAGGTAGAGCACTGGAAGGATCCAACAGGGCGAAAGCTCGTGGATCCTATCAAACTCCGAATGCCAGATATGTTATGCGGCAGTTAGACCGTGGGGGCTAAGCTCCACCGGTCAAAAGGGGAAGAGCCCGGATCTCAAGTTAAGGTCCCTAAATCTGCGCTCAGTGCATCACAAGGAGGTGGGATTTCTCAGACAATGAGGAAGTTGGCTTAGAAGCAGCCATCTTTTAAAGAAAGCGTAACAGCTCACTCATCGAGAGATCCTGCGCCGAAGATAATCGGGGCTTAAGCGCAGTACCGAAACTGAGGATGTGCACCGTATTCGTACGGGAGCACGTGGTAAGAGAGTATTCCCATCTGCAGTGAAGCCAAAGGGGTGACCCATGGTGGAGCGTTGGGAAGTAAGAATGCAGGCACAAGTAACCGCAATGTGGGTGAGATCCCCACACGTCGAAAGATCAAGGTTTCCTTCGCGATGGTGATCAGCGAAGGGTTAGTCGGGCCTAAGGGGATGACGAGAGTCGAACCCGATGGACACATGGTTAATATTCCATGACCGTGAGCGTATGCGATGGAGTGACGGAGGAAATGAGTGGACGCCCCTTATTGGATTGGGGTCTTTGGCTGAAGCTGCGTATTTGAGGAAAATCCCGGATACTGTCTTTAATGACATGTAGCGCATGCAGGAGGAAGGTTGTTGCTTCGGCTTCAACTAACGTACATGACGAGCCTTCCAAGAAAAGCTTCTAAGCACAATACGAACGCGACCGTACCGCAAACCGACACAGGTGATCAGGTCGAGTAGACCAAGACGAACGAGTGAGTGTTCCCCAAGGAACTCGG
>CALREW010000005.1:0-7453 GCA_943356415.1 Candidatus Nomurabacteria bacterium
GAAATTCCTTTTTGCGTTTCTCTTCTTTCTTGTACCAACCGTCTCTTTTGCGGCTGCCCAATACACCCCCCTTGAACCCCTCCCGTTTGTCACAGCAAATATGGGGGAGCTCACGTTTGCAGACCTCCTTAGCGGGTTATTCAAGTTATCCCTTGTCCTCGGAGCAGCTATTACGGCAGTAATGCTCACTATAGGAGGAGTGCAGTATATGTTCTCAGACGCGGCTGGGAACAAGCAGGCAGGGAAGGACCGTATCCGTAATGCAACGCTTGGTTTCCTTCTTCTCTTTGGCATCTACGCCATCTTAAACACCATCAGTCCCGAGCTGCTTAAGTTTAATGTTGGAGGCATTGTGAATGTGGGGTGCCCAGTATCTGATCCTGGGAGGTGTAAGGAGCCAACAACGAAGATACCCCAAGACAGAACCATCAGAGAGCTTACACCTGAAGAGCGTACTTCCTTAATTGGTTCGGGCATTATTCCTGACGCTGTAACAAAACCATTAACTAACCAGCAACTTAACGAGAAGAACCAGCCAGTATCACAGGCAGGCATTGATTTTTTTAAAGCTTGCAGCGCCGTCCCTGGTGGGAGTCCTGTGGCTGTCAAAGATCGGGCCCCGGATCGATGGATATTCACTTGCGAGAGAAAGCCTTAATGTAAAAACTTTCTGTTGCGCAAACAGCGCATACCGTAGGCCATTGGGGGATTACTCTTTTTGTTGTCCTCCGTTGTACTTCAAAACAATGTGCCTAAATTTTCCTTCGCCCGCTGATTCAGTTTGAATCTCAGGATCCTCTGCAAATAGCTCGTGGATAACGAGACGCTCGTAGGAAGACATCGGTGGCATTTCTACTTCGTGTTTAAAGAGGCGAGCACGCTGCGCAAGCATGCGCGCGTTTGCGCGTATCGTTTCAAGTTGACCCTCCAAATAATCCCCGACGTCAATCGTGAACGATGCGTCTTCTCCTTTGCTTCGCCCTTCGGCAAGGCGTCGCGCGACATGGTTTATGGCGCGCAGATGCTCGCCATTTGGTCCTATGAGGGTCGCTTTGTCGGGGGAGGCAACGGAGACGACAGTGCGAGCACCTTCAGAAACCCTGACTTCATCAATTTTTGTGCCCAAAGCTGCAAAAAGCTCTTCAACAAGCGTCTGTATTGCAGCGCGTTCCATATGCGCACGATACCGCAGCGGCGCACACTGCGCAAATGTGGCTTTATTAAGCCGTTTTTTTACCCTCTAATGCGTCAAACTGAGCATCAATTTTGCGTCGAACCACTAGTTCCTGAAGGAGGGTTATGAGAGCGTTCGTCAAAAGATAGAGACCCGCGGCGGCTGGCGCAGTGTAACCAACAATACCCATAACAACCGGAATCATATAAAGCATCTGTCGTTGGATCATGAGTGCTTGGGCTTTCTCTGGCTTGGCTGTATTGGCAGCGGCCTTCATCGCGCCCATAGAAAGTCTCGATTGGAAAAACTGAATCCCCGCGACCAAGAGTGCGAGGATAATATTTTTTGGAATGGTGAGGTTAAGTATCCCTAAAAAAATAATGCCAACACTCTCAGGCGTTGGAGTAAAGGAATAGAGGAGGTGCGTCGCTATTTGAGGGAATCCCTCGCGAAGAAACACCGCGTAGAGCGCTATAAATACGGGGAGCTGTATCAAGAGTGAAAAAAAAGTTGCGAATGGTTTGATGCCGCGAGCTTTAAAAAGCTCCATGGTGAGGCGCGCTTGTTCTTGCTTGTTATCTTTATACTTTTCCTTGATGGCGTCGAGCTCCGGCTCAATACGGCGCATTCCGTGTTGGGTGCGCAGTGCCTGGGTAAATGCAGGCAGAAAGATGAGGCGGATGAGAATGGTCAGGGCAATGATCGCAAAACCTGCATCATGTCCTGGAATATAGGCAATGAGTGCGACAAACGCGTTGTAGATGGGTTCAATGAGAACGACCGTGAAGAGGTGTCCAATCATCGATAGATTCTACGCGGAGCTGCGCATTGCCACAATGACACTACCGAGTGGCACGCACGAGAAGTGCTGTGAGGTCTTCCCGCAGGCGTGTGAGATTTTCGTACCGTATCAACACAGTGACTGCCGCATCGATAGGCGCTGTTTGTGAAATACCGCGAGCTGCAACTGCTCCCCAACGCCGCAGACGATTGCGGGTAACTGCATCGCGTGCAATTTTTTTACTTACGACAAAAGCAAACCGAGATGTGGGGGCGCTACTTTTTAAATATTTGGCGCGTAAGGAACCGGCCGCCAAAGAGCGTCCTTCTTTCATAAGACGTTCCACCTCCTTAGAAGAGAGTCTGGAGGAGCGGGGGAGCATGGCTTTTTCGGTTACCGGTGACCGCTTTTCGAATCAACTGAAACCAGGCAACAAAAACCGTCTTAAACGGTAAGCTTGCTGCGGTTCTTGCGGCGGCGGCGTAGGAGCGTTTTGCGTCCGCCGGCAGTCGAGGCACGAGCGCGAAATCCGTGCGTTTTGGCACGCTTGCGCTTCTTTGGCTTATAGGTAAATGACATGCGCCACACTATAGACTACTGAGCAGAAAATACAACCGCCCAAGAGAGAATCCGGACCCTTTCTTTCTCCACACCCTATCCACAGGTTATCAACGTTTTGCGTATTTTAGCCTCCATTCGCGCGCTTCAGTTGAGGCGGCTATACTACCGAGGCCACCATGACAACAAACAAAGAACTTTGGGAAAATGTTCTCACCGAATTGGAACTTTCGCTCTCGAAAGCAAACTTCACCACCTGGTTTAGAGACACACACATCGTGCGCACTGACGACGGAACCGTCTATCTCGGAGTTCCAAATCAGTTTGTTAAAGATTGGCTTGCATCGAAATATCACAAACTCATCGTTGCTTCTTTACGAAAACTTGATGAATCCGTCCGCGCCGTTGAGTACGCCATATCTCGCGGGCCCGCAAAACGCGAAACTCAAAAAGCAGCACCGCTTTCAGGTGGGCAGGAGCTCCCGCTTGAATCAGTCCACGCGCAAACCAACCTCAACCCTCGCTACACGTTTGATTCCTTTGTGGTTGGCTCTTTCAACGAACTCGCTCATGCGGCGGCTCAGGCGGTCATTCGCAAGCCGGGTATTGCCTACAACCCATTATTTATCTACGGCCCAACTGGCTTAGGAAAAACGCACCTCACTCAAGCAGTAGGAAACCACTTCAAAGCCATGGCGCCGGATCGCAAGGTGTATTACGCAACATCGGAAAAATTTTCGATGGATTATGTCTCCTCGATGCAAGCAGGAAAGGTGCATCTCTTTAAGGAGAAGTACCGACAATACGATCTTCTTATCATGGACGATGTTCAATTCCTCTCAACGAGAGAGAAGACAAAAGAAGAATTTTTCCACATTTTTAATTATCTCCACGACAGCAACAAACAACTTGTTTTTTCCTCTGATCAACATCCAAACGTCATTCAAAACATTGAGGACCGTCTGAAGTCGCGTTTTTCTGCTGGCATGATTGTTTCTGTTACCAAACCTGACAAAGAGTCCCGCCTTGCCATCGTTCGCACAAAAGCAGCGAATCAAAATTTCGACCTCTCCGATGAGGTGGTCGACTACATTGCCGACACCATTGAAGGCAACATTCGCGAGCTTGAGGGCGCCTTAAACACACTCATATGCCAAGCGCAGCTGAAAGATCGTGTTCTCTCTCTTGCGGACGTTAAAACGCTCCTGAGGACCGTTGGGCAGCCGAAAAAGGCTGTGTCTGTGCGAGAAATAATCAAAGCAGTTGCGGACTTCTACGGTGTCGAAGAGGGGAGTATCTACGAAAAAACCAGACGTAAAGAAGTAGTTAAACCGCGCCAAATAATCATGTATATTCTTCGCGAAGATTTTCGTGTTTCTTTTCCAACCATTGGAGACAAGTTGGGTGGTCGAGACCACACAACCGTGATCCATTCGTGTGAAAAAATACGCGAAGACCTCAAAACAAACAGTGCGCTCGGACAGGAAATTTCCCAGATTCGCCTCATGTTGAAATAGTGGTGATAACCCGTGGACAGCGGAGGGTGTTTCCTTAAAAACAGCGTCTCAAAAAAAGATATCCCCGAAGCTTCCGCACTAAGTACGCACTAATACCCCCACTATGCACACCCGAAAATCCCAAACGAGCTTGTCCTGTAAGGACAAAACTGACCTTTCCACAGTATCCACAGCCCGTAATAGTATTAGTAGTTTTATATAAAAGAGAATACAAAGAACTTATATGCAGGTAGAAGTTGCATCATCAGATCTAAAAACAGCCGTCGGTATCGCAAGTCGTTTTGTGAGCCGAACTGCAGCACTCGAAGCGCTGCGAGGAATTCTTTTTATTGCCGAAGGGAGAACGGTAACACTTCGAGCAACCAACCTTGAGTGTGGTGTTGAAATTTCTATACCTGCAAAAATTGGCGATGGTGGTCTGGTTGCGGTACCAGGAAGCACCCTCAGTTCGTTGGTTTCAAATATGGGCGGAAATGGAAAAGTAACCATCGCCACAACAGGTAACCTTCTTACAATTAAAACCGAACAAGCTTCGTCAAATATCAAAACACTTGCTCACGAAGATTTTCCAATACTCCCAACCGTTTCTGGGGAACACTCTTTTTCGGTAAAAGCGTCTGAGTTCGCTAAAACACTCCGAAGTGTTGCGTTCTGCGCATCCGTTTCCGGTATCAAACCAGAACTCCAAAGCGTCTTAGTTTCTGCTGAAGCTGGAACATTAAGTGTCGCTGCGACAGATTCTTTCCGACTTGCTGAAAAGAAAACGCCCCTTAAGGGTGTCGAGATACCAAGACTCCTTATTCCTATTCGCAACGCCGCTGAGATGATTCGCCTTCTTGAGGATGGAAGTGGGGAGACGGAGGTGTACTACAGCACCGACCAACTTTCGTTGCGCGTTAAAGACGCGTACTTCACTACGCGACTTATCGACGGAACATTTCCGAATTACAAAACACTTCTCCCTTCAAGCTATTCAACTGAGGCGGTAGTTTTGCGCGAGGATCTCTCTCAGGCACTCAAATCACTTTCTCTTTTTGCTGACTCGTATGCACAAGTGGGTCTCTCGGTCGAACCAAAGAAAAAATCAGTTACCTTTTCAGCGCGTAATACCGATGTTGGAGAGCACACCGCTCAGTTGTCGGCAGCGGCGCAAGGAGAATCGCTTGAGATGAACTTTAATGGCCGCTACATCGCGGACGCGCTCGGGAGCATCACCTCAGAGAGTGTGCGTCTTGGTTTCAACGGTGTTGGCAAACCACTGGCCATGATGCCAGCAGGAGACACATCGTTTGTATATATTGTTATGCCGATGAATCGATAGGGGCGAGCACATACCATGCTGGGAATCGCAGAATATTTAAAGAAGTTTGCAAACTTCACAACGCCGGCGCAATCAGCAAAACGTGCGGTTGCAAAAGCGGTGAATGAAAAATTTTTAACGAGTCTTTCGGAAGAAGATGTGACCATGCGCGACGGAGGAGCGTTCGTCAAAGCGTCAGGGGTCCTTAAGTCGGAAATAGCCCTAAACAAAGAGAATCTTCTTTCAGAGGTAAAGAAATTTCTTGGAACTGATGCGGTTCGCGATCTTCGCTAACGAAGGTTGAAGGTCGACTCTGCTGTTATTTGACCGAAGCTTTGCAAGGTTCCAACCGCTTTGATGCGATTTCCTGACGGTAGTATTCCTGGAAGAGACTGAGGAACAATGCCTATCGAGAAAGGAGGATTCGTTGCCGCTCCTATGTACCCGTCGTTTATGTAGTAATCAACACGCGAGAGTGTGTTGGCGCTTGCGACGGCGATATTGAGAGGGGCGCCAGCTTCGACGGCAGCTCCCGTTGTTGGTGTCGTGATAGAGATGCTGGGTGGCACTGCTGACGGGGCTCCTTGTGCGTCAGGATCGCTTACGGGGCCTCCTGTGCCGGGGAAGAGGGTTCCACCATCGCTCAGTCCCTGCTGAGCAGCCCAGGCCCGCACAGGGATTTCCCAATAACTAAATTGTGGATCATTCGCGGGGTTTGAAGGGCGCCCGCCAGTCGGGGCGTCCTTGTCTATCCAGTAGAGGATAGAGTGAACTCCACCGTCGACACGCTCGCCGCTCGCCGTTTGTGTGGAGACACCGCCTTGCCAAATACCGCGCAACACAGGCGGCAGCCCAGAGGAGTCGCGGTCCACACGCGTGAAATTCTCCACGGGACGCCCCGCTAGCGCTACATCCATAAACTCATGCCATAGGGGGGCGACAATAAAACCCGCAACGCGCTTTTCCATGGAAGTATTGTCATTGTTGCCAGCCCATGCCCCAACAACAAGGTTCGGCGTATAACCGACAACCCACGCATCTTTGTAGTCGTTGGTAGTTCCTGTTTTTACTGCCACATCGCGTGCGGGGAAATAGAGGGCTGACGTCGCACCAAAAGAAGGAGTACGCGCAACGTTGTCAGAGAGGATGTCGTTGATCTGAGAGGCAACATCCGAAGAGAGCACCTGAGAACCGTTTGGAGAACTTTCTTCCAAGATGGTTCCTGCTTGATCTTCGACTTTGAGAATAGAAACCGGCTCGTAGTGATAGCCGTTAGTGGCAAATCCTCCATACGCATCAACCATATCGAGGAGTCGTACCTCGCCACCGCCGAGTACCAGTGTGAGTCCGTAGCGACCCGGTTCGGCAAGTGTGGTAATGCCCATCGATTTTGCAAGACGAATCGAATCGGCAACTCCTGCGAGATAGAGTGTTTTTACTGCAGGGATATTGAGCGATTGGGCAAGCGCGTCGCGCAAGGTTACTGGTCCGCGGAATTTGTTGTCGTAATTCTGCGGGCTGTAGCAGGGTGACGCGGAATTTGTGGTGTCGTTAGGACTACACGATGTCGAGAACTGCGTCCGAAGATCGAAGAGAATTGTTTCGGGGGTGTACCCCTTATTAAATGCGGTCGCATATACAAATGGTTTAAAGGACGACCCCGGTTGGCGCGAGGCAAGCGCGATATTGTAATTGCCGGGTATTTCTTTGTCGAAGTAGTCTCGAGAACCGACCATAGTAAGTATCTCTCCATTGCGCGGGTCCATGGCAACAAGCGCCGCATTTTTGGCGTTGTAGTTTTCTGCGTTCTTCAGTGCGTTGCGCTTCACTATCTCCTCTGCTTTGACCTGGAGATCTGCATCGAGCGAGGTGGTAACGCGCAAGCCGCCGTCTTCAAGTACGCGCGCGCCGTACTTTTGTTCGAGCTGTTCCTGCACATAGAAAACAAAATGGGGAGCCGTGATGTGGCTTGTGCGTTGCGGTTGGAATACCACTTGTTCCGTTTTCGCTAATTCATACTCGGACTGAGTGATTCTTCCTTGCTCGCGCATCCTGGAGAGAACCAAGTTTTTGCGTTCGTCGAGCGAACTGCGGTGGTTGCCGTAGGGCGAGTAGTAGGAGGG
>CALREW010000005.1:7553-25592 GCA_943356415.1 Candidatus Nomurabacteria bacterium
AGGCGGCTTCGGTGGCGCAAGGCGCGTTTTAGCATGGAGGTAATTCTATCACTGCGTGGCGGGTCATTATGGTACAGTGGCAGTGCATGGGATTTCTAGGATTCGGCGCACCTGCACAGGCCGTCTCAACCGACGACACTCGTATACACGAGTTACTCACCCGCGGCGTGACGAACGTCATCCCTCGGGATCTTGCACAGAAGAAACTCTCTTCTGGCGAGCGGTTGCGTATCTATTTCGGCATCGACCCGACCGGAGCGAAGCTCCATCTCGGCCACTCGGTTCCACTGCGCAAGCTGCGCCAGTTTGCTGACCTCGGCCACCACGTTATTTTCCTCGTGGGGAGCTTCACGGCCATGATAGGGGACCCAACCGGGCGCGATGCGGCGAGGACCTCTCTTAGCGAGGAGCAGGTACGTGCAAATTTTCAGGATTACAAACGCCAGGCTGAGCGCGTGCTTGATTTCTCGAAAGCCGAAATACGATACAACAACGAATGGCTTGCCCCACTCTCTTTCTCAAAAATTGTTGAGCTCGCAAGCTCTTTTACGGTGCAACAGATGCTCCAGCGCGACATGTTCCAGAGACGCATGGAGGAAGGAAAGCCGATATCGCTCCATGAATTTCTGTATCCGCTGATGGTGGGGTACGACTCCGTCGTGCTCGATGTCGACTGTGAGCTTGGAGGTTCAGACCAGGAATTCAACATGCTCGCCGGCAGACACCTCCAACAAGTCTCAGGGAAGCGCGAGAAGTTTGTTCTTACTACGCCCCTTATTGAAGGGACCGATGGTCGCAAGATGAGCAAGAGTTACGACAACTGCGTCTATCTCGAGGACGACCCGTCGGATATGTACGGCAAACTGATGTCCATCAAGGACGAACTCATAGGTACCTATCTTGAAGTGCTCACCGATCTTGGAAGCGATGAGATAGAAAGTATCGGCGCGATGCATCCGAAGGAGGCGAAGATGCGCCTCGCCCGCGAAATAGTCGCTATGTATCACTCCAAAGAAGCTGCGACCGCAGCGGAAGAGGCATTCACGTCAACATTTAGCGAGGGCACTATTCCTGACGATATCCCAAGCGTCGGGCGCTCAGAGGTTAAAAACATGCGCGAGTTTATAGTGAAAGTTGTCGGCATATCTGGGACAGCTGCCACGCGATATTTTGAGCAGGGCGCTATTGAAAATGAAGCAGGCGAGAAAATAACTGACCCAACCGCCCCACCCATCGTGGGTAAGTATCGTATCGGCAAGCGCCAATTTGGGAAGATACTCCCGTAAAACAAAAAGCCCCGCGGGGCTTTTTGTTTTAGACAGCCTCTTTCAATTTATAGAAGCTCCTCTTCATCGGCGACTTCTGCAGGGACTTCCTCCTCAGCATCTTCGAGAGGGTCTGCCTCTTCTTCTATGCCGGGAACCGCCTCCTCAACCTCATCGTCCATGAGGAACGTCTCGTCGTGCGTGATCATGACACTCTAGAGTCTTAATTACTACGGTATAACGCCTATGTTGTAACAAATGATTAAACCTTTGCAAGAGATTTCATCTGCTGGTGTGGATAACCCCACACGAAATACGATGCCGCAAGTTTTGTTTATGTAAGCAAGCGCGTCGACGCAAGACAGGTAATGCCAACTGCGATAGCGTCCAGCTCATCATCGAGTCGCTTCTTCGCGGAAAGTTCAATAAGCGAAGGAAGCATCGAAGCAATGGCTTTTTTGTCGGACGCGCCATACCCGGTAATCGCTATTTTTACTTCTTGGGGGGAGTATTGGAAAACAGGAATTCCGTGTTGAGCGGCCAATGTTTCGAGCATGCCGCGCACTTCGGCCACACCCATCGCGGTCGAGCGACTCTTGCTGAAGTAGATGCGCTCCATCGCAAGCGCGTCTGGTTTGTGTTCGTTTAATAACTGCACGACCTCTTTGCTCAGTATGCCAATCCGCTCCGGGAGCGTGAGCTCTTTTGATGTGCGCGCACAAAGAGAAATAAGAAGCACGTCTTTTTTCGGATTGCGCTTAAGTATGGCAAGCCCGAGGCGCTCGTAGCCAGGGTCGACGGCAAGAACCAACTCAGGACGCATTGGTGTAAACGTTTTGAACATCGTCGTAATCTTCAAGCGCATCTACCAACGCGTCGAGTTTGGCGATATCTTCGTCGGAGAGTTCTACCGGAGTGGTTGCCTCGTAACCCTCTTCAGTTTTAATAAACGCCCACGATGCGGCTCCAGGAGTAGCCGCATTGCCGCCATTTTTCGAAAGAAGATGTTTCAATTCTTGGTTGGTACGGTTGCGACTATCGGTAAGCGTGTCGATAAGCATCGCTACGCCACCGGGGCCATATGCCTCGTACATCACGGATTCAAGTTCTACGGCTGAGTCTCCGGACGCCTTATCAATCGCGCGTTCGATAACATCAAGCGGGACGTTTGATTTTTTTGCCTTCTCCACCGCGAGTCGCAAACCCGGCGCGCTGCGGTCGCCCTTTGCTTTTTTAGCCTCAGTCGCTAAGTAACGCAGGAGTTTGCTGAAGATTTTTGCCTTCTTTACATCGTTAATAGCCTTTTGATGTTTTACTTTTGCCCATTTGCTGTGTCCTGCCATAGTGTTTGGTCTATTTTACAAAAGAGTTCCTGTCGACGGAGGTTTTTTGCCGAGGTGTTCGTAGGCAGCCGCGGTGGCGGTTCGTCCGCGAGGAGTACGTTCAAGGAGTCCTCGCTGTAATAAGTACGGTTCATGTACGTCAGATATAGCAGATTGTTCTTCGCCGAGCGCTGCCGCAATCGCTCCAACGCCAACGGGGCCGCCACCAAAACGTTCAATCAATGCCCCCAGTATGCGTCGGTCTGCTGGAGTAAGTCCGAGTTCGTCGACCTCAAGCATCGCAAGCGCTTCTTCAACAATAGGAAGCGTGAGTGCTGCGCGTTTTAGCTGCGCGACATCGCGCGCTCGTTTAAGGAGATAGTTTGCGGTTCGTGGTGTGGCACGAGAACGACGAGCGATTTCTTCAACGGCATCTTTCTTTGCTTCGATGCCCAGTATCGACGCAGAGCGAGAAAGAATGCGCGAGAGTTCTTCATCTGAATAAAAATCGAGATGGAAGACGCCGCCAGAGAAACGACTTCTAAGCGGCGCAGAAACGTTCGCTAGCTGTGTTGTTGCGGCGATAAGCGTAAATGGCGGCAGGGGCAACTGCACCGTGCGGGCTGACGGACCCTTGCCAATGATGATATCGAGCGAGCCCTGCTCCATGGCGGGGTAGAGGACTTCTTCAATCGCCTTTGAGAGACGGTGGATTTCGTCAATAAAAAGAATATCTCCGGGCGAGAGATTCGTAAGAAGTGCGGCAAGGTCGCCGACCTTCTCGATAGCTGGCCCAGAGGTGGCTTTCATTGATACCCCGAGCTCTATTGCGATGAGGTGTGCGAGTGTTGTCTTGCCAAGCCCTGGCGGGCCATAAAAAAGAAGATGCTCGGGCGGATGCTCGCGCTCTTTGGCAGCCCCAATCAGAATAGTGAGGTTGCGCTTGATCGATTCTTGTCCGATGTATTCGTCCCACGCTCTAGGGCGTAGTGTTTGATCGAGGAACCCGGCTGCTCCCTGGCTTAATGCGGGGGAGGGGCCAGAGGGGCCTGTATCGCTTGACATATTTTTTCTTGTGTGCTATCCTCTTTTTCAGTCGCCCATCGTCTACGGGCACTTTTTATTTATAGAGGTTTCCGGTTTAAGGCCGTACACCTCTAAGCAATAGACCCATACGGGTTTTGGCGTCTCCTTAAGGACACTTTGGCACCTCTTACGAGGTTCGCGGGGGTCATCCTCAGAGATAGACAGTCCGCTTTTCGCGACAGCTGAAAAGTTTATTGCTTAGAGGTGCGCGTTCTCAAACCTACCCCTGTTATCTCACGCGGCACCCTCCTCCGCAAATTGACGTCCCGCCCAGATGTGTCGGGCTTTTTTGTGTCTACACAGACTGAGTAAGGTCAACAACTCGTTCCAGTTCGTCGAGCGATGTTACGCCGCGCAATACTTTGATTACGCCATCTTCTTGGAGCGTTGGGATTCCTTGATAGCGCGCCGCTTTTGCTATCTCGCGCTCAGAAGGTTTCTCGCGCATGATTGTTTCTATCTTTTCATCCATAAGCACCGCTTCAAATATGCCGACGCGTCCCTTATATCCCACACCATCGCACTTCGGGCATCCAACCGGTGCGTAGACGGCGCCAAGTTCTTGTGGAACAAGGGTGCGGTCAACGATAGCGCCGGCGACACGCGTAATCGTTTCGAGCTGCTCTTTTGTTGCGGGCACTTTGTTGCGGCACGCTTCGCACAGTCGGCGCACGAGGCGCTGCGCCATGGCGATATTTATTGCGGAACCGAGCACTTTTTCACTGATGCCGAGGTCAACCAAGCGGGGGAACGTGCCGGCTGCGTTGTTGGTGTGCAGTGTCGAAAATACCAAGTGGCCGGTAAGAGCGGCGTGCACGGCAGTCTCCGCGACTTCGTGATCGCGAATTTCTCCAACCATGATGACGTCCGGGTCTTGTCGCAGTGCCGAGCGTAGACCGTTACTAAAGGTGTAGTTGCCTTTGTCCACTTGAGTCTGCACGATTCCTTTGAGGTGGTATTCGATTGGATCTTCGATGGTTATAATTTTTGTTCCAGGTTGGTTGATGCGTTTGAGGAGCGCGTAGAGCATTGTGGTTTTTCCTGAGCCGGTCGGACCGGTGGTGAGTATCATGCCGGTCGGCTTTTGCATCTGTGTTGTTACGATGGCAAAGAGTTTTGGTTCAAGACCCATGCGCTCAAGCTCAACCCCGATTGATTCAGGGTTAAGAACGCGCATCACGATAGATTCGGCATAGGAGCCTGGGAGGATTGAAGTACGTATTTCTATCTCAGTCTCTTTCACTTTGATACTAAAACGTCCGTCCTGCGCTTCATCGTTTATGTTGAGTTTGAGTCCTGAGAGAAGTTTTACGCGCGAGAGCATCAAGTGGTACGTCTCCTTGTCGAACGTCAATACGTCGGTAAGAACGCCGTCGAGGCGAAAGCGCATGCGGATATCCTTTTCTTCGGGTTCAAAGTGAATGTCAGATGCGCCGGTGCTCAGTGCGCCAGCGAGTACGATTTCGAGGATGCGGGTAATACGATACGCCCGCTTCATCGAAATAGAATCTTTCATAAGCGCGGAGATATCTTTCACGCTATCGACTTTGCCGATGAGTTCTTCAACTGATTCGCTCGATATCTCAAACACGCCCGCTTTGCTTTCTGTTGCGTATGAAAGATCGCCGTAGCGCTCCCAAGCACGCTTGAGGCTCTCTTCTGAGACCATAAAGAGGGTAATGCTGTATCCAAGCTCGGTGAGCTTTTGGAGCGTGGCGCGCGTTTTAGGATCTTCGGGTAGGCGCACGGCTACTGAAAGTTTCTTACCGACCCTCCCGAAGGGTGCGATTTGTGATTCGCGCGCTTCAGTTTCTGGAAGAATCTTGAGGCTCTCGCTTGAAATGGCAACGAGTGAGAGGTCGAGATAAGTAAGGCCGTATTTACCGGAGAGGACGCGCGCAAGCTCCTCCTCCTCTTGTCTGCGGAGGAAGTCGAGGCGGCGCTCCTGCTCTTTTTCGTCGAACACTGGCATAGCTACGTATGCACCATTGTATCGCGCTTTTTTGTCAGCCTCTGGTATAACGGTGTCTATATGCGCTTCACCAACAGACAGTTGCCACAAATAGCCCACGCGCTGCTCGAGCGAGCTGCGCGCTTAAACGAAGCACAAAATGTCGATACGGCCGCAGTCATCGCACTCTCGGGCGACTTGGGTGTCGGGAAAACAACGCTCGTGCAGGAGATAGCGAAAGAATTGAAGGTTGAGCGACTTGTTCCGTCGCCGACCTTTGTCATTATGCGCAGCTATAAAGCGACGCACCCTCGTTTTAAGCGACTCGTGCACATCGACGCGTACCGCATTGAGTCCAAAGAAGAGCTTGCGCCGCTGAAGTTGAAAGAGGTTTTTAATGATCCAGAAGCGTTGGTGTGTGTTGAGTGGCCAGAGCGTCTTTTTGGTGCCCTTCCGCTCGAGCGGATTGAGCTGAGGCTTTCAATAGTAGGGGAATATGAGCGTGAGGCCATTTCAGACCCCGCTGTAGAGGACTCTTTACAAAAAGCAATAGGGGTGGTATAATAAGAAAGTAAGCACACCACCCACCAACCGAGGCCCTAAAAGGGCAGGGGGATTACATGAAGTTAAAGACCATCGCGGCCCTCGCGGGCATCGCGCTCTCGGGCACTGCCTGCGAGTTCGTGGTAATCGACCGGAGCACGTCCTCCATCCCCGGCTTTAGCCGGTGCGTGGAGTGGCCGACGACAATCGGCACGTCCAACTACAGCAATATGGCGTGCCCGGACGGCAAGGGCAATTTCGACATTGCCCCGACCACGACGACGCCTTCCTATAGCCCGGGCATCCAGCCCGCGCCAGGGCGCATCGAGAACAAGTTCGTCATCGATCCGTTCCGGAAGAAGGAGTAGCATCTTCTTCCGGAAAGCTAGGGAACGCGGCCTTTCGGGGCCGCGTTTTTCGTTACTGGACAAAAAGTGAACTTGGTGTCATAATCATATCGGCACCTTCTAAGGGGGTATTCCGTGATGATGTTCAGACTTGTTCTTCTTGTTGTTGCAGCCGGCGCGCTTTGCGCCTGCGCAGGCGAACCCGCTCTTCCGAGCGCTTCTTCGCCCGCCACAAGCGGGCCCGTCACTTCCACTCCGGCGGAGGATCCGCGGGCCCCTCGGTATCGCGGTTATAAGCCGCTCGAGGAGCGGACTATCGCGACCCCGGTCGGGGAGACCGAGACGGTGGAGCGAATCTTCTGGTGGGGGCAGTACTGCCGCCAACAGACGTTCCACATCCGCATGTCGGATGGAACGACGCGCACGCGCGTCAGCACGCCGCACAACTGTTCGTGGACTCGGCCGTGAAGACACTTTCACGGTGGCGTCGCGGCAATACGACCGCGACGACCAGAAGCCCCGCTCCGGCGGGGCCTTCTTGTGTCAGGTCGCGAAGCCAACAGTTTGCTAGAATCGGGCTACTCATGGCAAAGACTTCTCCCAAGAAACGTCTCATTCTTCTCGATACGCACGCGATACTTCATCGCGCATACCATGCACTGCCTGAGTTTTCTTCAAGCAAGGGAGAGCCCACAGGAGCGCTCTACGGTTTGGTATCGATGCTCGTGCGTATTTTTACCGACCTCAAACCTGATTACATTGCCGCAGCGTTTGATTTACCTAAGGCAACCTATCGGCACGAAGCGTTTGAAGGATACAAAGCGAAGCGTCCTAAAACAGACGATGCACTTGTTTCGCAGATAAACCGCAGCCGCGATGTGCTTGCCGCGTTCGGCATACCGATTTATGAGGCCGAAGGGTTTGAAGCAGACGATGTTCTGGGCACTATTGTTGAGCTCACGAAAAAAGAGAAGAATCTCGAAGTGATTATTGCTTCGGGCGATATGGATACGATGCAGTTGGTGGACGGCACACGGGTGCAGGTCTATACGCTGAAGAAAGGTATCAACGACACGATTATCTATGACGAGGCAGCAGTTCTCGCCCGTTTCGGGTTTGGGCCAACACTCATCCCCGATTACAAAGGTTTCCGCGGCGACCCGTCAGACAATATTCCTGGCGTAAAAGGTATTGGTGAAAAAACAGCCACGTCTCTTATTACTGCTCTCGGCTCGCTCGACGACATTTATAAAGCGTTAAAGAAAAATGAGGCCGCTGCCGCAAAAGCTGCAGGATTAACTCCGCGTCTCTCCGCGCTACTCATTGATCAAGAAGAAGAGGCACGTTTCTCTAAAATGCTTGCCGAGATTCGTCGGGATGCGCCCGTTCCGTTTCTTGTTCCCAATAAAGACTGGCGTGAAGGACTTGATGTAGCGCATTTGCTTAACCTACTCACTGAGCTTGAGTTTCGTACGCTGATACAGCGCGTGCGACAGCTGGTAGGAGCGCCTGCGGGAGATGCCCCTGCTGCCGAGGAAGAAAAAGTTGAAACAGAGGCGCCCGTGGAGGACGCGGCGCTTGTTGAACAAGTCGCGCTCGCGCTGTGGATTGTTGATTCAAATTATACGGAGAGCTCTTTGGAGGATGCATTGCGCTTCACCAAGACAAGCAGCGCCGCTGAAGCGCTTGTGAAGTTAGAAGCTGAAATACAGAAGAGAAACTTAACCTTTGTATACGAAAAAATAGAAAAGCCACTTACGCCGCTTTTGAGACGAATGGAGAAGCGCGGTATTTTGGTTTCGCGCGAAGTGCTCTCTGAGATGTCGCAGCGGTATCACAAAGAGCTCGACCGTCTCTCTAAGCGCATTTTTGAAGCGGCGGGCGGAGAATTTAATATCAATTCACCAAAACAGCTCGGTGAAGTCCTTTTTGTAAAGCTCGGACTTGGCGGAACCAAACAAAAAAAGACCGCAACCGGCCAGCTTTCTACCAAAGAATCTGAGCTAGAGAAGCTGCGGGATAGTCACCCCATCATAAGCGACGTACTCGAACAGCGAGAGCTCCAGAAGCTTCTCTCCACCTACATCGACAGCATCCCAACGCAATTAGATGCGGAAGGGCGCTTACATACTACGTATGTACAACCAAGCACCACGACTGGACGCCTCTCGTCGCGCGACCCCAACTTGCAAAACATTCCCGTTAAGAGCGAACTGGGACGTGCCATACGCAGCGCGTTTATTGCCGCAGAAGGCATGAGCCTTGTTTCCTTCGACTATTCCCAGATTGATCTGCGTGTTGCCGCGTTTCTTTCAGGAGACGAAAAGTTAATCGACATTTTCCGTACGGGGAAAGATGTTCATGCGGCGGTTGCCTCGCAGGTCTTTGGTATCGCTGAAGCGCAGGTAACGCCCGAGATGCGCCGCCGCGCAAAAGTCATCAACTTCGGCATCCTCTACGGTATGGGAGTAAACGCCTTGCAGCAAAATCTCGGCACTGATCGCAAAGAAGCGCAGGCGTTCTACCAAAACTATTTCGAAACGTTCACAACCCTTGCGCAGTATCTTGAAGATGTGAAAGCGAAAGCGTCCAAGAACGGTTTTGTTGAAACACATTTCGGACGTCGCCGATACTTTGACGGTATCCGTTCACCGATACCGTACATACGCGCATCTGCTGAACGCATGGCGATAAATGCACCTATTCAGGGAACCCAGGCAGATATTATGAAGCTTGCAATGCTCAAGGTAGATGAAGAGCTCACGCGACTCGGTGAAAGTGAAAATGCACATTTACTACTCCAGGTGCACGACGAAATTATTTACGAGATGAAAAATGAGAAAATAGAAAAACTCGCGCCGCGTATTCGTGAGCTTATGGCAGGAATCTTGCCGCTTGAGGAGACTAAAGGGGTGCCGCTTACCTCGAAAGCTTCAGCGGGCCCGTCGTGGGGAGATCTTAAAGAATTGCGCTAATGCTCACCCTTATTCTCGGTACGGATAGTGCGCGCCCCAAAGAGCGTACAGAAGCACTTGCGGGGTACGAGAGAAGTGAAACGATTGCACTTACTGTGTCGACACAAGAACTTTTGTCGATGGCACAAAGCCAGTCGCTCTTTGGAGGAGTACATGTATATACCGCCTCTGGCTTTTTTGCAGATGACGCGCACGAAGACGAACTGAAGAATATGCTTCCTGCACTCGCAGCATCTGCACACCTTTTTCTTTTTGAAGAAGAATCTGGCGCTGCTCTCGCCAAGGCAGTAGAGAAAGCTGGCGGCACCGTTGTAAAGGCAAAAGCAGAAGCAAAAAAAGAAGCATCCGATCCTTTCGCGCTTGCAAACGCACTCGGCAAACGCGACCGCAAGAATCTCTGGCTCCTGTATCGCAAAGCGATCGATGAAGGCGCGTCACCCGAGCAGCTTGTTGGCATGCTCGCGTGGAAAGCGCGCTCGATGCTTGCAAAAGAGGGCACAGAAGAGGCTCGGAAACTCTCACGTGCTATTGTCGCCGTGTATCATGAGTCGCGCCGGGGAGCAGGGGATATGGAGTTATTGCTAGAGCGGTTGATTTTGACGTTGTAAGGGGTTCGGACGTGTCGTCACGGATAATTCCGTCGCCGTCGCTCCGGAATTTCCTTGACCACGACTCGACTGTTTTTCCTGCTGGAAAAACATGTCTCCGTCCCGGACAAGTGTGCGAAAAAGCGAAGCAGTTCGCTTTTTCTATCTTGTCCGCCCACCAGGGCTCGAACCTGGGACCGTCTCCTTAAAAGGGAGCTGCTCTACCAACTGAGCTATGGGCGGGATGCCTTTATATAACACTAAGGAGAGCTCCCGACTAGAGCCTCACTTGGGTCCGGCTCGGTTTGATTGATTCGATTTGCTTGTTCTAGCAAACTGCTGTTTTCTAACCGCAACAAGTTTGCGTAAGTCTTCTGCGCCAACCCCAGGCGGCAAGTTAAAGGTTAAAACGGAAGTGTGGGGTATGCGCTGCCAACCACGGCGTTCGTACATGCCTAGTAGCGGCGATCCAACACCGTTGTGATAAGCGAGCATATCGTTGAGCACGCCAGCACGCCCAGTTGCGAGTAGTTTGCTTTCAAATTCATCCATAAGCATCCGACCGTATCCCTTCTCACGCTCGTCTGTAGCCGTGCCGACGTAGCCGAGATAGTAGTGGGGGAACGGTCTTGAAAAGTACTGAACATAGCTGACCCCAACGTGTTTATCGCCAATCATAAGGCGATTAATTTTTGCGGGACTCTCTGCCGTCGCGGGGTACTTTTCGAGTCGGGGCTTCTCCATACTTTTTACAGGGGGATGTCGAAGGCGAATGCTCCCGCTCCGGACACCAATAGCGACAACGCCATTACAAACAGGAGCATATACATGCCGGGGCTGTACGGGGAGAGTCCTCGTAGGTGCGCACGTAGCAGGAGCGGCTTAAGAGTCAGTGCGCAGGCGAGAAGAGCTGCGACCTGGGTCCACGCGCCAACGATAAGCGCCACTCCGCAGAGAACTTCAATAAGACCCAAACCTCCTCCTGCCCCTCGCGCCAGCTTTCCCATAAGCGGATTAAGGAGTTCTGCGATAGCGACTCTGCCTCGGTAGTGTTCGATGCCGAGGTACAGAAGCGCCGAACCAAGCGCGACACGAATGATGAAGGGGGCGAGTATGCCGTACACCAGCAACTCCGGAAATGGATTCAACATGCAAATATGCTAGCATGCCGCTCATGGTTCAAAAGGAATGCGTCGTTATTCTCCACGACATTCGCAGCGTTCATAACGCCGGGTCCATTTTTCGTAGTGCCGATGGCGCAGGCGTCTCCCGCATTATCTTGTCGGGGTATACGGCCGGCCCAATCGACCACGTTGGCAAAGAACGACAGGACTTTAAAAAAGTCTCACTAGGCTCAGAGAAAGCAGTTATTTGGGAGAGAAGCGAAATTCCTCTTCAGGACAAATTGGCACTTCTTAAAGAAGAAGGCTATGTGCTGGTTGCGCTTGAGAAGACGGCTGAGGCCATAGATATTTTTCAGTTTAAAACACCACAAAAATTTGTGCTTATTGTCGGCAACGAAGTCGACGGCGTATCTGCGGAGACACTGGCGGTCGCAGATGCGAATATCGGTATACCGATGCGCGGTATGAAAGAGTCTCTGAACGTGAGCGTCGCTGCAGGAGTCGCCTTCTACACCCTACTGCGCTAGTAGCTAAAGGAGTCAACCACTTTGCCTGAACTATCAAGCAAGACAATCACTTCACGCTTGTCGCGCCAGAGCTCTTCGCTGTAACCAAGGTATATACGCCATTCACGTTCTTTAAATCCAGCATCAGCACGGTGAGCGCCCACACAGCCTTGATAGGTGAGCCGCGAGGTTATAAATGAGCGGCATTGTTCGGAGAGATTTGGTGGAGGGGAGGTTTCCATCCGGCAGACATTCATTGTTTCCAAGAAAGATATGCAGGCGTTGTCATTCATAACCGAGGTTGCTGAGGTGCGAACCTCTGTGTCTGGGTAGGCACAGTGGTGTGGTAGCTGCGGCACGTAGTCCTGGAATTGGTCTAAGTAACCGCTGCAGGTGTTAAGGCGAAATGAAATCCCGATGGGAGAGCGTTTTGTTGCAATGACGGCTTCGTCTCCCGGAGAGAGAATAATCGGGCCTGTATCTGAGCTACCCGACGGCTCGTACACTTCGGCACCCTCTTTTATATAGGCGGTGCGTTTGTTAACAGCACTCATCAAACTCCAATCTGAAATAGTGATGCGCTCCGTATTGCTTTGTTTTGCCCGGATAAGTACATATTCGTCAACGGGAGACGACTGAGGGCCATTCCATTGAGAAACGATCTCAATCTTGCCGGCATACGATGACACCGGCATGCCGCTCACGTTCTGAAGCTCACGCTTCACGACACCAATCTCGTCAGTTATTGCAGCGGTCTCTTCGCGATTGCCGGTATCGTACGGGTCGGCCACTCCAGGCAACCCAATGGTCTCACCGACCCCAAGCGGTGGCGGGGGAGAGAGAAAAATACCTTTTACGTCGGCGTTTTTTGCAGCTCCAGAGAGAAACCACGACACCATTAGAAAAATGATGATGAGAACAATAAAAACTGCGTCAGACATTCCGCCACCACCACCTTCTCCTTCTGCCATATGCTTAATACTAGCAGCTTTTCGCTGGGCGGTTATCGGTTTCCGCAGTCACGCAAAGCGAAAAGCGATTAGCGGTATCCGAGCCTCCCCAGCTCCTCTTCGGCCACCACCTTATCGCTCCAAGGCTCCTTTTCTCCCTTTGCGCGCATGATGTACGGATCGGTGCCTTTACCGGTGATAAGCACATGGTCTCCGGTTTTCGCTTCGCGGAGCGCCGCTGCAATAGCTTTACGGCGGTCCATGATAATCGTGGGGGAGTGTACAGCGAATCCAGACGCAACCGCGTCAACTATGGAACGAGGATCTTCATCGTACGGGTCTTCGTCGGTAAGGAAACTTACGTCACACATGCGGTCCGCAATAGCTCCCATAACCGGGCGCTTCCACGTATCGCGACCCCCGCCTGTATTTCCAAGGACACAGATACGCCGTCCTGCCTGCCCTGAGTTCGTCGAAGGGGGGAATGCATCGTAAATTGCTTGGAGTGAGTCGGGCGTATGTGCATAATCAACAACCACAGAAAAAGGTTGGCCCCGTTCTATTCGTTCTGCGCGTCCTGCGATGCGAGTTATTTTTGAAAGAGCGCTCGCCGAGGTTTTGAGATCCACACCAAGCGCATCTGCCACTTCTATTGCAGCAAGCGCGTTGCGAACATTGAAACGCCCCGGGAGATTGAGGACAAACTCCTGACCTCTGTAGATAAAGGTTGTTCCGCTCGGCGATTCTTTTGAAACATGGACATCCTTTTCTGAAAAAGAACGTTTCTCCTCCGCTGGATAGGAGAGGAATGTAGCGCCGTGCGCGTCGTCTGCGTTTGCAACAAGAATGCGTGGACGCTTGTGTGAACGACTGAGGTGTTGTGCAAGAGAAAGTTTCGCCGCAAGGTACTTCTCGAATGACCCGTGTGATTCGATATGTTCCGGAGAAATATTGGTGAAGACCAACGCATTGAGCGCAACTCCCCTGTGGCGAGATTGCTTAGCGCCCTCCGAGGTCATTTCAAGCACAGCGTGCGTTGCACCCCTCGACACCGCTTTGTGCAAGAATCGCTGTAGGAAAAAACGTCCCGGCATCGTCATCTTAAAGAGATTTGGCTCTTCGTTGTCGCCAATTGCAAAGCGTATCGTTCCTGCTATCGCTACCTTCTTTCCAGACGCGGCGAGTATCGCTCGCACCATTTCTGCAGTTGAAGACTTCCCCTTGGTGCCAGTTATAGCAACCACAATTAATCGATTGCTTGGGAAGCCGTAGCGGAGGGCTCCTACGTAAGAAAGCGTGAGGTGGTATACCGCAAGGAGCACCCCACGTAGGGGTTTGGGTAGTAGGTTCAGTAGCGAACGCAAGAAACTCATTTTGATAGAACCTTAAGTGCCCCACGCACACGCTCGTTAATATCAGCAAGTTCACTCGGCACTGACTTAAGAGCGGCGCGAGCCTCTTCAAGTGAGTACCCAAGGTTAACGAGGGCGTCGAGAACGTCACCGTCGAGGCCTCGTCCCGCGTGACCCTCGCCGTACCCTTCTTTCGTGAGTTTGTCGCGCAGCTCAACAACAATGCGTTCAGCGCTCTTTTTGCCAATACCTGAAACACGGGTGAGGTACGCGGCATCACCCGCGGCAATCGCGTTGCGCAGGGTTTCTACGCCAGCAAGGTTGAGGATGCCAAGCGCGGTCTTCGGGCCCACACCAGAGACGTCAAGCAACAATTTGAAAAACGACAACTCTTCTTCGGAAGGGAAGCCATAGAGATCTATCGCATCCTCTTTTACCGCAGTATGGATAAGAAGGGTTGCTTGTGCGGGATTCGCATGTAATTCGGCAAATCCTGAGGCGGTGGTGCGTACCGTGTAGCCCACGCCGCGTACGTCGATAATCGCTTCGCCTGACCGCGAGGTGCCTAGGTAGGTCCCGGAGAGTCTGCCTATCATGAGTTCTAGCTTATAGGCACTAGGCACTAGGCGCTAGTTTTTATGGAGACAGCCTCTAAAGCCTAAAACCTAAAGCCTATTGCCTAAAGCCTTGTTTTCATTTAGTATCGCCCGTATGCCAATAACCAGTTCAGCCAAAAAAGCTCTTCGCGGAAGCCTTCGCAAGCACGACCAGAATGAATCTCGTCGTGAAGCGATGCGCAAGGCGATAAAGACCGTCAAGGCGGCCGCAAAAGCTACGACCAAGGAGCAGGTCGCTCTTGCCTACAAGGCGATAGACAAAGCGCTTAAACGCGGGCTTATCAAAAAGAATACGGCCGCTCGCCGCAAAGCTCTGGTCTCAAAGATGGCTAAGGCCAAATAGCAAAATGCCCCGTGAGATAGAGCGGATGCCCGCCACCTCACGGGGCATTTTGCATAATCGGTAGCCGGAGCTCTCCGGGACAGTCTGTTACCATGGCGGGGATGACAGTCGCTACTCGCCTGCGCGTGATGGGAGAGAAGAATGCGCATTTGCTGTGGCCTTGGGCAGCAGCATTTCTAAGCGGCACTGCTTTAGCGTTCGGTGTCTCGATGCCACACATGGGAGGGGTTTTTGTGGCCGGTTTATTTTTGTTTATATATATGTCGCTCGATGCGCGCCTCTCTCCAAAAGGCGTTTTTCTTTTTGGAGCGCTCGCGGGACTCGTTTTTATGGGCGTGGCGTTCTCGTGGATAGTAGAACTGCACCCCCTTTCCTGGAGCGGGATTAATGCACCTTGGATAAGCCTTTCCCTTGTCACGTGCATGTGGGCCATTGTTTCGATCGCGCAGGCAGCTTGTTATGGAGGCGTCGCTTTTTTGTTACGTCGCATCAGTTCTAAACCAGCCGTTTTAGTCATTCTCGCATCGGCAAGCATCTGGGTGTTGATGGAAAAGGTCCGCGCCTTTGTCACGGCTCTTCTTTTCTATGCGCCGGTTACCCAACTTGCTCCTCACTACGACCTTCACAATGCAGGGTATGTAGTGTCGCAATTGAACCTCTTTGCGCAGCTGCTCCCGCTCGGAGGCGTATCGCTTGCGTCGTGGGCAGCCGTTCTCTGCGCCGCAACTCTCGCTGCATTGGTCAGAAAAGAAAGAACCGCCGCGTTCCTTGTGTTGATTGGCCTGCTTATTTTCTCGCAGCACATCGTACCCCTGCCGAACGCACGCCTTACAGGCGTGTCAGTTTCAGTCGGCGTTGTTACGGCGGATATTGAACCGGACTTCTCTTCCGAGGGCATCAAAAAAAGAGTAGGGAATTTCACTGCACTATTAAAGAGCAGCCCCGTCGTTGTAGACATGCTGCTTTTGCCTGAGAATTCGTATTTTATTGAAGAAAAAATACTTTCCGCAAAAGAGCCCATCTCTCTTGCGGTGCGCACAGGGATGATTATTGATTCGGCGCCTCGAAACGGCGCGCACAATCTCTACTTTTACACACCGGACGGTCGAGTTGAGGCGTATCAAAAGATATTCCTTATGCCGCAGGGAGAATACCTCATGTCGTTTGAGTTATTCTTTGCAAAACTCTTTGGCGCAGAAAAATTCCTCTCGAATAACGCAGTGCGCGTACATGCAGTCGCAGGTTCGACTGTGCGCCCGGTGGTTTTGAAAGAGAGCGTCATTATCGGAGGCCTCTTGTGCTCGGAAATTGTCTCTCCGTATCTGTACCGTGATCTTGTAAAAAAGAATGCGACGGTGCTTACAAACGTTGCGTCCCAAGCGGTATTCCATAATTCGCGAACGCTGGCATATCAGACTGAAGTTGCAGCGCAGACGCGTGCTGCTGAGCTTGATCGCTACTTGGTGCTAGCGGGCAATGGGACCGATTCGCTGGTCATATCGAACCAAGGGGAGATAGTCGAGCGCATTGAGCCACAAGAGAACCTACGACTCGACGTTGTTTCGGTTCAGTCCAACGAACACAAAACATTCTTTGCTCGCCACGGAGAGTGGATCATATATATAAGTGCGGCATATCTTTTCTTCGCAGCGGGAGCACTTTTCGTGCAACAAAGAAAAAGGAGAAGTACATAACGGAGAAGGCGGCGGGGTATACCCCACCGCCCATCGCCCACGCACTCGGTTGTTACTTCTTGAGCACCTGCTTCTGGTCCGGTTTGACCTCCGGACGCAGCCCGGAGAACTTCTTGAAGTTGCCCCAGTAGTAGGCGCCGGTGACGCCACCGTGGGTCGTGCCGAGGCACTGCTCGAGGCGCGTGCGGCAGTCCTCGAGGCAAGCGTCGGCGTTGTTGCGATTGTCACGGCAGTACACCATGCACATGCTGGCGTGCACGTCGCCGCACGTCTGGAACTGCGGCGTGGTGCTGATCGTTGCAGTCTGCGCCACGGCGATGTTCGCCAGTGGCACCAGTGCCAGGACCCCTGCCAGAAGAGCAGCGATCGCTGGCCTCGGGTTGCTCGTCATTATTGTCCGCTCCCTTGCGACAGGGCGGGTACGACGTACCCTGTGACCCTAGTTGTATTATAGCAGGTTTAGTCTAAAGGGTCAATTTTTGATAAATAGTGTGGAATAACAGCGAGTCACCCACGGTCGCGTGCTACTATGATGCGTATGTCCTGGACGCCGTCGCTTAAGTTACTCCTAGCATTCTCATACGTCTTTGTTGCCGTTGTTGTTGGCGCCGTTTTCTACACGGTACCCGCTATTCGCTACGCTCCTATAGTGGAACCGACCGTAGCCGACATCGACCCCGCCGCGTTTTACGCCGAATATCAAAAAGATCCAAGCAAGTTTATTTTCCTTGATGTGCGCTCCAGTGACGCCTACAACAAACTCCACGCAAAAGGCTCCAAGCTCCAACCCCTCCACACGCTTTACACCGAGCGTCATAACCTTCCTCGCAATGATGCCGACAAGACCATCATCCTTATATGCTCAGGCGGCATTGCCTCAGGGGTTGGCTTCAGCTACCTACAGCATTACGGTTTCAGGAACGTATTCCGGATTGAGGGCGGTATAGAGAATTGGCAGACCAAGAACTTGCCAGTCGAAGGGGCAGACGTCCTTGTTCACTGAATAAATTAGTCCCCGCTACTCTATGGCAAAAAAATTACAACGAAGGATGCTCCTCTTGGTGGGTCTCTTGAGCCTCGGTCTGATTTCGTTCTTCCAAGGGGTATTTCAGCCCTCCTCTTCAAGTTCCAGTAAGAATGTTTTTTCGCAGGCTGATCTCAACGGATTGCTTTCAGTTGAAAAAGCAGAAGCAGACTTTCCCTATTCCCAGTCGTATTATCAGGGCTCATACTCACCTCCGGAAGATGGTGTGCCGGTTGGCGATCCCAACGGTTCGTACGGCGCTTGCCCGAGTCCCTCTCCATGCGCACCCGCACCCGCACCCGGAAAATAAAAGGTGCGCTCATATTCTCAAAACAAGATAACCACTTAGATAG
>CALREW010000006.1 GCA_943356415.1 Candidatus Nomurabacteria bacterium
ACCGTACCGCAAACCGACACAGGTGATCAGGTCGAGTAGACCAAGACGAACGAGTGAGTGTTCCCCAAGGAACTCGGCAAAAAAGCGGCCGTAACTTCGGAATAAGGCCTGCCCCAATTTATTGGGGCCGCAGCGAAAGTATCTCTGGCGACTGTTTACCAAAAACACAGCTCCCTGCGAACTCGTAAGAGGATGTATAGGGGGTGACACCTGACCAATGCCAGAAGGTCAAGTACGGGGGGTGCTATGGAGCAATCTGTAGTGCTGGACTGTATAAGCCCTGGTCAATGTCGGCGATAACTATAATCGTCCTAAGGTCCTTCACTTGATTTATTTCGAGTGAAGGACGGACTGGGACGATTATCAGATGTGGGTAAAGAGGAACCGAATCTACACATTCAAAACAAAGCTACCTGCTTCGCGGCAACGCGGAGAGAGTCCACACGGCACGAAGAGACTATACGCCGTGCGCCTGGTATGGAGGAATTCATATTGGGATGAAGATATAGTCCATCTTGAGGAATAGATGAGCGAAATTCCTTGTCGGGTAAGTTCCGACGCGCACGAATGGTGTAACGACTGGAGAACTGTCTCGGGGAACAGCTCGGTGAAAATACAGTACCGGTGAAGATGCCGGTTACCTGCAGTTAGACGAAAAGACCCCAGAAGCTTTACTGCAACTTGATATTGTGCCTACGTTCTTACTGCGTAGCATAGGTGGGAGAGGTTTGATGTGCGCGGTTTTGGCTGCGCTCTACTCAACAGTGAAATACCACTCTGTGAGAATGTATGCACTAACCTCTACGGCAAAAACGTGGAGGGACCGTATCTGGCGGGCAGTTTTAGTGGGGCGCTACCCTCCTAAAAAGTAACGGAGGGGTCTATTAAGGTCCTCTAGGCGCGAATGGAAACCGTGCCGATAGCGTAATGGTATAAGAGGGCTTGACTGCGAGGCGTGAATGCCGAGCAGGTGCGAAAGCAGAGCATAGTGATCCGACCATCCGCATTAGATGCGGTGGGAGCTCATCTGACAAAAGCTACTCTGGGGATAACAGGCTAGTTCCGCCTAAGCGTCCAGAGCGACGGCGGAGTTCGGCACCTTAATTCGGGGTGCCATACATGTAAATGTATTAGCCGGCTCACACGCGACGACCAATGAACCCGTCGACGTGTGGGCTCTAAAAAATGGCTTATAACGGTGGACTCCGTGCTTTTTAAGCATGGACAATACCGTGGGAAGTCCAACGCAACTACCAATTCAATTCATGCTGGAGAATTGTTGCATTGTGACCCTGTAGAGACTTGGACTCGTACGAGAGACCGGAGTCGCACATGAAGTAAATGTGCGGCTAAGACGCCATCTCCTTTCAAATTGAAGAAAGGATGAAGATATAGTCCGATCCTTCTGGTAACAGAAGACAAATACCGACAGCGATGTCGGCTCACCTTATCCTGGGGCTGGAGAAGGTCCCAAGGGTTTGGCTGTTCGCCAATTAAAAAGGTACGTGAGCTGGGTTCAGACCGTCGTGAGACAGGTTGGTCTCCTATCTACTGCAGGCGTCGATTTTTGAAGAGAACTGCTCCTAGTACGAGAGGACCGGAGTGGACGAACCACTGGTGTGGCTGCTGTCCTGCCAAGGGCAACGCAGCGTAGCTAAGTTCGGAACGGATAAGCGCTGAAAGCATCTAAGCGCGAAGCCGTCTCTAAGATTAGAAATCATTGAGACCCCTAGGAGATTACTAGGTTGATAGGCTCTAGGTGTACGCACGGTAACGTGCTTAGCCGAGGAGTACTAATTGGTCGAAGCTCTCGCACAGAGTGCTCGAGGATCGCACTGATTTGTGGTGTATTTGTTGTACCAAACATGTAATTTGTATCGAACATTCCGATCTGGTGGCTCGGCGACGGGGCAACACCCGTTCTCATTCCGAACACGGAAGTTAAGACCGTTAGCGCCGATGGTACTGAGATTAATTTCTCGGAAGAGTAGGTAGCCGCCAGTTCGGAGGGTTTGATTAGTAGATACGTGTGGGCGCTCCAGCGCATTCTTCGCTATAGTCCAGTCTGCTCGCAGCGCCTCACGCATGGCCACGAGTTTAGGGAGGAAGGACATAGTCGCACTGGAAATGCCCACCATGGGTGGCCTTGCAGGCTTTCGGGCTTCGCAAGGTCACCCAAACTATTTTTACACTACACACCCTTCGTATTGGCTCTTTCCTCGCCCGGGAAAGGGCTTTTCGTTTCATGCTACGATACGCACATGTCCTGGGCAGGCCGTCGAAAAACGCTCTACATTGGAACCTCGCTTCTCATTATTTTTGCGGTAGCAGGAGCTATCTCCTATGCCGTGTTGAGCCGTCCTGCGACGTGCATGGATGGAAAGAAAAATGGAGATGAAAAGGCGATCGACTGCGGGGGTTCTTGTGCCCGCGTTTGTCAGGGCGATGCGCAAGCCCCCGTCTTATTGTGGGCACGGAGTTTTGAGGTAGCGCCAGGTGTTTATAATGTTGCTGCGTATATTGAGAACCGCAACGGCGCAACGTTCGCACGCAACGTGCGGTATATATTTCGATTGTTTGATGAAAACAATGTTCTTATTGCAGAACGTATGGGTGCTGCAACTATTGCCCCAACGCGGTTTGTCCCCGTTATTGAAACGTCAATTTCAACAGGGAACCGCAAGCCGACACGTGCGTTTTTTGAATTCCAAGATGCTCCAATGTGGGAGATTGGCGAGGCGCCAAAAGTTGAGTATGCAAAACAACAACTTGATGAGGCAGCGCGTAAACTTTCTGTCGAAATTAGAAATGCTTCCACTCACGATCTTGAACGAGTACCCGTGACAGCATTGCTCTACGATGAGCAGGGGACTGCGCAAGCTGCTTCGATGAGTCTTGTGCCGCGTATCGGCAAAGGGCAAACCGTGCAAGTTGTCTTTACGTGGCCGATGCCATTCTTGGCACCTATTGTTGAGGCTCAAGTCATAGCGTTACCTACGCCGTAGAGAGACTCCGTGGCGTGGGGTACACCCCGTTAGAAAGGGCATATATTTTGCCGCTCGGAGTTACCTATCTGCCTCCGCATGCACACGGACCTTCTAACGGGGTACACTACGGCGGTATGGAGCGATTTGCCGCAAGCTTCCGTCATCTCGATTGGGTACTTCTTTTTTCAGCATTTGCCATTTCGATTCTTGGTCTCGTGACCATGAATTCATTCACGGGAGACAGTCCTCTTTTTGAAAAGCAGGTCATCTGGATATCGGTTGCCCTAGCGGTCTTTATCGTTGCCTCAATAATAGATTGGCGATTTTTACGTCGCACGGGCGTCGTTGTTTCTATATACGTAGGATTATGCACGCTTCTTACGGCACTTTTTGTGACGGGCTCGGTATTTAAAGGAGCCCAGAGTTGGTTTAACTTGGGGTTCGCAGCTTTTCAGCCAGTCGATCTCGCAAAGATTGCACTCATTATTCTTCTCGCAAAGTACTTCTCGCGCCGACACGTAGAAATCGCGCACTTCAGGCACATCCTCGTTTCAGGCGTCTACGCGCTCATACTCTTCTTGCTCGTTGCGGTTCAACCAGATTTCGGTTCTGCGGTCATCATCTTTTTTGTTTGGCTCGGCATGGTGCTGGTCTCAGGCATATCGCTGAAACACCTCGGGGCGGTTGCCGCCGTAGGCCTCGTCGCTTTTTCAGGGCTTTGGTTTTTTGGGTTTCAAGACTATCAGAAAGAGCGCATTCGCACCTTCCTTAATCCGCTCGCAGATATTCATGGTGCTGGCTACAACGCCTATCAATCAACAATCGCCGTAGGGTCGGGAGGGCTTTTAGGAAAGGGCATTGGATACGGGACACAAAGTAAGCTCAGATTCCTGCCTGAGTATCAAACCGACTTTATTTTCGCTGCGTTTGCTGAGGAGTGGGGTTTTTTGGGAGTACTTATCTTGCTCGGGCTTTTTCTGGCGCTGGTCCTTTCGCTAACGCGCATGGCAAGTCGTGGTGCAACCAATTTTGAAACGCTTTTCACACTTGGTATAGCCATGTACGTCATCAGTCATTTTATTGTGCACATTGGTATTAATGTAGGACTCTTGCCAGTGACTGGAACAACACTCCCGTTTATGAGTTACGGAGGCTCTCATCTTGTCGCTGAATTTTTAGGTTTAGGCATTGCCGTTGGAATGCAGCGATATGCACGCGCAACGCATCGCGAAGCCTATGGGCAGGAACTGTCGCACGCCTACGATCGGTAAGTAGCGAGTGTGGCTTGAAGCGCCGGACCTTCCAAAAAACGAGTAGTGACGGAAGTTTTGAGTGCTTCGCCGAGCCGGCGTCTCAATACCGCATCTTTTGAAAGTATTTGCATAGCCTCTGCAAGTGCCCCGACATCTTTACGTGGAACAAGAATACCGGTCGTTCCATTTTGTATGACTTCTGGTATGCCACCAACATTGGTTCCAACGACGGGAAGACCTGCAAAACCCGCTTCAATAGCCGCGTAACCGAGCGCTTCAGTGCGGGAAGGGAAGAGGAATATGTCATATGCCGGAAGGTAGGTAGAACCCTCCACAACGTGGCCAAGGAGAATGACGCGTCCTTCTACGCCGCATGTTTCTATAAAACGCTCGAGCTCACTGCGTGCATGACCTTCACCCATAATGACGAGCAGCGCATCGGGCAAATCTGTAGCGATTTGACTGAATGCCTCTACCGCTTCAAAGACACCTTTTGTTGGATGCAACTCTCCGAGCATGCCAAACCAAAAAGCATTCTGTTTTCCCGGCAAAAGAGCGTTACGTGCTGCTTCCTTAGTTTTAAAGTCAGGCGCAACAATACCGTGCCTGATAACCACAAGTTTTCTACGTATGAATGGCATATGTGCCACATCTCGCCGTATCGCGTCAGAAACACAAATAGTGGTGTGAGAAAGAAACACCGTAAGGTAATGGAGAAAAAATATAATCAGCCTTTGGAGTCGGGGACGTTCCTCGTTAAATGCCCAACCATGTGCCGTAAAAATAATACGCGGCACGTTAACGCTGCGCGCTGCAAGCGCTCCAGCTATCCCAACTAACGAGCTATTGAGATGAACGATAGAGGGGCGTTCTTTTTTGAAAAGATCTCTTAACGCACGCTCGGCTACACGTAATGAACGGATAGATGCGGTATTTTCAATCGACGGCAGAACTACCGTTCGGATTGAGACCTCAGCAAGTCGTTTATTCAAGAGACTATTTTGGTCCCCTCCGATAGCAACCACCGGCTCAAAGCCAGCTTTTTGTGAAGCCACCGCCATCGCAAAGACGTATTTTTGGGCACCGCCCCAGTTGCCTTTAGTGATGATATATAAGACTTTTTCCTTCATAGAGGGAGGAAACCTGCGCCTGGTAAAGCCGGTTATATGGTGTAACCTTATCACAATGCTTTCAGGTGGCAGGAAGGCCCTTATTCTCCTCTTTATCGGCGATATCGCCGCTTTTTTCATAGCGCTCTGGTTGACCCTTTTGGTGCGCTACCAAACGCTTCCAGACAGCAAGCTCGTATTAAGCCATGTTGGGCCGTTCACATTTCTCTTTGCGTTGTGGGTGTTGGTTTTTTACATGGCAGGCCTTTACGAGAAGCGAGCCATTCTCTTTAAGAGCAAATTGCCCAATGTCCTTTTCCGCATACAACTTTTCAATATTGTCCTCGCGGCACTCTTTTTCTTTACCGTACCGGAGCTTGGCATCACGCCAAAAACGAATCTCGCCATTTACCTCATTGTTTCACTCGGATGCATTTTCTTTTGGCGTCTCCAGATGTACCCGCGTCTTACTCGACGTGAGAGTCGAGAAGGGGCTGCGCTTATTGGAGAGGGTCTTGAAGTAGATGAGCTCGTGCGCGAGGTGAATGACAACCCGCGGTATCGCCTTGAATTTCGCGCGGTCTACAAGCCGGGAGTTCTTTCGGTAGATTCGATTCCACAATTCGTTGCTGCATTGAAAGAAAAAAAGATTTCCGTGATTGTTGTTGATGTTGAAGACGATGCGACGAGGCCACTTTTGCCATATATCTACGATTTGGCGCTTGTTCGTCGAGAATACCAATTAGCCAATCTCTACCAGCTCTACGAAGAAGTGTTTGACCGTGTGCCACTCTCGCTCCTTCGATACGAATGGTTTCTGAAAAATATTTCTTATCCCGCGAGCGGATTTTATGCAGTGGCACGCCGGCTCGGTGACATTGTTGGAGGACTACTCATGGGTCTGGTGACGATTGTGGCGATTCCATTTGTTTGGGCGGCAACGCGCTTTGAAGGGGCGGGGCCACTTTTCATCGCTCAAGAGCGCATCGGGCGTTATGGAACGCGTATGAAGGCATACAAGTTTCGTAGTATGACCCACAACGATGCAGCTTCAAGCGCGTGGGTGGGGGAGGATAAAAATCGCGTAACACGCGTGGGGAGTTTCTTGCGCAAGACATCGCTCGACGAATTTCCCCAATTTCTCAATATTTTGCAAGGAGACCTCTCACTTATTGGCCCTCGCAACGACATCGAAGGATTGGGGTTGCGACTCGCCGAAGCCATTCCGTACTACAACGTACGCTATGTGGTAAAGCCAGGTATCACTGGATGGGCTCAGATAAACCAGCAATACGAACAGGGACATATCAGCCCTCAATCTATTGAGGAGACAAAAATGCGCCTGGCGTATGACTTTTACTACATAAAGAATCGCTCGTTTATGCTTGATGTCACCATCGCGCTTAAAACAGTGAAGCGAATGCTGTTTCGTGTGAGCTCTTGGTAGAGTTACTAATACGTATGAAGCACACGATTTTAATTACTGGAGCGGCTGGATATGTGGGCGCGATGCTCGTCCATAAATTGGCTGCGCGCGAGGATGTTCTGCGTATCGTTGGGCTCGACAAGGAGCCTCTGGCCGACTTCATCGCGGGCGTAGAGAAGCTCACGTACCTGTCGACGAATACCGCTGATGCATGGGAAGAGAAGGTACGCCAGTATCAGCCTGATGTGGTGATTCATGCGGCGTGGCAGATACGAGAGATGTACGGCAACCAAAAAGAGCAATGGAAATGGAACGTGGAGGGGTCTGACCGTGTGTTCGACTTCGTTTTCTCCGAAGCTTCAGTAAAACGGCTCATATATTTCTCCACCGTAGCTTCCTACGGTTCGTACCCAACAAATGAGATAGAACATCGCTTCACTGAAGAAGAGCCGTTTCGCGAAAGCGACTATCTCTACGCAGAGGAGAAACGAGTCGTCGAGTCTCATTTAGAGGAGAAGTACGCTGCAGCAAAAGTGAAAGGAACTGCGGTAGAAGTGGCGGTAGTTCGACCAGCGGCTATTACAGGGCCTCGTGGCAGGTTTATGCGCATCCGCTTCGGCCTCCAAGCGGCGCTCTCCGGACAACTGCGAGAAAGCCTTATCCACCGGGTTGTTTCCATGATGGTTTCTTTTGTGCCGGTAACAAAAAAATGGTGCCGCCAGTTTATTCACGAAGATGATGTCGTCGACATTGTTGAACTTCTCGCACTCTCACCTCTAAAGCGACAATACGATGCATTCAATATTTGTCCGCCAGGAGATGTTGTGCGCGGGTCTGACATGGCTCGTGCAGTAGGGAAGCGGACGATACGCATGAACCCGTATCTCATTCGTTTTGCGTTCTTTGTTATGTGGCACCTCAGCCGTGGCCGGGTACCTACAAGTCGAGGTAGCTGGAAAGGATACTCATACCCCATCGCGGTCACAGGAGAGAAACTCACTCGCGAGTATGGGTATCAATATCGCTCGGTGCCGTACGAAGCATTTTTCTACACTGACGGACGATACGAAGATCACGTGCCTGAAGGGAAGCGACGTCATAAATCTGCATGATTGTTGATGGAAAAAAGATAGCTGCCGACATCTTGCGTGAGGTAGGTTCGGGAATAACTGCGTTGGGACGACCACTTAAACTCGGGGTACTTTTTGTTGCGCCAGATTTTGCAACGCAGAAGTTTATTGCGATAAAAGAGAAGCGCGCATCAGAGCTCGGTGTTGAAGTTGTAAAGCGAGAGCTTTCTGCTGAGGTAACCACTGAAGAAGCCATTGCTGCTGCTCATGAACTCTGCCTCGAGACTGATGGGGTCATTGTGCAACTCCCTTTTTCAGGCTCTGTTGGAGTTCAAGCATTACTTGCGGCAATACCACCGAGCAAAGATGTTGATGGGCTTGGTAGTGAACGAATCATGCTTTCCCCAGTGATTGCAGCGTTTGAAATTATTCTTCTTGAGAATGGAGTTGATCCAAAGGGTAAAACTGCCGTCGTGGTCGGACAGGGGAATCTTGTTGGGAAGCCTGCCGCCTCCTGGCTTGCATCGGTTGGTGCCGCGGTCGTGGTTGTTGAAGAGGGTGACGATGTGGAGGCTCAGACAAAAGAAGCAGACATTGTTGTCCTCGGTGCAGGGCATCCAGGGCTTTTAACCCCCAAGATGGTGAAGGAGGGTGTCGTGGTTCTTGATGCAGGAACGAGCGAGTCGTCAGGAAAGCTCGCGGGAGATGCCGATCCAGCTGTTGCAGATAAGGCTTCATTATTTACCCCGGTTCCAGGGGGCATAGGTCCGGTGGCAGTCGCGATGATATTCAGAAACCTTCTACTTTTGGCTCAAAAGGCCAAAGCTGGAAGCCAGTAAGGCTATACGCTATACCCCGTGAGGTAACGGCGACCTAAAAACGGGTAGCTTGGAAAGCCATATCTCACGGGGTATACTCCCGAGCGATGCTAAAGATACGTATTGTCGCGGTCGCCCTTATTGCCTTCTCGATCGCGGTGGGCTATTTCGTCTACTCGACTGAACCTCTCTCGGGAGCCAAGGGGGGTCGTTTCGTTTTTAAACTAGGGTTAGATCTTCGCCCGGGCAGCCATTTGGTTTACAAAGCCGATACCGCAAGCCTTGGAGAGGGAACGAATGTACCTGAAGCACTCGACACACTTCGCGATGTGATTGAGCGTCGTGTGAACCTTTTTGGTGTTGCGGAACCATTAGTGCAGGTTGACCGCGGAGGAGTGTTCGGTAACGGAGATTATCGCCTTATTGTTGAGCTCCCTGGTGTTACCGATGTGTCTCAAGCGGTAAAGATGATAGGTGAGACACCGCTTCTTGAATTCCGTCTTGTAAAAACGGGCATGGAAGCACAGATCCGCACCGCCGACGGTAAGCCAAATCTCGATGCGTTTGAAGCACCAGGTCTTACCGGTAAAAATCTTAAGCGCGCTGCGGTTGAGTTCACCCAAGGAGGCGCCGGACAAGTGCTTGCAGGGGAACCGACGGTGCGTGTGGATTTTGATTCTGAAGGAGCTGCCCTGTTTGAAAATCTCACCGGCCAAAACACTGGTCGCTACATGAGTATCTTCCTTGATGGAGAGATCGTGTCTACGCCGATTATCCGTGAGCGCATCACGGGCGGGACCGCCATTATTTCTGGTGCGTTTACTGCAGATGAAGCAAAAGCGCTCGCAAAAAATCTAAACTTCGGCGCGCTACCACTTCCGATTGAGCTTGAATCGACACAGTCGGTCGGAGCGACCCTCGGCGAGAAGGCGCTTCAGGCGGGTCTTCTCGCAGGTCTTATCGGTCTCGGAGTCGTCGCACTCTTTATGCTTATTTGGTATCGCTTGCCAGGACTTGTTGCGGTACTTGCGCTCGGTACCTATGTGGCACTTATGCTTGCATTCTTCAAACTTATTCCGGTCACCCTTACTGCTGCTGGTATTGCGGGCTTCATTCTCTCTATTGGTCTTGCGGTGGACGCCAACGTTCTCATCTTCGAGCGCATGAAAGAAGAATTACGCTCAGGCAAGAAGCCGAACGATGCCATACGCGAAGGCTTTGCCCGTGCGTGGACATCTATCTTCGATAGTAACGTTGCGCACATTATCGCAGGCGTCATTCTCTTTTGGTTCGGCACGTCGTTGGTACAAGGATTTGCGCTCGTATTCGTACTTGGCGTCCTTGTCTCAATGGTTTCAGCTATTACCGTGTCGCGCACCTTCTTGCTTGCGCTTGGTATGAAAGGGGAGAGTCCTTTCTCGCGATTCCTTATGGGTACCGGACTTTCACAGTAAACGCATATGTATATCATTACGCATCGAAAATGGTTCTACCTTATCCCAGCGGCGCTCGTCGTCTTTTCGATTGTTGCGACGTTGGTTTTTGGACTACGCGGGGGCGTTGATCTTACCGGAGGTTCGCTGCTTGAGATTTCGTACCCGGAGGGGCGTCCATCGGTTGAGGCAATCGAAGCGGCAGTCGCGGGCCTCAATTTGGGCACTGTCCATGTACAAGCAACAGGAGACGAAGGATATTTATTGCGCACGCGCGACATCAACGATGCGGAAAAACAAGCACTTCTCCAGAGCCTCACGCTTGGAGTAAAGGTAGTAAAGACTGAGCGCTTTACCTCGATAGGTCCGACCATTGGCCACGAGCTTCGTTCCAAAGCGTGGGTTGCCATTACGCTTGTCCTCCTCGCTATCATTGCCTACATCGCATTCGCATTCCGCAAAGTATCTGCCCCGGTACAGTCGTGGAAATATGGTGCAATCGCTATTATCACGCTGGTTCATGACATCGCACTTCCTGTTGGTCTTTTTGCCCTCCTCGGGTACACCCATGGGGCTGAAGTAGACTCGCTCTTTATTGTGGGTCTCCTCACGATTTTGGGTATCTCAATAAACGACACCATTGTCGTTTTTGACCGCGTTCGCGAAAACCTTAAGGTAAATAACGACAAGGGAGCGCGTGAAGACTTCGAATCAGTTGTTGGGCGCAGCATCACGCAGACCATCGCTCGTTCAATAAATACGTCGCTCACCGTCATCATCGTGCTTGTTGCCCTCTACTTCGTCGGGCCAGTTTCGACTAAGGATTTCTCGCTGACTCTTATTGTCGGTATGATCGCCGGTACCTACTCCTCGATATTCTTGGCATCACCCCTCCTTGTTACTTGGGAACGTTTTAGCGCGAAGCAGGCGAGGTAGACAGCTCGGGTGCGTCTCTGCTATAACCCAAATGGGAAAACCATTCGGGAAGGGAAACCAACATGACGACGTTCATTTTGGTGGGCATGTTGTTTGTGCTCGCCGCGCTTGAGGCGGAGGACCGCCGTATGCGCTACCGCGTTGCGTTCAACCACCTGCGTATGTACCTCGGGGCATTCGAAAGCCTCAACGAGCTTCATCAGCTGATGAGGCTCGAAGAAAACGGCATTCGGGAAGACTTTCAGGACGAGGTCAGGCGGGTGTTCGGCTACGCTGAACTCACCTGGATTCGTCTCCACCCCACACCGCCGCAGATTGAGGCGGTCGCTCGGGTTTGGCGGCGCATGGTGGACGAGACCGACGTCTGGTCCAGGCGTCAACTCGAGTCCCACCTGCATCTCCTCGAATCTTACGCGCTTGTCTGCAAGCGGGGGGAGGCGAAGGCGCAAGCAATGCTGGCACTTCAGGCATCGTAACCCCACCACGCAACCACGGAGAAGAAAATCGTGAGAGAGGTATGTGAGTGGGGAATCCCCTTAGGCATCGCAATTGCCTGCGGCATGGCCTTCCTTAACTTCGGAAGAGGAAAGCGCCACGAAGCCTGGATGGTCCTTGGTGTTGACTACGCCACCGTTGTAGGACGTGGCGGGCAACTCCAGGATTTCAATGCCGAGCTCGCGCGAGTCATCCCCGAGCGGGATCTCGAGCTTCGGTGGAAGCTCAAACGCATCGGGGTCGACTGCAAGCTGTCCCGGCAGAAGATCAACTACACCTGCGATATTGAGGAGCTCCGCACGTTTTGGAGTGCGATGCTCGACTACCCGCAGGTACAACCGCAACTGCGCGCGCAAATCGAGAAGTACATTGGTGCGCTGGGGTACGCTTCGGCCTACTTCTTCAACACCAATATCATCCGCCTTGGATGAGATGCCGGGCCGCTTCTGCGGCCCGGTTCTCGTTTATGAAATGAGCGTCCCTTTGAATGGCTTTCCTGCGAGGTAGTTTGAAAGCTCCTTAAATGCAGTACCGCGAATCATCGCAACTTCAAGTTTCAAGCGAGCGGCTTCTTTGGAAGCGACGGGATCAAAGGGGGTGTGAGCGCCCGGGTCCCACTTTGTTGGTATCAGTTTGCGGAATGTTGGCCACGTCGTATCTCTTATTGGCACTGCCTTTTTATTTTTCTTTGGGTCGGCAGTGTAGACGAAGTCGATGTCAGAGAGATTAATGAGACGCTTTGCTTTTGCCTTCTTTGCCATGCGCACCGCAACGTAGTCGGTGCTCCAGCCTGGAGAAACTCCGGCAGCAATAACAACAGGAGTATCTGGTAGGGGAGTAGAAAAACTTTTCACTAACGCAGGAGCCGCAATCGCGCGAAAAATGCTGCGAAGTAGATGGCCGTTGAGACGGGTTGAATGCACCCCAAGCCAGTCGAGATCTTCGCTGGCAAGATCCCCCACCTTGCGTCCGGCTGCTTGGTAGCTGCGTGAGGTCGCACCTCCACCCGTGATAATGACGAAGCGATAACCCTTTTTGATGTGCGCTTCAACAAAGCGTTTCAGAGATCTAAGGAACCCGGTGTCGATACCTTTGGGCGGGGAAATAAGCGAGCCTCCGACCGAAATAACCACCGTTTCCTGTCTTTTCATGGGCATACTCTACCACGCAAAATAAGCCTATTTTAGGCCTCTTGACGCTCCTTTTGAGGTGGGTATACTGTGCCCACTGCCTTTCAGGGCGTTTTTTATTCACCTGAGGCTCCCTCAAAAGGAGACCGGCGAATGGGAATTGCCAAGGGGAAGGAGCCGAACGTTAACAATTGGATAGGACCAAATACGCATCTAAAGTATTTGGGCCGAACCTAGCCTAGGAGCTAGGTTCTAAATGAGACACACAAATAAGCAAGTTCGATTTCGTATGTACGAGCTAGTCCATACGAAATAAGTAAACAGATGAATCGAAAGACAAGACATGTCTTCTCTTTCGTTCCGTTCATCTAATGAAGATTGCGTAAGCAGTTTTTAATTCAGAGTTTGATCCTAGCTCAGGGTGAATGCTGGCGGCGTGGATAAGGCATGCAAGTCGAACGGCCCGCAAGGGCAGTGGCAGACGAGGTAGTAACACGTAGGTACGAACCGAGAAGACAGGCATAGCTATCCGAAAGGGTAGGTAATTCCTGATAGTCCCTCCGGGGTAAAGGAGCAATCCACTTCTTGATCGGCCTGCGTCGCATCAGCTAGTTGGTAAGGTAATGGCTTACCAAGGCTATGACGCGTAGGGGAGCTGAGAGGCTGACCCCCACCGATGGAACTGAGACACGGTCCATACACCTACGGGTGGCCGCAGTCGAGAATCTTCCGCAATGGGCGAAAGCCTGACGGAGCGACGCCGCGTGGTTGACGAAGTCCTTAGGGACGTAAAAACCTTTTATGGAGGAGGAAGTAATTGACGTTACTCCATGAATAAGGGGCTCCTAACTCTGTGCCAGCAGGAGCGGTAAGACAGAGGCCCCAAGCATTACCCGGAATCACTGGGCGTAAAGGGTGTGTAGGCGGTCGTATTAGTCTTCTGTTAAACCACCGGGCTCAACCCGGGACAGGCAGAAGAAACGGTACGACTTAGAGGATGTAAGAGGCATATGGAACTCATGGTGTAGGGGTGAAATCCGTTGATATCATGGGGAACACCAAAAGCGAAGGCAATATGCTGGTACACTCCTGACGCTGAGACACGAAAGCGTGGGTAGCGAATGGGATTAGATACCCCAGTAGTCCACGCCCTAAACGATCCTAACTGGTTTTTCGGAGTATCGACCCTCCGAGAGACGAAGCTAACGCGATAAGTTAGGCGCCTGGGTAGTACGGCCGCAAGGCTAAAACTCAAAGGAATAGACGGGGACTTGCACAAGCGGTGGATCATGCGGCTCAATTCGATGGTAAACGAAGAACCTCACCAGGGTTTGAAACCGTGACGACCGGCTAGGAAACTAGTCTTTCGCAAGACGGCACGGCAGGTGATGCATGGTCGTCGTCAGTTCGTGGCTTGAGTTGTTCCCTTCAGTGGGGTAACGAACGCAACCCTCGTTGCCTGTTTTATATGTCAGGCGAGACTGCTCCCTCACGGGAGAGGAAGGTGGGGATGACGCCAGATCAGCATGTCCCTCTGATATCCTGGGCTGCACGCATGATACAATGCTACCGACAACGGGACGCGACGGGGTAACCCTGAGCAAATCCTTATAAACGGTAGCCCAATTTGGATTGAGGTCTGCAACTCGACCTCATGAAACCGGAATCGCTAGTAATCGCGGGTCAGCTATACCGCGGTGAATACGTTCTCAAGTCTTGTACTCACCGCCCGTCAACTCAAGGGAGCCGGGAGTGCCCGAAGTCCCCGTTAGGGGCCCACGGTAAGCTCGGTAACAGGGAGTAAGTCGTAACAAGGCACGGGTAGCGGAAGCTGTTCGTGGAATAAATCAAGGTGAAAACCGTTCTGACACGCAATACGCGTGAGCAGGACTCATAAGTCGATCTCTCACGAGATTGCGCGCTTCGTCGCGAAGTCTCGTGAGAGGGATAATGGCGCAATATCCCTAAAATGCGCCCGGTACTCGGACACCGACAACGAGGTTGAACGGAACGAAAGAAAGGACGTGTCTTTCTTTAATTCGCAACTTGCTTGTCTCATTAATCAGCAAAATACGGCCCAAGATGGGTCTCTTTTGCGTTCTTGCTTTTTATACAGAAATATGATATAGTTTTAAGCGGGGAAGGGTGTTTCAACATGGCTTGAAAGGAGCCGTAGCACCCATGTCGTCATTCATAAACGAAGTTCCTCCTCGTTGGAGGATCAGGAATTGGCTCGGAATGGTGGCGGTTGCCATCATCTTCGGGCTCATGCTCGGCGCGTGGAGCCATCTCGGCTATCTCGCACCGTGGTACAAGAACTTCCTGGTCGCCCTCGTCGCGTCCGCGCTGATCGTCCTGATCATGTTCGGCACGTTTCGAGAACACGCGGAGTACTGGTTCCGAAAACTCGGGGATCTCTAACCCAACGGAACCGCTTTCTATCGCAACGGGTCGACCCTTCAAGGTCGGCCCGTTCGCTATTTAGATATACAGAAACAATAAAGTCGACCCGCCGGTCGACTTATTGGGCACCCGCAGGCGCTCGAGAAATATTGGTACTGCAGACGCGTCCTCTGCAGAGATATGGAAATCACTCTCCTTTCGTGCCCTTTCGGGCCGTCAGTCGTGCAAGGCGCAGCTCTCGCGTTTCGCGATAGTCGCGGCCTTTCTGCGGCTTACGTGCGGTCGGTTCCGCTTTTTGGTGAAAAGAGCTGATCGCTGGCGCGCTAGCGCTTACGGCAGCGATTACGATGGCCGGTTGCGGCCGAGAACGGTGTCGTCGTGTTGGGCCATCTCCTGTGCGATTGCCGGTTGCTGGGCAAAACACGTGACGATACTCCCCCTGCTGGTTAACCCTAACCTGAATCTAGAAGAAGATGTCGTAGAGCGCAAGTGTTGAGAGGGGATAGGTAATCTGTTAGTATCGGGCAGTTATCTTATGCGGGCATAGCTCAGCTGGTAGAGCATTCGACTGATACTCGAAAGGTCCTAGGTTCGACCCCTAGTGCCCGCACCAAATAAATGAGGACGACGCGTAGCGTCGGGTGACTATTATTTTGTCGTCGGGCACTAGGGGTCGAAGGGCGCAGGCGGGCACCTGAGCGTAGCATAGGGTCGCCGAGCCGGGGTCGAGAGTGCTTGGGCTTTTGGCGTGAATTCGCCAAAAGACTTAGTAACTCGTGACCGACCCTGCGTAATTAACGCGAGCGAATTTTGTGACGACAAAATTTGACTTGTGACCCCACAAAATAGACCACTTTGCATTTCGGCATGAATTCGCCAGAATGTTTAAATGGCCGACTACAAAGAAGAAACCAGAAAGACATACGACAAGATTGCCGAGCATTACAGCAAGGCAAATTCTTACCAATTCTGGGTCAGTGAACTCGAACGTTTTCGAGCGTTACTTTCTGGAAAGAAAATTATTGATATTGGTTGTGGAGCAGGACGTGACGCGGCCATCTTTACGAGAGAAGGTTTTGACTACACCGGCGTCGATGCATCCGAGGCAATGTTAAAGATTGCAAAAGAAGTTGCGCCCGAGGGAGTATATAAACTGATGGATTTTTTCCATCTCGATTTTCAAGATAATTCGTTTGATGGATTTTGGGCAGCCGCTTCCTACCTGCATATTCCAAAAGCAGAAGTAGGGAAAGCGCTTGCTGAAGCAGAGAGAATTTTGAAACCAGGAGGCGTTGGCTTTATTTCGCTCAAAGAGCGGAATGGCATGGAAGAGGGGATGATTGAGCAAACGTACTCGTCTGATAGAGTTTCTCGTTTCTTCGCGTTCTATGAGAAGGGAGAGTTTGAACGATATCTCACTTCGGCAGGATTTGAGCTTGTCGGAGAAGCGACGTACTTCGAACAAGATGAGCGAAATACCACCTGGCTCGGTTACTTTGTTCGCAAACCCTAGATTGTTATAGTTCCTCTACGCCGGAGTGGTGAAATTGGTATACACGCACGCTTCAGAAGCGTGTTCCGCAAGGATTGGAGGTTCAAGTCCTCTCTCCGGCACCATTAGGGAACTCATCGGTTTTTTGGAAGCCAAAATGCGGGACGCGCGAAGCGCGTCCCAAGGATTCCCGCCGATTTTCCCAAACGAATTCAGAATTTTTGGCGCGCTTGCGCGCACTGTTTTTTCGCCAAGGAGGAGGTTCGAGCCAAAGATTTCTTTGGCTTTGACCTTTTTAGCAAAAAGGTCAGTATCCCGTGCGATTCCGTCTAGTGTTTGCGCGTCTTTTATCCATTCTTTCATCGGTTCGAGCCAATCATTCTGCTTGTGTGAAAGAGAGGTCATTTCTTCTTCGAGCGACTTCTTTTGCAAAAGTAATTTTGATTTTTGTAAACAATAATCTGGTTGGTCAATAACTTGGTCTAAATATCCCGCAAGAAGTCGCTCTAACTTTTGCGAAATGACAGATATTTTTGTTTCGCTCTCTTTCACACTAACAGTCAAAGACGGGGCAGAATTGTTAAAATCTTTTTCTGCCATTTTTAACAATTCTTCCGCCCAGTCTTTAGGCAAAGAAACTTTTTGAATGAGAGATGATAACTGGCGGTCAAGTTCTTTTTCTCTAACGGCAGATTCGGGACATTTGATAGTTTTAGATTTTTTAGAACAACGATAATATGTATACTCGTGAACATTTCCATTTTTCTGCCGTTTGAATTTGTGTTCGCCAGTTATCATCATCCCGCATGAAGCACAGGAAATAAGTCCGCAATATGGTTGAGGTTCATTTTGTGGTTTACGCTCGGGCTGTCCACGAAACTTCAACATTTCCTGTGCTTCATCAAAAAGTTTCTTTGAAATGATTGGCTCATGTTTACCCTCGTGAATTTCACCTCCGTACTTAAACAAACCGATGTAAAATGGATTTGAAAGAATAAAAGACGCTTTGGTTTTGGAGATTCTCTTTCCGGTTCGAGTTGTAACGCCGGATTTCGCCAAAAAGTTTGCGATATCTTCTAGTCGCTGACCACCTTTGATATATCGTTCGAAAGCCAAGCGCACAATTTTAGATTTTTTCTTTTCCACTACAATCGTTTTAGTACGTGAATCGTTGAGATACCCCAAAGGTGCTTGGCTAGGAAATATTCCTATTCTCACTTTTTGGCGAAGTCCGCGTTTCGTATTTTCGGAAAGAGAATCTACAAAATATTTGCTTTGGACAAATGC
>CALREW010000007.1 GCA_943356415.1 Candidatus Nomurabacteria bacterium
AAGGGTACTATCAGGGGTCTTACGATGTTCCGGGACCCGATGTTCCGGGACCGTGCCCTTCGCCTGATGGTCCATGCCCGGGACCTAAATGAAGGACCGGTAGTTGGATTTGTATTTCATGCAAAAACACGCGCCCCTTCCTGACGTAACTCGCAGGCGCCTCTTTGGCGCCATGACGATCCTGATCCTATTGTTGAGCGTGGGGGTTCTTTTAATAGGGAAGGCTACAACACGAGAAAACAAAGGAACTCTTGCACGAGAGATCGATGGATATCGGGCTTTTTCCACCCCACGCCCGGATGAGTTTTTCAGCGGCACAACAACGGCGCGCGTCGTAGTGCTCGAATACTTCGATTTTGAGTGCCCCTATTGCCGCGCATATCACAAGAATGGGGAGCCGTACCTTTTGAATAAATACAAAGACGCCGACGTCGCGTTTGCGCGCCGCTACCTTCCGCTTACGTACCTGCACCCGTACGCACTTGTGAAAGCGCAGTTATTGGTTTGTGCCGCAAAACGTAACCCAGAAGCGTATGGAGACTTGGTAACCACACTCTACGAGACCCCTTTCGAAGGAACGTCAACGCTCGCCGCGGTACTTGCTCAGATCAGCGCCACGGACGCTGCGGCAATTGCGCAGTGTGTCGAAGAAGGGGACTCTTTTGGAGAGATAGCGAATGATGTTGCAAAGGCCGGAACCAGCAACGTCGGGATAACCCCCACCTTCGTTATATATAAAGATGGTGTCGAACGAGCTCGAATCGAAGACAATCGGCTACAGCGGCTTGATTCAACCATCGAACTTTTACTTGCAGAGAAATAGTCAAAGATCTTCGTTGATGCGTATGACCGCGCCGCTGCCCTCTGTTGAGAGGGCATCCCTGAAGCCTCCTGAGAGTGCCTCGTCGGATATGTTGCTCACGCTCGCGGGAGCGAGTATGGAAAAAAGTATCTCGGGGCACTCGTCCGATAGCGTGCGGAGCATGTCCATCTGCGCCCGCTTTACGATTGAGTAGGAAGCGCGGGGCGCTCGGTCGCCGAACGCAGACTGACTTGAGACTCCCACGAAGCGCTTGGACTCCGGAGCCGCTTGCGCGAGGTACTGTTGGATGCACAAGAGAGGCAGCGCAACGGCGATATCGAACTCGGTGTGGAGTGTCTCGCGCCGAGCTTCTATGAGCCGGGAAGGGAAGAATGCGACCGGATTCCAGACGACGACGTCATATGAGTGGAGGGAGAACGCTTCGGCAAACAGCTCCCCATGAGACGTGAGGAGGTTTCCGAGCAGGTGAGTGCTGCAGTACTGCGCCAGGTTCTTGTTCTTTCTGGATATTCCGACAATTTCGTACTCTTCACAGAGGCGAGGGAGCACACGCCCCGCCACCATGCCGCTTGCACCAACAAAGAGAAGTTTTTTCATGGCAGTTCTCTCAAGGACACGATTGTTTGAGTATACTTGACCCATGAGGTTGCAAAAAAATACCTTCAGGATGCGGATCGCAGGCCTCTGCGCGCCAGCATTTCTCGTATCGTGGGGAGCTGTCTATATGGGCTGCATTGGCGCGATCGCTAGCTACCAAGAAGCTATTCTTATACGCACGTCACTTGCGTCTGGTCATAGCGACACGGCTCTGGAGGCATTCCTTCTCGGGCTGCAGAATCTATACACAAGCGAGCCTGCAAGCGTTGCACTCCACATAGCTCTTGCCTCCATTGCGTTCAATGTGGCCTTAGGGGGTGTATATGCAGCCCGCAGGAGCTCTTTGTCTGGACCACTCCGAGCAAGTATTGGAGCCTCCGTCATTTTTTTTCTCGGACTTGGTTGTCTTTCCTGTGGGGCTTTTTTCGGACTAGTTCTTTCGTCGTTTGTCGCGGCAAGCGTTTTACCGGCACTCCTTGCGATAGGAGGCCCTGCGTTGTTGTGGGGCGGAACTGCAGCGCTCGTAGGCCTCTCGCTCGTACTGGCAAAAAAAGCCACAGACCCCCTCGTTTGTTGAGGTGCGCTAGAGGAACTCTTCAGGCATGTGGAACCATTGCACGATACAGTTTCGTGGCAGTGTATTGCTTTGGAACGCGTGGAACGATCGGGGGCTCGTGTGGAATGCGACGAGGCGGTTGTTTACGGGCGCAACCGACTTGGCGAGCGTTGTCTGATCAGTCGTGTAGAGGCCCGTTTCGCCACCATCTCCGCTTCGCCACGGCGGGTTAGCAAGATAGAACAGGATCGAAATAATTCGCTTTTCTCTAAGGAATAAGTGCGGCGGTATCGCGCGTGCAGGCGCAGTATCAAAGGGAATAACCATATTCGGTTGCCGCGCGCGTATATCAAAATATTTGTCGACGAAATCGTGATGAACGAATCCTGTTGAATCTCCTGGTGGATGGTGATGGAATGCAAGTGAAGTCTCGAATGTGGTGGGCTGTTTGAATAGTCGAGAGAAGAACATATTCCAGGCCACAGAGTAAAAAACTGAAAGAGGCGTTTTGTTGCGATGTTGCGGGGGTGGCGTGAGAAGGTAACCGTCGTACTCGATATCGAACGGGTGGAATTTGTCCATTTCCGTGATGGATTGGCTCAAGCCTTTGTTGAAATTTTCCTGAAAAATCTGCTCTAAGGATGTATAGGTTTCTAGCGTGAATATATTATCGATGACAACGTGCGGGAACGGTTCTGCGATCGTGCGGGGAGTTAGGGACTCTTTATTCAAAAAAAGCGAGAGGTCGAGGTCTTCCTCAGCTTCTGCCACGCGCTTGGCGACGCGCAATTTATTTTTTTCAAGTAAAGCAGAAATTGACATACGGCAAGAAAGTTAAAAAGCGCAAGGACATCCATAGTCTGCCATACACATGCATTCAGGGCACTTCCGAATGTTCGTCCACAGCTCACAAGCGGTGAGACCCGCGTAATGCTTGGTAGTATGAATCGACATGGATTTCCACAGGATACGCAAAGCCGCGTTCGTGACGTTGGTAGCGGTCGCCCTGCTTCTTGTGGGGGGGTATTTCTTTAGGCTCCCTCTTGCGCGCGCAGCCCTTCACTCGGGCAATGCATTTTTTGGAGGCGGAATGCCGTATAGCCTCTCAATCGCCGACACGCTATACCGAGTCGCCCTCCGCCTCGATCCAAGGGTAGAAGACGCATGGCACCAGCGCGCGCGGATCGCATTCCTAGGGGGCGATTTTCGATCCGCAAAAGATATGATCAACACGCAGATCGCACTGCATGGGGACTCGTTTATGGCCTCCTATTACATACGAGGACTTATTTATGGGTTCAACAAAGAATTTGCTCCAGCAGAAAAAGATTTTGAACATTTTTTAGCGTGGGACCCAAATAACTGGGCTGCAAACAACGATCTTGCCTGGCTCTACTTCTCCCAAGGCAAGTTTAACGAAACTGACATCCAAGCCTCTCGCGGTCTTTTGCAGAACCCCGGCAACCCTTGGCTTCTTATGATGCGCGGTATGGCACGATTTAATCTTGGAAGACGAGAAGAAGCCCTCACTGATCTAAGCGAGGCGAGGGAAGCAGCAAGACTGCTTACGGAAGCCGATTGGAGCAAGGCCTATCCGGGCAATGATCCACGTGCCGCTACGCTAGGGCTCTCCGAACTGCATGCTACGATAGATAAGAACATTGCTTTGATACAGCTGTGGATGTAATTAGCCTTTCACACGAAATCTATGGGGACCTCTAGAACAGTGACCATGAAGCAACTCGCACTCCTCGTGGCTGTCACGGGTCTCTGTGCGTTCGCTTCGTACTACAGCGCACCACTATCTTCTATTGAGCTTAGTCTCACGCTCCACTCACCCGCAGGGGAGGAGGGCGGAGCTGTTATGCCCGCGTCGTGTCCTTCATACGCACACATCACTGGACAGTGCGGTGGTAGTGAGACCTGTAATCCGGTCACACAACCTTCACCCCAATGGGGTGGCCGGAGTGGGCAATGTGTCGCGTCGTGTTCGCAGCTCGGTGGAAATCAGTGCCTCGGCAACGGTGTTTCGTGTCCTGCTGGCACGTACTCGCGCGGAGCCTCGTACGACTGCGACGTATGTTGCGGGACGACCCAACTCACCACATGTCCATTTACTGCAAACGGAGCTTCGCAAAACCTGACCATCAACGGTGGAGCGACAGTCACCCTATCGTGGAACTGCACTTCGCCATCTACATCTGCCTCCGGACTTAATTTCACTACAGGAGGAGCTGCTAGTGGAAGCGTCCAATTGGTTCCGTCCTCAAGCACAAGCTACGTTGTTCAATGTAATGCTGCCTGTTCCCCAAATACCATAAATGTCACAGTGAATTATCCGACTATTTCTCTTGTTGCGAGTCCTACGCGTGTTAAGTCAGGACAAACATCAACCATTACCTGGTCCTCTTCTCAAGTAACCAGTTGTACGGTCGCTGGACCAAACTTCTCTGCGTCAGGCACGAGCGGTTCACAATCGAGCGGCGCAATAACCTCGGGAAGCTCCTACGTCCTTACGTGCCAGAGCCCAGGAGGAACTCTTACGGCGAGTGTAAATGTGACCCTGGTTCCAACTCAAACGGAAATATAAGCGTTGTGCACAGCAACACGTAACAGCACAATTGGGGAGTATGATGAAGTCATGCGGATAGCTATACCAAAAGCTGCCTTACGAGGGACGCTATTGCTTCTTGTCGCACTTGCAATCGTCGTCTCGTACTTGCTTTACGTTACGCCCTCACCGGTGCGCTCGGTTGAGCTTGGTATTGCGGCACATTCACCAAGTGGCCAAATTGGCGGTTCGGTAGTTCCCGCATCGTGCCCATCGTATGCGCACACCGCAGGAGAGTGCGGGGGTGGTGGCGGACCAGGACCCAATCCGCCGTCTGCACCCACTGACCAATGTGCGAACATCGCCGGTCTTCAAGCGACCGTTCCTTCTGGCTATACCGCTTCCGGTACCACGTGCCGTGCCAATAATTGTGATGACAATCCGTACAATACTTCTTGCGATCGGTGCCCCAATATTGATAATTTCCAGGCGTCAGTCCCACCAGGGTATACGCTTCGTGGGGGCTCATGTTTTGAAATTGAAACCTGTTCAATCCGCGCCGCATCTACCGACCTTCAATTTGGACAGTCAACGACGCTCACCTGGAGCTGCAGTCAATCATCCTCAGCAAATGGCTCCGGTTTCTCAACGGGTGGCGCCTCAAGTGGTAGCGTCCAGGTCACTCCTAACGACAGCACGACGTACTCGCTGCAGTGTCAGGCTGGTTGTGGCGACGATATTATCGTCAAAGTAGCAGACCCAAGTTTGGCTATTTCAGCAAATCCACTTCGCGTACGCTCAGGCAATAGCGCAATGCTTTATTGGGGCGCAACGCAAGCAACTAACTGCAATATCGATGGGCCGGGTGTTCACACGACCGGTATTACGGGCTCGGTTTCAACGGGTGAGATCACAAGCCAGAGCACGTATACACTTTCCTGCAACACATCAAAAGGTCGTCGTACCGCGAGCGTCATCATTACGCTCATCCCATCGCAGGTGGAGTTTTAAACGGGTCCTCTCGGCGGGACCGCTTCGCTTATCGGTCCTTACAGGACCAGTACGGGTTTCCCATTTTTTGGGCAATTCAGTCCAAAAAATAGAGAGAACCCTTTCGATTCATGCACGCAAATGCGCAAGCACTTGCTCTCGAGGACATGTTTTGTCCGTCGGTCAAACATGTCCTCTCGGCAGGACCACTCCGCTTATCGGTCCTTACAGGACCAGTGTGGGTTTCCCATTTTTTTGCCAATTCAGTCCAAAAAATAGGGGAGAACCCTTTCGATTCCTGCACACAAGTGCGCAGGCACTTGCTCTCGAGGACCTTCATTTCGCTGCGCTCCATTTCGGTCCTCTCGGCAGGAATCGAACCTGCATCACCTCCTTCGGAGGGAGGTATCCTATCCATTGAAAGACGAGAGGGAATGAACTCGCTTAGTCTACTTTATTGACACAGGGGACTGAGGTTCTAATATGTTTGCGGAGTTAACGCACACAGGGAGTACGTGCGCCATGATGAATCTTTCGAACAGGCCTCTGCCATTGCATGTGCTGCGGGCTGGCGATTTTACCGTGCCGATGAACGATCGGCTCTTCACGCGGGCTCGAGAGTACGAAGAGCGTTTCTGGAAGGACCGCAAGGGCCTTGCCCAGACGCACGAGGGGATGATTCTCTTCAACATCTTCTACGAGGAGTCGAGCCGGACCATCGCTTCGTTCGCCGCAGCCGCTATGCACCTCGGCATGAAGGTGCACTCGACCCAGAACGCCGGCCAGACCTCCTCCGCTGCAAAGGGGGAATCGCTGCCGGATACTATCCGAATCATGGACGGGTACCTACCCGACATCCTGGTTCTGCGTCATCCGGCAGATGACGGCGCCGCTGTGGCTGCGAAGTTCAGCGCGGTTCCAGTCATCAACGGTGGCTCCGGACGCGGAGAACATCCGACGCAGGCGCATACGGACGTCTACACGATCGAGAAGCGGATGGGTCGTATCGACGGGTTGACCATCATCATCGGCGGGGACTTGATGAACGGCCGCACGGCGCGTTCGCTCGCGCTCATGCTGTCGATGTATCGTCCGGCGAAGATCATCTTCGTGTCGCCGCTCGAGGTTCCAATGGGCAGCGATGTGACCGCGCGACTCACCGAACGTGGCATCAGCTTCACCGAGACGGATGATCTGCGTTCGGCACTTCCTGAAGCGGATGTCGTCTACTGGACGCGTGTCCAGAAAGAACGCATGCCCCCCGAGCTGTACGGCAAGATCAAGGACCGCTTCATAATCGGGCAGCAGCAGCTCGCGCTCATGCCCGAGCACGCGATGCTGATGCATCCCCTGCCTCGGGTGGGGGAGATCGTGCCCGAGGAAGTCGACCACGACCCTCGGGCCGGATTCTTCGAGCAGGCGCACAATGGGATGTGGGTCCGCGCAGCCCTCATCAGTTCCATATTGGATAGGACGCTCTACGCGCCCTGACACCCTCAAACCAGAAGGGCCGGCTTCACCGCCGGTCCTTCTAGCTTTCTGTACTCACACTGCAAAAGGGAGATGATCTCGGTGAATAGTGCCACGCTTCCAAACAAACCCTTCTATATAGTAGTGGCTCACACCAAGCAGCATAAAAAATGTAGCCCCAGCTCCAACATGCGAGCGAAGTGCAAAGGCAAAACCTATAGCAAAAATTGGAAAAGAGACAAATATGAGATTGCCGTGTCCCAGGACCCGATACAGGACGTTGCTCTGGCTTACTTGGGCTCGATTCTTTGCTTGGATCGCATAGATAAGCATCGCAGTGGCGTCGTGGATTATTCGACCCGCGACAATTACAAAGAATGGATATCCAAAAATAAGAAAGAGAAACGCTCCAAATATTGAGCTGGCGGTCGCCGCAAAATACGCTCGCCCGGGCCTGCTCGGTATTTCAAAGAAAAGTTTGTATGAAAGGGCAAAGAACAAGACAAGGAGAAAGCCTGCGCTCAAGATAAGCGAATGTACTGGGACGTACGAAGCGATGTCACTTTGATGCCGTACTGCGGCATACAGTATTGAGGCAGTGGCAACGGAGAGCCACACCCACAACATATAAAGGCGGGGAGGTTTCCCAATGAAGAAGAGGGCAGTGCCCGCTTGTTGCATGCGGAAGTGGTACATCGTAAAGACGATGTAAGCGATCAGTGCTCCTAATGGAGCAAGGTATATCAAAACAGCCGCAGCGCTCAGTAGGATAGGAAGGCCAAGGTAGAGTTTTTTGCCGTAGAAGCGAAGGTAGTCAGCGTCAGCAAGACTTAAGAAACTTGCGATTACGTGTGGAATATTGAATATGATTGCGTAGAAAAGTAGCTCCTCCGGGTTTTTCGGAAGAACGGCAAGTAACGAGCGGTCAAAGAAAAAATGGTCAGCAAGTATAACAACACCGATAATCGGGACAACGGCATATATCCATAGGAGTACCTTTCCCGGAACTGCGGTCATTGCGAGTATTTTACCTTAGTGCTCTCGGTAGGACGCTTCGCTTCGAACTTCTGGGAAACCCACGGTTTTCCCACTCCTTCCTCCACGGGGAACTTCCGTTCCCCGACCCCCTCCCGTTCGATTTCTACCGAAAACTAAAAGAAGGCACACAAGGTGCCTTCTTTTAGTTCTAGTGCTCTCGGTAGGAATCGAACCTACATTATCAGCTCCGCAAGCTGATGTCCTATCCATTGAACGACGAGAGCAAACGAGGGATACACGAACGCTTGCGTTCGATGTTCCCGAGTGCCGCTCGCGCAATCTGTTGATTAGACAGATTGTCGAGAGCAGCGGTGCACTAAACTTCCTCCTCGAGCGGGCGGTCGCAAAATCTGGTCTCCAGATTTTGCCGAGAGCGAGAACCCCTCCTTTAGTAGGAGTCGCCTGTGAATGTAGCAGATTGTAGGGGTTTTTAAAACCCAAAGACTTCACCAATGCGCGAGAAGAATGATTCGTATTGCTCCTCCTCTTTTATATGTTTGCGCATATGAATCCGTACGCGCTCAGCGCCGGCCTCTTCAGGGATGGGCAACACAAGCTGTGGATTAAGAAAGCTCGATGTGGAGACCACCAAGTGTGGAACGCGTCCTTCTTCTTCGGCCACCCAGTATGATTTTAACGAGCGGTATGGGTACAAGGCGGCATCAATACGAATCCCTGAATCGTTTAGTTCTATTTCACAATCACGCGGCGGACGCATCGCGAGTGCTGCAAGAATACCTGCGCCAAGCAGAATAATAATTCCTAAAAGAATATTGCTAAAAATTACGGCAAGGATTGCGCCACAGAGTGCGACGATGCCGAGCGCCCAGAACCAGTCAGTGGAGCGAGGCGTGCCTTCATGGGTGGGTGCATGCCACAAAAGAGAATGCTCTGCCATGGAGAAAAGTATACCATCGGCCAACAAAGCGGTGGGGGTGAGATTCGAACTCACGGTCCCGTGAAGAGACTCCTGTTTTCAAGACAGGTGCGTTAGACCAACTCCGCCACCCCACCGAGCTCTCACTGTAAACTGAGCATCGTTCACTGTAAACTGGCTTGCATGCGCTATCTCGGTATTGACTACGGAACCAAAAGAACGGGCCTCTCACTCTCTGACGAGAGTGGTTCCTTGGCGTTTCCACACTCAATTATCGACATGGGCGAAGAGGCGATTAGCGCTATTGCCGCGCTCATCACACAAGAGAGCGTCGGGACGGCAGTTCTCGGAGAATCAAAAGATTTTGGCGGGGTACCAAACCCAGTAATGAAACATATTGAAGCGTTTAAGAAAGCGATTGAACAGAGGACAGGGATCGCGGTTGTGTATGAACCAGAGTTTATGACCTCAGCACAAGCGTCGCGCCCTGCAGAGGGAGTACAGCGCCCCACAGCCTCTCCAAGCGCACAAGTGCCTCAAGGACCACTCGATGCTTCTGCCGCCACGCTTATTTTGCAAGGATATCTTGATAGAATGAGGAACACTCAATCGTAAGTAGCTATGGAAGGAAAAATATCTATTGATGAATTTAAAAAAGCCGAGATACGAATCGGTGAAATTGTTTCAGCAGAAAAAGTAGAGAACGCTGACAAGCTTCTCAAACTTTCAGTACGATTTGGTGATGAAGTGCGCCAAATCGTTTCAGGTATATCAGCATACTTTCCAGATCCGACTACTCTTGTTGGGATAAAATGTGCGTTTGCGACGAATCTTGAACCGCGCGTCATTCGCGGCTTAGAGAGCAACGGCATGATTCTTGCGGCAAGCGATGACGTGACTGGCTCGTTCACACTCCTTCGCGCGAATGGAGATTTTCCGTCAGGTCTCTCCGTCCGTTAATACGCATGCTTGATCGAATACTATCGGTACGAGACCGCTCCTGGGGGTGGTTTAAAGATAGGGCTGACGGTCCTCATGCGGTTTTCTGGCTCGCATTCCTTGCGTTCCTCGAACCAACTATTTCACCGATTGTTCCAGAGACCTTGATGGTTGCAATGCTTCTTGCAAAACCGACGCGGTGGTTCTATCTCTCGATGGTTGCATCCGTTGCGTCAATTGCGGGCGGTATTTTTGGATACTTTCTTGGTGCGGCGCTCTATGTTGGGGTGGGGGACTTTGTGATACAGCTCTACCACCTTGAATCGTCAATCGCCCACGTTCAAACGCTCTTTGCCGACAACGTTTTCTGGACAATGGCTTTTGTCACTTCAACACCTGTCCCCGATAAAATCTTCGTATTCATTGCGGGTTTTCTGCACATTAATTTTTGGCTCTATCTTGGGGGGTATATTGTCGGACGAACGGTGCGTATTTTTATCATCGCATGGCTTCTTGAGCGCTACGGTGCCCGAGCGCTTGATATTGCCGATCGCTATGCCGGGTGGGTTGCAGGAGTGATTCTGCTTGGAGGAACACTGGTCATATTGAACGCGCTTAATGTTGTGAATATACCGGGCCTTTCTTTGTAGAGGCTCAACGTGAGTTGACTCACGGGGTATACTTAGAGAACGATGTTTGCGCGAAAATCGCGGGATCCGCTTCTTTCCTTTTTCCCAATACCAAAGCTCCTTGCCATGGACGCTGCGGGCTTAGAGATATCGGAACATTCACTCAAATATTTGTATCTTTCCGGAGAGAAGCGACTGCGTTTGAAGTCATTCGGTAACAAAGATTTGCCCGCAGGTGTTATTGCCCACGGTGAAATAGAAGATGTGAGCGCGCTTGCCGGCGCCCTTAGAGAACTCCGCGACGAAATAGGTACTTCTCGTGTGCATGTGTCACTGCCGGAGCAAAAAGGCTACGTGTTTCGAATGACTTCTCCCAGAGTGCAGGACCTTTCGGTGCGTGAGGCTATCGAATTTCGACTTGAAGAGTATGTTCCGCTGCCTCCTGGGGACGTTGTGTTTGATTGGGAAGTGTTGGAGGGCGAGAGCACTCCAACAGAACTTGCGCTCAATGTGACGGCGTTTCCGCGTACAACAATCGAGGAATATTATGAGGCACTCTCAAGTGCGGGGTACGTGCCTCTGTCTTTTGAAATAGAGTCGCAAGCTGCCGCTCGCGCGGTGCTGCCGCTTGGCCACAAAGGCGCCGCACTCATTGTTGATTTTGGAGAGACACGAACTGCGATTGCTGTGGTTCAACATGGAATTGTTCGATTCACTACATCGCTTGAACTTGCAGGTGGAGCACTCACAACTGCGCTTATAAAAAAACTTGGAGTAACACCACAAGAGGCTGAACGTCTTAAAAATGAAGAAGGAGTCGCGAATGTCGGAGGGAGGGCCGCAGAAGTTATTGGGCCCATCATTACGTCGCTGCGTAATGAAATACAACGACACTTCCTCTATTGGCACACTCATGGTGAAGCTGCGGGCCTCGCTCACGAACCTATAGACACCATTATTCTCTGTGGTGGAAATGCAAACGTTCGGGGCTTATCAACATTCCTATCTCAAACCATGCGGGCCCGCGTCGAGCTTGCTCGTGTTTGGCAAAACGCTTTCGATTTAAGCGGGTACATTCCTCCGGTGCCGCACAATCACTCTCTTCGGTATGCCACGGTGACAGGGCTTGCCTTGCGGAAGGGTATTCAAAACACATGATAAATATTCTTCCCGAAAGAGGACGTGCTCGTGCGCGGTACATCTACTGGCTTCGTTTTGCGGCACTTTTCTTATGGGCAGCAGCAGGTGCGCTGCTTGTTGCAGCAGCATTACTATCCACCGCCTATTTTGATGCTCGCGCAGGTGAGCGAGCAGCTCGTGCAGAGTCCGATGAGATTGATGCCGCGGGCAGTAAAGGAAGGGAAATGGAAGCACCACTTACTGCTGCAGCTTCGTACATTGAAGCCTATTCACCAGTTCTCTCTGAGCAGAGAGTTGGCGAGCGCATTGCGCTAATTATCTCTGCGCGGCCGGCTGGTATAGCACTCGAACAGATCAGTTATGACAAACAGACCGGGAAAATTTCATTGTCGGGTCTTGCAAGCATGCGCGAAGACCTACTTTCCTTTGAAAGAGCACTTAACGCAGTGAAAGGAATAGCGTCTGTTGACTTACCTGTGGGAGATCTTGCAAAAAGTAGTAAGGCAACCTTTTCACTATCGGTGACGTTTGAACCACCGCAATAGCCATGAAACCTTTGCAAGAATATTTTATTTTAGGATTCGCAGCCCTCATCTTTTGTAGTGCGGCAGCGGCACCGGTGTATGTGTACGTCACCACTGCGCGATCAAACGCATATGTTGCCGAAGTGGAGCATCGACTAGGAGATGCGCGTTCCCGTGAAGCGACTTCACGCACCACGAGACAACTCCTGGCGGATACCTTGCAAGAACGAACCAGGCTTGAAGGGGCTTCAGTTGCAAGCGACGGAGCAGCTGCGCTTATAGAAACATTAGAAAAAGATGCGAATGCTGCGGGCATTTCCTTTGAGATAGGGGCCGTGTCTGTTGCTTTAAGAGACGGACCACTCGATATGCTCAAAGTGTCTATGCGGGCCGAAGGAACATTTGCAACGGTGATGCGAGCACTTTCACTCGTTGAAACTATCCCCTATGTATCAACGGTCGATACTGTCACGTTCGAACGTAGTGATAGAGGGGTCTGGAGTTCAATCATCAATATATCGGTCATGATGCGTAAAAAGATATGAACATCTCTGTCTCGACTCTAAAAACAAAAGCCCAAACGCTTCTTCTGCATAGGAGCGAGAGCTCGCTTGAATCACCTGCTGTTGCGCATCCAGTGCGAGATTGGAAGATTACACTTCTGATGTTTTCTCTGCTTGTATTAGTGTTCGGAGCTTTTGCAATCCTTTCGTACACGGGATTCTTTGGAGCACAAGCCTCAGGAGATAAAAATCAGATTATGCACACGTCGAAACTTGATCGCCCCGGTCTTATGAACGCACTCTCACTTCTTGAGGAGCGCGGACGTCTCCACGAGGCGGCGCGCACTCAAGGTAGAGCGTTCGTTGACCCGGGGCGATAAGTCCGTATAGTGCAATAGCCCTTCAAGTTCGCGTACTTCTTGGCCCTTGTAGTTAAATGGATATAACTGCGGACTTCTAAGCCGCTATTGGAGGTTCGATTCCTCCCGAGGGCACCAAAACAGAACTCAACGGCTTTTTCAAAGCCAGAAGGTGGGACGCGCGAAGCGCGTCCCACTGATTTCCCCCCATTTTTCCAAACGAATTCAGAATTTTTGGCGCGCTGGCGCGCACTAATTTTTCGCCGAGGAGGAGGTTCGAGCCAAAGATTTCTTTGGCACAGACCTTTTTAGCAAAAAGGTCTGAATCAGAAGCAATTTTGTCTATATTCTGTGCGACTTCTAGCCAGTTTTGGAAAGGTTCGAGCCAATCATTTTGCTTGTGTGAAAGATTGTAGATTTCTTCTTCGAGCGACTTCTTTTCAGATAACAACTTTGCTTTTTGTAAACGATAATCTTCTCGGTCAATTATTTGGTCTAAATATCCATTAAGAAGTCGCTCCAATCGAATTGAAATGGAAGAAATCTTTTCTTGTTTCTCTTTCACACAAGCAGTCAAAGACTGGGCGGATTTTCCGTGGTCTAGCAGAGCAAGACGATTTAATTCTTCCGCCCAGTCTTTGGGCAAAGAAACTTTTTTGATTAAGGATGATAACTGGCGATTTAACTCTTCTTCCCGAATACAAGGTTCTTTACATTTTACATTTTTGTTTTTCTTGGTGCAGTGGTAATAGACATACTCGTGAGTGTTACCATTTTTCTGTTTCTTAACCTTGTATTCGCCAGTTATCATCATTCCGCATGAGGCGCAGGAAATGAGACCACAGAAAGGTTGTGGGTCGTTTAAGGGCTTCCTGTCAGGCTTACCACGAAGTTTCAGCATTTCCTGCGCCTGATCAAAAAGTTTCTTTGAAATGATGGGCTCGTACTTTCCTTCGTGTAATTCTCCACCATAGCGAAATAATCCAGTATAAAACGGATTTGAGAGAATGGAAGTCGCACGGGATTTGTGGATTCTCTTTCCGGTTTTTGAAAATAGATTGTGCTTCGCCAAAAAGTTTGAGACATCTTCCAGCCTGTTGCCACCTTTAACATAGAACTCAAACGCTTGCTTGATAACTTTAGCTTTCTTTCTATCAACCACAACAGTTTTTGTTCGTGAATCGTTGATATAGCCGACAGGAGCAAGCGTTGGGTAGTCTCCATTACGAACTTTTTGGCGAAGTCCTCTTTTGGTATTTTCGGAAAGAGAATCCACATAGTATTTGCTTTGTCCGAAAGCCATGTTGAGCATGAACTTACCTTGTGATGTGGAATCACACCAAAAAGTTGGAAATTTCAGGCTCGCAAGTTTTCCTGTGTCGAGGAGGTATATTATCTTTCCACCGTCAATACTATTTCTCGCGAGACGATCCGGATGCCAAGAGAGGATAGAATCTGCATCGCCCTTTTCAATACACTTCATCATTTCATTAAAAACTGGACGACCAATATATTTTGCAGATTGTTTTTCCACAAATTCAAGGGCGATGTTCAGATTTTCTCTCTTGGCATAGTCTCGCAATTCTTGAAGCTGTGCCTCAATACTTAAAACTTGCTTGTCCTCGACATCAGTTGACTTGCGAGCATACAAAAAGAATTTTTTATTTTCCATATTATTATTCATAGTGATAAAAATTCTTTTTGTATTAAGCAAATACTATTAGTCAAAATTGCTTCTGATTTCGAACCTCCTCCTCGGCGAAAAATTAGTGCGCGCCAGCGCGCCAAAAATTCTGAATTCGTTTGGAAAAATGGGGGG